>NZ_JBHSGN010000041.1:0-17730 GCF_042654545.1 Dysgonomonas termitidis
TTTTTTCAGGGGTCAATTTAGATTTGGCACGAGGGGGCAACGCTCACTGGATTTTCCAGTATTTATCGAATAGCGGCAGACCGGTGAGCCGATTGAAAATATCGATACTTATTTTATTCTCTTCCTGCTGTATTTTCAGTGTCAGCATGTTGTCTATCAACTCCTCTTTCAGGTAAGCGGGTAATGTGGCGAAAGCTTCGTTAAAACGGTTGATAAAGCTTTTTACATCCGCATTGTCAGCAATGGTCTGTTTTACATCTTCGGCAGACAGAGATGAATAGGGAGTACCGTCATTGGCAAATAGCTGAGCCCGTAGCGTAGGGAAAGCTGCCCAATAGTTTGCCAAAGCATCAATTTCGGCATTGGGAATGCCTCCGAACATAGAGGCGTATATATCCCATGATTCTGCTTCGGCCGATGAATCCACATAACGGGGTATATTCAGGTTGTACCCGTTTTCGCGTATGGTTTTGCGAGACACCTTGCGGGAAAACTTAGGAATATCGCTGCGGTTGATAATTGCATCGGCTATCTTTTTGATATCGCAAGCACGCAGTTTATTATTTTTTCCTTCTTTTACAAAGCCTTTGGAGGCATCTATTATTAATACATCTTCATCGGCACGTTGTTGCCTCAGTACCATGATGATGGTAGGAATGCCTGTTCCGAAAAAGATATTGGAGGGTAGCCCTATGATGGCATCAATATTATTGTATTCTATTAGGTTCTTCCTGATCTTTTCTTCTTCTCCACCCCGGAACAACACTCCGTGAGGCAGTACGATAGTCATTATGCCATCCGGTTTAACATGGAACAGGTCGTGAAGAAGAAATGCGTAGTCTGCTTTGGCCTTTGGAGCCAGTCCGTACCGGGAATAACGGGCATCCGCTTCTTTGTTCGAAGGGTCCCAGTTTTGCGAATAGGGCGGATTGGACACTACTGCATCCACATATAGTGGGCTGTAGGTTCTTTCCTTGTCGGTTTCGTCAAAATATGGCCAATCATCTTCCAGTGTATCCCCGTTACGGGCTTTTATATTGTCGGGCAGAATATCGCGCATAACGAGATTCATACGGGTCAGGTTATAGGTATTCTCTTTGAGTTCCTGGGCGTAGTATAGTATATTGTCTTTATTGCTGATATGTTTGGCAACGGAGCGACCGATATTGATGAGTAATGATCCTGAGCCACTTGTCGGGTCATAAATTTCTATTTTGTCTCTATCTTTCAGATAATGGGCAACAATCTCCGACATTAAAACAGATACTTCGTGTGGAGTATAAAATTCTCCTGCCTTTTTCCCGGCATTTGCCGCAAAGTTGCTGATAAGATACTCATAGATAAATCCTAATACATCGTAATCCTGACTACCGTCTGTAGGGATATCTTTAATCAATTGGATAAGTTGGCTAATGGCTTTGGTTTGGGATCCGGCACTTTCACCCAATTTGCTCAGACCTGTTTGCAACGTATCGAAGATTTTTGCAAAGACGGGTTTGTGCGTTTCGTTTATTAAACGATTGAATGCCGAAATAGCATCGCGCACATCAGAAACATCGAAATCCCTACCTTTCTTCAACCAGGTAGAAAATAAATTGTTGTATGAAATAAAATAACCTAATTGCTGCTGACAGTAACGCACCGTTTCTTCATCGTCTTCCTTCAATTCGGGAAAATCTTCCTGCGTCCAATCACTTTTTCTTAACAGACTTTCTTCTTTATCGGATAGAAATTTATAGAAGATGAAACCAAGAATATAATCTTTATAATCATTGGCTTCTATCTTTGACCGCATTTTATTTGCCGAAGCCCATATCTTTGATGCAAGTTGTTGCTTATTCATATTTTATTGGTTACGCTTATTAATCCGCTCTCATTGCGTCAATATTCAATAGCTGGCTACTGTTCTGTTTCTTCATAACATTATACATCTATTGACATAAAGTGCAAATTTAACGAATGTTTATGGCATTTCTTCGATGAGGATGAGAATTATTTATTCAATCTGTACATACTGTTAAATACCCTAATGAATTCTAAGAAAAGGGAAACTTCCATAATCATATGAGTTAAATATCAGTTTCCTATGGGCAACCTGTAATAGGTGATTAGTAATAAAAGAAGTGGACTACAATACTTATAACACGTAAGATCTCTTTGACCTTATAATTAAAAATAGCCTCCATTTTGTTACTCAGCCTAATGTCATTTATAAATTTATGAATAAATAATATTACTGAGCTATCTCCCAATTCGGGATATTTTCAGTAAAAAACTTTTCTGAGAGAGTGTGTAATCGAAGAGTATACATCTCTTGAGGTTATAATCAAAGCTCTCCTCAAATAAAATATGGTTGTTACATTCTTTTTAACGGTTATAATAGTGTCTTTAACCCCGTTACCTAGTATTTCAATAACGATAGTTATCTTATTCATATTTGTCATGTTGTTATTCGCAAATATTTTATTTTTGTTAAAATATATGTATGGATATCAATCAATTGTTATTAAATTTGTTATTTCTGATTCTTAAGTTTAAGATATGTTACATGTTATAATTAAAGAATAATTTATATGGGATACACATTAAAACTTGACATCTATTATTTTACTTTGAAGAAAATAAAAGAAGAAACTACACGGAGGATTCGTGGCGAAGAAAGAGTAGCATATCTTACAGAAAAAGATGAATGTATACTTAAAGACTTCGTTAATACTTTATCTATTGAAGAAATAGATGAAGCAAATTATATGAAAGTTTTTTTAGAAGATTTTATAAACGGTTTTAATTCTTCATTCAAGCCAAATAAGAATAATACTCAAGCAATGAGTGTTACAACAGATCAGTTTAAAGGTTATGATTCTAACGACTATACGGTATGGGGGATATTCAAAGGTGGTGCTACAGGTATAGAATATGATATATATCAATCTAGTAATGCAACTATACCTACAAGTAAAGTTGCTGGAGATAGTGTAACGTCACTTTATTATTTTTACAAAATATGGATGCCAATTGATTCTAATGTAGGTATTTTAATGGTGCAGAGTTATACAAATACAGGCTGTACGACTTTATTTAAAGAACAACTTAGTAGCTATTTTATAGCTAAGGGTTACAAAGCTGAGTGGAGCAAATGTATTCCTGATGAATATATAGACAGATTCTTGAAAGATGGATACATTAGCGAAATACAAGTAGTTCATCGTAATAGAGATACAAACAGACCTTTAAACCCTGTTTTTAATCCATTTACACATGCAAAAAGGAGATCTATCTTCAGCCGATTTAAAATACCTTTTAAAGATTTTATATCAGTTGTAAACTATAAGAATGTATTAAAATCTCAAATAAAGGCAATTGATACAGATTATGATGAAACTCAAGACAAAGTAAAACTTTTCTATGTAGATTCAGAAGGTAAAAGAGCTAATGCAACATTAGCAAATATAGATAGTATATTGCCGACAATTACATTGGATGATTCGCTGAAAGAGGACAATTCTCAGTTGCCAAAATGGGATGATCTTCATCAATATACCAAAGGAATGTTGAATGATATTAAAAGGCAGATATCATATACACCTAAATTAAGATGACATTCATATTTAAACAAATATATAGGATAATTAAAGATGGAATAAAATCGCTACTGTACGATATTGACGGAAATAAAAGGTCAAAATTTCAAGTATATTTAGGATTTATTTTTGTCCCAATTGTAATATGCATAATTACGGTTTGGAAGGAAATAAGTTTGAAAGATATAATAGATACATTATTGACTGTATTAAGCATATTCACTGCATTAATATTTGGTGTATTATTTACAGTTCCTGATAAATTATCTCAACGGATAGAAAGATTTAAAAACAAGACTGATAATAGTACTAAAAATTATTTGATACGCTTTAGTAATTTTACGCGAAGTTTCGTGCAGCAAATTACGTTTATCATCATTATTTGTATTGCTTTGATTATTTTGCTTGTCCTTCAAAAAGTAGTTAATGATAATATCATAAAACTTACTTTGACAACTATAAGTTTGGTATTATTTTATGATTTGGTAATGTTTATTTTAGTAACCTTATCAAATATTTACATTCTTCTAATGGACGATATTGATATGAGTAAAAAAGATTTACCTAAATAATGGAAATACCACAAAGTTTATAGAAATATAATTTAAGGTATTGCCATATATAGTTACCATAATTTATAGCTATGTAGGATTTTAGTAATGAATGGATTGATAGCAATTGATAGCATTAATCCCTGTCATTTTTTATCTCATATTAATTTTTATCTCATATTTAATATTTTAATAAAATTTACTATAGTATTTATTATCTTTGTATTCTATCATTAATAGATATTATAGTATGTATTTGTTGTATAATTTTGATATTGATTCAGTAGAAGATATTCAGAAAGTTTTAGCACAAAATCTTCAAAATCGTCGCTTAGAAAAAGGGTTATCAAGAAATACCCTTTCTGAGATAAGTGGTATCCCTGCTGCTACGATTGCTAAATTTGAGCAGAAATATACGATTTCTTTAGCTTCGTATATAGCTTTAACCAAGGCTTTAGGTTATGCTAAAGATATCAAAGAGCTCTTGTCTCAACCTATCTACAATACGATGGAAGAGCTTGAACTTATAAACCAGAATAAACGGCGAAAAAGAGGACGGCGGAATGAAACAGGTAAATAAATTATCAGTTCAATACAGAGAGCAGAAGGTTGGTGAGTTAATGATGACTCCGGATAATCGGCTATGCGCATTTCAATATGATAAGAGTTGGCTATTATCCGGGTTTTCTATATCTCCTATAGAACTACCTTTAAAATCAGACTTGTTTATTGCCAAACCAGAACCATTCTGGGGTAATTTCGGCATATTTGAAGATAGTCTTCCAGATGGATACGGACGCTATTTACTGAATAGATTGCTGAAAAATCAAGGAATAGATGACAGTACACTTACCCCGCTTCAGCGGTTGAGTATTGTAGGGACATCCGGTATGGGAGCCTTATCCTATATACCTGAATCTTTAGTTGGAAAAGAAAAAACTTTACCTGAATTGGACTATTTGCAACAGCTGGCTCTTGATATCTTGTCAGAAAAGACGGATGATGGTGCAGATGTACTCTATTTTAATAGCGGGAACTCGGGAGGTTGTCGACCGAAATGTTTATACCGGGATGAAGAGGGAGCCTGGTTAGTGAAATTCCGGAATACATATGACCCCAAGAACATGGGGGAAATGGAATTCCGTTATAATGAAATAGCCCGTATGTGCGGTATTGAAGTATCAGACTTCAAACTTCTGCAAGGAAAATATTTTGCAAGCAAGCGGTTTGATCTGGAGAATGATAAACGTTTACATATTGCTACTGCAGGAGCTTTGCTCAACGAGTCTATTCACAATCCTAAATTAGACTATAAAATATTACTTCATTTAACCGGTTTTCTGACACAGAATCCGGAACAAGTAGATGAAATGTTCCGTCGGATGGTTTTTAATGTCCTTACGGATAATAAAGACGACCATGCTAAAAATTTCAGTTTTATCTGTCGTGCAGGGAAATGGTCTTTGTCACCCGCATACGACTTAACCCTAAGCCGGGAAGGGTATAATGGAGAGCATGCTACCTCTGTAAACAATAGTGGTTCTCCTATAATAGAGGATATGCTGATCGTTGGAGAGAGTATTCGCATCCCTCGTAAAAAAGGAATGGAAATCATTGATTTTATAGCAAATAAATGTGAGTCGATTTTATCCCAAAGATTTAGCCGTTCTTAAGCAGAAAATAACAAGAAAATCCACAATTTTTTGCTGTAAAAGAGCTTTATCTGTAGCCCTCAAAATACAGTTCCCTCCGAAAAAAAGGAGTGCTTTTCAAATTATTGTCTATAATCTGCTGAAAAACAATGTTCTAAAAGTTTTGTTTTGTTCACAGAAATATATATATTTGTAATTGTATGATGTTCAGTTAGTTTTGCGGAATCAGGCACTGCTAAATTCGGGGACAGTCAAAATTTCAGAATTTTAAAATATTCATTTATAGGGGGGATAGAGTAGGGGATACGTTCCCTCCAGCTCCACAAAGAGAATAAGTAAAATGAAGTAAAATCCTGAAATTCATTGAATTTCAGGATTTTTATTTTCTACAAAGTGGTAAAAAACGGCTCCCTTACATTTTGGGCGAAATATGTTTTTCTAATAAGAATTCCGTTCTCCGAACAGCAATATTTACTCGTATTTCTGGCTTCTTGTTACGGCAAACGGGAATGATTTATTTACGGTTTTCCGAAATTTCCGTCCAATAGGTAGCCATTCGCCGCTGAACATTTTGATAGTATTCCCTACGATAGACTCCACGTAATTAAGATTGATAACATATCCTCGGTGAATACGAATAAAATCGTTACTCATAATATAATTGTGTGTTTCGGACATGGAAATAGATACTAATTGCGAAAAAACAAATAGCTGATAGTCGGATATTTAAACTTGATAAAAGCATTCATTCCGTACACTATTATTGATTTTTTTTAACATGTCCGGGAGAAAATGTAAAACATAATGGCGGAAATCTATAAAATCTATATAAAATTTTAAAGATAACTTGCAATTGCAAATAGAATTCAATTATATAATGAAAATCAGACAGAAAACAGCATTGAGATCTATATTTTATCTTCTGATAATATGATAGTTGCGTGTATTTATGCAAAATATAAAATGTAACTATACAATATCCGGTTAATAATAGCCGCCTGTAGAAGATACAGTTTTTTTGTTAAAAAAAATAAAAACAGGAGATAATCCGTTAGAAACTATAATGACGAAATGATAATCGAAGCAGACGGGAAGACAAATAATGGAGGCGTATATAAGCTTTTGTAATATAACAACAAAGATTACAAATCCGGAAAACGGCGACAACGCCTGTAAGAAATTATATAAACAAAATGGATTAATAGGATAAATAATATCCAACCTTATTACAAACTTACATCCATACCCGATACAAAAGGTGTATGGAAGAATTGCTGCATTTTTTATAATTTTAAAAAAAATGATGTGACTAAAACAAATGCTTTACAGAAAATCGTAACAAACAAACGAATTATGAAACTGAAATTTAAAAGACTAATAACAACATTCGTCTTCCTTATCTGCTTGTCCGTGACCATTAATGCACAGGTAACCGTGGGTGCAGATAAAGAACCAATCAAGGGCGCACTGCTCGACCTGAAAAGTGATGATTCATCTACAAACGGCGGACCGACCACAGGACTCACCTCCGGTTCCGGAGGCGGGCTGCTGTTGCCGCGTGTCAATCTTGTAGATGCAAGCAAGCTACTGCCTTTCATTACAGATGCAGAAATTACTGCAAATCCCAATCTGAAAGAAAAACTGACCGGACTGCTGGTTTACAACCTTTCTACCACAAACGATTTCGACGAGGGGCAATATATCTGGGACGGAGCCACTTGGGTAAAGGTACAGGATTCCAATAGCCCAAAATGGTTCTACATGCCGTCGTTCAATCTAGATGTTTCGACAGTCGGCACCCAGAGCGTAAATCTTTATAACGAATATGTGAATCAATTCACCAAAAGTGACAGTAACGACATTCAGTTCGTGTCTTCCAATAGTGCACTCACTCAGGTACAGCCGAAGATTTATAGTAGTAGTGAGCTCGACTATATAGTTACGGCATATTCTCCTTCAGACGTATTGAAAATTACAGATATCGATGCGTCTGGGGAAATGACTTACGAGATACTTTCCACCAATATCCCGGAAAGTAGCTATATCAATGTCATTTTTGTGGTAAAATAGCGATTAGCAACGGTCGGTAGTCTACTGGTAAATCTTTGATTCTGCCATCTGCTTACTGCTTACCACTCTAAAATATTGAATTATGACAAATCAAAACAACAAAACTACATATACTGTTTTCAAAATTTCACTGCTTACCTTGCTGTGCACCGTATGTAGTTTCAGCTCCGTACTGCATGCTCAGGATGCGCTGACGGTAAAATGGGGCGACGGTACCATCTGGACGAACGTCGATTCCCTGCCTACGCCTCACCAGGCAGAGATGAACAATAAGTCGGGTAATGTGCAGATGCAGATCACGGCTGATTTTGCATTACCGGGCTCTGTGAAAACGCGCGAGATAATGGTCGATATTCCGCGCGGGTATATGATAAAGGAATACTCCGTCAAATCGGGCACCGACGCTATCGATGGTGTCACACAGCTCAGCCTTCCGGGTGACAGACAAAGCATGATAGCGAGTAGTTTACTGACTGCCAGAGACGGTACACCTTTCGCCGATCAGGTAATTACGGGATACACCACCTATAGAGATAGGAGTCCGTACAATACTAACACAAAAGAGGAGAATATCCGCCCTTACGATGGCAAGGTGGTTTATACATTCAACTCCAATTGCGACCGTATTGTCCTCACCCTTACCCTGGCCATCGATATGCCGCTCGTACCGCATACCGACCCGGCTCTGGCCACAGGCTCTATAGAAGTCTCTTATGATGCAACTCTGTTTACCAGCCATACCTTACCGGATATTACAGTGGATATGATAAGCGGTACATCTGAACTTTCCAACCATGTAAAAGCGCACATAAGCCAGCTTGTCATTCCCTATATTGCAACTACCAGCATTTCAGGCGCCAATAACGGGCACTCCGGAAAGGTAGAGGGCGTCGTTGATTCTACAGACCCTAACAAGGGAACTGCCGATTTCAATACAGGATGGACTTTTTCGAGTTACAACTCGGGCATGGGACTTGAGACACCCTATGTCGACGAAGTCGTTATCACTATTCCCTACAGAGAAGGGGTTACTTACAAGGGTTTTAATATCAGTCGGGTATGGCTATTGAACCCGGGTACTTCTACCGAGGGTTCGTTCAACAACGGGCATATTAAAGTAAGCAACAATACCGCCGCACACGAAATAACCTTTACTTTCAGCAAAGGTCAATGGGCACATGCCAGTACAGGTACAGCCCTGGAGATATTCTGGACGGCAGAAATAGACGGGGTAAACAACAAATGGGATGTACCCATCGATTTTACACCCCGTACATCCATTACTACCGGCTCACTGGTTGGCGACGGCACACAATATACCTATTCTATGGTGGTTGCAGATAGTGATACTAAGCTTAAAAATGCCGTAAACACATACCGTACACCTGTGCGTCCGCAAATCGACATTAGCCTGACCGGGCAGAATTTAGTCAGGCGCGACCTGAATGAGGATCAAGACTTTCCCTACGACTGGGCTGTAGGAAAGTTCAGTATAGCGAATAATGGGCCGACTGTAGCGGAAAACATGAAATATGAGTTTACTTTCCCAGCCTCGCCACAGGTACGGGGAGTAAAGATACCCTGCGGGGGAAGTAACACGACGGACTATAACGTAAGCGCTACAGGCCTTACCAGCGCTGGTAGGACTGTGAACTATACCGGAACCATGCAAGGATATGTATACGGTTCGGCAAGGATTACTCCTGTAATGCTGGGGCTGGCGGATAATGAATACCTGGTCAACCTGACTATTGTACAGGAAACATTACAGGTAGCCAACTTCACAAACAATCGTACCACCGGACAAACTGTATATTACGGAAAGTTTATAAACGGGCAAGAAGGGGATGTAACGCTGACGATAAGCTCCGACACCCCCGACGGTGTGATGAGTAATCTGCCACAGACCGCTACCAGCCATACCAGTATCGGCTGGACAACATCCGGGATGGGAACAATAGAGGTTTCCGCATCCCATGAGGGATATCCTTCGATGGAAACATATACCCTGCCGGCCGGCGATCAGAAAGGAGGATCTTTCTTTCCCGGCGATCCTATATATTTTGATGTCAACTCCAACACCGGCGATTCCTGGTCAAACAGCATGCACTCTAATGAGATCACAGACCCTACGTTCTATATAAATTTGCCTGAAGGGATAGGCCTCGACCCTGCCTCGTTGCAGGTACTTTCGGCGGCAGGCAGGAATGGCCCTGTTTTTGTTCCCGCATCGGTAACGGGAACACCGAAAACCCAAATTGTCGATGGCATACGATGGACAAGCTACCGCATACAGGTCAACAACAAGTACGATATTATAGCCCGCAATGCACAAAACGAAGATTATACAGGAACTTTATCCGACCGTTACGGAGGCCAGAATTACTTTACCTTGCGCTTTATGGCTTATGTCAGCCTCGCTTCGGCGGCCTATCCCTCCGTTTCTATGGCGGATATAGTAAATATCGATCTCGGTCGGTCTGCCCTTACCGCCAGCACAAGCGGGTTTACGGGACCCGACGTAAATAACTGGACAGGAAAAACCTCCTCCTACGGAATAGCGATAGCCGGGAATGTGAACAACATTAGCCCCGGAATACCGGTGGTGCAAGATCCGGGACTGAATGTATCGTTGGGTATACGTGTATTTATTGATAATAACGCTGATGGTAATAATGATAATACAGAGGACTTTTATTCCTACAATGGTACCGACGTTTCTATAGCAACCGTAACCGGCGACCACGATGCCGAAATCCGTATAGGGTATGAGAATACTTCCGCCGATGTTTATTATCCGGGGTCGGAAATCTATCTGCCCATACCAAAGATAGGCATCAATTATGATCATTTATTCTATAATACGGTGCTGCAGGATGCGCATTTATCGGAACCAGGCCTGGCCCCTCATGAGCCCGAATGGACGGCCATACTGGAGGAAGAAGTGGTGCTCCCCGGCTTCACCACCTACTACAGTATAGATACGGGAGCTATCACCGAATTCACCGAGGGAGGTATAGATGACAGCTGGGTTCCGGTAAAGCCGCAGTGGGATACATATACCAACTTGTTGGCTGCCGGACACACTCTGGAAGAGGTTACCATGTTGAAGTTCATCGCCTCGCAAGATATCGCCAAGGTGGGCGATTCCGGCAGCAAGGGAGAAACCACTTTCCGCATCTCGTTGGAGGATGGCTCCGTACTGGGCACCCTGAATTTCTGGCGCAGCTACCAGAAAGGCTGGCGTGAAGCAGATGGCTCAGGTACATGGCTTTACGGCTCGGTAATAGCAGCCGAGACAGCTATGGCCGGGGTATTAGGCAAATTTTTCTACGACGAGAACCGCAATGGGAAACTGGATGCAGGCGAAGACAATAGCACATTTTTATCTCAGTTTACAGGTTCCTATAAGACAATGCTTCTGGGTACGGGAATAATCGGCAGCCCCGAAATGGAAATAGTCGGCGACGGCACTTTCCGCAGTGTGGCCGGCAACTTGTACTACTTCCTGCGGGAGGGTAATTACACAGTTAGGATCACCAACAGCGACCCTTCAAAGTGGCATATCACTGATGTTACACCCGGCACCCGCTCCGAATTAGTGAACAATACGCCTGTTTGGGTCAATGATATCCCGCAGAGACAGATAGAACCCGATAATACACAGGCTGTCTTCACTTTCACGGTCGATGAAAACAGCATAAACCTGCAACTGGTCGGTATCGGTATCAAAGCCCCACCTAAAGTTATCCCTATAAACCCTCATATCAGGCTTCGGCTAGACAGATAAGGGGCAGGTATAACAAGCTGTTGAAAGGCTGCTAAGAGAAGTGAAGACTCTGGTACTGAAGGTATAAATTCCGTCTTGTTATAGTAAACCAAGTAAGTAAGATAGTATTTCATCGTATACTCCCTATGACCCCAGTGGTATAGGGAGTATATATTTTACTGCCAAAAGAATAATAAAGTGAATGCGAATTGGTAATTGAAAACTTTATCTATGTAGTAAGCTATTAGCCGTTAGCTCTTTGAAAGAATGGTATAGTAAATTTGTGAATAAGCGGATGAGCAGATTAGCAAATGAATGAAATGTTCGCATTGTAAAAGACAGTTTTCTGTGAAAACGGGTACAATGTAAGGGAAAATTAAAAATTACTTCTGTACCAAATGCCAAGCGTAAGACATTAGAGCCAATCATACAAAAAGTTGTAAAAAATGGAACCCATATAATGACAGATGAATGGGCGGCTTACCTATTATTGTATAAGAACTATACCCGCGAATTTCTCCAGGTACATATTCTTTATGCAATTATATAAGGCTGTATATTATATAGAGAATTTTCTTCCCGATCACCATAGATCTTAAACTGATGCTTATCAGTTTCACTAATTTAAGATGCAAAATATATATTGTTTCTGTAAATTAGATCTTTACGGGAGCTTTTTCTTCTTGACAGTCAGTAAACAAGAGGAGGGGAATACATTGAGTATTCCCCTGTGGCCTAGTGAAGTTGCCTTGATCAAATTTGGGTATATTTATTCAGCAGTAGCTTCTACATATTCTTTACCTTCATCGTCCAGTATCACAACTTTGATACTTTGGTCTGCCTTTGAAGATAGAGTTACTCTTGTAAGTTTCTTGTCAGCATTGTATCCGAGGGCTGAAACATCATACGATTCGGTATACCCTTTTATCGCTGCCTGAACTTTCTCGTTTAAATCTTCCAATTTTACTTCTACATATCCGTCATCGTTTGTCTGGCTAATCGCAACTGTTGCGTTATTTTCACTTGACGAACTTTGTACATTTGCAAAAGCTGATGTTCCAAAAACTATCGCAATGGCCAACATCATTAATTTCATTTTTTTCATCTCTTTAATTTTTTAATTATTATTATGAGCATCAAAATGTGTAAACTTCAGTTACGTTATTAAATAAACAATAGTTATGCCAAAAAGATATGTACTTGATTTGTGTATTGTAACTGGTTGATTATTATTGTTTTGGTTTTATGGAGCTCTACTTTGGTTAAATGGTGATAATGTGGAACTGTGGAAAAAATACACACATAGAACTGTGGAAAACCAAATAGAATAGTTATTTGTTCGTTTTATATATAGTACACATAGAAAAATAAGAAGATGCTGGAAACTCCCGAAAAGAATATAAGATTTAAAGCCGTATTAATATATGTAATTGTTGCTGTTATTTGCAGTGGAATGCTTATCTATATCTACAAAATGGGAGATGATATTGATGACCAAAAAAGGAATATTGAACAATACTATCGAGAACTCTCCTTTTTGAATAAATTGATTAATGCGGTAAACGTATCCCAGTCGGAACTAAATCTCTATGTATCTACAAAGCAAACAAAGCATTTCCGCCTTTTCAATGAAAGCCTGAATACAGTGGAACAATTGATGGATTCCCTAAGCTATGTGAATCCTCTGCAAAACGAGAAACTACAACAAATTAATTGGCTTTTGATTAAAAAGGGTAAGATCGTATCAAATCTGAATCGCCAGTTTAGCAATAAGAATCCTATAGAATCGATTAATGAAATTCTAAAAGACATGGACCCGGTCGTTAAAAGAGACACCGTCTTAGTCACCACAACAGTACAGGATACTATAATCCATTCAGGTTCTAAAAAGGGGTTTTGGAAAAAATTGTCGGAATTGTTTTCTCCGTCTAAAGGTACGGATACAGTAACGGCAATTACTACGTCTAAGCTGGATACATTAACCTTGCCCAAAAGCGATACCCTGCATATCGTATCTGAAGTTACGGAGATCGCAGAGCAGGCCAAAGATGACTATGTAAATAGGATCATTACCATCGAAAGGAATTTAAACAATCTTATTGTAGCAGATCAGGAAATATCTTCTGAAATCACAACGTTACTAATTGAATTATATAGTCAGACTGTCCAAACCCGGTTAGATGAGATACAAAATACAGAACAATTGATCCGCAATAATAATACCTATTCTATTATTAGCAGTGCTGTCGCCCTTATTTTGATCTTCATCTTTATATTGCTTATAATAAGTGATGTAAACAAAAGTTACAGGCTGCGCCAGAATGTAGAAAGGGCGAATGTAAGGATCAAGCAAATAATGGATAGTCGTCATAGATTACTGCTGTCTGTTTCACATGATATTAAAACACCTCTTAATTCTATTCTCGGAACTTTGGAACTGAAAGAAACGGCAAAGCAATTCCTGCCTTATCAAGTCCGGACGATGAAAGATTCTGGAAAATATATCTTAGCCCTTTTAGCTAACTTACTCGAATTTTCGAGTATCGAACAAGGCACATCCAGTATATCCAATCGTAACTTCAATTTATATGACCTATGTAAAGAGACTGTGGACATGTTCGTTCCTCTTGCTAATCAGAAAAGCCTCACGATATCTCATTTGTTCGATTTTGATAAGAATCTGGTATTGTCATCGGATTCTCTGAAGATTAAGCAAATACTTATAAATATCCTGTCTAATTCGATTAAATATACGATAGAAGGCTCCATCAGGTTCGATGTAAAATATTCTGATTCCAGGCTATATTGTATGATAGAAGATACAGGCGTAGGAATTCCTCAAAACCGGATCGATGATATATTCCGGCCATTTAGCCGGATAGATGAAAGCTCTCATCTGTCGGAAGGTTCAGGTTTTGGGATGTATGTTGTTAAAGGTCTGGTCGATTTATTTCAGGGGAACATAAAGGTCGCTTCGGCAGAAGGAAAAGGAACCAGAACCGAAGTATCCATCCCTGTAAGTAAGGGTATTGTGACTGAAGCTTTCATCCCTAAAAAAATATTAGCGATAGACGATGATATATATTATCTGGCAATTATCCGCGATATGTTGTTGGCTTTAGGCCATATCCCTTCCACATGCAATAATATCAGTGAGTTCGAAAACATGATATTGGGAATAGACCAATATGATGAGATACTGACTGATATGGAAATGGAGGAATTTAGTGGCCTTGATGTTTTAAGCCGGATGAAATACAATAGGGCAGATATACCGGTTACGATAATCACGGCACGGGAAGATATTAACTATGATGATTTCCTCAAACTTGGGTTTAAAGCCTATCTGAAAAAGCCTGTAGAAATTAGTGATCTGAAGCTGTTGCTGGGAGGAAAGTCTACGTATTTCGGTTCGCTCGGCGAAATCCTGGAGGAAGATCCCGAAGCATTACGTGAGGTTCTGCTTTCATTCGTACAATCTACAACAGAGAATGTCGCCGGCCTTCGCTCTGCATTGCTCGATAGTGATTTCAAAAGGGTCCAGTTTATTACTCATAAGATGCAGCCGATGTTTATACAGGTTGGTGCGGCCGGAAAGCTGGATATATTTAAGAAGATAGATTCCCGGCGGTCCGGAGAGGATCAGGTATATCCCGGATGGGAAGATGATATACTCGAACTGATTGAGTATGCAGAACAGATAACAGCCCGGACGGACGACTATTTAAGATCTCACTAAATTAAATATCCATGCCATATTGATGCATCTTGTTGTAAAGGGTCTTCCTGTCTATATTGAGCAGGTTTGCGGCCTTGGTCTTGTTCCCTTTTGTTATTTTCAGAGCTTTAAGGATTTGTTCACGTTCATCTATGGGGGATAAAGAGATTTGTTCAGTCTGTGCCGGACTTTGAATAAATTCAGGCAAAAGATCAGGTGTAATCTCTGTCCCTTTTGCAAAAAGTACAGTCCTCCGTATCACATTTCTCAGTTCGCGTAAATTTCCGGGCCAGTGATATTGTTTCAATATATGCATGCTATCGTCCGAGAACTTTTCCACATTCCGTTCCAGTTCTTTATTCGCATCTGCCAAAAAGCTGTTTGCAAAAAGTACAATGTCTTCTTCCCGCTCGCGTAAAGGGGGGACTATCAGGGTAAATTCGTTTAGCCTGTGATATAAATCTTCCCGGAAACGTCCTTCTGATATCGCAGTTTCCAGGTTCTCATTCGTTGCAACGATCATTCTTACATTTACTTTTATGTCCGTGGCCGAGCCTACCGGACGTACCTTCCGTTCCTGTATGGCCCTTAATAACTGGACTTGTACCTCATATGACAGGTTTCCCACCTCGTCCAGAAAAACAGTGCCGCCTTCGGCCTGTTCAAATACACCTTTCTTATCAGCAATGGCAGAAGTAAAAGCCCCCTTCAGATGCCCGAACAATTCGCTCGGGGCTAACTCTCTGGATAAGCTACCGCAGTCCACGGCTATAAACGGAGCATGGTGCCTGTCGCTGCTGTCATGTATCATTCTTGCTGTGTATTCTTTTCCGGTTCCGCTTTCGCCCCTTATAAGCACGGATAGATGTGTCGGCGCAACCAGTTCGATATGCTCATACATTTTTTTAGATAAAGTGTTTTTGCCATATACGATATTTACGGTAGAGGCATTTTCTTTAGGGGCCTGGACCGGAATATGATTTAGGGCTTCATTTATCTTGGATTTCAGTATATCTGGATTTATGGGTTTCTCCATATAGTCGAATGCTCCTAACTTAATGGCGGCAACGGCGCTTTGGACCTCTCCATAGCTGGTCATTATAATAACCGGAGTACTTATTCCCTTCTCCTTGATCCATGTCAATAACATAATACCATCCCCATCGGGAAGCCTTAGGTCTGTCATGATCAATTTGAAATCTGTCTTTAGCAGATCCTTTCTGGCCTCATCTAAAGTAGACCTGACCAATGCTTCGAATCCGTTTTTACTAAACCATTTCTTTAGAAGTATTCCGAATGCACTATCGTCTTCAACAATTAAAACCTTTGAGTCCATATGATATTATATGATATAAAGCGAAGTTAATTCAAAATTATTCGTTTTCTCCCTTAGTGGAAAAGGTTTTATTTTAAATTAAGTAGTATTAAATATTTATCGACGCATTACAGGCTATAATGACGAATATTTATTGTTTCCTCCGCTTTTGCCCTAAACAGTCAACAGTTAACAACTCATAACTAAAAAAAGGTAACAGTCTTTTTTAGTCTTTGTGTCCTTTGTGCCCCCTTCGTGTACTTAGTGGTTAAAACTCTTTACCGCAAGGGACACAAAGGTTTACACAAAGAACACTATATAAAAGGTAACAAAAGTAACAGATATATCAGTTAACAGTAAACAGTCATCAGTAAACAGTATCGTGGTCTGTCATGCTGAGGGAAACGAAGCATCCCGTCAGAGAGTAGTTAACAACCTGTCTCTCGTATCTTTCTCCAAAAAGGTAACAGATATGTCAGTTAACAGTAAACAGTAAGCAGTAAACAGTGAACTAACTTGTAACTCGTAACTGCCCGCAGGGCGAAGAAATAACATTCGCCGAAGCGAAGGCGAGGCAAACTCGTAACTGCTTTAATCAATCTTTCAAAGAGCTCCGGCTATCAGCCAATATATAGATAAAGTTCCGGTAAAATATTTCACAGGATATGCAAAAAAATCTGCGGAGCATTCCGGCCCACAGATTTCAGCTTCACTCTGATACAATAAATAATGAATGCTGATGACACTCATAGCAGGTTGTATCTTTATGAGAACACCTCAACTACTGATTCGCATTAATTATTGGAATTAAAATTGGCAGGGTTAATGTTTATTTTAGTGTTTTAACCCAATTTTAACCCATTAATTAACCCTGTGATTCCAATATTTGAGCAAAAAAAGACAAGTGTCAAAAAAGAATTATAATTAATCTAAACGTGATATATACCTTAAATCTTCTTATTTATATATAATGTGTAAAATCTCACAAAATAGATCAATAAAAAAATCCATTTTTTCTTTTGAAAATTTGGCGGTTAGCTGTATTTTACTAGAGAGAGAGAGAGAGAGAGAGAG
>NZ_JBHSGN010000042.1:0-40996 GCF_042654545.1 Dysgonomonas termitidis
TATTTTCTTCAAAACGTAGAAAACAAAAAGTGATCGGAATTTCTTCCGACCACTCCTGCCAATACGGTACTCTTTTTTATCTGGTTTATCAATACGTGCCGCTTTATTCAATCTCCAATTCATTAAGTTCTACTGAGAATGTGGAATATCCAACTCCTTCCCATTTTCCGTAGACTTCAACCACTTTGCCTGTCTCTTTACCTACGAATGTGGCTATGTATGATGTCCGTACTACGCGTTTCTTGAAAGTCCTGTCCACTTTCAGGCTTTTGAATGACGGGACGGTCAGTTTATCTGCAATCTTAGTTGTATCTGCAGATTCCTCCGGCAACTCCGAATATTTCCATTCGGTATTGCCGCTGACAGTGAACCATTTCTCTTTCTCAAACGTGTCAGAATCTACGCTATACGGTATTCCGATTGTTATAGAATCGTTTATCTCTATATTCTGTTCAGGCTTGTTCTCAGGCATAAATTGGGATTTCTGCTTCAGGTCTTCACAAACCGGATTTACGGAAGAAACAGTTATTTCAGAAGCAGTCTTATTGGTAAATACTATAGAAGGGGCTGTATATAAAGATTCCTCTACGCCGTCGCCTTCCCGGAAGGAATACTTGATACCGCTAAATACATAAGTCTCTGTCTTTTGCCCATTATTGCTTTCTCCCGATGGTGAGATCTCAGTTTCCGATTCGTTGCTACAGGAGGGAGTAAGTATTATCACAGACAATAATAGCACTAGGATTTTTTTCATATTGTTTTTTATTAGGTCATATTTATAAACCAAAGATAGGGATTATTTATCTGGAGATTGCCCGGAGACGGTTAAGAAACTGTTTCAAATTCGGTTATATAAATATAGCTCTCTTTATTTAATACCCGTTATATCCCCGGATTTTGTCTTTAGCCCCTGTTATTTTGATGATATCTGACATAATACAAAAAACGAAGAGAATCAAACTATTACTGCTCTTCTTTGTTTTAATATAAAATGTTAAAATGCTATCTTTGCAGATATTTAATTGATATAGGATATGAAATACTTTATACTAATAGCCGTTATAGCCGTACTTGGTTTTTATTCTTGTAGTAATAGCAAACCATTGCAGAATAATGCATCTGCACAGGAAACGGAAGTTGAGGAGAGAACGGCTGTGGAATTGCCGGAGGTACCGGAAGAACTTACCGCGCCTGTGGACAGAGCCAATTTTTTGATTACCCATTACTGGGATAATTTCGATTTTTCAGATACAACATATATCCATCTGCCTGATATAACCGAGCAGGCTCTTGCTAATTATGTACAGATTTTGCCTGTAGCAGATAAGAATATTGCCGAACAATCTATAGCCGCTTTATTGAAGAAGGCAGAGCATCAGAAAACACCGGAGATGTATTTTTTCTTCACAAATAACTTCGAGAAGTATCTGTATGATCCTAATTCCTTTATGCGTAATGAAGAGTATTATATTCCCGTGGCTAAATATATACTGACTGATTCTGTAACAGGTGATGTAGAAAAGGAGAAAATCAGATTTAAGCTGGAAATGATGGAAAAAAACAGGCCCGGGCAGATAGCCGCCGATATCACCTATACCCTGAGTTCCGGAAAAACGGGTACACTTCACAGATTAGATGCGGGATATACTTTGCTGATGTTCTACAATCCCGATTGTCATACCTGTGCCGAAAATATAGTTTATTTGAAACAATCCCCCGTTATAAATAAGATACACGAGTCAGGCGGGCTTAAAGTATTGACTTTTTATCCTGATGCAGACTTAAGTATCTGGCAAAATCACCAGAAGGATATTCCTGCGTCATGGATAAACGGTTATGACAAGAATCAAACGGTGTTGAACAAGAAAGTCTACGATCTGAAAGCAATTCCTACGCTTTATCTTTTAGACAAGGATAAGCGCATATTACTAAAGGATGCTACTGCCCAGAAAATAGAATCTTACATAAAGGATCATAACCCAATGCTATTTTCCGATTGATGAAGAGGATATCAGGTTTTTTTAAGAAAAAATCATATCTTTGCATATATGAAAAAGGTAAAACGACTGCTTACTCTGACGTTATTGATGCTTGCCAATATATTCTTATTGGCGCATTCTGTTTTACCTCATTCCCATCATGATGGTGCCGTTTGCTTCTCTCTGGAGGAAATCGTTCATCAACATCATTGTTCGGGTCAACATGACGACTTAGGAGACTGCTGTTGCGAGCATGACAAGCATCACCATCATTCATCTTCAGAAGACTGCGATCTGAAAGAAATCGTTCTTCGACAGAATAATGATCTTCATGACGATATACTTCCCTGCGCTAATTGCTTGTCCTTATTGTTTACAATAAATCCTCTGAGTGAGCTTTATCTGGAAGCTCCCGAATTTGGACAGAGGTTACAACAGAAACCGTATTTAGAAAACTATATTCCTCCTTTCGTAGGCTCAGTAAAAAGTCTGCGCGCTCCTCCCGTATCTTATTTTTTAGGTTAATATTTTATAGAAACTTTATCTATGTCATTGAGAAGAGGAAGTAAAAAACCTCACTCTTTGTTATGTCAGAAAATCTAAAAAATAAGAATAATGAAAAAATATATAATTTATTTCGCCTGTCTGTTGGCGATATTATGGAGTTGTAATTCCAAACCTAAAACAGACGATCACGCGGGACACAATCATACATCCGAATCGCAAGAGGGGCATAATCATGCAGAAGGTGAGGAGTGCAATCATGACCATGAACAAGAGGCTGAGCACAACCATGCCGGGGGTGAAGAATGCGATCACGATCATGGAAAAGAAGAACAGGCTCATGGTGATGAAATATTATTTACACCCGAACAGGCCAGGCAGGCTGGTTTGGAAGTGTTTAACGTAAAGCCTGACAAGTTTCATCAGGTGATAAAGACCGGCGGGCAGATATTATCGGCACAAGGCGATGAAGTAACTGTTTCCGCTACTTCGAGCGGTATCGTATCTTTTAATAAAGCATCGCTGAATGAGGGTGCAACTGTAAAAGGAGGCGAGTCTCTGGTCAGCATCTCCTCGAAAAACCTTGTAGATGGAGACCCTTCCGTAAAAGCGAAAACAGCGTATGATATAGCTCAACGCGAGTACCAACGCGCAGAATCCCTGATCGGGGATAAACTGATTTCACAAAAAGAATACAACGAGATAAAGCTGAATTATGAGAATGCAAAAGTATCATATCAGGCCATAGGTCAGCGTTCCACAGCAAGAGGCATCAGTATTTCTGCTCCTATCAGCGGGTTTGTAAAAAGTAAACTGGTATCCGAAGGTCAATATGTGGATGTGGGCCAGCCATTAATGACTGTGACACAGAACAGGAAGTTGCAACTTCGGGCCGATGTGTCGGAGCGCTATTATAAAGATTTGGGAAGCATTACATCCGCTAACTTCAAAACTTCGTATGACAATACGGTTTACCGTCTTTCAGATCTGAACGGCCGCATTGTCTCATACGGCCGTTCAACAAACAGTCAGGAGTATTATCTACCAGCTAACTTTGAGTTTGACAATATAGGGCAGGTTGTTTCCGGCTCTTATGTGGAAGTTTATCTGTTGGGACAGCCGAGGGAAAATGTCCTGGCGATTCCCGCTTCTGCTCTTACAGAGGAACAAGGCGTTTATTTCGTCTATTTGCAGACTCATCCCGATGCCTACAAAAAACAGGAAGTCAGGATAGGAACAAATGACGGGAGTCTTGTAGAAATACTTTCGGGATTAAAGACGGGAGATAAGGTTGTAAGTAAAGGTGCATATCATATTAAACTGGCATCGGCTTCAGCGGCTATTCCTCATGCTCATGAACACTAAATTATTAATGTGTCAATATGCCAATGTGAAAATTAGCAAATATGCACATGATGGACAAATTAACCAGTAGATACAGAAAAATACATGCAGTAGACCATCTTATTGCTTGTAACTTGTAACTCGTCAACTTGTAACTTATTTATGCTGAATAAAATAATACAATTCTCACTCAACAACCGTCTTGTGGTGTTGATTGGCGCGGTGCTCCTGCTTATAGGCGGGTTCTATACCGCAAAGAATATGGAAATAGATGTATTTCCCGATCTGAATGCGCCTACCGTAGTGATAATGACCGAAGCAAACGGAATGGCTCCCGAAGAAGTGGAACGCCTGGTTTCTTTTCCTATAGAAACGGCTGTAAACGGAGCTACGGATGTACGTCGTGTGCGGTCGTCCTCTACTACCGGGTTTTCAGTGGTCTGGGTCGAGTTTGATTGGGGTACCGATATATATAAGGCCCGTCAGATTGTTACCGAAAAACTCGCCGCATTGGGTGATGCCCTGCCCGAAAATATAGGCCAACCTACTTTGGGACCTCAGTCTTCAATCCTCGGGGAAGTAATGATTATCGGTCTTACTTCCGATTCTACTTCATTGCTCGACTTGCGGACTATCGCTGACTGGACAATCCGTCCACGGCTTCTATCTACCGGTGGTGTGGCTCAGGTTACGGTAATAGGCGGCGATATAGAAGAATATCAGATACTCATCGATCCGGGGCGTATGAAGCACTATGGTGTGACTCTTGATGAAGTATTGCAGGTAACACGCAATATGAATCAGAATGCGTCCGGAGGCATCTTGTACGAATATGGGAATGAATATATTGTAAGAGGTGTACTCCAAAGCGCTGATATATCGGAATTGGGTAAGGCCGTTGTAAAAAAGGTAGGCGAAAGTCCTATCCTTATCAGCGATGTAGCCGAAATAAAGATAGGAGCAAAAACTCCGAGACTGGGAATAGCTTCGGAGAAGACAAAACCTGCCATACTGATAACTGTCACCAAACAACCGAATACCAATACAATAGAACTGTCTGATAAACTGGATGTTTCTCTTGCCGGATTACAGAAGAATATTCCTTCCGATATAAAAATATCCACAGATATATTTCGTCAGGAACGATTTATAAACAACTCGATAAATAATGTACAGAAATCGCTGTATGAAGGAGCGATATTTGTCGTTATTATCCTGTTTATATTCCTGATGAACGGGCGTACTACATTTATCTCCTTGATGGCTCTGCCTTTGTCGTTGCTCACCTCGATCCTTGCTCTGAAACTAATGGGACTGACAATTAATACGATGAGCCTGGGAGGGATGGCTATCGCAATCGGTTCTCTGGTAGATGATGCTATTATTGATGTGGAAAATGTATTCAAACGCTTGCGTGAAAACAGGCAAAGGCCGAAAGAAGAACAACACTCCGTGCTGACTGTCGTTTTCGAGGCCTCGAAGGAAGTACGTATGCCGATACTTAATTCTACACTGATTATTGTCACCAGTTTTATCCCGTTGTTTTTCCTTAGTGGGATGGAAGGGCGTATGCTTGTGCCACTGGGTATTGCCTTTATTGTAGCATTGTTTGCCTCGACCGTTGTCGCTCTGACAGTGACTCCCGTATTATGTAGTTATCTGTTGGGTAAGAACAAGAAGAATAAGGAGGAGAAAGAACCTGTCTTTGTGGTTAAATTAAAAGCTGTTTATGAAAAAAGCCTGCATTGGGCATTAGAAAAACAGAAAATTGTACTGGGAGTGACAGGAGTATTGTTAGTGTCCGCTATTATCATATTCTTTACATTCGGACGTAACTTTTTACCTCCGTTCAATGAAGGTTCATTTACTGTTACGATAAATACCTTACCGGGTATATCGCTGGAAGAATCGGATAAAATAGGAACTATGGCCGAGCAGGCCATCCTTAGTGTACCCGAGATACAGACAGTAGGCCGTAAGACAGGCCGGGCAGAGCTTGACGAACATTCATTCGGCGTAAATACATCGGAGATAGAAGCCCCGTTTATACTCAAAGACCGCTCACAGGATGAGATGATAGCCGAGCTTCGCGAAAAGCTGAACGCTATTCCCGGTATCAGTGTCGAAATCGGGCAACCTATATCGCACCGTATAGATCATATGCTTTCGGGTACAAAAGCCAATATTGCGATTAAATTGTTTGGTACGGACCTGAATAAGTTGTATTCGTTAGGTAATGAAATCAAATCTTCGATAGAAAGTATCGAGGGTGTTGCCGACCTGAATGTAGAACAACAGGTAGAGCGTCCGCAATTGAAGATAACTCCAAAGCGTGAGATGCTGGCAAAATACGGAATTACATTGCCGCAATTCTCCGATTTTGTAACAGTCATGTTGTCCGGGGAAGTTGTATCGCAAGTTTACAGGGATGGTAAAAGCTTTGACCTCACATTGAAAGCATCGGACGATTATAAAGATCAGGCGGACAAAATACGGAATCTGATGATAGATGCCGGCGATAAGAAAATACCTTTTGAATATGTTGCGGTGGTAACTTCATCCACAGGTCCCAACACCGTAAACCGTGAAAATGCACAGCGTAAAATTGTTGTTTCCGCCAATGTCGCCGATCGCGATTTGCGCAGTGTAGTTAATGATATCAGGGAAAAGGTCGACGGGGATATTACGTTGCCGGAGGGTTATCACATCGAGTATGGAGGACAGTTCGAAAGTGAACAGGCCGCATCGAGAATATTGCTTATTGTGTCTGTTTTTGCTATTATGATTATATTTCTATTGTTGTTCAATCAGTTCCGGAATATCACTCAATCGGCAGTAATACTTCTAAATCTTCCGTTGGCCCTTATCGGGGGAGTATATGCTATTTTGTTTACTTCGGGAGAAATAAGTATCCCTGCCATTATCGGATTTATAGCATTATTCGGGATTGCGACACGGAATGGCATTTTGCTGATGGCGCATTACAATGATTTGGGTAATCATGGATATTCTGTGAATAAGAGTATTCTGCAAGGATCTCTTGATCGTCTGAATCCTATTTTGATGACTGCTTTGTGTTCGGGGTTAGCCCTTATTCCATTGGCTATTCAGGGAGATCTTCCGGGGAATGAGATACAAAGCCCTATGGCAAAAGTTATACTCGGAGGGTTGCTGACGTCCACTTTATTGAATATGTATGTCGTACCTATTATCTACAGGATGCTGAAAAACCGTAAAGAGGTAAAACAAGAGGTTGTTTGACAAAAAAGAATCAAATTATGAGAACAGTAATATATATACTTTTATTATCGCTGCTGTCTGTTGTTCGTGTTGAGGCACAGGATACATTCAGTAAGGTGTTGGGAAGCATAGAAGCGAACAATACAACACTGAAGGCGTACCGGGAACAAGCCAATGCCGATAAGATCGGTAACAGGACCGGCATAAATATGGCTAATCCTGAAGTTGAATTCGGTTATCTCTGGGGGAGTCCTGCCGGAGAAGGCAACCGTACGGATCTGAATGTAACGCAATCTTTCGATTTTCCTACTGCTTACCGCTACAAATCTCAGTTAGCAGCAGGTAAGAATAAGCAGGTCGATCTGACCTATGACCAACAACACAGGGAGATTATGCAGCAGGCACGCGCTTTGTGTGTGGAACTTACCTACCGGACAAAGTTGAATGAACAACTGGCCCAGCGTCTGGAGTCTGCCAGGGAATTGTCTGATGCTTACCAGAAACGTTTCAACCAGGGAGATATAGATGTTCTGGAGAGGAATAAAACCAAACTGGATTTACTCAATACAGAAAAGTTGTATCAGATAAACATGGTTGAAATAAATACGCTGAAAGCCGAACTACAACGGTTGAATGGTGGGGAGCCGGTCCCATATTCGTTCGGTGATTATCCGGACTACCTTTTTCCGCTTGATTTTACAGAATGGTTCGAAAGGGTAAAAGAAAACAATCCCTCGTTGCGTCTGGCCGAACAAGAAATTGAGTTGAGTAAAAAACAGGAGCAACTGACCCGCGCACTGAATCTGCCGAAAATTACAGCCGGCTACACAAGCGAACGTATTCTCGGTACTACATTGCAGGGTTTTACAGTTGGTGTCTCCATCCCTTTATGGGAAGGAAAGAATACCGTAAAGCACCGTAAAGCGCAGACTGTAGCTTTGCAGATGCAGCACGCTGATACCAAACTGCAATTTCAGAATGTATTAAAGAATCAATATGATAAAGCCTCTAAGCTTTCTGTATTACTGAATGAATATCAGGAGACACTGAAGGTTACGAACAATCGCGATTTGTTGAAAAAGGCTTTGGATAAAGGCCAGTTGTCTCTCATAAACTATCTGTTGGAACTTTCGGTATATTATGAAACGACAGATAAGTATTATGAAACGGAAAGGGATTATCAGCTAGCTGTGAGTGAGTTGCAGCAATGGGAACGATAGTTTTTTTACAATTTATATGCATGAAAGGCATCCGTTGGCAATAGCGGATGCCTTTGCTCCGTTTACATCCGGTGAACCAAGTGGACTTAGAGATGTTATTTTAATAAAATTATGCTATTTTTGAATGTCAAAATAGAACCCTTCTTAAAACTGTGGACCTTATGAAGCGATTATCCGGATATATTATCTTAATCATACTGCTGCTAACTACCATCTCTGCTTTTTCCAATAAGCCGCATATTATAAACTTGTACAGGGAAAAATATCAGGCTGATAACAAAAACTGGTCGATAGGACAGGATGAAAGAGGTACTATGTATTTCGGGAATGATATAGGATTGCTCGAATTTGATGGTATAGAATGGAATCTTAACCGGATACCGAATTCATTGATCGCCAGGTCTGTTGCAGTAATGTCGCACAAAACCGTATTCACAGGGAGCTACGAAGAATTTGGCCGCTGGGATAGAGATATTTCGGGGAAGCTTGTTTACACTTCCTTAAGTGATAGCCTGGATAAGGCGCTCTTCAAAAATGATGATTTCTGGAAAATCTGGATTGCGAGCGATTGTGTCTATTTCCAGTCGTTTAGCTCTATATATGTTTATGACTATAATACGGTAAAGCGAATACCGTCCGAGAAAGGCTTCCTGTTCCTTTCAAAAGTACGGGATGAATTTCTTGTACAACAAATGCTGGGTTCGCTTTTCCGCCTGAAGGGGGATAGGCTGGAGAAAATAGAGGGGAGCGAGTTTTTTGAAGGTACGGACGTCCGTGTTATTCTGCCTTACAAGAAAGATCAATACCTGATAGGCACTACATCCAAAGGTATTTATATCTATGACGGGAAGAGCTTTAGAGAGTGGAATCCGCAGCTTTCGGGTATAATGAATTTAAAGGAACTGAGTTGCGGGGTATTGTCTTCGAAAGGATCGTATTATCTGGGTACTATTCTGGATGGGATCTACGAGGTTGACATTGATGGGCGGATTATAGACCATATATCTTCCGAAAATACACTCCAGAATAATACGGTGCTTTCTTTGTATGAAGATAATCTGGGTAATATCTGGGCTGCACTGGATCGTGGAATAGCATATATTCAATACATTGAGAATATGAGTTGTTATACAGATCCCGGAGGAAATACCGGAGCTGTGTATTGTGCCGTGCTTTGGGATAATAAGCTCTTTATTGGTACCAATCAGGGTGTGTTTTACATAGAGAAAGAGGGATTGAATAAGCCGAACGCTCTCTCCGATATGAAACTGATAGATGGGACACAGGGTCAGGTCTGGGCACTCAAGGTTGTTGATGGCGTTCTATATTGTTGCCATAACAAAGGGTTGAAGGAAATTCATAAAAACCTGTCGGTTACCGACGCATTTGCTATAGGTACGGGTATATATAACTTGTCTGAAGCTAAGGTAAGGGATCATGATTTATTGGTGCTTTCCACATATAGTTCGATAAGGATAGTAGATAAGAAAACAGGCCGGGTTTATACTCCCGGCCAGATATCCGAACCAATCATAAATGCTGAGTTTGATCATTTAGGAAACATATGGCTCGAACATTTCAATAGGGGAGTATATCGTTGTAAGCTGGAAGATGATTTTTCGGGTTTCCGGTCTTTTTCATATTATGGAGGTAATAATAAGGACGGATTACCTTATAAACTGAAAATATTTAAGGTTGGAGGGCGTATAGTTTTACTGGGGGACAATCGGTTTTATACATATGATGATATTGAAAACAAGATTGTGTCCAGTTCTTTGCTGAATGAATGTTTCAGTACCGTGCATAATATAAGGCAGATAATTCCGATAAGAGAAAATCAGTTTTGGGCATTGACAGAGGCTGCTATATATAAGTTTTTCTACGATGGTTATGAAATAGCTATAACAGAGAATTATAATTTGGGAATGAACTTGTCTCTTGTTAATGCATATGAGAATGTTTCCATACTAAATGAAACCACGAGCCTCATCTGTCTCGATAATGGGTTTCTGCTATACAATAAAACGACGAAAAGCAAAAATAGCCTTTATAAAGAATTGTTAGCTCCGTATTTTGAATCTATGCGGACTGTAAATATTGACGGCCATATAGAATATAAGGATATAACAAAAAGTACAGAAGTATCTTATAGTTTCAATACTGTAACATTTACCTTTTCATCCAATAATGCGTTTGCCTCAAACTTATCATTTCAGTATATGCTGGAAAATGTGGATAAGGACTGGTCTGTGCCTCAAAAAGTCAATAGCGTTTCTTATGCCCGGCTTCCCCAGGGAAAATATAGGTTTATGATACGGACAATAGATAGTCTGGGTAATTTTTCAGATTCGGTTTCCTATGAATTCGAAATACTGTCTCCCTGGTATCAGACTATCTGGGCATATATGCTTTATATACTGATAATAGTCGGAATATTATATACTACATGGTTGCTGATCCTTCGCCGCTACCGCAACCTTCATTTGCAGAAAATCAGGCAGCGTGAAACAAGGCGTTTGCGGGTATTAGCAGGAGAATTACAGCAGGAAGTGGAACAGAAAAGCGCAGAATTGCTTACTCAGACCTCATTTATCATACAAAAAAATGAACTGATTCTGCGAATAAAAGATATAGTGGATGATTTCTATTCAAAGAACAAGATAAATGCGTTATTGCCTTTATATCACAGGATAAATTCTCTCCTCAATAATAACATGAACTCTGAAGATGACTGGAAAATGTTCCTTATAAAATTTGAAGAGAAACATACCGGATTCTTTAAAAAAATGAAGACCTTATATCCTCAATTGACGAACAATGACCTCCGGCTTTGTGCCTGTCTCAAGCTAAATTTGGAGACAAAAGAAATAGCTTCGTTGATGAATCTTTCGATAAGAGCCGTAGAAAACAGCCGTTACAGGCTGCGAAAAAAATTAAATATCCAACCTTCCCAGAACTTGAATGAGTTTTTTCTTGAAATAGATTGATCGTATTAATTCATTGTTTATTAATCTATTATTTTATTTTGAGAGGTAATAGTGAGGTTGTGGTACTGTTAAAACGTGGAGGTGTGTAATTACGGTGTATTAACTTTTCGAAACACTTTTGTCAGATTATCTACATTTGACATAAAATCTAATATCACGGCATAGATACGATATGGTAATCTAATATCTCTTTTCTCAACCAAAATTAAAGCCTAAAAAATATTTTAAGAATAATTACCATTTCTTTTCAGTCGTTCATAGTAGATTTTTGTTTGATAATGTGTGTTTAAATAAAAAGTAAAACTATGAAAAGTAAACCTAAAAGAACATTTATTACATTAGGAACCGGCTCCTTCTTTATGAGGAGTTTTATGTTCCTTGCTTGCCTTTTACTGGTGAGTACTGTAAGTATTTATGCTCAGACAAAGACTATTACCGGTAAGGTGGCGGATGTCGCCGGCGAACCTCTGATTGGCGTAAGTATTAAGATACAGGGAACCACCTCTGGTACTGTTACAGATGTTGACGGTACATATTCCCTGACGGCCAAATCTGGAGATGTCTTGGAATTCTCTTATGTAGGGATGAAAACGCAATTGGTTACAGTAAGTTCTCAGTCTACAATAAATATGACACTGGAAGATGATGCCCAACTGCTCTCCGAAACTGTAGTAATCGGTTATGGTACAGCTAAGAAACGCGACCTGACAGGTTCTATCGTGAGTATCAAGGCTGATGAGATCGCAAACAGACCATCTGCCAATCCATTGGCTAGTTTGCAGGGTAAAGTGGCTGGTGTTCAGGTGGTGAATACAGGTATTGCGGGACAAGATCCTGAAATCCGGATTCGTGGTACGAATTCGATCAACGGTTACAAACCTCTTTATATTGTAGATGGGTTGTTCAATGATAATATCAGTTTCCTGAATTCTGCCGATATTGAATCGATGGAAATACTTAAAGACCCTTCATCTCTTGCTATATTCGGTGTACGTGGTGCCAATGGGGTTATCATCGTTACAACCAAGAAAGCTAAGGAAGGACAGACCCTGGTTAATATCAATACATCTTTTGGTTTCAAGTCAGTAGTGGACAAGATTAAGATGGCAGATGCAACTCAGTTTAAAGAACTTTATTCGGAGCAATTGGCAAATCAGGGCGCAGCAGCATTTGATTATACAAGATGGACTGCCGATACTGACTGGCAGGATGAAATATTCCAGACAGGTTTCATTACGAACAACAATATCAGCATAACATCTTCTACCGAAAAGAATAAATTCTATATGGGTGTAGGTTATACATCGGAAGAAGGTAACCTGAAGCACGAGGAATATAATAAGGTTACGATCAATTTGAGTAGCGATTATAATATCACAAAAAATCTGAAAGTCGGATTCCAGTTTAACGGAGCCCGTGCGACCCCTCTCAATACGGCAATCGGCTTATACACTGATGGGGTGAAGAGGGCTTTGTATGCAGCACCTATTGCAGCACCATACAATGAACAAGAAGGCTTGTTCAATACGCTTCCTGCTTTCCAGAAAAATGAGGTGTCGAATCCTATGAGCTTTGTGGAATTACAAAAAGGAGTGAACAAAGTTATTGATTACAGGGCTTCCGGAAACGTGTACGGAGACCTTACTTTTTTAAAGAATTTCAACTTCCGGATAATGTACTCTTTGGATTTCGGGTCTTATGACAGCAGGCTGTATACACCAAAAAGGACATTGTTTGATGTGGATACCCAGCAGGCAGTTGTAATGGGTGATGGAAAAACAGCCGTAGAACAGCAAAAACAGAATGAAACAAAGGTTCAGGCCGATTACCTTTTGACTTATACGAACACCTTCGATAAGCATAATATCACAGCAACAGCGGGTTTCACGACTTATTACAACAGCCTGTCAAGCCTTACCGCCAAGCGTGCCGAAGGAAACGGGCTTCCGATTGCTAACGACCCGGACAAATGGTTCGTAAGTATTGGCGACCCGGATGCATCTACTACGGGAAGTACCCAATGGGAGCGTTCTACAGTGTCATTCCTTCTAAGGGCGTTGTATAACTATAACAACAAATATTTGTTCAACGGGTCGTTCCGCCGCGATGGTTCATCCGCTTTCTTCTACACCGGTAACCAGTGGCAGAATTTCTACTCTTTCGGTGGCGGTTGGATCATCAGTGAAGAGGACTTTATGAAGGATAACGGTATTTTTGATTACCTGAAGCTGAAAGGTTCATGGGGTACATTAGGGAACCAGAATATGAGCAGGGTTTATCCGGCTGAACCTATATTGACCAATACCACATCTGCCGTATTCGGTGATAATATTATCCCGGGATATAGCAAACAGTATCTTCCTAATCCTAACCTGAAATGGGAAAAAGTTGAAGCTTGGGAAGCCGGACTGGAAGCTTATTTCCTGAAAAACAAATTGAACTTTGAAGGAGTTTATTATAAAAAGAACACAAAAGACCTGTTGGCCGAAGTACCGGGTATCGCAGGAACTACGCCGGGGCTTGGTAATTTAGGAGAAATAGAAAATAAAGGGGTGGAATTATCCCTGTCATGGAACGACAAGATTGGTTCGGACTGGAGATACGGGGTTAACGCCAATCTGACAACAATCAAGAATAAAGTCATATCCCTCGTTCAGGAAGGATACAGGATTACAGATGGTACTTCCGGACTTCCGATGATGTCGTATACAGAGGCCGGATACCCGATCGGATATTTCTACGGGTATAAGGTGGAAGGTGTATATCAGTCGGCCGACGATATTGCAAACTCCCCTGTAAACAAGTTAGTGACAGTAAGACCCGGAGACCTTAAATTCAAAGATGTGACAGGTGATGGAGAGATTACGACTGCAGACAGAACAATGATAGGTAATCCTACCCCGGATTTCACATACGGCATTTCCTTTAATCTTGGATATAAGAACTTCGATCTGTCTGTTGATATGATGGGCGTGGCGGGCAATGAAATATACCGTACATGGAATATTTATGAATGGTCCCAATTCAATTATCTCGAAGGCCGTATGAATAGGTGGCACGGAGAAGGAACATCAAACTGGGAACCTGTTTTGAACAGATCCCGCGCTATCAACGGAAAAGATTATCCGTCGGAATATTTTCTCGAAGATGGTAGTTTCTTCCGTATCAGAAACATACAATTTGGATATACATTCAGCTCCGAATTGTTGAAGAAACTAAGCATGAGGTCTCTTAGAGTATATATAAATGCACAGAACCCTAAGACTTGGAAGAATAATACCGGGTATTCGCCTGAAATAGGTGGTAGCGCTACTGCATTCGGTATAGATTCTAATCCATATCCAATACCTGCGGTTTATACATTTGGTTTAAATCTCACATTTTAATAGGTAAAATATTATGAAACGAATTTTTAATAAATATATATATGTAACGATAATCGCTGTAATAGCATTATCTATTGTCGGGTGTAGCGATTTTCTGGACAGAAGCCCTCAGGGAAGCTTTACTGAAGACGATGATACCAGCGGTGGCCTGGAAGCAAATGTATTCGGTGTTTACTCAAAAATGAGAAGCTATAATATAACAGCTGGTATTCCGGCCTTTGCTGTGCACATGTTCCGGTCCGAAGACTCGGAAAAGGGTAGTACAGATAATGACGGGCCGGATAATGCCCGGTTCTGGGACGATTTTGAATACACTCCGTCGAATGGTATACTTGGAACATACTGGAACCACAACTATTCCATTATACACGATTGTAACTCGGTGATCGATACTTTGCGGAAAATAAATAATCCTGAATTTAATAGCCTGGAAGCCGAAGCTAAGTTCTTCAGGGCATACTGTTATTTCAATCTGGTGAGAGCCTGGGGCGACGTACCTTTGATCGATTTCAAGATCACAGATGCTTCACAGGCCAATATAGCCAAAAGCCCGGCATCGGCAATATATCAGTTAATTGATGCCGACCTGACTTATGCTACTGCTAATCTTCCTGTAAGTTGGGAGGCTAAATATGTAGGCCGCCTGACATGGGGGGCTGCGAGATCGTTGCATGCCCGTACGTACATGATGCGTAACGACTGGGGCAACATGCTGGCTGCTTCCAAGGAGGTTATTGATTCTAAGATATATAATCTGAATACCGCAGTAGATCAGGTATTTACTGATGCCGGTGAAAACTGTGGCGAATCTATATTCGAACTGCAATGTACAGCTACTTCGGCTAAACCAGCCAGTACGGACATCGGTAGCCAGTTTTGCCAGGTACAGGGAGTCAGAGGAGCCGGTGAATGGAATCTTGGCTGGGGCTGGCATATGGCTACAAGCGAAGTGGCAAAAGCTTTTGAGCCCGGAGATCCCCGTAAAGATGCTACACTGTTATATTTCAGAAGACCGGGCGAACCGATCACTCCGGAAAATACGAACAAACCATACGGGGAATCCCCCGAGTCTTCCGCTATGGGTGCATACTTCAACAAGAAAGCTTATACGAATCCTGCAATGAGAGCTAAATATACAAGAGAAGGATTTTGGGTTAATATACGTATTATCCGTTACCCGGATGTAATTCTTATGGCGGCAGAAGCGGCAAATGAGACGGGTAACACGGACGATGCATTGGAATATCTGGAAATGGTAAGAGCCCATGCCAGAGGTGCCAGTTCTTCTATTTTACCAAAAGTAACAACGACGGATATGGTTGAACTGAGAAAAGCGATACAACGTGAAAGAAGGGCGGAATTAGCTCTTGAGCCGGATCGTTTCTACGATTTGGTACGTTGGGGTACTGCGACAGAGGTGCTACATGCTGCCGGTAAAACGAATTATCAGAACAAACACGCTCTGCTTCCGGTTCCTCAATCGGAAATAGACAAGTCAAACGGAGTTTTGAAGCAAAATCCGGACTATTTGTAAAGATTGTTATTGGTTGATTGGTAAAGGCGTATCGAAAGAATTTTTTTCTTTACCGCAAAGGCCGCAACGTTTTTCGCGAATTTAGCGTGATTGTTTGCATCCTTTGCGGTTACGGCTTTTGATACAGCTTTGACGTTATGTGAACTTAAAAGGAGAAAAAGGTAATAAAAAGGCAAAAAGGTTAAAAAATTATGAAAAGGTTATTGGTTCTGGCGTTAAGCCTTTGTACTCTCGGCTTGACAGCACAGAAAAACGTGTCGAAGGATCCTAAGATGGATAAGTTTGTAAGTGACTTGATGGGCAAAATGACGCTGGAAGAAAAGATAGGACAGCTCAATCTGCCGAGTTCCGGGGATATTACTACCGGACAGGCCAAAAGCAGCAACATTGCCGAGAAGATCAAGAAAGGAGAAGTCGGAGGTCTGTTCAATATAAAAGGTGTTGAAAAAATCAGGGATGTACAACGAATTGCCGTAGAAGAAAGCCGTCTTAAAATTCCTTTGATATTCGGGATGGATGTTATTCACGGATATGAGACTGTATTTCCTATTCCGTTAGGCCTGGCTGCTACTTGGAATATGGCTGCCATAGAGCAATCGGCACGTATTGCGGCGATTGAAGCCAGTGCAGATGGTATCAGCTGGACTTTCAGCCCTATGGTGGATATTTCCCGCGATCCTCGCTGGGGACGTTTCTCGGAAGGGAGCGGTGAAGATCCTTATCTCGGAGGACAGATAGCAAAAGCGATGATTCATGGTTATCAGGGAGTAGGAGACAAGGCTTATGCGCTCAATTCGAATATAATGGCTTGTGTGAAGCATTATGCATTATATGGCGCGGGTGAAGCCGGCCGGGATTATAATACCGTGGATATGAGCCGTATTCGTATGTTCAATGAATATCTGTATCCTTATCAGGCTGCTGTGGATGCAGGTGTCGGTAGTGTGATGGCTTCATTTAACGAGGTAGACGGAGTCCCTGCTACCGCAAATAAATGGCTGATGACAGATGTACTGCGCGACAAATGGGGATTCAAAGGATTTGTAGTAACCGACTATACAGGTATCAGCGAAATGATAGATCACGGTATAGGAGATTTGCAAACCGTTTCGGCCCGCGCTCTAAAGGCTGGTATTGATATGGATATGGTCAGTGAAGGACTGGCTACCGTAGGTAAATCGCTCAGAGAAGGAAAAGTTACTCAAGCCGAAATAGATCAGGCATGCCGCCGTGTATTGGAAGCCAAGTATAAACTGGGTTTATTTGCCGATCCTTATAAATATTGTGATGTAAATCGTGCCAAAACAGAGATATATACACCGGAACACCGTGCTGTAGCGCGAAAAATAGCTTCGGAAAGTTTTGTACTGCTTAAAAACGCCAACAATACGCTGCCATTGAAAAAACAAGGCACTATTGCTGTCGTAGGTCCATTGGCTGATACCCGTTCAAATATGCCGGGCACATGGAGCGTGGCCGTGAACCTCGATACTGCCAGGACAGTTGTGGAGGGAGTACAGGCTGTAGCCGGAGCGAATGTAAAGGTCGTATATGCGAAAGGCAGCCATCTGATAAGTGATCCTGTTTATGAAGAGCATGCCACTATGTTTGGCCGTACTCTTCACAGAGATAAAGAGACACGCTCGGATGAAGAGATGCTGAAAGAGGCTTTGGATGTAGCGAAGAGCGCGGATGTAATCGTGGCTGCTCTCGGCGAATCGTCGGAGATGAGCGGTGAATCGAGCAGCCGTACCAACCTGGATATTCCGGATGTACAAAAAACTCTATTGAAGGAATTATTAAAAACAGGCAAACCCGTTGTATTGGTATTATTCACAGGCCGCCCTTTAACCCTGACATGGGAAAACGAAAATGTACCCGCTATCCTGAATGTTTGGTTTGGTGGGACGGAAGCAGCGGAAGCCATCGGCGATGTATTGTTCGGGGATGTTAACCCAAGCGGTAAGCTGATAGCTACTTTCCCTAAAAATGTAGGACAAATACCATTATTCTATAATCATAAGAATACTGGCCGTCCGCTTCAGGAGGGAAAATGGTTTGAGAAGTTCCGTAGCAACTATCTCGATGTAGACAACGATCCGCTTTATCCGTTCGGATATGGCCTTAGTTATACGACGTTCGAATATAGCGATGTGAAATTGAGTTCTGCATCTATTGATGGCAAAGGGGAACTGACAGCGAGTGTAACAGTAACCAATAAAGGAAAAGCTGATGGAGCGGAAGTTGTACAGTTGTATATCCGCGACCTCGTAGGCAGTGTAACCCGTCCCGTGAAAGAGTTGAAAGGATTCGAAAAAGTATTTATCAGGGCCGGTGAATCTAAAACGGTAAGTTTCAGGATCACTCCCGAATTATTGAAGTTCTATAATTACAACCTTGATTATGTGTTCGAACCCGGGGATTTCGATGTAATGATCGGAGGAAACAGTCATGATGTTAAATCGGCGCGATTCACATTGAATTAAATCATTAAACAGGAAAAATATGAAAAAGATACATCTTTCTTTTATCCTGCTTGGTTTGCTATCTGTTATCGTTAGTTGTAATCGTAGTCCGTCAACTAATCGGACGGAAAATAACAGCGACTCGACAGAGATATCAGATGAGGCTTTGCTGGATAGTGTTCAGCGCAGGACGTTCCTGTATTTTTGGGATGGAGCCGAGCCAAACAGCGGGATGGCACGCGAACGTTTTCATGTAGACGGAGAATATCCGCAAAATGACAAAAGTACAGTTACATCCGGCGGTAGCGGATTTGGTATAATGGCTATGGTTGCCGGAATCGAACGTGGCTATGTTACACGGCAACAAGGTCTGGAGCGTATGATCCGGATTGTAAATTTTCTGGAAAAGGCCGACTCTTTCCACGGTGTATATCCTCACTGGTGGGATGGCGAAACCGGAAAAGTGAAGGGTTTCAGCGATAAGGACAATGGCGGAGATTTAGTGGAAACCTCTTTCCTGCTACAAGGACTACTGGCTTTGCATCAGTACTACGTTGATGGTTCGGACCCTGAAAGAGCTTTGGCTGCACGTATTGATAAAATATGGAAGAATGTAGACTGGAACTGGCATCGAAACAGCAAAAACGTATTGTACTGGCATTGGAGTCCCAATCACTCATGGGAAATGAATTTCCCTATACGGGGGTATAACGAATGCCTTATTACATATGTACTGGCGGCTTGCTCACCTACACATGGCGTACCTGCCGAAGTATATCATGAAGGCTGGGCCGAAGGTGGTAAAATAATAGGGACGCATGAACTGGAAGGCTATACATTAAACATGCGTTATCAGAGTAATAGCGGAGTGGGGTCTTTGTTCTGGGCGCATTATTCTTTCCTTGGCCTTAATCCTACAGGACTGAAAGATAAATATGCCGATTATTTCCAGGAAATGAAGCATTATACTTTGATTAACCGGGCTTATTGTATCCGCAATCCGAAGGGGTATAAGGGATATGGTGAAGATGCCTGGGGATTGACAGCCAGTTATTCCGTAAAAGGATATGCAGCCCACGAACCGGATGAGGCCGGCGATCATGGCGTAATAGCTCCTACTGCGGCATTATCTTCTATTGTTTACACACCGGAAGAATCGATGAAAGTAATGAGGAATCTGTATAATATGGGAGATAAAGTATGGGGACAATATGGGTTTTATGATGCATACAGTGAAACTGATAATTGGTATCCGAAACGTTATCTGGCTATCGATCAGGGGCCTATAGCGGTTATGATAGAGAACTACCGTTCGCAACTGTTGTGGAATCTTTTTATGAGCCATCCCGATGTGCAAAGAGGACTGAAAAAATTAGGTTTTGAATCATTTGCATTAAAATAAATACTCTTTTTTTGCTAAGGGCCGTATCCAGGTACGGCCTTTTATCCGGATAAATATCCAACAGGAACTATTATAAGGCCGGGAGCTTTGAAATATGAGCGGAACTGAGGCTTTATGGCTATCTTTGATAGTCTAATATTAAATATATAATTATGAAAAGGAGTATCTTCATTTTTATCTTGTTTGTATGTACTGTGTATGGCTTTGCCCAGTTCAGGAATGCCTCGTATATGGTAAACGGATATACCTTGCCTTATCTGGTAATGTTTCCGGAAAACTATGATGCTACTAAACAATATCCATTGGTAGTAATGTTGCACGGTGCGGGAGAACGCGGCGACGATAACCAAAAGCAGCTGACGCATGGCAAGCAGTTTTTGTCAGAACACTTTCAGTCTGCCTATCCGGCTGTCGTTATTGTACCGCAATGTCCTGCAAATAGTTACTGGTCTAATGTAGTGAGGCATCAGATCGATGATAAGATGACCCTGACCTTCGGATTGTCCGACGAACCTACACAATCGATGAAGACGGTTATGGGGCTTATTCAGGATTGGTTATCGTCCGGTAAGGTAGATGTGAGCAGAGTGTATATAGGAGGTCTTTCTATGGGAGGGATGGGTACCCTGGAAATATTGTGGCGTATGCCCGGGACTTTTGCCGCGGCATTCCCTATATGTGGAGGAGCTGATTTAAGCAAGCTTCCGTTATATGCGAAGCATACAGCAGTATGGCTTTTCCACGGGGATGACGATTCGGTGGTTCCGGTAACGAACTCCAGAGATATTTACGCGCGGCTGAAAACATTGGGCTGTGATGTCGAATATACTGAGTATAAAGGAGTGAATCATGGCAGTTGGGTGAATGCTTTCGCTGAAAAGGAGTTGGTTCCCTGGCTGTTTAAGCATAAAAAATAAAAGATTGGTTTGGTTATATTTTAAGGCAAGGTTGTTTTAGGTTGGGCTGTCTGTTAAATAATATTCAGTTCAGTATGTAAGTGGTTAGAAAGGCTGTATAATGATTGTATCATTATGCAGCCTTTCCTTTATTCTGCAAATCAAGGGCTAAGATTACCATACAAATGATAGTTGATTTTAGAAAATACTTTATCTATATAGTAAGCAGTGATACGTTACGGGTAAACAAGATACGGATTATACAGCTAACTGTAAAAACTGTTACCTATGTTACTTTTTAACTATATATTGTAAATATAGGTTAACACAAAGCGGTCTTTGAAATGATTATTGTTAATGAAGAGTGGAAAAGGTTACAATTGAAGAGACAGAAAGAGTGTTACCTTTTAGTAAGTAATAAGTTTTAAGTAATAAGTAAATAGATACGAGTAAACAAGATACCAGATACGAGTTGATGACTGTTAACTGTTTACTGTTAACTGATATATCTGTTACCTTTGTTACTTTTTAATAAAAGCCTCAGTGAGACTCAGTGTCTTCTCAGTGGTTCTCAGTGTAACATAAAAAAACTGTTACTTTTGTTACCTTTTAACAAGTAACAGCAATCTTGTTGCTTCGGCAAACATTGTTTGGTATATTGACGATCAGCATATTTTTATTTTCCCAAATAGCTTATTTAGCCCTGTTTCTATTTAGCTATCAACAAAATTCCCTACTTTTGCATAGATTTAAAATATATTAATTGTGATTTCAGTAGAAGGACTTACGGTAGAATTCGGAGGATTTACCCTCTTTGATGATATATCGTTCGTAGTGAATAAAAAAGACAGGATTGCCCTTGTGGGGAAAAACGGAGCGGGTAAATCTACCATGCTCAAAATATTTGCAGGATTGCAACCACCTACACGAGGCAATATCTCGTATCCCAAAGATATAACAATCGGCTATTTGCCCCAACATATGACCCTCAAAGAGGGGAATACGGTTTTTGAAGAAGCATCCCTGGCTTTCGAACATATTCAGAAAATGGAAGCCGAACTGGAGTATGTCAACCAACAACTTGCCGAAAGAACGGATTACGAATCGGAAGCATACCATAACCTGATAGAGAAATCAGCCCATCTGAACGAACAGTTTCTGATGTCGGGCGGAAATAACTTTCAGGCTGAAATAGAGAAAACTCTGACCGGTTTAGGTTTTAACCGTACGGATTTTACCCGCCCCACCAGCGAATTCAGCGGAGGATGGCGTATGCGTATAGAACTGGCTAAGTTGCTGCTTCAACGACCGGAAGTTTTACTCCTCGACGAGCCGACCAACCATCTGGATATAGAATCCATTCAATGGCTCGAAAACTTTCTGGCAACCCGTGCTAATGCCGTGATTCTTGTTTCGCACGACAGGGCTTTTCTGGATGCGGTTACACAGCGCACGGTGGAAATATCTCTCGGGCGTATTTACGATTATAAAGTCCCGTATTCTAAATATGTGGAACTGCGCAAAGAGCATAGGGAACATCAGATGCGTGCTTTCGAAAACCAGCAGAAACAGATACAGAAGACCGAAGAGTTTATCGAACGTTTCCGTTATAAGGCAACAAAAGCCGTACAGGTACAATCGCGAATCAAGCAGCTCGATAAAATAGAGCGGCTCGAGGTGGATGACGAAGATAATGCCATGCTGAATCTGAAATTTCCACCGGCTCCCCGTTCCGGTTCGTATCCCGTGATAACTGAAAATGTGGAGAAGAGTTATGGCGATCATCTTATATTCAGGGATGTGACCTTCACTATCAACAGAGGGGACAAAGTCGCTTTTGTAGGTAAGAACGGAGAAGGTAAATCTACGTTGGTAAAGTGTATCATGGGTGAAACCGACTTTAAAGGAAAATTGGAGCTGGGGCATAATGTAAAGATCGGTTATTTCGCCCAGAACCAGGCTCAATTGCTCGATGAGGAGAGAACCGTGTTTGAAACAATAGACTATGTTGCTGTGGGCGATATTCGTACTAAAATACGGGATATACTCGGCGCTTTTATGTTTGGTGGCGAAGCCTCTGATAAGAAGGTGAAGGTCCTTTCGGGAGGAGAACGCAGCCGTCTGGCGATGATCCGCTTATTGCTAGAACCTGTAAACCTGCTGATCCTGGATGAGCCTACCAATCACCTCGATATGAAATCGAAAGATGTCCTGAAAGATGCATTGAGGGAATTTGAGGGCACCGTGATTGTTGTATCGCACGACCGTGATTTCCTGAACGGTTTGGTGGATAAGGTATATGAATTTGGCAACCGGCAGGTGAAAGAGCATCTTGGAGGAATCTATGAGTTCCTGCAACGCAAAAAGATGGATAGCCTTAAAGAACTGGAAGTGTCGGCGAATGTCTCTTCCAGAAATGAGGAGCCGGAGAAAATAGCGGAAGACCCTGTAAGTAAGCTTTCTTATGGGGAACGTAAAGAGTTGAGCCGCCAGATAAAGAGAATAGAAAAACAAATCTCGGATATTGAGCATACAATTGAGAACAAAGAAAGCGAGATAGCAGATATTGAAATGAAACTGGCTACGCCCGAAGGTACGGCTGATACTTCCCTTTTCGAGAAACACGGGCAACTGGCAAAGGAACTGGAGAAGGATATGATCCGGTGGGAGGAACTGACGGTGGAACTGGAGAATATGAAGAATAATACTTAACCTGATAATAAGATTTACTATGAGAACCAATTTGCTGATATTATTGTTATCACTATCGGCCTGCGTGATGGGGCAGGAAATTAAAGAGAATATTTTGGATAATCAGATTTATATAGACCGGATGGCCGTATTTAAGGCCAATCCCCTGGAACACGGGCAGATCGTATTTCTTGGCAACAGCCTTACCCAAGCAGGGAAATGGGAAGAATACTTTCCCGGAATGAATGTTGCAAACCGGGGCATTGCCGGCGATAATGTGTTCGGTATGCTGGGGCGCCTGCGAGAGATAATCGACGCCAAACCGATGAAACTCTTTCTAATGGCGGGAATCAATGATATTTCGTTAGGACGTTCGAATGAAAAGATAATGGTCGGCATCAAATCCCTCATTTATCAGGTAAAAAGCGGAAGTCCCGATACGCAGATATTTGTACAGAGCCTGCTACCTATGAATAAGGATGTCTGCATGTATGAACGGATGAGGGGTAAGGAAAAGCAGATCGAAGACCTGAATAAGGAAATCCGCAGGTTCTGCAAAGAAGAATCCATTACATTTATAGACCTGTACCCGTTCTTCCTTGCAAAGAAACGTTTGCTGAATGCCGGATATACGGGTGACGGGCTTCATCTGAATGATGCGGGTTATGCCGTTTGGAAAGAACAATTACAATCATATATCTATTAATTTATAACAAATGAGAACAATTTATTATTTACCGATTGCTGTTCTCGCCTTTGCTTCCGTCAGTTGCAAAGACAAGACAAATACTCAGACGAACGTGGAAGTGAAAAGCTTTGATATTGCCAATCTGGATACTACAGCTATCCCCAGCAACGATTTTTATCAGTATGCTACAGGCGGATGGGCAAAAGCCAATCCGATAAAGGATGAATATGCCCGTTACGGCTCTTTCGACCAGCTGGCAGAAGAGAACCAGAAACAAGTGAAAGGTCTGATTGAAGACCTGGGAAAGACAGAGCATAAACAAGGTTCTGTAGAGCAAAAGATCGGAGACTTGTTTGCTATCGGTATGGATAGCACAAAGCTCAATGCCGATGGGGCAAAACCTATTCAACAGCAGCTTGACGCGATTAAAAAAGCAGCCAGTACAGCGGATATCATTAAGTTATCCGGCGAATTGAGGAAATATGCAAGCTCTCCTTTCCTCGCTCTTTATGTGGGTGCCGACGATAAGAACAGTGCGATGAATATCGTTCAGCTATATCAGGGTGGACTGGGACTTGGCGAACGTGAATATTATGTTGCTACCGATTCCACTTCTGTTGCTATCCGTAAAGGATATAGCGATTTGATCCGGATACAGTTTGTAAATGCAGGGTATGCAGAAGCCGATGCGGTAAAAGCTGCCGATGCAGTTCTTAAAATAGAAACGGCTTTGGCTCAGGACCACTTCAAGAAAGAGGATACCAGAAAGCCTGAACTGAACTATCATAAGATGAAAGTTGAGGAACTGAACAAATCCGTTGCCAACTTCGACTGGAAAGCATTCTTCGATGCTGCCGAGGCGAAAGACTTTACTGAGATCAATGTGGCTCAGGTAAAACCGGTTGCTACAGCCGTAAAACTTATCCAGACACTACCTCTTGAAGAATCGAAAGCATATCTTTCGTGGTGTGTGATCGATGCCGCGGCTTCGTATCTGAGCGATAACTTCGTAAATGCCAATTTTGACTTCTATGGTAAACAACTAAGTGGCCGTAAGGCATTACAACCCCGCTGGAAGCGTACGGTAAGCACTGTCGACGGTGCATTGAGCGAAGCTGTGGGACAAATGTATGTTGCTAAGTATTTCCCTGCCGAAGCCAAAGAAAGAATGGTGAAACTGGTGAAAAACCTGCAAGTGACTTTGGGTGAGCGTATCAACAACCTCACATGGATGAGTCTTGAAACGAAGCAGAAAGCTCAGGAAAAACTGAATGCTTTTAATGTGAAAATCGGCTATCCGGACAAATGGAAGGACTATACAACCCTCGAAATCAAGAAAGACGAAAGCTATTGGGCCAATATGGTCAGGGCTGAACAATTTTCTTATAACGAGATGATTAAGAAAATCAATAAGCCTGTGGATAAGGAAGAATGGCATATGCCGCCGCAAATGGTGAATGCATATTACAATCCTACGACTAACGAAATCTGTTTCCCTGCCGGTATCCTGCAACCTCCGTTCTTCTATCTGGATGCTGATGATGCTGTAAACTACGGGGCAATCGGTGTTGTTATCGGTCACGAGATGTCTCATGGCTTCGACGATCAGGGTAGCCAGTACGATAAAGCAGGGAACCTCGCAAACTGGTGGACAGCAGACGATTCCAAGAAGTTTACCGAAAGAGCGCAAGTACTTGTCCAACATTTCAGCAGGATAGAAGTCCTACCGGGCGTATTTGCCAACGGTGAATTTACACTGGGAGAAAATATCGGTGACTTCGGCGGCCTGCAAATATCCTATAATGCATTCGAAAAGACTGATGAAGCTAAAGCTGGTGCCAAAATAGACGGCTTTACCCCTGCCCAGCGTTTCTTCCTTTCCTATGCTGGTGTATGGGCTGGTAATATCCGTGATGAAGAAATACTCCGCCGTACCAAAATGGACCCTCACTCATTGGGAAAATGGCGTGTAAACGGTGCTCTGCCACATATCAATGCATGGTATGATGCATTTGGTATTACAGAGAAAGATTCCTTGTTCCTTCCTAAGGATAAACGTGCAGATATCTGGTAACTGATTTTTTAATGTGCTGATGAAATAATGTGCCGATATGCCAATGAGTAAATCCGGAAATTAGCAAATTGCCTGATACCGGAACTTGTATTCATTGGCATATCGGCATATTTGACAATTGGCACATTACTTCTAATTCTTAGTCAGGTCTTTTACTGTTTTCAGTCAACAGTGAGCAGCCTGCTAACCCGTAACTCGTAACTTTCAAAAAAAGGTAACAGATATATCAGTAAACAGTTACCAGTAAACAATTAGAACTCCTTTATACTTACTACTTGTTAAAAAGTAACATAGGTAACAGTTTTTACAGTTAACTGCAAATAACTCATATCTTGTCTACTCGTAACTTGTAACTGCCCTAGGGCGAAGAAATAACATTCGCCGAAGCGAAGGCGAGGCAAACTTGTAACTGTTAAAAGGTAACACTCTTTTTCTCAACTGTAACCTTTTCCCCTCTTCATTAACAATAATCATTTCAAAGACCGCTTTTAGTTAACCTATATTTACAATATATAGTTAAAAAGTAACATAGGTAACAGTTTTTACAGTTAACTGTAAATAACTCATATCCCGTCTACTCGTAACTTCTCCAATATATAGATAAACATAAGGGAATCCCATTACAAAAAAAGAGGCGCTTTAGCAATTGCTAAAGCACCTCTCTGAGCAAGATATATATTCTGTCTTTATTCTGTGGTCGCAGCCGTTTCGCCTTCAATTTTCTTGATTTGCTCTTCGGCTTTGTTCCTTAGGTTTTGAGCCTGTTTTTCGGCCTCATCCACCAGCTTCTTTCCGGCGCCTTTTGCTGCAGCTTTTGCGAGAACATTACTGCCCGCTTTAGCTACCAGATTATCAGATTGCTTTTGTGCTTCTTCTACGAGTTTTTTGGCGGCATTGTCTGCTTCAGCCCTGATTTTTTCTATCTGCTTAGCTTTTTCTTCCGATAAGGAAGTTGCAGTACCGTCACTATTCTTTCCGCCAAGCAGGCCGCTGACAATTGACGATGCGGCATCGGTTACCAGAGCTTTGGTGTCCACTCCGATTTTAGGACTGGAGAAAGTACCGCCGATAGTGATAGGCACATTGTTGATATAATTATTTGCCAAGGATTTAGGCAGGGTTACAGTTCCTTTGTAATTGATACTTTGGTCGAGTCCGGTAGAACCTTCCAGTTTCATCATACCTCCGTTTCCGATATTTATATTGAATGGCTTGGTAATAATCTGCCCGTTATCGATATTGAACGGCAGATTCAAATCTTTCGGGGATATAGACTTCAGCGCGTCGGTTTTCAATGCGGATGAAAGGGCTGTAAGTGCGGCTACATTCTCTACCTTTACATCGCTTGTCTGTAAAGCGCCGCTACCGGTAAGACTTGCAAGGGTTTGCATGATGGATTGTCCCAGTGAAGTATTGAATTTCAGATTCATGGAATATGTACCGATCAGGCTTTCGAAGATAGGGGCGAATTTCTGGATTGATTCCACCGATTTGAATGTTTCTGCAAATGATACTTTTGACAACGCGATGTCAAAATCTACTTTCGGTGTTTTAGGGTCGGACGTGTTATATGACCCGTTGACCTTAGCGGAACCGCCCAATGCGTTGGCACTGACGTTATTCAGCGTCAGTATTCCGTTCCTTACAGTCATGTTGCCCGCCATATTTGTAATGTTCATTTTGCCATATACGATTTGGTTAAGGACAGCACTTAGTGTGAAATCTATATTCTTAGGGATAATGATGTCTTCTGAAGTCGCCGATGTGCTATCTGCCGTGGCTGTACCCGATGTTTCGCTGCTAATGAAGTCGTTGGCATTCAGATAATTTGATTTTATATTCAACTGGCCTTTCAGTGTCTGGTCTTTCAGCGCATAAGCGATAAAGTTTTCCAGGCGGCCGTTTGCCGAGATGTCGTTCTTGCCGATTTTTACTTCCAGCGAAGGTAGATTTACATAACGCGGGGTAAACTCGAGGGATGCATTGTTGATCAATACTTCCGGCATATCGGTAGCTTTGTATGCCATATTATTTAATTCCAGCTTACCGGTTGCCGATACATTTTCATATTGTTCTTTTTCTATAGCCGACATTTTTGTGGCCAGATTGATGTTGGCTGTGATTATACCATTCAGTTCCGTACCTTTTTCCAAAGGATACACTTCCTTTATCATACCCAGATTGATTGTACCGTTGGCATACGCTTTCAGGTTAGGATCACTCATCGGGGTGGTAATATTCAGGTTTCCGCTGAACGGATTTCCTCCCAGATTGAAGCTGAATTTGCTGATGTCGATAATCATATTATCCAGCGAACCGCCTTTACTGTTTATATTCACTGCCACATTGATGTCGTTCACCGATTTTGGTAATGACGGATACTGGAACATAGCATTGCTTATACCTATCTTCACATCGAAAGCAGGGTAATTCTCCCCTTGCCAAAGCCCTTTGATATAGGCGTCCAGAGTCGCTGTCCCCGATGTTTTCACATCTTTGAAGTCGGCTGTGTACATGGCCGGAACAAGGGAGAGTATATCTTTGAATTGTGTGTCGGGAGCATTCAGTTTCAGGTCAAAATCCATATCCTCATAGTTTTTGCCCTGCATTGTAAACCATCCGTCGATAGAGGCTTTCAGTTCGTTTAACCTGATTTCACTCTTGTCGAATGTGAACTTCATATTGTCGAAATTCGCGTTGATGGTAGCGTCCGCATTTCCTTTTACTTTGTTCAGGTAAGGGATGCCGTCCATATAGAATGAAATTTCACTGATCTCGGAGGTCGTTTTTATCGTTGTTTCGCTGGCAGAGAAATCACCGGATATTTCACCGCTCCATTTGTTGAGCACGAGTTTCATTTTTGTGGAATCGTTCTGATAAACTATGTTACAGTCATTCACTGTAATTCTTTTCAGATTCAGGTTAAACGGAGTACTGTTTTCAGCCTGGGCACCAGCCGCAGTAGAATCCGTTTTCATTATATCATAATTGGTACGGCCGTCGGCCAGCACTTTCGCATATACGGAAGCCCTGTCCAGATTGATTCTGGAAATCTTGTAGTTACTTCCGAAGAGGCTCATCAGATCGATAGTCACGCTACCAGATTTAGCCTGTATTAGTGTATCTTTCTCGAAATCACCGATACCTGTAATGCTTGCGTCTTCGAGAGATAATGTGGCATTGGGGAAATTGGAAAATAAATTGAGACCGAAATCTTTAATATCTACTTTGGCATTCAGTTGTTCGTTGGCAACGTTGAGTACCGCGGTTTTAATTTTGTCCTTAAACAAAAAAGGTATTGATATCATTGCTATTATAATGACTATCAACACTACGCCAATAATGGTTAATACTTTCTTCATAATTCATTGATTTTTCGTAATTTGTTCTGTTTGCATATTTAGAGTATGTTTAAATTCTGACTGAATATTTTATTATGACTTTCTTTCCGTTCATTTTTCATTTCTTTTTAGCTGTTTTTTCTGTTCACTCAGCTCATCAAATAATCCGTTATTATGGTTTCGCGAACGAAAAAACATGTCAAAAATAACTCTAAAAATTGGAACGAATAAAATTTAAACAGACTCTTATAATATAACGGAAAGTTTTTGTGTTTGTTTTAAGGCCGGTTTAAGTTTCGTTACAAAATTTCTTGACGGATTAAAGCAAGACCTTACTTTTTAAATCGGGCATATACGCTTAGTGGAAGATTTTTTCCCGATTTTTCCGGCACAATCAGTTCGCCGAACTGGCAGTCTTTCACATCCGGAAAATAATCTTTTATCAGATTCTCAGCGATGACAGCCGAGAACCCCATCGAATAAAGATTGAGTATAAGGAATGAATCTTTTTGCGCTAATAGTTCCCGGCATAACTGCATCAGTTCGGCAATATTCTCTTCCAGTATCCATTTTTCCCCGTCGGGTCCGCGTCCATAAGCGGGAGGGTCAAGTATTATACCGTTGTATTTCTTTTCACGCTTTACTTCCCTGCGACAGAATTTAAGGGCGTCTTCTACTATCCAGCGAATATTATCCAGTGCTGAAGCTTCCATATTTTCACGCGACCATGTAATCACCTGCCGCACCGAATCCACATGTGTTACATCTGATCCGGCACTTTTAGCGGCGATAGAGGCTCCGCCCGTGTATGCAAAGAGATTGAGAACTTTAGGTTCCTCCACTTTCATTGCTTTGATTGTATCGTAGATGAAGTTCCAGTTTTCAGCCTGTTCGGGAAATATGCCGACGTGCTTGAATGAGGTCAGCCCCAGACGGAATTTAAGGTTCATTTCCTTATACTTATAATTGATGAACCACTGGTCAGGCATTCCTTTTTTTTGAGTCCACACGCCTTTATCGTTACCATCCTGGGAAGTTTTTCCTTTCTCCCTTTTGAATATGGCATCCGGCATATTTTCCCATTCTTTTTCCGATAATGATTTGCGCCATACGGCTTGTGGTTCGGGGCGGCGTATAATGTATTTGCCGAATCGCTCTAACTTTTCATATTCTCCCGAATCGATCAGTTCGTACTCGATCCAGTGCTGAGGTTGTAATAGTTGCATATTCATTTTTTTCGGTATAGCCTGATTTTAAACGCCATGTCAAAACTGATCTGGTGTTCGTAACAAAATCTTTTTTCCATAATGGAATTTAACCGTACAAAGGTAGGTTTATAAATAATACCAAATGTAAATGAATTGAAAAAATAAACGTATCCATTAAGCACAAATCCCACAGCTGCATATTTCCGTTCCTGATCCTGCCTCATTATGCCTAATCTTGTATAATAGTCTGTGTCTGTGTTTATCAAAGTATTTTTATTGTTATGATATTTGGTTGCCCACCAATCTGTATATGCATAACTTATACCATAGCCCAAAGAAAAAGATTTGTACTTATGGTTATTGGAAACAGTGATGTGATATATATTAAATCTTTCTGTGTCGTTATAACCTATATCCCATCCGCAACCGAAAGGGATATCTCCTCCCAGTGTGGCACTTGTCGTCAGATTAATGAATTTATTATTATTGTAATAATAATCAAAACCCGCAGCGAAACCCAGGCCGGAACCTCTCTCCATATACAGGCCGGGTGTTAGCTTTAGTATTGTATAGCCCGGATACAAAAAAGGGGAGGAAAGGTTGAGATAGAAATCGCCTTTTTGGGCAAAGTTTTCTTTACTAAAATATTGTTTCTTTCTTTCAGGTATGGAAGACCTGTATTTATGTTCATATCTGGATTCATAATTTTTTCTTACAAAATCTAATCTGTCTCTTTGGGTTGCGCTAATAACTCTGTTTTTAATTAAAAACAAATTCAGGCTGTCATCGAACAAGAGTAGCCTGGCATCGTAAAAATCGGATATTTTAGGATTTACGCTTATTTGTTTTTTCAGGCCATTGTTTTTTATTATAAACCGTAAAGAGTCCTCATTTCTGGGAACCCTCATTTTTATGCTGCCATACTCTTTTTCTTTCTCCGTTTTTATTGTATCCGATTTATAGATAATTTCTGCCGGATTTTTAGTATATACGAATATATCGACATTCTTTTTTTTCAGGATGGATGCACAAGATGGGAAAAACAGGCAGGTTGACAGTATTATTCCTATTAAAAAATATTTGTGCATAGTATATCGTTTTAGGTTATTATAGTAAACCACAATGAAATATCCTCTCTTATAAGAATAAGATGCCCGGAAGAGACAATTCGCTGCATTATCTCTGATTTTTATATCGTTTAGAAAATCTTATCTCTTCTTCGATGAACCTTTGAAGAAAGCACTAATAACCTGCTTTGCCAGGGGAACTACGACCGTAGTTGCTATTGCTCCCCAGAATTTCTTTTTTTGTGCAGCTTCCTGCCGTTCTATTTTTGCTTGTTCTTTCTGTATTTTTTCCTGTTCTTTTTGAGTTTTGGCATCCGCTTTTTCTTGTGCTGCCTGTTCTTTTTCGCTAAGGATGCCTTGCAGGCGTTCGGTAAGTATTTCGTAAGCAGATTGTCTGTCCTGTACCTGTGCGTAATGCCTGTACAGCAATGAACCGGCTATCATTTTCTTTCTGGTATCGGTATCGAGCGGACCTATCTGTCCTTCGGGAGGGAGTATATAAGATCTTTCCACCTGATTTGGCCGTCCCTTTTCGTCGAGGAAAGAGACTAATGCTTCACCCGTTCCCAGTTCGGAGATAGCGGTTTCCGTATCGAATTTAGGATTGGCACGGAAAGTCTGTGCTGCTACTTTTACCGCTTTCTGGTCCTTCGGCGTATATGCCCTGAGCGCATGCTGTACACGGTTACCCAATTGTCCTAATACAGAATCGGGTATATCGGCAGGCGTTTGGGAAATGAAATATATACCTATTCCTTTCGAACGGATGAGCCGTACTACCTGTTCTATCTTTTCCAATAATGCTTTGGGCGCATCTGTGAATAGTAAATGGGCTTCATCGAAAAAGAAAACCATTTTCGGTTTATCCGGGTCTCCTACTTCGGGCATTACCTCGAATAGCTTTGTCATCAGCCACATCAGGAAGGTTGTGTACACCCTCGGTGAATTCATCAGCTTGTCCGACGCAAGAATGTTGATTACTCCTTTTTCCCCCTCTGTTTGTATCAGGTCGTCGATATTTAGGTTAGGTTCACCGAAAAACCGGTCGGCCCCGTCATGTTCGAGTGTTATCAGCCCACGCTGGATGGCCCCGATACTGGCCGTCGATATATTTCCGTATGATGTTGTATATTTATTGGAGTTGTTCCCTACATATTCGAGAAGTTTTTGCAAATCTTTGAGATCAATTATTTCCAGAGACTCGTCTTTTGCTATCTTGAATATAATAGTCAGGATGGCAGATTGAGTGTCGTTCAGCGAAAGCAGGCGGCTAAGCAGCAGTGGACCCATATCGGCCACTGTAGCTCTGATAGGAGTTCCCTGTTCACCGAATACATCCCAGAACTGTACGGGGAATGCCTGAAATTTGAATCCTTTGTCAGCCAGATGGTATGACTCTACGCGTTGTACTACGCTATCCTTGTTCCCTCCAATGGCGGCAACGCCGGATAGGTCGCCTTTTACGTCGGCGGCAAAAACAGGTACACCCATTTTGCTGAATGTTTCCGCCAATGTTTGCAGGGTAACGGTTTTCCCTGTTCCGGTGGCTCCGGTAATAAGCCCGTGACGGTTTGCCATTTTAGGAACCAGACAAACCTCTGCATCTTGTGATATGGCGATAAAAGCCCTTTTTTCGTTGTCGAACATCGGATTATTGATTTAGATTTCAGAATAAGGTCATAAACCTATTTATTATTTATATAAAAACTCAGAGAATAAAAAGTTCGTGAAATAGAGGGTAAAATTAATCATTTATTTATAAATTCCCTTTTCCTTCTGAACCCATCTTTTATTGAATTTCCTCTTGCTTCTATCCACCTGATATCCGGGATTGTCCAGAAATCCGGCGTACCTTCCTTATTGGCTATACAGGGTATGCTGTCGCCATACCATCCGTTGGGATAGGTGCTGATACCGATGGATACCGAATTGTTTAGCTTATGTTGCCTGACGGAAAAGTCTTCATCCGTAGCTTCGCTTTCTTTTAATGCCGCCATTTTGTCTTTGGCTGAGTAGGGATGCAGTAATATTCTTGTTATACGAGTGCTCTTTTCAGCCACATGCAACTGGTCTCTCAGACATTCATCGTAATAAGAGGCTGAACGGAACGAAAAGACAGTCATCCACAAAACGAGTAAGGCTATGCCGATAATGCTTAACCGGGGAAAGAAATGTTCCTTTTTTCCAAATAGGCACGCTGTACCTGTAAATATGGCCGCGAATACATAGCCGCTGCCAAAACGGAAATCGTGCGCGAAAAAGAACCAGTAGCACAGGCCGAGTATCAGGGTTGCCAATACATATTTATAGATCGTATTCCTGCCCTTAAAGGCGGTATATAGGGAAACGGCGACAGATGATACCGTAAGCAAATAGATAAATGAAAGGATTATATAATATTTGTTGTGTACTGCTATCCCGTTTCGGAAGGCTTCTGCCATGTATTCATTTGCATAATAGCCGATAAGGAAACGTTGTTTGGCCGCAGTCTCCACTGGTACCTGCCAGTCGAAAGCAAAAAGGTTGATTTCGTGAAGCGGGTATATAAGGTAACCCGATACAATTACGGTCCGTGCCATCCATAAAACAAAGTATAGGAATAGGAGGGAGCCTATAAAGATCAGCGGCTTATATTCTTTTCGCCGGATAATAACAATAGCGAGGAAGACACTGAGCAGGGCAACTGGTGCGGCTGATACTTTGAATCCGGCCAGGGCAAACGGAACGAAGATATATAATAAATAATTCTGCCTGAAAGAATCGGGATATAGAATGATTTTGGCAACGAGGTAAAACGTAATCAGCCCGGGGAGTATATCGGTGGATGTATCGCTGATGCCTCTATGTTCATAATAGAAATAAACGACTGATATGATGAAGAGAATTACCCGTCTCAATTCGAATTTTGACCTGAAAGCTTCCAGGAGTATCCATGAGAATATGAGTATGGCGATTAATGACTGGACTGTATAGACCGGATAGCCGAGGAAAAGCCTGAATGTGAAAATGGCATCTAATAAGAACAGGTTGGAATTGAATCCGAAACGGTCTTCAAGGTTTGCTATACCCGGTGTTACGGGGTATTCTTCGTTCCAGCGGATATTCGCATAATGGTACGACATGGCATCGAAGCCATCTGGTGACCACACTGCGATTAAGATGACGGATAAAAAGAGAAATACGAGTAAAACTTTTTGATAGAAATGAAGATTATGGAATATTTTTTTTATTTTCTGCAGAAATGCACTTATTCTTTCTTTTTTCCAAACCCAGTATCCTGTGCATAATGCAATACAGGCGAATAAGATATAATAATTGGAAGGGACAAAGAAAGAGGTGACAGAAAGAGGGATGATTGTAAAAAACAGGCCAAATAGAATTGTATCGGGAATAGAATATATTTCTTTTCGTTTGCAAATCAGATTATATATGGAAATAAAAAAATCTCCGGAAGTGAGTAATACGAAGAAAATTATGAACCACGATATGAGTACTATTGCCATGTTTATAAAAATTGTGTCTGTAAAGATATAAAGTATTAAAGTTTTAATGGGAATGTTTTCACAAAATATTAATATCTTGGCGAACATAATCAGGCTCTGTTAGTTATAATCATTAAAAGTCGGATAATTTGGAGCAAACAACTAAAATATGGCTGTGGTGTATCAACAACCCTGTAAAAGCGATTATTATCGCCGCGGTATCCGTCCGTTTATTGATAGCTATCCTTTACGGGCATATTACATTATATCCTGATAGTAAAGATTATCAGGCGTTGGCTGGGCGTATTCTAAATTTTAATCTTGCAGGATACGAAGGGGGGAGGCCCCCGGGCTATCCGTTGTTGCTTTGTCTTTCCGGTTTGTCCGGTTTGATTACGGTTATACTTCAATTGATAATGGGCGTTTTCGCACTTGTTATTGCTTATAAAACCCTATTATTACTAAATGTGGAGAAACGGATAGCATTGGTAGTGACTCTTTTCGGGACAATTTATCTGCCCTCGGTTTTCTTTGAGTTCGCTATACTTACCGAGACATTTACATTGCTGGTTGTCACGCTTATATTTTATATATTCTTTGGTATTATCAAGGATAAGGATAGTAAGCCGGAAAGTTATCTGTGGCTGTCCTTGCTCTGCGGCTATCTGGTGCTGATAAAGATGTTTTATATCTATCTGGCTATCCTCTTGTTTATAATACTCGGACTGCACTGCCGGTCGTTAAGGGTTATTGTTCGTAAATATGTTCTGGTATTGCTGATACCCTTATTGGTGTTTTTAGGATGGTCTTATGTAAATAAACTGAATACAGGACTCTTTGTTTCTTCTACTTTCTATGGCTTCAATATTGCGCAGAATTGTGTCTGGTTTGCAGATAATACGACCGAAGAATATAAGGAAATCGGAGATGTGTATGTGAGATACAGATATGAAAGCCCTAAAGATAAAGAAATCGCTATGACTATCTGGGAGGCTTATCCCGAACTGAAAGCCCGTACAGGCTTATCATTCCCCGATTTATCAAAAAAAATGTACGACTACAGCATTGCTACTATTAAGAAGAATCCGGGGCTTTATCTTGAGCAGGTACTTATCTCATGGCGAGATTTTTGGAAAACTTCGCTATATTGGGAGGTTTATAATTTCTCTGTACCCGAATCGCATGTCGTAGTCATGTATGTATGCTACGCGGGGCGTATTGTCCTGCAGCTGGTGAAAATACTTTTTGTGTTACTTATCCCATACAATATTATAGTTGCTATACGCAGGAGGAGGCTGACGCCCGAATCGATAATATCCTTGATTGTATTATTTGCTTCACTTCTTCAGGCTTTCGCAACATACGGAACAAATTCACGGTTCAGTTATCCGTTCGAAATATTGATGGTTACATCGGTGTTGCTTAATGTATTGCAATATTATCAATATCGGGTAAAACGAAAAACCGCATCCTGATTACTCAAGATGCAGTCCATATTGTTTTTCCGCTAATTTGAAACAGTTACTTAGTCTTTTTCAGCTATATTCTTTCTTGCTTTGGTCAGAAAATCAAGCATCGCCGCACTATCCTTTTTCTCTATTATCTCCAGAAGGTTTTTCAGTTCCTTGCGGATACCTTCAACCTGTGCAGGAGTATATGGATTGAACAGGATTTCAGTGAGCAAATAATCGTCCTCCGACAACAGACCTTTAGCAATATCCATATGCCGCTTGAATGTTGTTCCCGGCGCTTCCTGATGCTTCATCACCGAAGTGAAAACAAGAGTGGATGCAAAAGGTATGGACAGCGAGTAGGCTATTGTTTCGTCATGTTCTTCAAATGTATATTCAAATACTCTTAAATTCAGACTGTTGTATAAGTTGAGAAAAAACTTCTTACCCTCCTGGCTCGATTCCGAGATAACAATAGCACTTTGTGTACTCAGGTTGCGCAGGTCGGCAAATGTGGGGCCGAACATAGGATGGGACGAGGCGAAAGGTTGCTCCACGGTTGCATAAAACTCTTTCAACCCGGTCTTTACGGATGCTATGTCGGAGATGATACAATCTTTACTGATATACGGCAATACCGTCTTGAATGCATCTATCGTATATTTAACTGTAGCGGCGTTGATAACAAGTTCGGGATTGAAATCCGCAATTTCCTCCGGATCACTCATCCTTACTGTATTGTATATAAATCTCAGTTTTTGCGGATCAATATCAAATACAGCAAGCTCGTGGTCGAAGCTAAGCACGTCGCCGAAGAAAGAACCCATCTTTCCGGCTCCAAGTATCAAAATTCTCATTTCCTGTATTATTTAAAAATTGGTGCAAAGATACAAGATTCGGTACAATCTGTATCAGATCACTGCTTTTTTTAATTATAATAATGTGCTTGCGACTTCCGACAGTTTACTCCTTTCGCCTTTCACCAGATTTACGTGAGCAAACAGATCCTGTCCGTTCATCTTATCTATCATATACGCCAATCCGTTCGACTGGGCATCGAGATATGGAGAATCTATCTGCTGCAAGTCTCCGGAAAATATCATTTTAGTACCTTCCCCGGCACGGGTGATAATTGTTTTTATCTCATGGGGAGTCAGATTCTGCGCTTCATCTATGATACATACCATTTCCGACAGGCTCCGTCCGCGGATATAAGCAAGGGCTTCTATTTCCAGTTTTTTATTTTTCTGCATCTCTTCAATGTTGCGATATTCCACACCACCGTATGGTATGTGATTTTTTATTACGGAAAGGTTGTCGAACAACGGCTGCATATATGGGGCGATCTTTTGCTTTTCATCGCCCGGTAAGAAACCCAATTCTTTATTGCCAAGGGCTACGATTGGACGCGCCAGCAATATCTGATCGAAATTTTCATTCTGTTTCAAAGCCGATGCCAGAGCCAGTAATGTTTTTCCCGTACCCGCCTTTCCTGTCAGGGCTACCAGCTTTATATCCGGGTCCATCAATACTTCCAGTGCAAATGTTTGTTCAGCATTGCGTGGCTGTATGCCGTAAGCCATTTGTTTTTCAATCTTCTTTATCTTATTGGTAAAAGGATTGTAGCGGGCTAAAACACTCTTTTTCCCGTTCTTCATCACAAAGCACTCATTTGCGATAACCGGGTTCTCCAGATCGAATTCGTCGAGGTCGATCCCATCCGGATTGGCATACAGATTATCAATGACGGAAGAATCCATATCTTTGAAGGTTTTGTGCTGTTTTTCAAACATGAATACATCCACCACTTTATCATTGATATAGTCTTCAGCCAGCAGGCCGATGGCGCGCGCTTTCATCCGCAGGTTGATATCTTTGGTAACCAGTATTGTCTTTGTTTTCGGGTCGCGCTCTGTTAGTTCTACAACGGCAGACAAAATACGATGATCAGGAATTCGTTCGGGAAATATTTCATATACCTTATTTTGAGCTTTAATCCCTGTTTCTACAAACAGATTTCCCATGCCGCTACCTAAGGGTGTTCCTTTTGTGAATAAATTGTCATCAGTGATAGCATCCAGCTGGCGGAGAAATTCGCGGGCATTATAATTTATCTGGTCATTTCCTTTCTTAAATTTATCCAACTCTTCCAGCACTACGATAGGAAGATATATATCGTTTTCCTCAAAATTATCTAAACATCTGAAATCATGTAGTATTACGTTTGTATCTAATACAAAATTCTTTTTTTTCTTTCTTGTCATATTCTTTACAATTACATTATCTGTGATATATAACAATAAATATAGCTTATTTGATTTATACAAAGTAAATTTTTGAAATATTTTTATTATCTTTCGGCCATAAAACTAGGTAGAAACACAAGACAATTTAATATTCACACAAACAAGAATACTTTGGTATATTCCATTTTTATATTACCCTGTTTGGGGGATGAAGACTTTAGCGGGTGAGGACAGATACCTATAACACTATATAAATATGAAGAAAATTTTTATCATTTTTCTGATGATGACATTTGTTTGTTTTCTCCAGAGAACTTATGCACAACAATACAATAGTGCCAAATACAAAGACATTGAATTTGAATACGATAACGAGAATGTCTATGTACGTGTTTATCTTAATTTGCAGGACTACTATGTTGAATTAGGAGATTCTCTGACATTGACACCTCTGATAAGTGCAAATGCGAATGCTTTGGAACTACCTTATCTCGTATTGATAGGGCAGGGAAAGCAAGGTTTTCATTTATTTAACAGGAGCTTGGCAAACGCAACCTCATATAGGTTCCTTAGAATATCGAATCAAAATAATGAATTATATCAGGCTACAGTCCCATACGAGTCGTGGATGAATAATTCAAGATTGGATATGAAAATTGACTTGAGCCAGATAGGTGGGCTTCCCTTATACAGCTATGCAGAAGCTCTAAGAAATAATATCAACCCTAAAGGAGCCAGGAAGGAAAATCCTATTGTTTCTGCTAACTCTGAATTCAGGGTTAATTCACCGTCACGCACCGAAAACTCCTTTTCCGTTCCGGCAGATTTTTCCCGCGAAAGCGCTACTTTCGATTTACGCCTTTCTGGAAAGAAATCATTTGTCGTAGCTAATCAGGAGGAAGTAAATAAGATCAGGGCATTGATCGATTGGGCAATGACGAATGAGAATATTTCGCTTATCGGTGTTTATATTACTTCTTATACATCTGTTGATGGAATCTATATGGATAATGATGAACTAACGAAAGGGCAGTCTCTGGCATTTAAGAGGACCCTGCAAGCCGGAAATAACTATCCGGATGCTTTGTTCTTTACAGAATGGAAAGGAGAGGACTGGCCGGGATTAACCGAACTTGTTAAGCAATCAAACATGCCGTATCAACAAGAAGTGCTGAATATCATAAACAATACAGGTATTTTTACCGGTCGCGAACTGAAGCTTATGCAGTTGGCTCAAGGTAATCCTTACAGATATATGCGGGATAATTTATTCCCTCAGCAATGGCGGATAGAGTGTCGGGTGGTATATAAGAGAAACTAAATAACCGGAAAAGGGGCTTTCAACTGAAGGCCCTTTTTTACTATTATGATATTTTTATATTTCCGCCCTGATCTGATTTTTTTTCAAAAAAGAGCTTCTTCTTAAAATATGTAACTGAGTTATTCGTCTAAAATGGTAGTAGGGTTATATTACCTTGATATAGTTAAATCATATAAACATTATTAGAATGAATCTCAATAAAAGCATCAAAAACAAGAAGAACTTTCTTATTTATATGATAGTTCGTTTGTTAGAAGAATTCGATTTGGAGTGGACACTGAACTCTTCTATTTACAAATCTTATATAGGCCACGGACATTCCAAAGAAAAGCTGGAAATGGATTCTTATGAACTTCATGGCTGCTATTAGCAGATAATACAGTGTTAAAAAAATAAAGCCGGCCGGATGGCCAGGAGTGGTCGGAAGAAATTCCGATCACTTTTTGTTTTCTACGTTTTGAAGAAAATAG
>NZ_JBHSGN010000043.1:0-45815 GCF_042654545.1 Dysgonomonas termitidis
TATTTTCTTCAAAACGTAGAAAACAAAAAGTGATCGGAATTTCTTCCGACCACTCCTGCCGGGCCCGGTCTCTTTTTTTGATATGATCTATAATGTCTTATCTGATAATAAAAATGCCAGCATAAAATCATTTATAATCCGGCTCAAGGATACCATAGGAAACGATCTTCTGGTACCCTTCGGGCAGATTATCTACAATGATCCCATCTTTACGACAAAATGACAAAGATTTATCACTCTCTTCCACGGCTTTGAATATTATACTGAAACCGCTTTCATATACTGCGGAATACCAATTATTCTTTATAAAGTCTACACTGTCCATGATCTGATTTATATAATGCATGCAAAAGTAGGCCAATCATATTTTAGGTTCAAAAATTCAATAAGAGAGTTATGAACATATAGTGTTAAAGCCTGAATATATGTTCGGATTAAAATGAACCCGCCATAGCTCATAGCCTTTCAACAAGGTTACTTTTTGCATATTTTGTCCTGAAAAATAAATTTTGTAATTTTGCAGTACCAACCCGTATATGATATCCCTATCCGATATCATATACGAACGATAAAACAAATGGAGGGGGTATCCGCAAAAGGGTACTCCTTTTTTGTGTGCTTTCTTCCGGAGATGAATATGTCGGACATAGCTGTAAATTACTAAAATTATGAATGAGAGAATAAAAGGCGGATTATTAGTATTCATGGGAGCAGCCAGCTTTGGGCTCTTATCCACTATCGTAAAATTTGCTTATACCAATGGATATACCTTAAGAGAAATTACAGGTACACAATCTTTTTCGGGCATGATTATCTTGTGGTTGTTATACCTGGCTACCAGATCGTTTAAGAAACAGAAAAAATCGGAAGAGACAGATGTATCACAACCTACAACCAGTTGGTGGAAAATTGCTTTAGCCGGAACTTTTACCGGTCTGGTAGGGATATTCTATTATCAGTGCGTTAAACTGCTGCCCGCTTCTGTCGCTATTATTTTATTGATGCAATATTTGTGGATAAGTATACTGATAGAGGCTGTTGTATTCAAGAAAAAGCCAAGCAAAAAGCAACTGTTGCTACTTGGTGTTGTCCTGGCTGGTACGCTTCTGGCAGGCGGAATATTCAGTCAGGAGATAATTCTCAATCCGAAAGGCATTATTTTCGGTCTGTTTGCAGCCACTTGTTATGCTATATTCCTGATGACCAGCGGACGTATAGGTAATGATCTCCCCGTATTGAAAAAGAGCGCGTTGATGATCACCGGATCATGTACTGTCACATGGATTATCTTCCCTCCCGTGTTTTTCTTCAATGGTGTATTTTGGGGAGGATTGGCCCTTTGGGGATTAATTTTGGCTCTGTTAGGTACTGTTATTCCTCCTCTTCTTTTCTCGATGGGTATACCGCGAGTCGGCGTTTCCATCGGAGCTATACTTAGCGCTGTAGAACTGCCTGTCGCAGTCCTGTCTTCGGCATTTATACTGCACGAATTCGTAGATACCATGCGATGGATCGGGGTAATCCTTATATTGACAGCTATTATAGCCACTAATCTCAGGACAAAAGAGATTCGAATAAATAATAAATAGAAGAAACGGTTCAACTATCGGATATTTTGTTTTTTATAAAGTAATTATTGAAAAATCAGATTAGTTCCGCACATGTCAATATAGGATCGACATGCTCCAATCCTAATCCGCATTGCTCGGAAGCAGCACGGCAGCCTCCGCGGCAAGTATCCCATTTGTTACATTTACTGCAATACTCAGGGACAGTTTCATTCCACGAATTGGCATATGGGGAATACAGGATTTCTCTTAAATCTTGTTTGTAGATATTTCCTGCCACTACGGGTGAATGATTACAAAGACGAATATTTCCGTTAATATCCATCGTTATAGGCTTTTGTAAGACATTATCCGAACAATGGCCGAACATGATGTTTGTATACTTCTCCGGATCAAGTAAGCAATCGGGAGAACATACATTGGATGATATTACCAAGCCCAGCTCCTCAGCTTTAGTATTAGCGATCGTAAATGCTTTTTTTAATTGACTGTGGTTAGCCGAAACAGAAGCCGGATCAGCAGTACCGCATCCTCCGATATTGTATCGGTTCATCATGATTCGTCTTAAACCTAAATCGGCAATAAAACCCAGGGTATCAGCAAGGACTTCTACATTGTATTTCGTCAATACAATCACAGGAACCGGATAACCGCCTGTACTTTGTGCTGCCCGAACAGAATTGATAGATTTCTTCCAACTTCCGTTTACCTGCGTAATGTAATCATGTACAACTTCGTCGGCAGAATGTATAGGGAACTCAAACAGGGTAATCCCCATAGCTATCATATCTTTATAATCATCTGCTGTACCTTTGAAACCATTACTGATAACCGTAACGGTTTTACCATCCATCCGGCAAAAAAGAGCAATCTCTTTGATACGTTGAGCAATAAAAGGTTCTCCTCCCGTAAGGGTAATGTTACGAACATCCGCTTGCGCAAAAACTTGTTTGAGGGCTTTGATTGCCTTATTGTATGAATTGAATGTTTGATGTTCAGCACCGGGTATCTTCCAGATATTGTAACAGTAACGGCAAGCAAGATTACACTTATCAGTCAGTTCTAAAGCAATGTTATATAATTGTAATCTTTCCTTATTATTCATAACCAAAATTCAGGCTAATAGTCATCGTTGTTTTAATTGGCTTACCATCATAATGGATTCCCGGTTCCCATGCTCCAGACAACGATAAAGCTCTCAAAGCTTCTTTATCCGCTTCCTTTGACAATTTCCCTATCACTTTCTTATCTGCCAATCTCCCTTTTTTGTCAATGGTAAAACTAAGGATGACTTCTCCTTTGATTTTATCTTTCTTCATCTGTTCACTATACCGGATATTACTCTGCACCCATTTTTGGAAGCTTTCAATATCACCGGCAGGAGAAAGCGGTTTTTTAGATATTTCATTATAAGAAACTCTAGTTATTGTATTCCCTCGGGGTGAATATATATCATCCCGGAATCTTGAACTACTAACTACAATGACTTCGTAGCAAAGAATCATTTCCGAATCTTTCATTGTTATTATCGCTTCTCCACCACTCATTGATGAAACAGATATTTCTCGACTTTCCATACCAACAAAAGAAAATACAAGCTTATCTGTAGGTTTAGCCTTAATACTAAAAGTCCCGTTTATATCAGATACGGTTCCAACTGTAGTCCCTTTTACAAGGATTGATACCCCGGCAATAAATTCTCCTTGTTGATCGTTTACTCTTCCCTTTATTTCTATCAGACTATCGTATTTATTACTCTGGTTTTCCGAAGATGTTATAGCCTTAGTTATTATTTCTTTGTTTTTAGATGTACGAGGAGGTATCGTATCATAACAAGGCATCTCAGCTTTTCTCTGTGCATGAGCAGTTGTCCCTGCTATGCTAATAATCAATGTACCCAGCAACAATTTATACTTGACAAAGATCGGCGATCCGTTTGTTTTATCCGCAAGAAAAGAAAACAGGCTAAATAATATGTTATATGATTTGAGTTTCATCCTATGTCACCATTAAGCTTTATTGTTATTGTTATTCTTGTTTTTACCGGAACTCCGTAGAGCTGTCCCGGTTTCCATCTTTTAGATTTAGAGACTACTTTAAGAACTTCTTTATCAGCTTCTCCTGATGGGCTTTTTACAATCTTTTTATTTATTACTTTTCCTTTTTTATTTATAACAAAACTTAGGATAACGTCTCCTTCAATTTTGCTTTTTCTCATTTGTTCGCTGTATTGAAGGTTACTTTGAATCCATTTTTCAAAATCTTCAAGATTACCAGCAGGAGATATCGGCTTTGTTGTTACCTGGTCATAATAGAATTCCCTTTCTTCAGGGCCGGAAGCATATATATCATCGTTGCTATACGGCATATTGACAATACCATAACACATGATGCCTGCAAACTCATTCGAAATATTTGTATTTAGTGGCTTGTTTATTATAGAATCTATGTTTAATGGAGCTTTGGTTTTTATTACAGGCTCTTCAATGACCTGAACTGCATAACAAGTAATAGCGGAACGATCTTTTACTATCGATCTACGCCCTACAACAACTACCTCTTTAATATCCAGAGTATCTGAGATCTGTGGTATTTTAGTTGAATCAACAGCGACCTTATAGCAGGATGCCATCTCTGAATGAAGAGGTTTTCGAAGAGGAATCGTATCATTCACGGTTTCTTTTTTTTGAGCTTTTGCTGATATTCCTGCCAATCCAATAATAAGTGTTCCTAACAGGAGCTTATATCTGACAAAAAGATTAGCCCCATTCGTCTTATCGGATAAAAAGGAAAACACATGAAATAGGGATTTGTATAATTTGAGTTTCATGATATGTTTTTATCAATTAGAACTATTAGGATATTCTATTCCATAAATGTAGTGTTTTTTGCTTATGCTCATTATATAATCGTCAGGTAAATATACCTTAAATATTCCCGGTTTACAATGATATCTTCAGTTTACCCGCATCGGGATATTGACAGAACACTTTTCCACCGTTATTAAATACAACCCTATTCTATCCTCACTTATTAAAATAATATCGTATTGAATGAAGAAAAAATAGATTACAAAGCCCTACAAAGGGCAGTGGATATAGCTATATAAAAGAAATCGAAGCTATGCCGCAAGCATATCAAACAATGATGATGGGCAAAGGTCTTAGCGGAGGGCAGAAACAACGTTTACTGATAGAAAGTGTAACTGTAACGGTTAATTTCTAGTGAAATATTCTTAATCATGCCTATTTTTTCCCTTCAAATAGTCCAGCATCAATAGAGGGCGGTCGGTTTGCAATACTCCTGCGCCTAACTCATTAATTAAATACCCCCAGGTACCATCAGGATCTTCCAATGCCCTGTCGTCGCTGTGTCTACTGCTAAGGGAGTCCCAAAGAGAATTCATCCAGATTACAGAATTTGCTGTTTGTAGCTTTTCCTTTATTTGCAGCAATAATTCAGGGTTTTCTTCCTGAAAGCAGATTTCGTAATAGGGATATTTTTTATCCAGTAGAGAAGCGATGGGATCAAGCGTTGTCTCCTTTTTCAGTGTGATGATCTGCATGAATATCATCTTGTCCAGAATGTCACCATATAGTGCTTTCAGTTCTTCATACGGTTTATCTGATTTGATAATAGCCTGTTTAATTGTACCTGTTTTTTCCAGAACTTTATAAACATCATCGAAATAAACATCGCCCTTGTCTATATTAACCATGATACGATCTTTCGCGGTCAGCATCGCTTCTTCCAAAGTTGGAATTTGGAAATCCGTTACCCGGCCCAGACCGTTTTTGAGGCGCATACCGCGGATTTCTTCCAACATAAAATCGCTGACTTTTCCTTTGCCGTTGGTAGTACGGTCAATCGTCTTGTCGTGCATCAAAACCAAATGGCCGTCTTTGGTTCTGGCAACATCGATTTCGACAATATCCACTCCCATTTTGATACAACTCTCAATGCCTTCAAGACAGTTTTCGGTATAGTTACGCCAGTCGCCCCGGTGGGCAGCAACCAACACTTTCGGGTTTTGTGCTATGATGAAGCTGTAGCACAAGAAAAATAATAGGACACTACATATTCTTTTCATTATCATATATTTAAAATTCCTTTATTATTAGCGGGCCGGATCAAAATCAAAAATAAACACATTATTACTGCGGGATGAAGACACTGCTATTCCCTTACTGTCCGACAACATGCAAAAGCCTTCCAGTTCGTCCCTGTTTTCAAAATCAATTACCTGAATGATTGATTCCTTATGGGTTTCCAGTGACTTTTCCAAATCAAGTAATGTCAGGCGCCATTTCCGGCCTTCTTCCTGATTTTGTACCAGTACAAGGATATTTTTGTCTGCTATCCAATGCAGGTTCTGTACCCAGGGCGTACATGGAAACTTGTCATATAATATACCGCTTTCACTTGTTTTTGAAGCTTTTTGCAAAAGATCATAGCGGTACAGCCGTACCTCGTTGCCATTATTTCCGTAATCGGACGTTACAACAAAACGCTCGCCTTTATATTCGATGTACTCAGGGCGGGTTCCCTGTATAGCCATATCATCTGCGACTGTGTTTATAAGACTTTTATCAAGCGTTTGTGTTTCAAGCAATTTATCCCAGTCTACGAGGTAAATCGTAGCAAGCCACTCTTGAGGATTCCTGGCATCACGCACAGAATTCCCGATAAAAGCTTTCCCATCGTAATAAGCAATGCCGGTAGGATGATTAATAATATTCTTTTTGCCAATCGTAAACCGGCACTCTCTATTCATGTAAACCAATACGCCATCTTTATATTCATATTCCCTGATGATACCGGTTTCCCTGTCGCCATACAAATAGACGCGGTTATTTATCCTGCCTACCCCTTGGCATGCACCAAGGGAATCCACTGAAAATAAAGAGCTGGCAGAAGCATGCTGGCAGTAAGCCGGTATCGTAAAAACGTATATAAAAACAAACAAAACAATAGATTTCATATCTTTAAATATAAGACAGTTACGGATCAAGCGGGTCTCGTTCCGGATTTATTTGCAGGGCTGTTATTTGTGGAAAAAATTCGAGAAACTGCTCACTTATCCTTTTTCCCAGCTCATAAGGTTTTACTCCCATTTCATTCAGACAGCGTTTTGCAAAATCGGGACTGGCCACCGAAGATATATGACTTTCCGAAGATGAGATCAGAGCACACTTATTCATCGGAATACCTTGCCTGAACATAATGCGTACAGTATTCCTCACATTGGTAGTCGTATGGCGTGCATGCGGTTCCATAAGGATTGCATGTTCCGGAACGCCGCATTCTTCCATCAGGTATTTCTTCATATAAAAAGCCTCGCTATTAGGCGTTTTATACGGATGAACCCTTCCTCCGGAAACGACAATGAACGGTGCCACTCCTTGCCGGTATTTCAGTGCGACCATCTTTAACCGTGGCCTGATATCCCTGTTTAAAGTGGAAACATATTCATTGGGGCCGGAACCGAGCAACAAGATTATCGAATAAGGATACTTATCCCAGTCTGTCCCGTGGATATGCTCATAAGCTTTTTTATTCACAGTTTCGGACAGCGGCTCAAAGTCAACAGCTTCATTTCTCTCATTGATACTCAGGAACAACAATGCTGCTTGCAGGGAATTAGCATAGAATAAATTATTATCTTTCAGAAATTCCAATAGATATCTTTTACTCTCAGTCAACATGTTTTGATGTCTGGGACTGTTACGGACAAAACTGATCGAATCGATACGCGGATAATAAGGTTTTTGTCCCTCTCCGTAAACATCAATTACGCGGTTAATTCCCCGTGCATCCTGTTCCCAGGCTTTTACCAACAAATCAGCTCCGCCCGGAGTTTCATATTCATAATAGCATCCTGAAGGTTTCAGATGATTTGATACAAGTCTGCCCAATACATTATCAGGACGGTATAATTCTTTTAATCTGTTGCTGACTACATTTATTTCAATATCGGTGAAACGTAATGAATTTACTATATTCAGCATATTCCCGGCTATTTGTAAATCATCGTATTTCCTGTGTGCTAAAGCTGAAAGGTCTTTATCATTTCTAAATATTACTTTCATTTCATCAGAATGCTCAATCAACGAGACAAAGTAAAAATTTTTGGATTCAATTTTCTGAGGATTGACGATTCTGTAACTGGCATCGGCCTGGGCATACCCTGCTGCTGAAAACAGCAACAGGGTGCATAATATTTGTATTATTTTCATTGTTCTTAGCAATTAAAAAAGAAAAAGCTTATTCATATCCCTCATTCTGGTACATGCCTTCCGGATTCAGTTTCCATTCATCGAAAGGAATAGGATAGTAAAGGTCTTTCTTTCCGAAGTTCATCGGATTGGAAAGGCCGAAATCCGTCCGTGTTTTGCTGTGGAAAAATGTTTCCAACTCCGAAATATTAAAGTTACGCAACAGATCATACCAGCGATGGTTTTCAAAAGCCAGTTCTACCCTTCTTTCATGTAATATGGCTAATTTCAGTGTCGGGTATTTTGATTTATAATCAGCATCGTTTTGCATATCCTCATAATGTGGAAGCCCGGCGCGTTCGCGAACCTGATTAAGCAGCCCGACAGCACCCGCTTCATCACCAAGGTGCATATAGGTTTCTGCCAGCAGCAGCATAACATCAGCATAACGCATCAGTACCCAGTCGTTACCACCATACCCAAGCGTTCCTGCACCTGCACTTGTATCCCTGAATTTGGCTATATAATAACTATTGGAATATACGGAATATTGCACCGACCATTCTTTGCGGATATCATCTTCTTCATATTCTTTTACCAAATCGGACGGCAGGAATACCGTTCCGGTTGAGTTATACTGGGAAAGAAGCCTTGAATCGCGGGGTTGGTTCCCTCTGGCTTTACTTGAGCTATAGTCCTTGTCGCCACGTATATACACAATCTGGAATATCAATTCCGGACAAGTATCCTTTTTCTCCACATCGAACACATCTCTGTAAGGAATTTCGTTTAGCTTGCCGAAAGTACGCATATTATAAGCGTCGGTCAGGTGTTTTTTTGCCGATCCAAGATAGTTTTGCCGCTGGCCATCATCCAGGGTTGTAGCCATTGTAAGATACACTTGTCCTAACAAGGCATTAATCGCAGCTTTGCATGTACGCCCTTTTCCCGATACTGGCTGAAGATCCGGAAGGCTTCCTGCATCCAGAGATTCAGTAAGGTCTTTTATTATCTGCTCATATACTTTCTCTTTTTTTTCGCGAAAAGTGTACTGCGCTACTTCGTCGGAAGAGGTTAAATGGGTAACGCTCAAAGGGACATCCCCCCATTTCCTGACAACATGAAAATAAACCAGGGCCCGCAGAAATTTAGCCTCCGCCTTATATTGTTTACGCAGGTTTTCGTCTGAAAATTTCACATCGTCAATATAGGTAAGTACGAAATTAGCGTTGGCAATGGCTGTGAACATCCTTGTCCAATGTGTTTTCAGATATGTATTGGTAGGTAGCAGGGAATAATCTCCAAACTGGAAAGGTTCTCCCGCACTCGACTGGTTATCCTGTGTACTGATATTATCAGAGCGTTCTTCCGTATAGGCTGTACTGCCCTCGCCCAGACAATAATTATCGCGTATGGAACGATATACTCCGTTTACAGCCCGCAATACATCATTTTCGTTTTGAAAATATTCGGAAGCAGTAATTTTATTCGGATCTTTTTGATCCAGAAAATCATTACAGGAATTGAAGAAAAAGCCTGTAACGAAAATAGCTATGATTATACTGATATTTTTAATTTTCATAAAAATAGGATTTTAAAGTAGTGAATTAAAATGATAACTGAACCCCTGCCTGAAATGCCCGCATTAAAGGGTATTTACCGTAATCGACGCCGGGAGTCAGGTTGCTTCCGTTGTTATAGTCCACTTCCGGATTATAACCTTTATATTTGGTAACGGTGAAAGCATTATCAACAGCTAAATACAATCTTAGTGAAGAAATATTATTATGAGTCATCTTCGCTATATCAGGCAGAGAATACCCCAATGTTATGTTCGTACATCTGAGGAAGGAACCATCCTGCAAATAGAAGGAAGACAGGCGCGTACTGTTACTCTGTGTACCACCGCGCGAAGCACGGTACACCTTTCCATTACCCGGGTTTTGCTCGTTACGGTAGCGTTGCGCCACATCTTTGTAGTTGTTACCCGAACCCTCCATATTGTATATATAATAATCCTGTCCGTCGAGCACTTTATTCCCCTGCGAACCGTTGAAGGAAGCCGAAAAATCAAATGCCTTGTAATTACTTGTCAGATTGAATCCATAGATAAAATCCGGATGAGGAGAGCCTATTATCTCCTTATCTTCGTCAGTAACAATCCCGTCACCATTTGTATCATTAAAGTACAAGTCGCCGGGCATAAGTTTGGCTGTCTGGGCTACCGAACGGGGAGGTCCTTTGATTTTGTATCCATCTGTGAATTTTCTGGTGGATGGATTATAATGGCTGTCGTCTTCGGCCAGATTGGCCATATCCGATTCGCGTACCATACCGGCTACTTTGAATCCGTAGAACATTCCGATAGGTTGGCCTTCCTCGGTGATATGTGTCATGTATGAACGTTCTGCTCCGTTAGTCAGAATCGTACCTGCCTGGCCTAAGTCAAGAACCTTATTGCGATTCACGCTGATATTACCTCCTAATTTGAGGGAAAAGTCTTTTGTATTCACAACCCAACCATCGACCTGGACATCTATACCCCGGTTGCGGATCTTCGAATCGGGCAAGTTGGTCAGATAACTGGTACTACCGGAAATAGCCGATATGGATTGGTTAAACAACAGGTTGTAAGTATGGCTGTTATAATAGTTGGCTATCAATGAAAGGCGTCCGTTGAAGAGACTAAGGTCAAACCCGGTATTAAGCTGAGAAGTCGATTCCCATCCCAAACCCCGGTCTTTAAAGGCCTCAGGATACATCGCCGTTAATACGCTATTACTTCCATTTGGTACTCCCACAGGTGAGCTCATAACCTGCGTATGATTATAGTTACCTATGTTATTGTTACCGCTCAATCCCCAACTGGCCCGTAATTTAAGCGAAGATGACGCGCCGAAAGCTTTTTGATAGAAATCTTCTTGCGAAACAGTCCATGCACCCGATACAGACGGGAAATAACCCCAACGGTTCAGCGGGCCGAAAAGTGAAGATCCGTCTCCGCGGAATGAAGCCGACAGAAAATAACGGCTCCGGAAACTATAAAGCATTTGGGTGAAATAAGATGCCATTGTCCAAACAGACTTGCGTGTGTTGCCGGTAAGCGATATATCACTAGCGTTGGCACCGTGTCCGGTGAGTTCAGGGATATAATCATCCTGATAACCCGTCCCCTTGACTTCCAGTATGTCCGATTTATTCTCTTGGAGGGAAGCACCGGCAACGCCCTGTATCAGATGTTCGCCCAGTTGCTTATTATAGCTTAGTGTAAATTCGCCCAGGTAATCGATCATATCATAACTCCTGCCTACGGCATTAGCTGCGGCCTGCGCCTGAACAGAATACGGAGGATTTACACCGCTTGTCAGGCTTGTCGGACGATAAAAATCGTATTTTTCGTTGTAGGTATACATACCCAGGTTGGCTTTGGCTACAAGGCCATCGAACAGTTCATAGGTTCCAAACATATTGTATGTGCTGCGCTGCCCTGTGCGGCGAATGATCGTCTCGGTGGCCATAGCCACGGGATTGTCTATATCATTCTGGAATGAAAACTCGCTGGAATACGAGGCCATTTCGTATTTAGATAATGATCCGTCTTCATTGTGTGATTTGAAAATAGGAAGATATACCAACGCGGCGAGTATAGGCCCCTGATGAAACCTTCCTTCCTGCACTTCTCTGTTACTGGTGCTTGTCAATGCAAAATTTGCACCTGCCTTGAAGCGCTGGCTTACATTCATATCAATGTTGCTGCGGAGGTTAATCCGGTTCTGTCTGGTAGAGACAATGATACCTTCCATGTTCTGGTAGGAACCACTGAGGTTGTAACGTATGCCGCTGTTTCCGCCTGTGATATTCAGGTGGATGCGGTTACCTTGCGCAGTTCTGTAAAGCTCATCCTGCCAATCGGTATCGTATTGCATTTTTTTTACGCTTTGTGTTGCATAGTCATACATCCATTCGGGAATATTAGCCGTACTGTTGTTACTTCCGATCCTTTGTGTACGTTGCGAGTTGTTATCGCTTCTATAGGAATCATCCCATAGTTTTCCGGCATTGACAAGCAAATCGCGATAGGTATTGTTATGGGCATCGACAAACAGCTCGGCAAACTCCTGTGCATTGAGCAGGTCTACTTTTTTGCTCAGCTGTCCGATAGTATGCTGGTAATTAACATCTACTTTTACTTTACTCTCCTTTCCCCGCTTAGTGGTTATCATAACCACGCCACCAGATGCACGTGAGCCATAAATAGCTGCCGATGCTGCATCTTTAAGTATCTCTATTGATTCTATATCTTCCGGATTGAGAGATATATCTGCATTTGACGGATAGCCGTCTATCACATACAAGGGATCGGATGAGGCGTTAACAGAAACGGTGCCCCTTACACGGATTTTTGTACTGTTATAGGGGGCCCCACTCACCTGGGAAATCTGCACGCCGGCCACCTTGCCAACCAAGGCTTGCCCCATTGACGGAGTAGTCAGGTTCAGTTCTTGATTTTTCACGCTTGAGACGGCTCCGGTAAGATGTGACTTACGGATAGATTGATATCCCACTACAACGATTTCATCGAGCACCTGCCTGTCCTCTTCCAAAACAATGTTCAATACCTGCTCGTTGCCGATTATAATTGTTTTTGTTGAAAAGCCGACATATGAGAATTGCATCGTATCGCCCGGTTTAGCTTGAATACTAAACTTACCATCCACATCGGTAACGGTTCCTGTCGAAGTTCCTTTTATGGTTATACTAACGCCGATTAAGGGTCCGCCTGTGTTATCTGTTACAGTCCCGGTACGGCGTGGGTTTTGTTGAGTTTGAACATGGGATTGCGAGTGTGACTGTGCAGGCTTTTCGCTGATTGCCACATTGTTTCCTCGCTGTGTGTACTGTAGATTACTGTTATTCAACGTACGTGAGATGGCATCGTTTACAGAAATGTTGTTTGCCACGATAGTGACTTTATTTGCGACATACTTGTTGATGTCCTCGCCATAAGTGAACTTTACGCCGCTCTGTTTCTCTATTTCTGCAAATGCAGTTTCCAGTGAGACATTGTTAACATTCATGCTGATTTTCTTTGCAGCCAAATCCTGACTTTGAGCCATTACAGGCAGCAGCAGAAAAAACAGGTTCATGCCCGCAAGTAAAACTTCTTTTTTACTGCGTCTAAAAAATGTTTTGAAAAAATTCATACCTTTGTTGAGTTTTTGTTTTTATGGATGAATATTATATTATTCATAAATTCACCTGCCGCCTTGGCAGTAAGGAGCGTCCTGTTCGTAGCAAGGCGCTCTTTTTATTCTTAATACGTTATGGTTTTTCTATAACTAATTGATAATTATTGTATATATCAAATCCTGGATGTAATGTCTATTGTTTGGCTATGTTTTCATCTCTTTTTTAGTTTATTGATTAGTAAATTTTATAATGTTTCTCTCCTGATTTTCTGTATCTGAAATTCCCGGCAATACTGAGTAATTCCATGATTGTTTCCACCTGTTCTTCAGATGCAAATACTCCACGTATACGACGGATACCTATTTGCCGGTTGGCAAACTCGATATCTATTCCGTAACGCCTTTCCAGTTGTTCTGCAACAAGGTTCAACGGCTGTTTATCAAAAATAAGCACGCCTGTTTTCCATTGTTCGAGGGTGGCAGGATCTATCTCTGTCCGGGTGTTTTCCCCTGTTTCAGAATTATGCCGCACCTGTAGTCCACGTGTAAGCAGGGCCACTTCCTGTCCATTACTGCTCACACTCACTTTACCCGTTGCCACGGAAATCTCCTGCTCTTGTCCGCTGAATGCCGTTATCTTAAATGAAGTACCCAGTACACGGGTTTCTATACCGCCAGTACGTATGATGAAAGGCCGCTGTTCGTCCCGTGTGACATCGAAGAATGCTTCGCCGGAAAGTTCTACACCCCGATGCTTTTTAGCAAACTGTTCGGGATACTTTAATGTGCTTCCTGCCGCCAGCCAGATTTTCGTACCATCCGGCAGAAAATAAAGTTTAGGTATTCCGCCGGGGTTGGCCAGTTCAGCGTATTGCACAACCTGTGTCTTGCCGTCCGATAAACCCGTATAGTCAGAATTATTCCACAGCATTACATTTGTTAGTACTATCACACTCACAAATATGGCGGCAATGCTACTCCAACGCAAGATTGTTCTGCTAAAAAAAAGACGGTTTCTCCTTTCATGGATTGCGATGCGCTGTTGCATCACAGGCTCTAATGAGCGTACCCATTCCTGCATGGAGATACTAGGAACTGGCGGATTATCCAACTCGTAATTTTCGCGTTGCTTTATCAAATTGAAAAGTTTTATATACTCCACCTCATTTTCTAACAGTTGGTTTACCTGCAAAAACTCCTCTCCAGTACAACGACCATCCAAAAATTTCACGAACAAATCCTGATTCTCTTCCATAGCATATTTGCGAGCTTTAAGTAGCACTTCATTTATATAGATGCTAAAAACACCCGTACCCTTGTCATTGGAAATTTAAAAAAAACATTTTTCTTAATTGATTAATAGTAATACATTGATTATTAGTAGCATTTAAATAAAGAAGAGTTTGTGAAGACACATAAAGGCCGTCCGCTACTATCCATAGCGGGAGAAAAATGAAAAGTAGTTATGGATTTAATGAATAGATGCGATAAGAAGTATTAAGACTGAAATGTATTCTTTCATATTTGTCCGCAGACCTTCCAATGCAGCGACCATATAGTGTTCTACTGCACCTATCGAGAGATTCATTTTCTTCGCAATTTCAGGGTAAGTAAGGCTTTCATACCGACTTAATACAAATGCTTCACGACGGCGGGGAGACAATTTTTCAAGGGCCTTGTTATAAATATACCGAATGTCAGCTATCAGAAGATAGCTGTCGGTAGTAGCATGGTCTGTTTGTTGTATTTTTCCCACAACTTCCAGACTAACAGTAGCAGGAATCTCTTTACGAAGATAATATATAACCGAGTGATATACGCAACGGGACAAATAATTAAGGAATTTGCCATTTATTACTGTCCGCTCACGTTTATCCCAAAGATTGAAAAAACAGTCCATAACAAGTTCTTCCGCGACCATTTTGTCTTTCACATAGCGTGAAGCTATGCGTAACATTTGCGGGGTATGACGACGGAAAATCTCACTGAAAGCCTTTTGGTCATCATATTGTCGGCAACGTTCCCATAATTCCTTATCGCTTGTACTTTTATATTTCATCTCTAAGGGTTTCTCATTTCTGTTGCGAAAATAAGAGGATAATCTTAATGAGATATTACAGCAGAATTAAGTTACCGTTACATATTACAAGACGATAAAAAGCTGTCATTTTAACTTATTTTTTCTCTTGGCCGGCCGAATCTGTTTGAGCCTGCTCCCTTTTCTTATTTTCGGTAGTAAGTGCGCATTCTTAGCCTATATCTATTGTCGTGTAAGCCATAATAAAAGAGACTAATTACTGACATCAGCTCCATTCAGTAACGATCTGTACTTCCCCGAAATATCCAAATTTGATACAGTAAATACCGAGAATCCCGGGTCCCCATTACAGAAGCGGCTTTCTACAATAGTTTGCAGTTGTTCCACAGATAGAGGATAGTGTATTATGTGGTCTTATCAATTATATCTACCAAATGTTCAATGTCCTTTGCTATTAAGCCCTCCATGCTGTCCTTGTATTTTGAACATTCAATAGTTAAGACTTTCGTCTTAATTTTTGTGTTAAGCTCCTTTTTATAGGGCACAATATCTTCCAATGCTTTCAATTTCATCCGTACTGCCGTGGGTTTCTTATCTTCGACTTTTTCCAAAAGTTCATCTATTGTTTTTTCAATCTTACTGTCCACATCCCATTTTGCTTGTTTACATAGAAGTATATAGCCGCGTAACCTAACGCTATACTTTTCGCTGTATATCATATTCATAAACTCATCAAAATAGCGGTATAAAGAATTCGATGCCTCGGAAAGTTGTTCCAACTCTTTCAAATTAGCATAGTTTTCTTTCGTATCCTTATCATGTAAGGCTTCTATTTTTTCTTTCAGATCATTCATTTTGTGACGTAAATTTAATTTAAACTCTTTTTCAAATAAACCATGTCAATCAGTTGAACACCTTCTTCAATCATTATATGATCATAATTATCTGTAAAGAAGTTTTTTATCCGGTGGGACAACTCAAAACCACAACGTTTATAGAATGATAATATTGACGGAACTTCACCCGTACCTACAAGCATTGTTCTGTATTGACTTTTGTAAAAACTTGAAATATATTTAATCAATGTGTTTCCATAACCTCGCCTCTGAAACTGCTCATATACTGCAATATTTTTCAGTTCGCAGGTTGTGCTATTCTCCTCAGTAACGACACAAACAGCTTTCAAGTCATCATCGTACAAGGCAAATAAATCACCAGATTCGAGATATCGATCAATCATACTTTCCTGCTCATCGCCTAACAGCAATAGATCAAGAAACTGCTTCTTATTATCTGTTATCTGTTTAATTATCATTGCTCGTTTATTTAATTCTATTTCCGTCTATATCTATAAAGAATGTTTCGCCATTTAGCTTTACCTTTGCTTTACCCTCTTTAGTAAAATAGCGGGCATCGTCGTATATGAGAGGTATAACAACTTCTCCTGTCTGGTTTATAAAACCACATTTACCCTCTATAGATACTGCTGCCAATCCCGTTTTGGTAAACGAGTATGCCGGATTATATATACATGGAATAACTTCTTTCCCTGTTTTGTCAATGTAGCCCCACCAACCATTTAACTGAACTAATGCTAATCCTACGGAAAATAAGTGAGCATAGTCATATCTATACGGCACAACCACTTCGTGAGTTATTTTATCTACAAATCCCCATTTACCATTATGTTCTGATGGGACTAATTTTTGCACTTCGGACGCCATTACGGATTTCTTTTTAGTTTCTTGCTTAGCTATTCTTAATTACTCGTATTTCTTACTTTCTTCTATCAGCTCTTCACAACATTGTTCCGGAGCCAATGGCGAAAAAAGTTCGATTAAATTATCTTCAGGATCACGCAGATGTAACTGTACGCATCCCCCAATCAGCCGATACAGAATGCATAGATATTTATTAATCAAGAAAATATCGATTTTTTCGGTACAAACTCATAAATAGGTTCTGTATGCATTCTTTTTTGTACCAATCACTTACGCTAATATACGTGACATTGGTGAAAAAACGAAATATTTGTCGGAAAGTTTTGATAATATTATTTTCTAATTTTATTGGATCGTACTACCCTTTAGATTTTGGTTCGTATGAACAACCTGCCGGAACAGGAATTTCTATTTGTACATATTCTGCATCCCCTGTGAGGTTAAGAGTTGCCTGTAATATAGTAGTTTACCTTCTTTCAAATCTGCTGCGTTATCATTATTTATCTTGAAATGAAAGAGATATTAACTGTGAATCATATTTATAATAATATACTTGATTTACAAAATAAAAATATCTTTATTATTTAATTATATAAAAAATAACATCAGTTTGATGTTAAAAATAAATTATTCAAACAAAAAGACTTTTATATAATAAAATAAACTTCATTTTGATACAATATACATATCTTTACACGGCCGAGTATTAAAGAATGTATGTATAAGTTAATTTTAAGCAACTATTATGAAGAAAAGATTGTTTTTGAGTATGCTCTATCTTTGGGTAGGCATAGGGTTATTAATTGCTCAAACATCAAGGGTTTCCGGAGTGGTAACCGATGATAATAAAGAGCCAATCGTAGGAGCATCGGTATTGATACAAGGTACGACAATAGGTGTTCTGACTGACATTGATGGTAAATTCACCATTTCAGACGTGCCTGCTACCGCAAAATTTCTTAAAGTCTCATTTGTTGGAATGAAGACAGCGGAAGTGGCGATAAAATCTAATTTGGTAATCGTATTGAACGCTAATTCTGAAATGCTTGACGAAGTAATGGTTGTAGCATACGGAACAGCAAAGAAAAGTAGCTATGCAGGTTCAGCCTCGCTAGTAAAGTCCGATGCGATTCAAGACCTGCCCAATACCAGTTTTGAAAATGCATTGAACGGTAAGGTTGCCGGTCTTCAAATTACAAATTCGTCTGGTCAGGCAGGATCAGCTCCGAGCATCCGCATCCGTGGTAACGGTTCTATGAACGCAAGTAACGAACCTCTTTATGTGATAGACGGAGTACCTGTAGTGTCTGGAAATATTGGGCAAATGAGTAGCTATACATACTCAACAAACAATATCATGAATTCGCTTAATCCCGAAGATATAGAATCAATATCTGTATTGAAAGATGCGGCCGCATCTTCGCTTTACGGTTCGCGAGCTGCCAACGGGGTTATTCTCATCACTACAAAGAAAGGAAAAGAGGGAAAGCCTGTTGTCAGCCTAAAAGCGTCTATGGGTTATACTCCTTCGTGGGCAACAGACAACTATGAAATAGCAAGCACGCAGGAACAGGTGAATATGTTATATACCGTATTTCATGATTATAGTACTGCGGGTAAATCTCAGACCGATGCCGAAGCTAATACTTATGCATTATCTCAACTTAATAAAAAGTTTAACAAACATGGTTACTCATTCACTACTACAGGGACAGGCGCATATCAAGATGTAACCATTTCCGATTATGACAATTCCGGTAGGGCAGGTAAGTATTACGACTGGGAAGATGCCTATTTCCGCACAGCTGTTTATCAGACTTACGATTTAGCCGTGAGTGGAGCTACACCTGCAACAAATTACTATACTTCATTTTCTTATACCAAAGATGAGGGACGATTGAAAGTAAATAGTTTCGATCGTTTGTCAGGACGTGTAAATTTATCTCAAAAGGTTGGAAAATTCTTTGAACTCGGCACGAATGTGAATGTTGCGAGAACTTCGCAAAGTGGTTATAATGATACGCGCAGCACAGGGTTAAACTATTTTATGCAGACCCGTAACTTGTTGTGGGGACTTTATTGGCCTACCGATTATAAAACAGGGGATGTATGGACTACCAGATATGGAAGTTATGCTCAAAACGGAACTTACTACGATAAAGAGTGGGAAAATGAATCTATAAATACCCGGCTTTCTGCATCAGAGACAGTAACTTTACATTTGTTTCCGGGCTTAGATGTCCGTTCTATCTTTTCTTATGATAATACGGCGGTAAAAGATCATATTTATTATAGTGCTAATCACTTTAATGGTTCAGCCACCAATGGTACTGTTACCGAAATGCGCACTACTTACGAAAAGATGGTCTCATCCACTACAGCTGCATATAATACAGTGTTCGGTGTTCATTCGGTAGGTGCTTTAGTTGGTTTCGAAGCAGAAAAAAATAAAACGGATTTTGCTCGCGCTACAGGCGAGGGGCTTCCTACAAGTACTCTACATACTGTATCTACTGCAGGAACCCTCTCTTCTGCCGGCTATGACTGGGGTAATGCGATGGTATCAGTTTTGTCGAAGCTCGATTATAATTACGATCAACGTTACTTTGCCTCGGCATCGTTTCGTAGAGATGGCTCTTCGCGCTTAAGTCCAGATACCCGTTGGGGTAATTTTTGGTCAGTTGCGGGAGCATGGAAGTTATCCGAAGAGAGTTTTTTGAAAAACAATCCGGTAATTAGCGACTTGCGCGTTCGGGCTTCTTATGGAGTAAACGGTACTTTGCCAAGTAGTAATTACGGTTATATTAACTTGATGACTTATACAGATAAATATTTGGGAAATCCCGGAGGTTCTATCACAACATTAGCGAATAAGAATTTATCTTGGGAGACGAGCTATACCTCCAATATCGGCGTTGAATTTGGTTTGTTTAAGCAACGTCTGCGTGGCACATTAGAATATTTCAACCGTGATTCGAAAGATCTTTTGCAAGATGTGCCTATTTCTACAGTTACAGGTTTCTCTTCAACTTTGCAGAACATTGGTGAAATTAATAACAAAGGAGTGGAAATTGAACTTGCAGGCGATATTATTAGCAGTGGAGATTGGAAGTGGAGTGCTTCAGTTAATGCATCATTCATCAAATCTAAAGTAACGAAGCTTTATAACGGAGCCGAAATTATATGGGATGATCCGACCGGAGGAGATTCGCGCGCTCAATTTATCTATAGCGAAGGAGAATCTACGCTGGCGTTCTATGGTTATGAATGGGCAGGCGTAGACAAGACTAATGGTAAGAGTGTTTATTATGTCAATGACCCGGAAAATATGAAAACCGGTGATTTTGAATATAATGGAAAAGGTGCTACCTACGACTATACCAAAGCCAATTATAAAGTAATTGGTAGTGCCATACCGAAAGTAAGCGGTGGATTTAGTACGAATCTTGCCTATAAAGGCATTGATCTAGGCTTGAACTTTGTCTACAAAATTGGTGGTAAGCTTTACGACGGAGCTTACAAAGATGTTGCAGATGATGGTTATTATTGGGAGCGTATTCGCTCAAAGAGTTATTATGAAAATATGTGGACCCCGACTAATACAGATGGTACACAGCCTGCGCTTTCGGGTTTGGATTTGACTGATGCTATGCAATATAGCTCTCGTCAAATGCACGATGCGAGTTTTTTGCGATTGAAAACCTTTTCGTTAGGCTATAATTTACCTAAAATATGGACTACAAAAGTGATGATTAGTAATGCCCGTGTTTTTTTCAATGCTTCCAATTTGTTGACATTCTCCAAATATAAAGAAGCTGACCCTGAAGTAAACCAATATGGTACCCGTGGTTGGGAAACTCCTGTTGGGAAAACGTTTGTATTTGGTATTGATTTGAAATTTTAATGAAGGAGGACTTTGACAATGAAACAATTTAGATATTTAATTTTCTTTGCTGCGCTTTGTGTTTTCGGACTTTCATCGTGTGATAGTTTTCTGAATATGGAGCCTAGTAATTCCGGGAATGCAGAAACCGCAATAGCAACTCCGGCTGATGCCAAAGTTGTAATCAATGGCATCATGAGATCTATGAGCTCATCTAACTATTACGGCCGTAACTTTATCATGTATGGTGATGCAAAAGGTGGCGATTTGACTATTTATTCAGCCGGTCGTGGTCTTGATGCGCTTTACTCGTTCAATCATACCCCTACCAGCAATAACTACTCAGGCTTTTGGGTAACAGGATATTATTGTATTATGCAAATTAATAATTTGTTGGAAAATGTAGAACGACTCGAAGCGGAGGGTAAAACAGGTTTTTCTTTCTACAAGGGACAAGCATTAACCTTACGCGCACTCATTTATTTCGATTTAGTCCGCCTTTATGGACTTCCTTATAATTATGATAAGTCGTCTTATGGAGTGCCTAATGTAACAACGACACTTGGGGCCGATGCTCAGCCAGTTCGTGCAAGCGTAGAAGAAAATTATATACAAATCGTGAATGATCTCGAAGAGGGGATGGCATTGCTGGCCAGTAATAAAGCTGCACAGAACGGATACATAGGTTATTATGCCAATGTAGCCTTGCAAGCCCGAGTTAAACTCTATATGGAAGACTATGACGGAGCACTTGCCGCTGCCGAAGAAATTATAAAAAACAGTAGTTATAAACTTTATCAACCTTCTACTTGGGTCGCATCATGGAATGGGCAGTTTGGTTCTGAATCCATTTTCGAAATAGGTATTGACACCGAATCTGATTTAGGAACGTCTTCTTTAGGCTTCTATCTCATGTGTTATGCACAAAAGAGCGGTGCTCAAGGTTGGTTCTTAGCAAGCGATTACTTCCTTTCCCGATTGGGACAGGATGCTTCTGACGTGCGTTGGGGTATCATGGATAATGATGAATATTGGTATGATACTAAAAATACACGTAAAGGAGCCTGTTATAAATATTTAGGTGGAACATCTCTTGCTGGTGATGGAAAGGAGACTTATACTGCGGTTAATATTAAGGTTATTCGTCTTTCCGAAGTTTACCTTATAGCAGCCGAAGCAGCGTTGCATTCCAAAACACCCGATGCCACTCTTGCTGCCGGTTATCTGAATGAGATACGCAAACGTTCTCCACAATTAGCCCTTGCAACATCTGCTACAATTACAGATGATATGATTTTAGATGAACGCAGTAAGGAACTTTTTGGTGAAGGACAGCGTTTCTTCGATATGATCCGCAAGAATAAAACAATCGAATTCAATGATGATTTCCAAGGCATACCTGTAAGCAAACGCGAAAAAACAATCAATCGTACATTTGGTAAGATCGTGCTTCCTATATCTCAGGACGAAATGAATGCCAACCCGGCATTGCGGAGCGAGCAAAACGAAGCTTATAAATAATTTTACGCAATTATATACAATTCCAATCTAAATAACTCATGTTTTATAAATAACTGACAAACAATAGGATGAAAGATAAATTTGCATATCTCAATTATTTTTTGTAACTTAATATAAATAACGGTTGAAAATATACAAAAATATAACCTCTTTTACTTCTTTAAGCAATTCCCCGATGAATTAGCTTGTAGGAAATATCTTGAACAACGTTTTTGGAAAGGTAATACTGTTTGCCCTCATTCTGGAAATTCACAGAAGATATACCGATATAAAAATGGTAAGACTTTAAATGTGCCTGCTGTAAGAAACAATTTCAAGTTACGACAGGCACAATTTATGAGAACTCGAACATACCATTGCAGAAATGGTTTCTTACTTTCTATTTAATATCGTTATCGAAGAAAGGAATTACTTCTATTGATATTACAACAATAGTTTCTTTTTAAGGTCAAACTCCTCTTGGGTAATAATTCCCTTTTCTTTCATTTCGTAAAGCCTTTTTATTTCCTCACTTGCAGAATTATTCGTTTGGTTATTCACAGCTCCGTTATTAACGGTAATAGTTGTGTTACTTGGCTGCATTGGCTGGTAAAGTGTGTTGAATTTCAGGTTAAACCTGTTTTCATCCATAGTCAGTAGCCATATAAAATCGACTAACGAAACGATAAGTGGGATAAACGTCCAACAAAACAAGAGATACAGAAGACCTAACCCCGTTTGATTCAGATAAAATCTGTGAACTCCAATACCACCAAGAAGAATTGCTAAAATAGCTGCGGTTGTTTTACTTTTCATAATTACGTGTCAAAATTTAGGTGATTAAGTATTTTACTATCGTTCTAAACACGTAAAATGAATGACGTGGGAATACACTTCCGATTAAGAGGTACGACCAAGCACCTTTTCCACCTACAAGAGTAATACCCACGTCATAAACGTAGGCACTATCTATTGTTTCTAAGGTGGATTCAAAAATTTGGTCGTTTTCTTAATCCTTAAAACAATAGCTAATGCTATTCAATATTTTCTAATTACAAATATAATAACAAATTTAATAAAGTGTACCTTTGGTGCAAATAGTATATAATTCGTATGTTATAAACTGACCATATCAAATGTAAATATAAGTTAATACTCGATTTTTGCTGATTACATTTATTCTATAATTTTATTAAATATAACCAAATAAACGTTATGTAATTTAACTAAAATACTGTAGATAAATTTCCACCTCAATATCCATTAAGACCTTTGCAAATATAGCTTATGGTTATAAGAGATGGCTGTTTATTAGTAATTTTGGAATGATTATATATCATTTTCGTATCTTTCTTTAGCCAACCTAAATTTCCATCCCATAAAATCAACTAATGATTGTGGAGATAGAATTTTTATAGTATCGGCATATCCAAAAAACTCCCGTTGCAATTCCTGATTGATAACCACATTAATTTCGAATGTTTTGGAACCGTCCTCGTGCTCTTCAACTATTTTCTGACTTTTATGAAAAGGTTTGGTCTGTACATAAGGTGCATTTTCTTTATTTATCCAGAAACGGACAGATTGAGCCTTCATTCCTACATTTTTGGTGACACCAACCAAATCATCAAAAAAAGTCTGAGGGTCGAATAAATTATTTTCTACAAACTTTTCTTTTTCTACTATTTCTATATTGTGTATCCTGTCTAATGCCAGATTGATTAGATTTCCCTTTCGGCGACCAAATACAAACCATCTGTTGCGATATTCTTTTAGTAAATAAGGATAGAATAAGAATGTATTTGCCGAGCGGGCTTTGAATGAACGATATTTCAAATTTAGTACTTGCTTGTTGACAATAGCATGATAAATAATATCAAGATAATCCAATCCTTTCAGGCTTTCGTTTTTCTCAAAGTCTATAACGGGTATAGTTTTCTGTTTTGCCGAAGTTACATGATCTTCCAAGCGGCTGACGATATCGCCCATACCTGAGAAGTAAGAGAACCCTTTGAATTGGCGCAAAACCTCAACAGCCTCCGACATTGTTTTTAGGTCTTGTTCAGACAACGGCGTATTGGTTATGCTGTAATCCTCGTCTTCATATTTGTAGTACTTATTATCATATACTATAATAGGTGCATTATACCCCAGTTTTTCGCTTCGCATCATCTGGATGTCCATTTGGACAGTTCGTTTACTGATACCTTTATCTATTCCTTCATATTCATACAAAGCATCCGAACAAGCATCTATCAGGTCTTCAAGTGTCCATTGCCTGTATTTATTACGCAGACAGGTATCTATGGTTTTATATCTTATTAAGGCGTTACGGTTTACTGGCATGGTATTATACTCAATCTGTTTTTATTTCTTTAAAAAGACCTTCTAAGATATCTTTGTTTTTAGAATACTTATAATAATCTTTATCTCTCAAAATAGAGCCTAATAACAGTTCATGATATTCTTTTTCCGATTTATCTTCTTTTTTAATACATAGCAAATGATTCAAGAGGACCTCATAATATTTACCTATAAAGTAGTTTTTATAACTTTCTTTTCCTCTATTTGTATAAATAACCATTTCAAAATCAGGAAAATTGAAATCATTATGCTGATAGTACTTTAATCCATTGAATTTAGGATATTTCTTTATATTATCATAAGCTCCTTTAGTATTCACCGGTTTTGCAATATTTATTAACCCCCAAATCTGTTTACCACAAAACTCCATACAACGTAAAAACAGAATACCCTTCTCTGTATCATTTTGTAAATTATATTCATTCAAACGAAAATCAATTTTAGACATATTAAATGGCTTTACTTTATTTCCATATGAGGCAAACAACATGCTGTAATATCTATCAATCATTTCATATCTGGAAATAGTAATATTTAATAAACTATCGACTATCTGCTCATTCGTTACTGGTTCTTTGGCATGGAGATTATAATTGACAGAGCAAACAATGTAGATGTTTTTCAGAGTCTGCTCATCAGGTAAAGTTAAATAAGCTTTATCAATAATTTTTGTTTTCGGAATTATGGTTTGGATAATGAAATCTGTAGTAGCCATTAAATCCTCTGAGCTGCTCTCTTTTAGATTTTTCACATAGTCATCCGTAGGGTTATTCATAAACATAAAATTTTTGTATGCTTTACCTAGCTCTATAAGTTTCGATTGTTTATTTTGAGCATGCAGACCAAATGTAATCAGGAAGAAGATAAAAAAAGAAGTTGTTTTTTTCATAAGATTTAGATTTATGGGTATTTATTCTCAAAAATAACAAAAATATTTTTCATTACGCAAAAATACTGCGCACTTTCTATTTTGCTTTGTATCATCAAAGTAATAAAAGGAAAAAGTTATGATAGAATTAAAAGGAAAGTATAACCAGGATTGCAAAATATTCTTAGATGAAGTTGAAGAAGGAGCTATCGAATTAGTACAAAATATCTTGAATCACGAAATATCCGAAGGTGTGCAAGTACGTATCATGCCCGATACTCATGTGGGTAAGGGCATTGTTATCGGTTTTACCATGCCAATGACTACAATGGTAAACCCTAATTATATCGGTGTAGATATCGGTTGTTCTGTAACAAGCTATAAATTAAATAAACGATTCAATGCTGCTGAACTTCCACAAATAGATAAAAAAATCCGTAAGGCTGTACCGATGGGACATGAAATCCGAAAAGGTAAGGACTTTAATTATTGGTGGGTAGATGGATATATGCAGACTGTTACTGATAATGTGAATCAATTTATTAATCAGTGGAATGTACGTTTTGCGGAAGATAAACCTGCAATGACTATTGATCGGGAATATATCGCCGAACTATGTAAGAAAATAGGTACAGGAGAAAAGATGTTCTATAACTCCGTTGGTTCACTTGGTGGTGGAAACCATTTTATTGAGATCGGAGAATCAGCAAACGATGGATCACATTATCTGACTATTCATTCCGGTTCTCGAAACTTCGGACTGAAAGTATGTAACTATCATGCGAAGAAAATGGTAGCTGCCAAATTCAGACCACAAGAGTATCACGACGAATTTAAAGATATCGCCCAAAATACAGTTCCGACATCAGATATTCCAATTAAATTGGCTGAATTGAATGAACGGTATGGTGTCGGTAAAAAAGAGTTGCTATTGAAAGGTAACGATATGTACGAGTATTTGGTAGATATGGTTATTGCCCAAACGTATGCGGAGTTTAATCATCGGGCTATGGCTCATTCTATTTTTGTCGGGTTACGAAATGTGGAAGCCGTTGATATGATACATTCGATGCATAACTTTATTGATCCGCAAGACTGGATCATCCGAAAAGGAGCGATCCGGGCTTATGAAGGCGAACGAATGATTATTCCGTTCAACATGCGTGACGGATTATTAATCTGCGAAGGGAAAAGCAATGCTGACTGGAACTGTTCAGCCCCTCATGGTGCAGGACGAATATTAGCTCGTAATCAGGCTTTCAAGACTTTGGATATGGAAGAGTTTGAGAAAGAGATGGAGGGAGTTTACTCAACATCTGTCTGCAAATCAACTCTTGACGAAGCTCCAATGACGTATAAAGACAAAGATGTGATTATAAACGCGATTCAGGATACAGCAGTTATTCTTGATACAGTGAAGCCGATATTGAATATTAAAGCAAATTGAAAGAATATGAACCAAAGAGATATTAATCTGCTAAATAAACTTGTATCAAATGCAAGAGCCATTATATCCAATCACGTTGCTATTTCTTTAGGAGTTCTAATTATGACCGGTATCATATCTGACTTGAAGTATAAGGGAATAGAGGTAAACATTGATTTGAATATTTTTAATGAGGTTTACTCTTTAATAAACCAATACGCTATAGGTACAGAAAGGCTCAGATATAATTTCGAATATTTGGAAAAGCAAGATAAAGAATTAGACCGTATTATTGCATTATACAAGAACCAGATTTTATCTAAATGCTTTGAGATTGTGAATAGATACGGTAATAGAAATGAGTAAAATAAAGAAAAACAATAAATAATTCTCATTACGCAGAAAGTTACACCGATGATTACAAATATATTTCCCAGATCCTTATATTTCATATACTAATATTTTTGTAAGCTTTTCCCTTTAGGAATTGCTTTAAGAATATTATTTCGCACTGACCTGATAGCCGGGCATAACTCCCCTTCCATCATTTCAAGAGTAGTTTTCAATTCCTGCGTTAATTCAGGAATAGTACGGCAGAGCTCGTAAGCTATTTTCATACAGAGTGACTGCACACCCGGTAATTCCTTAACAGAGAGCATTCGCTCCAGACAGAAATCCAGGAAATCAACCCTCGGAGGATCTGATAAGGGCTGTTTATAAAGCAGATTGAGGATAACCCTCCGTTTACCTCCATGCTCACACGTCATCACTTCGCTAATAAGCTCATCATGTTTTTCATACAGCCATTTATTAGCTTCCGGAGAAAAATGTGTAAAGATCCAAGCCACATGATATCCTATTTTTTCATCTTCTCCAATAACTAAATCATATAATTCCTGCTTTCGCTTGTCACTTTGTTGGGTTAAACAAAGTATTTCATGAATATCATCCATACCAATCCGCTCCGATAATTTAGCTTTGAAATTCATTGCTATCCTCATTTCTTAATATAATCCTGAAATTTCTTCCCTTCTAAAGTAAGTAACTCCTTGCTTATTTTTAACTTACTATCCCAAAAAGAAATATCAAAGTCAATCCCTTTCGCTTTCTTAACCTTTTTCCAATTACCTACACCATGACCATTATAGAGTATAATTGATTGAAATATACCATAGTTATTAAAAGCTTTCGGATGATGCTCTAAGTCTAAAACATTTGTCCTATCCTTGTAGCTGATAAGATACTCATCATATGCAGGAAGGAAGTGAAGTACATTTGTATTCGAAGAAGCGCATTCATTATAGTCTTTGTGAATATATAATTCAGTCGAACCGAAGTGATCTTTTATCAATTCATTGTCAATTAGGCTAAAAGCGTGTCTGCAATCTTTGATCGTCAACCCCGACCACCAGACAAAATCTTGTAAGCTTGCAGGAGAATGACTCTGCATATATCTTTGAGCTAGCTTTGCCAGTGCTTCATCCTTATGTATATCTTTGCTTTGGGGAGCTCTTTCGTCCAGTAGTGCATATGTTTGTTTTTTCTCTTTCAATACACCGCTGCATATAATGCCATCCGCTTCTGCCAACATTGTAAAGAGGTATATATGTCTCTCGGTAGCCCCTAATCCTTCTTGCTCGAATATTTTTGTAATTTCGTCCTTGGTCTGATGGTTATTGTCCCTAAGTGTCCTTTCTAACAGGTTATAACATTTTGTAAGTTCGTGTTCATCAACCTTCAAATCTTTTACATATTTCCATGCACCTTTAATTCGCTCTCCTGTCAATTTCAGAAGCCACCTGATATCTTCCGCAGAAACAAAATGCCAGGTTGGGCGCATGATATGGGTTCGAAGAAAATCTCCCCGGTTGAAAGCGTCTTCGATATCTTGTTCTGCACATTGTTTCGATCTGATGGCGATTGCCCATTTTGCCATAGTGAAATCCTGAGCTTGCATAGCTCCCATCCATGACACCACTTCTTTTGGTGTATCAAATGTCTGTTCTGATAGCTGTTGACTCTTTAGCCGTATGTTTTTTATAGTAATGTTCATATGTGGGTGTTGGTTTAAATTTATCTTGTTAATTGAATTTCAGTTTGTTGTTGATCCAATAAATTTTTCTGATTTAAAAGGTATTCTTCCTTTATTTTTCTGATTACTTCAATAGGGATTTTTAGCTCTGAGTGAACGATCTGTAGCCCTTCGTCCATGTAGAACTGAATAGGATAATTACCTACAACTTTCTCTAAGTCCAACTCTACATCTAGTAGTATGTCTTCTTCACTATAAAAATCCTCTCCTGATTGATATCCAATTTCCAATTTCTCAAAATCGAAGATATGTTTTTTTGTTTTAAAAGGCTTATTGACCAACACATATTCTAGCTTATTAGAGTGAAGTATAAATATCTCTAACCCTTTTCGTTTCCACCAATAGGAAGAGAAAAAATAAAGAATTACAAATATCTCTAAAAGTGATACAATACTATTAATTAGAATGAATTCCAGCGTAATATCAAGTATGGGAAAGATTAAGATTAGCATACCTATGTGAAAAAGAAAAAGTCCTGAAAATAATATGGTACAGCCTAAAAGCAGTAATCCATTACTATTTTTAGGGCTAATCGTGAGCCTGAGTACATCTGATTTTCGCTCAAGAGTATATGGATATAGTACTTTCTTTTTCATATAACCTTTTATCAATTCTTCTATATTCATAAGTTTTACTATTTCAAACTTATCTTATTCGCCGATTCTCGTTTCTTCGAACTAACCAAATCCGCATATATCTGTGCTGTAGAGACATTTTTATGTGTAAGCATCTTACTGACAGTATAAAAATGTAAATCCCCAAATATTCACGCCTTATTATCTTCATAGAATAAGGAAATAATAGAAATATCATCAAAACAACCATAATTATTGATTCGCAAAGATAGAATAGAGAAAAAGAAAAGCCACCATAAAATGGTGACTTTGTGATGATTGATAATTATTTTTGATTAATATTGATCACTTATCATTTTCCGATACAAAACTTACTAAAAATATTACCCAATATATCATCAGTAGATATCTGTCCTGTTATTTCACCCAGATAATGCATACATTCCCGGATATCCTGCGAAAGAAAATCTCCGGACAAATGTAAATCCAAGCCCTCCCCTACTCTCCTTATTGCAGACAAGGCATTCTCCAAGGCCGCATAATGACGCATATTGGTAACGATAACGTCCTGTTCCCCGATTTCCGGTATATCAGCTGCCTTCACAAGCAAACTCTCAAGGTCATTCGTTCCCTGTTCATATTTTGCCGAGATGAAGATACGATCCGGGATTTCTTCCCTTAGCAGCCTCTCTTTATTCTCTTTTCTCTCAGCAGAAATCATATCAACTTTATTAAACACCAGAATCAGCTTCTGATTCTTCACTGCGGGCAGTATTTTTTCAGCCAAATCCCGGATATGCTCATCTGTCGTTCCTACATCCGTTATCCACAGGATAATATTAGCTTGTTCGATCTTTTTAAATGTACGCTCTATACCGAGGCTTTCTATCTCGTCAGTCGTATCACGTATTCCGGCAGTATCGATCAGACGGAATGCCAGTCCTTGTATATTAATCGTATCCTCTATCACATCCCTGGTTGTTCCATGTATATCGGAAACAATAGCTTTTTCTTCATGCAACAGCAAATTCAGCAAGGTTGACTTACCAGCATTCGTCTCGCCGATAATAGCAACAGGAATACCATTTTTCACAGCATTTCCCACCTCGAAAGATTCAGCCAGTTTACTTATATGAAGTTCAATATCATAAGCTGCTTCCTTCAACCGCTCCCTGTTCGCAAATTCAACATCCTCTTCCGAGAAATCGAGTTCCAGTTCGATCAGGGATGCAAAATTCAGAAGCTCAGTACGAAGTTCGATCAATTTATTGCTAAATCCCCCGCGCATCTGGTTCATCGCCAGCCTGTGCGCAGCGGCCGATGATGAAGCAATCAGGTCAGCCACGGATTCAGCCTGCGATAAGTCCATTTTACCATTCAGGAACGCCCGTTGCGTAAATTCTCCCGGCTGTGCCAAACGCGCACCTTTGGATATCAACAATTGCAAAATATTTTGCTGTATATAAACAGATCCATGGCAGGATATTTCCACAACATCTTCACCGGTAAATGAATGCGGAGCTTTGAAAAGACTAATCAGTACCTCATCCAATACTGTATCATCTTTCATTATAGACCCGAAATGAATCGTATTTGCCTTTTGCTCTCCAAGCATTTTATTTCCATACGGCTTGAATACAGACCCGGCCAGCCGGATACACCCTTCTCCGGATAAACGGATAATGGCTATACCTCCTACACCGGCCGGAGTAGATATAGCCGCTATAATATTATTTCCTTGCATATCTTAATTTCCTCTGTTTATCCCGTCAAAGTTACACTGTTTCTGTTATATAAAAAATTTTAATCATCAAACTCAACAGAATAGGAAACAACCTCCTGTACTGTAAACTGTAACTGTTAAAAGACAACAGGCTTTATGGCTTCTGTAGGGGCAGGTCTTGTGCCTGCCCGTTATGCGACAAGCGGGCGGGCGGTAGCGGGGAAAAAACCGGAAAACAGAACGAGTGCATGTCAACAGCCAGTTAACATGCACTCGTTGTTTTATTCTGCCAGCACTTTCTCTTCTTCCAGTCCCTCATGCTCCGATATGATTTTCCGCCATGTATCGGGAATCGGAATTGACGCCTGAGTATGGGCATCATATGTTACAAAAACAGATTTACACCGGCATTTGATTTCCCCGTTCTTTACATTTCTTATTTGCTGGAGGAATATCCCGCTTTTATCTCCCAGTCTGGTAACTTTCGAGTCCACCACAATACCTTCCCTGTAATACACAGGCGAAAGAAAGTCGACTTCGATATGGGCAACTACAATCAGCCCGTCTGTCCAGCTGATATCGGATTTACCTTTCACTGTCTCGAAATATGTAGTCTTGCCGAGGTCGAAATAACTGAAATATACATTATTGTTGATATGCCCTAAAGCATCTATGTCACTAAAGCGGATTTGAATAGGAAGCGTTTCTTTAAACGTTTCGGGTTTTATTTCTTTCATTTTAGAGTCTGTTTAAATTTTATAGCTGAACCTTTTTATAATTATTTTAAGATGTATTTTTGATTTTTCCCTTGCGGATTTAGCGGGCTAAATCAAAAGGGAAAAGTAAAAAGGCGCTCAAAAGAATATAAAAAAGCAGCTAAGATTTTTTTAAGAGCCTTTAGAGAAATTTTCGCTAAAATTTAAACAGGCTCTTGATTTACCTGAATATGATATCATTTACTACATGCATACCCGCATGTTCATTCAATTTAGCAATAAGCCTGTCTTTTGCCATCAATAGTTCGGAACGGAGAACGGATGAACTCAAAGACACATAAAGAACACCGTTTCGCAGGTAAATGTTTGTCGTATATGAATTAATCATCCTGCCGAGCAATTGCGGCCAACCTGTAACAGCCCTGCTTTCAGCCAGTTTGCGTCTTATGAATGGATTTTCTTCAAAGTACTGCCTCAGGACTTCCCCTATGCTTTCGGTATTCCGTTTTCTCATAGCGTAATATTCTTTTGGATTACTTCGCCTTTTTCTACTTCATACAGATGATAGTTGCTGTTTGTGCGGGAGAGTATCTCATCCAGGTGCTCGCGGTTGGTGTCGGTTACGAATATCTGCCCGAAATCCTTGTCCAGTACCAGCTTGATGATCTGTTCCACCCGGGACGAATCGAGCTTGTCGAAAATATCATCCAGCAATAATACAGGGGTAGTCTCGGTGGCTTTGTGCAGGAAGTCGAACTGCGCCAGTTTCAATGCCACCACATAGGTTTTATTCTGTCCCTGCGAACCTACACGCTTAATGGTGTAACCGTCCATCTGCATATCCAGATCGTCTTTGTGTATGCCTGCAGTGGTATAGCCTAAGATCCTGTCCCTCTGCCTTCTCGATTTAAGCAATTCCGGAAAATCGGGATTTTCGAAGTGTGATTCATATTTCAACTCCACCTTCTCATTCGAAGAACAGATAAAATCATAAAACTTCTGGAATGTAGGAATAAATTTATCAATAAAATCCTTCCTTTTCCGGTAGATAATCATTCCCTCGCCGGCAAGCTGTTCGTCCCACAGGTCGAAAAGGGTATCGTCGACAGGAGCGTCTACCTTCAATAATGCATTCCTCTGTTGCAGAGCCTTGTTGTACCGGATAAGCGAGTACAGATATTCTTTATCGAATTGCGAAAGGAATAAATCCATAAACTTACGGCGCTCATCGCTTCCTCCGTTTATCAGTTCCGTGTCGGATGGCGAAACCATTACCAGCGGCAATAAGCCGATATGGTCCGACAGCCGTTCGTATTCTTTCTTGTTCCGCTTGAATTGCTTTTTTTGTTTCCTGCGCAGGCTGCAAAAGAATTCTTCCTGTTTATCCCCGATCTCGTACCAGCCTTGTATAACAGCGAATTCGGCTTTATGCAGGATGTTTTGCGAGTCGATGGGGTTGTTGTGGCTTTTACAGAACGACAGGTAATAGATCGCATCCAGCAGATTTGTTTTTCCCATACCGTTACTTCCCAGAAAACAATTTATTTTGGGCGACAGAGTAAGCTCGGCTTGCTCTATATTCTTATAGTTGAGTATGGACAAACGCTCTAATATCATGCATGCGAAAAATGATGGTTTTGCAAAAGTACAATTTTTTGCCGGAGGAGACAGCTTTTAAAGATAAGTAATTAGGGCAAACGCACGAAAATTACTCTTTTTAAAAAAGTTTATCTATATAGTAAGCTGTCAGCGGTTGGCTGATAGCTGATAGTTCTTTGAAGTATTGATTAAAGCGGTTACGAGTTACTGCGCCCTGCGGGCAGTTACGAGTTACAAGTAAACAAGATACGAGATACGAGATACAAGATACAAGTAAACGAGATACGGGATACGGGATACGGGATACAAGTTGTTAACTGATGACTGTTTACTGTTCACTGATATATCTGTTACTTTTGTTACCTTTGTTAATAGTTACAAGTTACTGCGCCCTGCGGGCAGTTACGAGTTACAAGTTGGCTGACGTTTTGTTTTGTTTCACGCAAAGACGCAAAGGCGCAAAGTTTTACATCTTACGAGTTGTTGACTGATGACTGTAAATACTGTTACCTTTGTTACCTTTTTGGAGAAAGATACGAGAGCCCTCGCTCGCGCAGACGTCCCGTCTGTGCGTTGCGTAGCAAACATTTTTACAACAAGACACGGACTGGAAGTCCGCGTTAGCGGGCGTTATTTTCTGCTGTCATTGGCTCCGCTTCGCTCTGCCGAACGTTGTTTCTGAGTGAAACGAAGGATCTCCTTCGATTTGGGAGATGTTTCACTTCGTTCAACATGACAAAGAGAATATAAGAATCTGCAAGGAAAAGAATTAGCTCCGCTGACTGTTGGTTCTTAATTTTTCATTCTTAATTCTTAATTGCTTTCGGTGTTACCTTTTGCGTCTTAGCGTCTCTGCGTGAAATACTGTTGACTGTTGACTGAAACGTTGCCAATTTTCATTTGCTCTAAATTGACGTTCATACATTCGCATATCTCCTTATTTTTTTATTCTTTTGTGATTTTATAGAATATTCACCGACTAACTATATAAATAGTTATGCAAAATTAATATCGATCAGAATGATGTATCTTGAAACGCAGGATATCGTAAAACAGTACGGAAACTACACCGCTCTTAACGGGGTAAGTGTGCAGGTTCCCAAAGGCTGTATCTATGGGTTGCTGGGACCGAATGGCGCCGGCAAATCGTCACTTATCCGTATAATAAACAGAATAACGGCCCCCGATGAGGGAAAGGTTTTTATCAATGGCAGGGAATCTGTCGCCGATGATATTTTCAACATAGGTTACCTCCCCGAAGAAAGAGGCCTGTACAAAAAGATGAAAGTGGGTGAGCATATTGTTTTCCTTGCACGCCTGAGGGGTCTGTCTGTTGACGATGCACACGAGAAAACGCAGTATTGGCTCCGCAAATTCGATATTCTGTCATGGGAAAACAAAAAAGTGGAGGAATTATCGAAAGGGATGCAGCAAAAAATACAGTTCATAGCCACGGTAATACACGAGCCTGATTTATATATCCTTGACGAGCCTTTCAGCGGATTCGACCCGGTAAACGCGGAGTTGCTTAAAAATGAACTTCTCGAACTGAAAGCAAAAGGCAAAACAATTATCCTGTCTACTCATAATATGGAATCGGTAGAAGCGCTTTGTGACGAGATTTCCCTGATCAATAAATCGAAGGTTGTTTTGCAGGGGAATGTGAAAGAGATACGTGCGCAGTATAGGAAGCACATTTTCAGGCTGAATGTATCAGGCGATAGCTTCGGGATGGAATCCGCTCATTTTACCGTATTGTCACAGTCTGCGGATAAGGATTCGGTCGAAGTACGCATCCAGCGAAATGACGAAGCGTCCAACTCCGATCTGTTACAGGAAGTTGCCCGGAAATATGAGATTATTTCTTTTGAGGAAGAATTACCTTCCATGAATGATATTTTTATTCAAGCAGTAAGCAATAGATGAAGTTTAGCAATATATTATCCAATCTAACCTGCGATTGTCGTTTTACAACAAAAGTAATAAACAGGTCTGCGACCTTGTCAAAACCAGCCGAATGAAAGCACTTAAATTGATTATAGCAAGAGAATTCTCTTCCAGGGTAAAGACAAAGGCTTTTATCCTGACCACATTATTGACTCCCTTCCTTTTTGCCGCTGTAGTTGCATTGCCTACTATACTGATGATGGTAAGCGATAATGATGACATAAAGAAGGTCTATGTAATAGACAACACAGGATTGTATTCCAACTTGTTCGAATCGTCTAAAAACTATGAGTTTGTACAGGTGTCTGCTACTGACACTACTGCGACCGGTAAAGAAAAGGGGACAGCCCTGTTGCAGATAAACGGGGATTTGAATCAGAATCCCAATGCGGTTACATTCTTCTCGGAAAAACAACAGCCTCCCCGCGAATTGACGGCATATATCAATGATGTACTGACCGAAGCGGTAAGGAATAAAAAAATTGACGATTTTACCTCAGAGAGTAATCTTGAGCCGAAGGTAGTGACCGATTTGCAGCAAATACTGAAGTCTAAAGATAAAATCCGCATATCTACCATCCGGTGGGATGAGACAGGGAAGGAGACGGAAACACTGGGGGAAATAGCGACCATTGCCGGAACGGCGCTCACCTTCTGTATGTTTTTCTTTATCATGATGTACGGCTCTATGGTGATGCAGAGTGTGGTAGAGGAAAAGAGCAACCGTATTATAGAAGTTATTATTTCTTCCGTCAGGCCTTTCGACCTGATGATGGGCAAGATAATAGGGGTAGGGCTCGTAGGGCTTCTCCAGTTGATCGTATGGCTTGTTATCGGAGGCGGAGTGATGATTGCCGTCCAGATGGTTTTCGGCGTCAATATGAACATGAGCGCCTCCGCGGACGCACAGCAGGCAATGGCTTTAATGAAAAGCAGCAATATTGAAATGACCTCCTTCCTCAATGGCTTTTTCAGCATCAACTGGACGCAGGTCGCAATATGTCTTGTCCTTTATTTTACCGGGGGTTATCTTCTGTTTGCATCCTTGTTTGCCATGTTCGGTTCGGGAGCGAATGATTCGCAGGAAGCCCAGCAACTTATCATGCCTGTTATGATTATACTGATGGTAGCGTTTTATACAGGCTTCGCGGCCGCCCGCAATCCGGAAGGGGCTATGGCATTCTGGTGTTCATTGATCCCGTTCACCTCTCCTGTGGTGATGATGGTCCGCGCTCCGTTCGAGATACCTTTGTGGGAACTGGCATTATCTGTTGTACTATTGTTTGCGACATCTGTCCTGATGGTAAAACTGGCAGCGAAAATATACCGTGTCGGAATACTGATGTATGGAAAGAAGGTTTCTTTTATGGAAATGCTGAAATGGCTGAAGTATAAATAATTAACAGTTAGTTGAAAGTTGTATTTTTCTACTCGTATATCGTTTACTTATAACTTCACTTACTATATCTTTATACCCAACGAGAGATAGACACTATTGTTTCTCACTTTGAGATTGTCATTTAGCATATCTCTTTTCCATATTCGGGTAAAGCCCGTATCGGAGCCGATAATGAAAACGAATCTCGATAATTCGGACTGTAATTCTATCCCCAGTCCTACATCGGGTCTGTTCCATAGCCCGTCACCGGCAAAAGTATTACCTTTGTTACTTTCGGGAGTGCCGTCGAGCGAGGTCAGCGTTGTCTTCCCTGCTACTCCGTAAGCTACATACGGCCCCATGGCAAAGCCGAAATGGGTATTGTTTGGGAAGTTGAACTTATATGTGAAATAGATAGGCAGCTGGATATACATTGCCTCCATTTTTGCTTCCATATTTCCCATGGCGGTAGACAGCCTGTTCACTTTAGCTCCTTTGGTGGTGAAGCTAAGTCCTGTCTGTAAATAAACATCGTTGCCTAAAGTGATATCGGCAATACCTCCGAAGTTATATCCGAACCTGACTTTTCCACTCTTGAACCCGTATTCGTTCTTCCATGCCGAAACATTGGAGAGATTCATTCCTCCCCTTATCTGAAAGGTGACATACTTTTGTTTTTGCACAAAGAACTGCGCGTTTGCATTGCCGCTTGTCAGCACTATAATTGAAATAACCAGTAGTCTCAAGGATGTTTTCATAGGGATTCTTTACGTTTTTTGTTTATTATAGAACGATATAGTGCTTGTGTTATTATCCGGGCAATTACCATCTCAGGATGATCCGTTCTCCCAGAGCCTTTGCCAGTGCTTTTTTTACTTCTTCCAGTTCTTTGATCTGCTGCATAAGTTCTATGGCCGTGTCCCAGTTCCCTTCTTTTTGTTTGACCGCCATTTCATCCTTTATCTCCTTTATCCTCTCGGTTATGTATGCATTCTTCAACTCTGTGACTATGCGCGGGACATCTTTCCCCAAATGCTTTTCTTCGGCAAGCGGGGTATCTTCCTTTTTTACATTTTCTCCGAATTGTTTGAGATGCAGTTTGCTTAACTGATACCTGTCGCTAACCAGTTCCGCAGCTATTTTGCTAATCTGCGCGTCGGTATGCGCCAGAAAATAGCGGGAAGGAATAAACGTCTCATCTACCGATCGGCCTATCGCTTCTTCCAGCATCAGCGTATAGAGAGGATTGGTAAACCAGAATCCGTCGCGCTGAAGGTCGAATTTTACCCAGTCTATTACAGTAGTCCGCATATCGCCGGTAACAGGGTTTGTTTCCCCTCCTTCCAGTATTATTTCCATTCCGAAGCGGACTACGTAATAAAGTATGGCCAGTTCGAATTTGTCTATCGGTATTTTCTTTACTCCTGTTTTGTTGTGGATTATCGGTTGTGACAAGTCATTGTTGACAGCCCGCATTTCGTCTTCCATTTTTTGCGGAGCTGTTTTTTCGAGATAAGCCAAACGCTTCTTTGTCACCTCCTGTACCAGGATGCGCTCGTCTACATCCAGCAGGATACTGCAATCTTTGATATAGACTGTGCGTATAATATTGTCGGGTATAATGGAAATACTGTTTACTATATCGGAAATAAGGGCGGCCCGCTTGATAGGGTCATTTCCGGCTTCTTCGAGTAATAGCTTTGTCTTGAAACGCATGAAATCGACCTCGTTGGCTTTGATATAGTTAGTCAGCGATTCCGCATTTTGTTTCTTGGCAAAGGAATCCGGGTCTTCCCCGTCGGGCAGCAGTATTACTTTGATATTCATGCCGTCTTCGAGAAGCAGGTCTATTCCCCGTAATGCCGCTTTTATTCCCGCGGCGTCACCGTCATAAATAACAGTGACATTGTCCGTAAAACGGTGAATCAGCCGTATTTGCCCGTTTGTCAATGCTGTCCCTGAAGATGCGACAACATTTTCAATTCCTGCCTGATGCATGGAAATAACATCGGTATAGCCTTCCACCAGATAACAGCAGTCGGCCTTAGTTATGGCCTGCTTAGCGAAGAAAATGCCGTATAGCTCATTTCCTTTATGGTATATCTCACTTTCGGGCGAATTGACATATTTACCTGTATTCTCCGCTTTCTTGAGGATGCGTCCGCCAAAAGCGATTACTTTTCCCGATAATGTGTGCACAGGGAACATGACACGGCCACGGAAACGGTCTATCAGCTGATTGTTATGCTCGCTTTTTATGGCTAGTCCCGTTTTTACAAGATAGTCTTCTTTATAGCCGTTTCTTAATGCCTCCTGCGCAAAGGCATCCCTTTGTTCGAGACTGTATCCAAGTTGGAATTTCTCGATAATGTCTTCCCTGAAACCACGCTCTTTGAAGTAGCTTAATCCGATGGATTTACCTTCGAGATGGTTGTGGAGAGTGTTGACGAAATAGTCGCGGGCATAATCATTGAGGATAAAGAGGCTTTCCCGCTCATTGTATGCCTGTTTCTGTTCATCGGTGAATTCACGCTCCTGTATCTCTATATTATATTTCCTGGCCAGATACTTTAATGCTTCGTAGTATGAAAGTTGTTCATGCTTCATAATGAAGTGAACAGCCGTACCCCCTTCGCCACAGGCAAAGCATTTGCAAATATTCTTGGCTGGAGAAACATAAAACGATGGCGTTTTATCTGTATGGAAAGGGCATAAGCCCACATAGTTTATCCCCCTTCGTTTGAGGGTGACAAACTGCGACACTACATCAACGATTTGAGCAGCGTCCATTATACGGTCTATTGTACCTTGGTCTATCATGATTTTTACAGATACGAAAGTAATAAAAATATCCCGATCAAGATGTTTAATTTTTGTGAATAGGAATCTTAATGGTTACTGTTAAACAAAAATTAAACAATGTATCTAAATATTTTTTGTACTTTTGTGCTTTCTTTTTAGAGTCTAAAAAATATAAAACGAAAAGTCGTGGCTAATACGAAGTATATATTTGTAACAGGAGGAGTTATATCTTCCTTAGGTAAAGGTATTATAGCCTCCTCGTTAGGTAAACTACTACAGGCAAGGGGCTATAAAGTGACAATCCAGAAACTGGACCCATACATCAACATCGACCCCGGAACTCTAAATCCATATGAACATGGCGAGTGCTATGTGACTGTCGATGGTCACGAAGCGGACCTGGACCTCGGTCACTACGAGCGTTTTCTTAATCAGCCCACACATAAGGACAACAATATCACCACAGGACGTATTTATCAGAATGTGATAAATAAAGAACGTAAAGGTGATTACCTGGGGAAAACCGTGCAGATCGTGCCCCACATCACAGATGAAATAAAGCGCAACATCAAAATGCTGGGCACAAGATATGATTACGATTTTGTAATTACTGAAATCGGAGGCACAGTGGGTGACATAGAGTCATTGCCTTTCATCGAAAGTGTGCGTCAGTTACGTTGGGAGTTAGGTAAAAACTGCCTGTGTGTGCATCTTACTTATGTGCCGTATATCGCCGCGGCGAAAGAGGTGAAAACGAAGCCTACACAGCATTCCGTGAAGCAATTGCAGTCGGAAGGAGTACAGCCCGATATGCTGGTTCTCCGTACCGAACACCCGTTGAATAAAGACATTCTGAAAAAGGTGGCATTGTTCTGTAACGTGGAGGTAGATGCCGTTGTGCAATCGGTGGATGTGCCTACGATATATGAAGTGCCATTGAATATGCAGGCGCAGAATATGGACGAAATCGTGTTGCGTAAACTGGGTATGCCTATCGGGGATAAACCGGTAATGCAGCCTTGGCGCGATTTCCTTGATAAGAAAAAACATGCCAAAGAGACGGTTCGCATCGCACTGGTCGGTAAATATGTCGAATTGCCGGATGCGTACAAATCTATCAACGAATCGTTGTTGCAGGCAGCGATATACAATGATCGCAAGCTCGATTTACATTTTATACTCTCTGACAAATTGACCGCAGACAATGTGGAAAAGATGCTCGGTTCCATGGATGGCATAGTTGTTGCTCCGGGATTTGGACAGCGCGGTGTGGACGGGAAAATACAGGCACTGAAATATGCCCGCGAGCATGATGTGCCTACATTCGGTATCTGTCTGGGTATGCAATGCATGGTTATCGAATTTGCCCGCAACGTACTGGGACTGGAGGATGCTAACTCAACGGAGATGAATCCTCATACACCATTCAAGGTTATCGACCTGATGGAAGAACAAAAGAATATCACCAATATGGGAGGGACAATGCGTCTGGGAGCCTATAAATGTGAATTGGAAAAAGGTTCGCAGGTGTATAAAGCATACGGCAAGAAGCTGGTAGAAGAACGCCACCGCCATCGTTTCGAATTCAACGGTGATTACAAGGAAGATTTCGAAAAGAACGGAATGAAGTGTACCGGAACAAATCCGGACATGGGATTGGTAGAGGTCGTGGAAATCCCCGGAAAGAAATGGTATCTGGGTGTACAGTTCCATCCTGAATACAACAGTACGGTAGTGTCACCTAATCCTTTGTTCATCAGCTTTATAAAAGCAGTAATTGACAATAAGAAAAAATAAGATTGAACGTTTTAAATGGCGGGAGCAGAAGCAAAATTTATTTTGATTATGCCGGGTCATGCAAAACGCCCAATAGAAATTGAAAGGAAAAATCGCAAATATTAAATTTATAAAAACTATAAATGGATAAGAATACGATTATCGGGTTTGTACTCATCGCTGCCGTAATCATTGGATTTACGTTACTGAGCAGACCTTCGGCGGAAGAACTTGCTAAGCAGAAAGAACAATATCGGAGAGACTCGATAGAATATGCGCAGACCAGGGAACAGGAAAAAGAACTGGCCAACCTGAAAGATACAGCAACAGAAGTGAAGAAAGAGAATCCGGTGGATGATTTCTTTACGGCTCCCGTTCAGGAGGCAGATTCTGCTCTTACGGCAATGGATTCGGTACAGCCGGGTTCACAGCAGGCAGAGCAGTTGATAACGCTGGAAAACAGCAAGCTGAAAGTTGTTTTCTCTACCAAAGGAGGAAAGATGGTAAGCGCACAGTTGAAAGAATATTCCCGGTATGATGGAGATTCTTTGTATCTGTTCAATAACGATACCGAATTTTCGCTTCAGTTGACCAATAAGCAAAATAAGGTGCTGCATACGAATAACCTGGTATTCACGCCGATTAAAACCGAAGGAGATAACTCTCTTATCATGCGTTTTTCATATGCCGCAAACCAACATGTCGATTTTCTCTATAAACTGGCAGATGATGATTATATGCTGAAATATGATGTCAATCTGGTTGGATTGCAACCGATGCTGGACAGGAATAAATCGGATGTGATAGAGCTGTACTGGGCGCAGAAGATGCGCCGGCAGGAGAAAAGCGTGAAAAACGAACAACGTTATTCGCACATTTACTACAAGTATGTAGGAGGTGATGTGAAGGAACTAAGCAGTGATAAAAACGAACAACTGGAAGTGAAAGAACCAGCCAAATGGATTGCTTTCAAGAATCAGTTTTTTGCACCTATCCTGATCGCTGATGAGAAAATAGAAACCGCACTTCTTGATTCCAAAGTTTTGGTAACGGATGAAAACAGTGAATATCTGAAGACATGCGAGGCTACAATATATGCTCCGGCAACAGTAGACATGAATGCCGGAACCATAAGCGCCGGATTCACCTATTATCTGGGGCCTATGTCGTTCACTTTGCTGAAAGGATATGACAGCCATATAAGCGATGTGAACAAGCAGCTTGATCTGGACAAACTTGTTCCGCTAGGCTGGACGCTGTTCCGCTGGGTGAACCAGTATTTCGTGATTCCGATCTTTAATTTATTGAGAGGTACGGGGATGTCGATGGGTATTGTTATCCTGTTGCTGACTATAATTGTAAAACTGGTAATATCTCCACTCACATTCAAGTCGTTTATGTCGTCGGCCAAAATGCGCGTATTACGTCCTCAGGTAGAGGAAATCGGGGCCAAATATCCTAAGCAGGAGCAGGCGATGGAGAAACAGCAGGCGACAATGGCACTCTATAATAAGGCGGGGGTAAACCCGATGAGCGGATGTATTCCGTTGTTGTTGCAGATGCCGATATTGATTGCGCTGTTCTCATTCTTCCCGAATGCAATAGAGCTTCGCGGACAAAGTTTCCTTTGGGCTACTGATCTTTCCACATATGATGCCATTATAGAATGGAAAAACCATATTCCATTGATAGGTACGCATATCAGTTTGTTCTGTATCCTGATGACGGTGACCAATATCATTTATACAAAGTTCAATATGGAAATGACCAATACCGGACAGCAACAAATGCCGGGAATGAAATGGATGATGTATCTGATGCCGTTGATTTTCCTTTTCATGTTGAATGATTACCCGTCGGGACTTACATATTACTATTTTCTTTCGCTTTTGGTAACTATCCTGTTGACAATCGGATTCCGGTATATAATAGACGAGGATAAAGTATTGGCCAAGCTGGAAGCTAATAAAGCAAAACCGAAAAAGAAATCGGGCTTCATGGCTCGTCTGGCAGAGGCTCAGAAAATTCAGCAACAGCAATTGAATGAAAGGAATAAGTCTAACAGCACCAAGAGGAAAAGATAAGACAGTAAACAACTAGTATCTTGTTTACTTGTAACTCGTAACTGCCCTAGGGTGTAGTAACTCGTAACTATTTTCAGTGAAAATCTGCTATCTTATATTAGCTCATAACAATTTCAGGCATTTAGATCGTTTGATAAATGCCCTGAATGGCGCGGATTGCACTTTTTATATCCATCTGGACAGAAAGGTTGTGCAGGAATACGCTCCGCAGTATAAGAACGTGGAAATCATTCCGGAACGTATCGATATCAACTGGGGCGGATTCAGTATGATACAAGCCACTTTGGCTTTGATGGAACATGGTGTGGCGTCTTCGTCCGATGCTGATTATTATATATTGGTTAGCGGGGTAGATTATCCTGTAAGGTCTAAGGGATTCCTTTACAAACAGCTGGAAAAGGGGAAAGAATATATGGATATTGCTCCTGTGCCGGTTCCATTTAAGCCGTTGGAACGGTATGAATATTATTACTTCGATTACGACCGCCGTAACCTGAAGTATTACCACCCTAAGTTTCTGGCCGAAGTATTACTTAAGAAGCTAAAGATAAAAAGGAAAGCGCCGTTCAGGGTGTATGCCGGTACGCAATGGTTTGCCCTCACCCGTGAATGTGTACGTTATATTTTGACTACAGCAAAAGAAGATAAGCGATATGCGGACTTCTTCCGCCATACATTAGTGCCTGACGAGGCCTTTTTCCAGACAATTATCGGGAACTCGCCATTCTTGCAAAATACAGCCGCAAGTCTTACCTATACGGATTGGGAAGTTGCTGTTCCTCCGGCCACAATAGAAGAACGTCATATTGATTTTCTGGAGAGCCATATCGAGTTCAACGATGAATACGGACAACGATACCCTTATTTTGCGCGTAAGTTCAATGATGGCAGTGAAAAGTTACTGGAGAAAATAAAGTCCCGGTTGTGGAGATAATCACTTATCCATACTGGCCAGCAGGTCCGCAATATAACTTCTGGTAAAATCTTCCGGTTTCAATACATTATTATTCCATATTACAAGGTCGATATCTATTTTTACGATGCCGTTTTTTTTATCGGTTCCGTTTCGCCCCATATCCTTTTCTATGGATTTCAATAAGCGGATAACTTCGTCCATGTCCCTGTCTGTGTAGATAACGGCAAGCTGGTTCAGGAAATCGTTTCTGTAGGTAGTGCCATAAGGCATGGTAACAGAGGTGTCGGAATAAGATATATCTGTAAATATATTATCCAGAAACTGATGGCAAAGGCTTAAGTTCGATTCCCTGTCCTCGTTTGTACCTATACTGAGTAATGCTTTGTTCATAACCGTTACAAATATACGTCCGTTTTTTTAATCATATAAGCGTTCTTTATAAAACTTTCATATTTCACGCACCCTCCCCGATTTGTCCTCATTCTTGGCCCCGCTTGCGCAGATTTGCAGTCTGTGTGTTGCAAAGCAAAAAGAAGGATTGCTTTTCAAGCAAGACACCGTTTACGAGGATAATATAAACGGTCATCAGTTATCAACTTGTATATCGTCTGTTTGTTACTTGTAACTCGTAACTGCCCGAAGGGCGCAGAAATAACATTCGCCGAAGCGAAGGCGAGGCAAACTCGTAACTAAATTTATCAAAACCAAATATCTTTATCTATATAAGAAACTGATTATTAACATTAATATTTAAGTATCTTATGAAGTATAAAGAAAAAACGGCATCGGAGATTATCCGGATGATAGAACAGGACTTGTGCAGTATCTCCGAAATATGCAAAACATTCAAGATCAGCCGCAAGACATTTTATGAATGGAAAAAGGCAAAACCTGATTTCGGTGAAGCGGTGGAAGAAGCCATCGACCACCGTGAAGAGGTGATGGTAGCTTCGGCACGTATCGGACTGAAACAACTGCTCGAGGGATACATGCAGAAAAAAGAGAAGGTCACCTACATCCCCGATAAGAACGATCCGCTGAACGAGGTGGAGAAATGCCGTGTAGTGGAAAAAAAATTCTGCCCGCCGAGCATCCGCGCGATAAAGTACGTACTCGATCGGGAGGAAAGGAGGAAGGACAGAGACCGCTTGCTTGCATCGGAACGCCATCCGCTGGTCATTGAAGTACAGGACGAAGAAACCAGGCGTCAGTTGATGATATTGAAAGGAAACGGCTTCCGTCCGGGCGGCTCGCTCAATCCGGAGGTAGTGGCGGCCGTGGACAAGGAACTGGAAGAGGAAGGGCGAAAAACAAAAAGTGAAGAACGAAAAGTGAAAAATGAGCAGGGGCAAGCTATGGAACAGCCGCCTGTCGCTCAACCATCTGCCGCTCCGGTAGAGAAGCCCAAACCAAAGAATCTCTATCCGTTCCTGCC
>NZ_JBHSGN010000044.1:0-42749 GCF_042654545.1 Dysgonomonas termitidis
TATTTTCTTCAAAACGTAGAAAACAAAAAGTGATCGGAATTTCTTCCGACCACTCCTGGTAAAATACTCTCTTTTAAGTCCTTGTTTAAATACTATTTTATTTTTACAATGAAAAGTAATATCCTTTTTGGAGCAACTGATCATACTTCTCTTTATTAAAAGTATAATAGAATGCACCTCTCTTCGAACTCGACTTATCTTTTTCATCTTGTTTTTCGAGTATCTCCATTTCCAGAATCTTTTTACGAAAATTACGTTTATCCAGCGTTGTCTGGTAAATGGCTTCATAAAGCGCCTGCAGTTGGGGCAAAGTGAATTTTTCGGGCAACAGGTTAAAACCAATTGGCTGTGTTGCCGTTTTCCTTCTCAATATTTCGATCGTATCGCGCAGCATCTGGTTGTGGTCGAATACGAGTTTACCCACTTTTTCCACTTCTTCCCATCTGGCATTATGTATCTCACATACATTTTCGTCGAACATTTCCAGGTCTATCAGGGCATAATAAGCTATGGATACAACCCGCTCACCTTCGTCACGACCGATTTCACCATAAGTACCGACCTGCTCCATATATACATCCTGGATACCCGTATATTCGAGAACGACACGGGAAACAGTTTCCGACAGGCTTTCATCCGATCGCAAAAATCCTCCCATCAGCGTATCCTGGCCTTCCTGCGGTTCAAATTTCCGCTTCGATATGAGCAAATACAATTTACCATCCTTAAAACCGAGGATTATACAATCGACTGAGACGTAGAACTTTTCCTGTTCTCTATAAAATAATGGAGTCATGTATGTGTTTTTATATTTATGCAAAAAGATGCATAATTCAAGTTTATTAAGTGTACTAAATACGTTTTATTTTTCAACCAGCAAATATAGTATATTTTTTCTTTTCACAACATTTTAAATAGCGAAATTATAGTCGTGAATCGGATCGTAATATACAAAAGTTTCCTGAAAACTCTGATGAATTCGTTTCACAATCAGGTTTATCTGGTAAAAAAGTTTAACTTTAAGCCTGATTTCAAAAAAATGCTTATTGTTTAGCCTAAGTATATTCGTTTAATATATCATTATCATGAACCTGACGTTAAAGTTTCCGCTCATCCTTATTATATTACTCACACTGATATCTTCCTGCAAGAAAAAGGAAGCAAACTCCAAACAATCCGGCGATGCCCCGGCCGAAACATATACCAATCCGCTATTACAAACAGGAGCACGCCCCTGGGCCACGTATAATAACGGCCATTATTATTATCTGCAGGATGCCGATGATAAGATTATCCTATGGCAGACAGAAGATATTACCGACCTGAAAAATGCGCCAAGTAAAGAGGTCTGGATACCCAAAGATAAGAATAATTCGTTTCATATCTGGGGTCCGGAACTGCACCGCATAGATAATAAGTGGTATATCTATTTTGCAGCAGATGACGGGAATACGGATAACCATCAGATTTATGTCATTGAAAACACATCAAAGAGCCCCTTTGATGGTGAATTTACAATGAAAGGGCGCATAAAAACGGATAAAGATGACAATTGGGCTATTCTTCCGAGTGTATTCACTCATAATGATAAGCTGTACATGATCTGGTCAGGTTGGCAAAAGCGCAGGATAGAAGCCGAAACCCAATGCATTTATATTGCCAGGATGGAGAATCCGTGGACTTTGGCTTCGGACAGGATACTCATCTCCAGGCCTGAATATGAATGGGAACGGCAATGGATAAATCCGGACGGAAGCAAAACCGGCTATCCTATCTATGTGAATGAAGATCCGCACTATTTCTATACCAAAGATAAGGGTAAGGTACTAATCTATTATTCGGCCAGCGGCACATGGACACCATATTATTCTGTAGGGATGCTATACGCCGATACAAACAGCGACTTGCTGAATCCTTCGTCATGGACAAAATCGGACAAGCCTGTTTTTGTCCAGAATCCCGAAAACCAGGTGTTTGGCACGGGCAGCCCCTGCTTTATACCATCTCCCGACCAAAAGGAGATATATTTTCTTTATCAGGCGCGCGCCATAGACAAAGAGCCTTACGGCTCCCTCCCTTCCGGGGATATGGATACGCGTTCGCCCCGATTGCAAAAGATGGAATGGGGAGATGATGGTTTCCCTGTTTTTGGGGAAGCATTATCCGAGGCGGATAAGATAAAGAAACCATCGGGTACAAAGTAACGAGACCGCAGGCTTATCCACTGCTTTTGTATCTGCGGCAGCAATAGCTGGTTACAATGGGACAATATTACATTAAATGCTATCTTTTACTTATAATGCATACCATCTGGAAAAAACAATGAAGAGACTTTGGCTATTTTTTCTGTTGATATATCTTTTTGCGGACACCCTGACCGCACAGCAGTTCTTTTTCAAAAAGTATCAGGTAGAGGACGGGCTGTCGCACAATTCGGCATGGTGCATATTGCAGGACAGTTATGGTTTCATGTGGTTCGGGACGAGCGACGGGCTTAACCGGTTCGACGGCAGAAAATTTAAAGTATACAGAAATGACATACAGGATAGTTTCTCGCTGGGCAACAATTCCGTCCAGTCCTTATTCGAAGATAAAAACAGGAATATCTGGGTAGGTACAGGCAGTGGCATGTATGTATATGACCGGAAAGAAGACAAGTTCAGGCATTTCGATAAAAAAACACAATATGGAGTTTCCATTAGCGGAGAAGTAAAGAAGATAATAAAAACAAGCAAAGGGCTTATCTGGATAGCGACCCTGGGACAGGGCCTTTTCGTTTACAATCCCGAAACAGATACCCTAAGCCAGAACAGCCAATATTCCTCATTTGTATGGGATATATGCGAAGATAACTCTTCGCGTATCTATTCTTCCTCATTGCAGGAAGGGCTTATATGCTATGATAAAGACGGTAAATATATAGAATCATTCACACTGTTTCCGGATAAAAGAGATTTCGGAAATCTAAAAATCAACTGCATACAAGCTTTTGGCGACAAAGTATGGTTCAGTGTGGGAACAAATAATCTGGGTATGCTCAATAATACCACAAAGCAGGTATCATATTTCAGCAGCAGCCAGAATATAGGCACTATACGGGCTATTTCCCAATTTTCGGAATGGGAGCTTCTTGTAGGTTCCGACAATGGTTTATATATATTTAATATACAGCACAATGAGTTCATACGCATCGACAATCCTTTAGACCCGCGCAGCCTGAGCGACCAGTCTATCTACAGCATATTAAAGGACATTGAAGGCGGCTTCTGGATTTCGACTTATCTGGGGGGAGTAAATTATCTTCCGCAACAGACAAAAGTATTCGAATATTATAGCCCCACTTATGCCCCGCTCCTGAGTACGGGTAAAGTCATCAGCCGTTTTTGCGAAGATAAGGACAGGAACATCTGGATTGGTTCACAAGACGGGTTGAAATTTCTTAATCACAGCACCCAAAAGCTGGAAACACATATTATTCCCGGAAAAATACAAAAACTGGATATCCGTTCGTTACTCCTCGATGGAGAGAATCTCTGGATAGGAACCTATGCCGAAGGGCTGAAAGTATATAATCCCGAAACAAACAAAATGACGGAGTATTATCATGCCAGGGAATCGTCTGTTACAATCTGCAGCAACGATGTCCTGTCGCTTTACAAAGACAGCAGGGACGATATCTACATCGGTACCAGCTGGGGACTCTGCAAGTATAACCGGACAAAAGACAATTTCGAAACGCTCAATTTTGTCGGGACTATGACTTCCGTCTCTGATATACTGGAAGATAATGAGAACCAATTGTGGGTAGCGACATACAACTCCGGCGTATTCCGATTTGATCCTCAAAACAATCAGTGGAAGCATTATACTCATGACGAAAAAATATCCAGCTCGATAACCAGCAATGCTATAATAACTCTTTTCAAAGATTCGGGAGGCAGAATATGGTTCGGCTCCAATGGCGGAGGCTTATGCTATTTTGATACGGCAACCGGGTCGTTTACCGACTTTGACCCGCATAATCAAGCCTTGCCAAACAATGTCATTTACTCCATCGAAGAAGATAACCATGGGGACTTCTGGATATCGAGCAACGCCGGGCTGCTGAGAGTGAATCCAAAAGAGAAGGCAATAAGAAAACTTTTCACACAAGAAGACGGACTGCAAAGCAACCAGTTCAACTATAAAGCTTCCCTGAAAGCCAGTACAGGTAAACTATATTTTGGCGGCATAAACGGGTTCAATGCTTTTTATCCTCACGAGTTTAAAGAAAACAGCTATATACCACCTGTCTATATTGTCGATATCAGGTTGTACAACACCGACGAAAGCAGGAGCAAAGAACTGCTCAACTTATCCGAACCCATATATATGGCCAAACAAATAGTTCTGCCCTACGACAATAACAGCATTGTACTTGAGTTCAGCGCCCTCAGTTACGAAGAACCCAACAGGAACAGGTATATGTATATGCTGGAAGGCTTTGATAAAGATTGGGTGAATAGCGAAAACTCAAATACCGCGTCTTATACCAACTTACCTCCCGGACAATACACATTCAGGGTAAAAGGCGCAAACAATGATAACAAATGGAATGAACAGGGTACAAGTATAAAAATTAGGATTTCGCCTCCCTGGTGGAGATCTATACCTGCATATATCATTTACGCATTATGTGTCGCAGGCTCTGTTTTCTTTCTGATCAGGTATTTCATTACCCGGTCGAACAGAAAACTGGGACGGCAGATGGAAGAATACCGCATAGAAAAAGAGAAAGAGGTATATCAGTCCAAGATCGGCTTCTTTATCAACCTGATACACGAAATAAGAACCCCTTTGAGCCTGATAAAGCTGCCACTGGATAAATTGAGTGAAAAACAGCAGGAAGATGCAAAATCATCTAATTACCTGACGGTTATCAACAAGAACGTAAATTATTTACTCGACATCGTCAACCAGCTTCTCGATTTTCAAAAAATAGAGAATCAGAACATGCAACTTATTCTTAAAGAAGAAAATATAAACAGCCTCTTGCTGGAAATATATACACAATTTATCCATTCGGCAGAACTGAAGCATATCAGCTTAACCATTTTGTTGCCACAGAATGAGCTCCTGGCCCAGGTAGACAAAGAAAAAATTACCAAGATTATCATTAATCTTCTAAGCAACGCCATTAAATTCACAGAATCGAAGATAGAACTCCGGTTAGAATCATTTGACGGGCATTTCGAAATAAGCGTAACAGACGACGGGCCGGGTATCCGCGATGAAGAGAAAGTCAAGATATTCGATGCATTTTATCAATCGGAAGCAAAAAGCAATACCAGTACAGGAACAGGCATAGGGTTGGCCTTTTCAAAAATGCTGACCGAAAACCACAAAGGCAGTTTGTCCCTGGGTGATAATGATTGGGGAGGGGCATCATTTGTGCTGTCTATCCCCAAGTTGTATAGTGAGGAAAAATTCAATGAGGCTGCCCGTGCAGAGGACATCGTTGAATCGTCCGATATACTGAATACCGGAAATGACACGGCTGCTTCATTCAAAGATTTCAGGGTACTATTGGTAGAAGATAATATGGAATTGCTTAATATGGTTGCGGATTCGCTGGCGCCTTTCTTCTCCATATTGAAATCGGGCAACGGCAAAGAGGCCTTGGAAATATTATCCGAAAACAGTGTCGATCTTATTGTGAGTGATGTGATGATGCCTGAAATGGACGGGTTCGAATTGTGCAAAACCGTTAAATCCGACATTAACTATAGCCATATACCCGTTGTCTTGCTAACGGCAAAAGTGACACTGGATGCAAAGATAGAAGGTATGGAATACGGTGCCGATGTGTATCTCGAAAAACCTTTCTCAATCAGGCAATTGCATAAGCAGATCGAAAATCTGCTGAAACTGAAACTATCCCTCCGGAAAATAATAACAACATCTCCTTCCACACCGGCTATAGACATAGCTATGCCCAAGAAGGACAAGGAGTTTATCGAGAGGCTTCATGCCGAAATAGAAAAACACATTACCGAGCCGGATTTTTCTATCGATACGATTGCTGAAACCATGTTTATGAGCCGTTCCAGCTTCTACCGCAAAATGAAAGGTATCACAGGCTTGTCTCCGAACGATTACCTGAAGACGTTCCGCCTGAATAAAGCGGCAGAACTGCTGCGTGACGGAGAATTACCTATCTCTGAGATATGTGAGAAAGTAGCATTTAGCTCCTCCTCTTATTTCGCGAAGTGCTTCAAGGCGCAGTTTGGGGTATTGCCGAAAGATTATCCGGGTAATTAAAAAAAACACTTATATAAAAGAAAAGAATATTTTTATTTTTATCTTAGTGCACCGGAAACTCAGACTATAAATCAATTCATTAGTGAAGTTTTCGTTCTATTATTTTTAATTATAAAATCATTATTATGGAAAATCAGGAACAGTATGACAAAAGCAACAAATCTGTGGTTAGTGTAGGAGAATGGCTTATAACTATGCTTATAATGATCATTCCCGTAGTAAATTTCATAATGCTGTTCGTATGGGCTTTCGGAAGTAATACTCCGGAAAGTAAAGCCAACTGGGCAAAAGCTCAATTGGTATGGATGGTAATAGGTATTATACTTGTTGTTATTTTCTGGGGAACCATTGCCGCAATATTTCTCGGTACAGCTTCGCGGTGATAAATAGATTTAATAATGAAGTATGGAAGCCTTTGAAGAAAAGGCTTCTTTTTTTATGACAAAAATCGTCCCGCCTTGCTTATTAGATAATTGAAAGATTGATTAAAGCAGTTACAAATTTGCCTCGCCTTCGCTTCGGCGAATGTTATTTCTTCGCCCTGTGGGCAGTTACGGGTTACAAGTTGGCTGGCGTTTTGTTTTGTTTCACGCAAAGACGCAAAGGCGCAAAGTTTTACATCTTACGAGTTGTTGACTGATGACTGTTAACTGATGACTGTAAATACTGTTACCTTTTTTAATAGTTACAAGTTACTTCGCCCCAGGGCAGTTACGAGTTACAAGTTAGTTCACTGTTTACTGCTAACTGTTGACTGTTGACTGAAAAAACTGTTACTTCTGTTACTTTATAATTCAAAAATTTTACATAACTTTGTCAAAATCATATATCATCCACTTCCTGAATGAACAATAAAAGCCGTTTTCCGCTATGCATATAACGACGGAAACATATAGAAAAAACACAATATCACACGCCATTTTTCTTCCTGAAAATTTGGCGCTTAATTATATTTTACTAGAGAGAGAGAGAGAGAGAGAGAGAGAGAGAGAGAGAGAGAGAGAGAGAGAGAGAGAGAGAGACTAAGCCTTAGTATTACCTTTCCGGTTATCCTACACATTCTATACGCGCGCGCATTCAATGCATCGCTGAATATATATAAAAACACACAATCAAATCCCGAACCGTCAGATTTATCCCGTGCTGCCAGGCAGGGTGGTTCTGCATTGTATTTTCCCACACGTCATCCCGTTACTTTACATCCCTGTATTCCCGGGGTTGTCAGGTTCCCTAAGTTTTTGCTTACACTGGGAAACTATGAGTACCTGCTGAGCTACATGGGGGTATATACTCCCGGTGCCTTCTCAGGGAAACTCAGGGTAACAATCTTCTTTACAACAAATATATGCAACACAATTTACCCAAAATCATGCTTTATGAAACCAAAAAAAATGAAAACCCTCCTGCCGGCCTGTTTGCTGGCGGCGCTATTTGCGCTATTGTCAATGCCATCCTATGCGCAGGTGACTGTCGGCGACGGTGTACCTCCGCATGATTTTTCCGTACTGGAGGTTTCCACCGCCAGTACAAAAGCGGGCTTGCGCCTGCCGCACCTGACCACCGCCGAGCGTAACGCCTGGCGTGATTACTTTTTAGGAACTAATACGGGAAACCCTGTAAATCCGTCGGGAAGCGGAGTTACCGCCGACGAATTGATTAATGCTCCCGGGCTTATGATTTACAATACAACGAACAACTGTGTGGAATACTGGAACACCCTGAAATGGGTTTCCTTCTGTGACCAGCCTTGTGCCGACGGGATAACAGGCGTTTCAATCAGTGGCGGTACAACCATCCTCCAGGGGGCAACCACTGCTGTTACCCTGACGGCCACTGCGACGGGAGGAACGGCAAGCTCATATGAATGGTACCTGGGTGGTTCGCCGGTCGGGACAACAACTGCCAATACATACACTGTACCGCAAAACGTCAAAGATGTAGCTGGTACCTACGCCTATACCGTAAAGGCGATAAATGCCTGCTCGGAGGCGACCAGCCCGGCTCCGGCCATAGTAGAGGTGATCGACCTGGCATCACTGCCTGACGGTTCGGCTTCGGGTACGCTTAGCGGAAGAACCATCTTCGATATAGCACAGGGTAACGACGGCGGAGCTTGCGGTGACCTGGCCGCCCGCGCGCCTTTCAGCACCGATTTTACACAGACAGAAGAACAGGACGCCACAGACGGGACGCCAGCGGCGATAAATCCTAGTGCGAGTGGTACCTGGCTTTACTCCGGCACACAGGTGTACACCTTTACCCCGTCGGTCGACGTATCGAATGTGCGGTTCTTCTATGCGGAGGATGCTTCCCTGGAGGCTATCGTAAGTATGACGCCGAATGACGACTATAGCGGGAACATATCGTCCGGCGACCCTTGTAAAGCCGTAGTGGTTTACAAACCGTCCCTGATGACAGACCTGTTAAATGTGATCCGCGACAATGCTGTCCATCCCAAATTGTACGCCGTATTCAACGACCAGCCGGACGGAGCGGGGACAAACCGTAAATTCGAGCTGACTGTCAGCCTTCAGGATTGCAATTGCTGCGGGGCATTCACCTCAGCAGGCGGCTGGCAGAACTTCCTCTGCTATAACCTAGGGGCTAATTTTATGCTCGAGCCTTTCACTCCTGCTAAATATTTGAATGGAGACTACTTCCAGTGGGGTCGCCCTACAGTCGTAGCTACCGTCGACACACCGGCCGGCGCAATCGCCGGTTGGAATACTTCATACGCACCTAACGGCTCATGGTCAGACGCTTCAAAAACGGCTAATGACCCTTGTCCTCAAAATTATCGTGTGCCAACACGGTCAGAATGGGACGGTGTTGTCGATACCTCCCTGAATCCACGGACAATGCCCCCCGGAGCTACATTGAACACAAGCGAGACAAACTTTAGTAATGGGCTGAATTTTGGGTCTGCTCTGTATTTGCCGGCTGCCGGCTACCGCAGCTACGGTAGTTCGCTGTTGGACCGCCGGGGCGGCTACGGCTACTACTGGAGTAGTACGGAAGACCGTTCTTCCTTCGCGTACTTCTTGTACCTGACCAATTACTTAACAACAACTTACCAAAACCTAGTCCGCGCATACGGCTTTTCTGTCCGGTGTATAGCAGAATAAATCCGGTTTATTTGTCTATTTATCTATTCCTCCTCCTGCATTAAAAGCAGGAGGAGTTTAACCAACGATGCAGTACAGAATAAAGGTGTAGCCACTCCCCCCCGCTCGCGCAGACGTCCCGTCTGTGTGTTGCGTAGCAAACATTTTTGCACTGTCAACAAGACACGGACTGGAAGTCCGCGCCAGCGGGGCATGAAATACTGTTTACTGTTTACTGCTAACTGATATATCTGTTACTTTTTATATATCAAATATAGAAGACCTGATTATTTTTTCAGGATGAAAAGGTTGCTAATTTTCTCTGGAATTGTTAGCCGTATTCGTGAAAATAAATAAAAGATATTCATTAAGAAAAGAATTATAGCTAACTTGCAGCCGTTTTTGCAATAGCCTCTCCTGAGGCTATACTTATTATTAACTAAACATCTTTGGATGAAAGATTTTATTTCACTGATCAGGCGGTTTGTACCGCCATACAAAAGGCAAGTCGCACTTAATATATTCTTCAATATATTGAGCGCATTCCTTAACATATTCTCATTCGCGCTAATTGTTCCCATCCTCCAGATACTATTTAAGGTGAACGATAAAGTTTATGAATATATACCTATGAATTCTTCAAGTATATTCAACTTTAAGATTTTGGAGAACAATGCATACTACTATCTTTCCCAAACTATGGATACTCATTCGGGAGCTGCTGTCCTGATCATTTTGGGTCTGATACTAGTGGTAATGACTATCTTAAAAACAGGAACGACCTATCTCAGCGCTTATTTCATTACGGATGTGCGTACCGGAGTTGTAAGGGATATACGCAAACAGATAAACGACAAGGTCTTGTCTTTACCCCTTGGCTTCTTTTCCAATGAACGCAAAGGGGATATCATGGCACGTATGACCGGAGACGTGGGTGAGGTAGAAAACTCTGTGATGAGTTCCCTGGATATGATTAGTAAAAATCCGATTATGATTATAATATATCTGGGCACATTACTGTTCATCAGTTGGAAGCTTTCTATATTCGTATTCATTCTGCTGCCTGTTTCCGGATACATCATGGGTAAAGTGGGTAAGAGCCTTAAAAAGCAATCGGTAGAAGCCCAAAGCCAATGGGGCAGCATGATGTCGCAGATAGAAGAAACCCTTGGCGGACTGCGCATTATTAAAGCATTTAATGCCGAAGAAAAGATGACCGAACGCTTCGATAAAACGAGCAATGTATTCCGTAACATGTCGAACCGTATTGCTCGCAGGCAACAATTGGCACATCCGATGAGCGAACTGTTGGGGACGGTGACCATTGTTCTGGTGTTATGGTACGGAGGTTCACTTATTCTGGAAGGAAGCGGCTATATGGATGCCTCGAGATTTATATATTACCTGACTATTTTCTACCTGATCATCAACCCGGCAAAAGACCTGTCCAGATCGGCATATGCTATCCAAAAAGGTATGGCTTCGGTAGAACGTATAGACAAAATACTAAAAGCAGAGAACAACATCAAGAACCCCGCTAACCCGAAACCAATCCTTTTCAACAGGGAGATCACTTACCGGAATGTATTGTTCAGATACGAAACAAACTGGGTAATAAAAGACGTCAGCATCACAATACCAAAGGGGAAGACCGTGGCGCTTGTAGGGCAATCCGGTTCAGGAAAATCAACAATGGCCGATCTCCTGCCCCGTTTCTATGATGTAAATGAAGGAGGTATCTACATTGACGACACCAACATTAAAGATGCTGATGTACACGATTTACGGGCGCTGATGGGCAACGTGAATCAGGAAGCCATCCTGTTTAACGATACATTTTTCAATAATATATCGTTTGGGGTAGAAAATGCTACAATAGAACAGGTTATTGAGGCCGCTAAGGTAGCTAATGCACATGACTTCATTACCGCCACAGAGAAAGGATATGAAACCAGTATAGGAGACCGTGGCAGCAAACTGTCGGGAGGGCAACGCCAGCGCGTCAGCATTGCCCGCGCCATACTGAAAAACCCTCAGATATTGATTCTGGATGAAGCAACATCGGCTTTGGATACGGAATCGGAGCGCCTTGTGCAGGATGCTTTGGAAAAACTGATGAAAAACCGTACAACGCTGGTTATCGCTCACCGCTTATCTACAATCAAGAACGCGGATGAAATATGTGTTATGAGCGAAGGCATCGTTGTAGAACGCGGACATCACGACGAATTGTATGAGATGAACGGATATTACCGGAAACTGTGTGATATGCAACAGTTCTAATGTGCTGATTTGTCAATATACTAATTTGCTAATATAAAGTAATGGGAAAGAATAAACTTGCCAAATTTGCCAACATGGAGGAATACCCGCACGTATTCCAGTATCCGTTTGCAGTTCTGCAAGAAAAAGGGTTTGCGATGAAAGGCAAATGGAACGAGTTGTTTTTCAGAAATGACAACCCGATTGTTCTTGAACTCGGTTGCGGCAAAGGCGAATACACAGTAGGCCTGGCCAAGCTGTTCCCTGATAAAAATTTCATCGGAATAGATATAAAAGGAGCAAGGATGTGGACAGGTGCGAAACAGTCATTCGAAGAAAAGTTGGCCAATGTAGCTTTCCTGCGTACGCACATAGAACTGGTTATCCATTTCTTTGCCAAAGGGGAAATTTCCGAGATCTGGATAACATTCCCCGACCCGCAAATGGGTAAGGTAAACAAGCGGATGACTTCGACCCGTTTTATGAAACTATATCGTCAGATTCTGTCCGACAATGGTATCATACACCTGAAGACCGATAGTAATTTCATGTTTACATATACCTGTGAAATGGTGAAGGCTAATTCGCTGCCTGTATTGTTCCAGTCTGCTGACTTATACCATTCGGGACTCGTAGATGATATTCTTAAAATACAGACATTCTATGAACAACAATGGCTTTCGCGTGGTTTAAATATCAAGTATATAAAATTTGAGTGCGCCGGACGTGATAACTGGACTGAACCGGATATTGAAATCAAAAAAGACCTGTATCGCAGTTACGGACGCAGTAACGAATTAAATCAATCAACTAAAAATGGCTAATATATATCCTAAACTGATTATCGACGCACTACGCAACGTGCGTTATCCCGGTACAGGGAAAGATATTGTGGAAATGGGGTTCGTATCCGACGATATACATATCGACGGTATGAAGGTTAGTTTCTCCATGATGTTTGACAAACCGAACGATCCATTTATCAAATCGGTTGTAAAAGCAGCCGAGACAGCTATACTTACATATGCAGATCCTGACATTGAAATTAAAGGTAATATAGAAGTAAGAACCAAACAGGCAGAGCAACCAAAGCCTGCGACACTTCTTCCTCAGGTGAAAAATATCATTGCCATATCATCAGGCAAAGGTGGTGTGGGAAAAAGTACCGTATCTGTAAATCTGGCTGTATCATTAGCTAAAAAAGGCTATAAGGTAGGCCTACTGGATGCCGATATATTCGGCCCGTCGCTTCCCAAAATGTTTAATGAAGAAGAGTCTCAGCCATACTTAGAGCCTATAGACGGTAAGGAATATATTATTCCCGTTGAAAAATACGGTGTAAAGATGCTTTCCATAGGCTTCTTCGTAAACAAGAACGATGCTGTGGTATGGCGTGGCGCAATGGCGGGAAATGCTTTGAAGCAACTTATAGCCGATGCAAATTGGGGAGACCTCGATTATTTCCTTATCGACTTTCCTCCCGGCACAAGTGATATACACCTTACATTGGTGCAGACACTGGCTATTACGGGAGCGGTAGTGGTAAGTACGCCTCAGGAGGTGGCTCTGGCCGATGCGCGCAAGGGAATCAATATGTTTACCAATGATAAGGTCAATGTGCCGATATTAGGACTGGTAGAAAACATGGCATGGTTCACTCCTGCCGAACTACCGGAAAACAAGTATTACATCTTTGGTAAAGAAGGAGCTAAAAATCTGGCGGAAGATATGAATGTGCCTTTACTCGGGCAAATACCTATCGTCCAGAGCATTTGCGAAGGAGGTGACAAAGGTGTGCCGGTAGCCCTGAATGAGAATACGATAACAGGTATGGCATTTGCTCATCTGGCTGAAAACTTTATAGCTTCGGTAGACAAACGGAATAGTCAATTTGCCCCTACGCAGAAAGTAGAGGTAAGTAACAAATAACAGGAAAAGAGGGCACAGGGATGTCCTCTTTTCATTTGGATCATTAATTCTATTACATTCATATTTGTATATTTGCACTCAGGAAGCACTATAATACATTACTAAATCAATATCTATGCAACTAATCGACGGAAAAGCCATTTCGGCGCAGATAAAAAAGGAAATAGCTCAAGAAGTAGCGCAAATAAAAGCCGCAGGAGGAAAAACTCCACATCTGGCAGCAGTGCTAGTCGGACACGATGGCGGCAGCGAAACCTATGTAGCCAGTAAAGTACGGACATGTGAAGAAGTCGGATTTAAATCGTCCCTTATCCGCTTCGAAGACAATGTCAGTGAAGAGGAGTTATTAGCTTGCGTCGATAAATTGAACAATGATGCTGACGTAGATGGCTTTATAGTCCAACTGCCTCTCCCAAAGCATATTTCGGAGCAGAAAGTGATTGAATCGATAGATTACCGTAAAGATGTGGATGGTTTCCACCCTATCAATGTAGGGCGCATGTCCATCGGCCTGCCTTGCTTTGTTTCGGCTACTCCGGCAGGCATATTGGAACTGCTGAAAAGATATGAAATACCGACCCAAGGGAAACATTGCGTTGTTCTTGGCCGTAGTAATATAGTAGGTAAGCCTGTAGCCAGTCTGATGATGCAGAAGGGTTATCCGGGCGATGCCACCGTAACGGTCTGCCACAGCCGTACGCCAAACATCAAGGAAGTATGTTTGAGCGCCGATATTATCATTGCCGCCCTTGGTGTTCCCGGGTTCCTGAAAGGCGATATGGTCAAAGACGGTGTTGTTGTTATAGACGTAGGTACAACCCGCGTGCCATCTACCGAGACAAAATCGGGCTTCAGGCTGAAAGGTGATGTAGCTTTCGATGAAGTCGCACCTAAAGCATCTTATATTACTCCTGTTCCGGGGGGGGTAGGCCCTATGACTATCATCTCATTGATGCGGAATACATTACAGGCGGGAAAGAAAGATATATATAGTTAATAAATATTGAATCTTTAAATTTTATCATAAGATTTCAAGGAACTGTCAGCGAATGTCTAAAAACTATCAGCTATTATGGAGATAAAATTTCCTGTAAATAATCACATCTTAGTCCGTATCTTTCGACATAACGCTGGGAGCAATACCAAAATGTTTGGTAAAACAACGTGTGAAATACTTCGGATCGTTGAAGCCTACTTCGTAAGCTATTTCCGAAATGGTTTTGTTGCCTTTACTTTTCAGTATCAATTCTCTGGCAATGGATAGTCGGAAATCACGGATAAAGTGGCTCGGGGGCTGCCCCGTAAGTATCTGCATCTTTTTATTGAGCAGGCTTTTACTTACCCCCATATCGTTGACAAAGTCGCTCACGTCATACTCTGTATTTGTATAATTCTCTTTTATGATTTCCATCGCTTTCTTGAGAAACTTTTCGTCGTTCGAGTCTTCTATAATATTCAGTTCATCCACATTCATGTACAAGCTGAATTTTCGTTGATATAGTTTGCGGATTTCCAGAATGTTGTTGATTCTTGTAAGCAGTAATTCTTCGTCAAAAGGCTTGGTAAGGAACTCGTCCGCGCCCATTTTATAACTGCCGATCCGGGTTTCAATCGATGTTTTCGCTGTTAACATCAAGAATGGGATATGGGAAGTAGACAGGTCGGATTTAACTTTCTGAGACAATTCGAGTCCGTCCATAACGGGCATCATCAGGTCGCTGATAATAAAGTCGATGGGTTCTGTTTTCAGTATTCTTAAAGCTTCTGCTCCGTTTTCGGCCTCTATTACTTTGTAATAATCCGACAATATGGAACAGATATATTTACGCATATCCATGTTGTCTTCCACGACGAGTATTGCCAGCTGTTGTCCGTTTTGTTCTGTAACAGGGGCATATTCTATATCACCGGTTATGGACGGTATGTAACTTTCACTGACGGGCTGTTGTTCGCTCGCTGTTGCAGGGGTAAATGGTAATAGTATCCGGAACGATGCTCCCTTTGTATGGTTATTCTTGGCTACAATGCTGCCTTCGAGCAAGTTGACGATATTTTTGCACAGATAGAGTCCTATACCTGTGCCGCTTTGTCCGTAAACTGGGTATCTGGTGCGTGTATCCGACTGGAAAAAGCGGTTGAAGATCCGGTTAAGATCTTCCTCCCTTATTCCTATGCCCGAGTCCTGTACGCAGATATATAGCTTATCTTCTCCTTTATTTCCGCTAATGGAACTTACATATAAAGTTACACTACCGTTGTCGGGCGTAAATTTGATGGAGTTGGCCAAAAGATTGGTAACCAGTCTCCGGATAGCTTCTTCATCAAACATTATCCGGGGTTGCGGCATCCGGTACACCCTCCTTATTTTTATGCCGCGTTCGTTCGCAAAGGATTCGAATGGAATGAGGAGTTCATCCAGGAAATTTATAAGATTTCCGGCAAGCGGATTTACGCTCATATTGTCCGATTCTACTTTTCTGAAATCCATCAGTTGGTTGACCAATGATAACAGGTGTTTCGAGTTGCGGGCCACATATTGCAATTGTTCCACAACCTTAGGATTGGTACTCAGTTTCAAAGCCCTTTCTATAGGTCCTATAATAAGAGTGATAGGTGTGCGGAATTCATGGGTGATGTTCGTAAAGAAAGATATTCTGTCAGCCATGGCTTCCTGTACCTTTTTAGACATCTCTATCAATTGTTTTCGCTGATAAGAGATTTTCTCATTCTGGTCTACAAGCATGGTGTTCTGTAATTTTAGTTCTACCGCCTGTTCTTCCAGCAGTTTTTTTTGCTCATTGAGGGCATGTGTCCGTTCCTCTACCTTTATATGCAGTATCTCGCGTTGTTTTTTCAATGAATTTATACGCCACTTGTATAACTGAATGCCCAGTACCAGAAGCAATATAATACATAAGCTGACGAACCATACTGTTTTATAGAAAAACGGGTGGATATCTATCTCCAGCTCGGTTATTTTTTCGGACCAGTCCGAGGCTTTAGCCATGCACCTTACCTGAAGCCTGTAAGTGCCGGGGCTGAGATTTGTATAACTTACAAAGCGGCGGTTTGCGGGAACATCAACCCATCTGTCGTCGAAACCTAAAAGCCTGTATGAATAGGCTACAGTCGACGGATTGTCGTAGTCGAGTGCCGAAAATTCGATAGAGAAAGATTTATCCTGTTCGTGCAGGTCAAGCTTTTTCGCATAGCTGATATCTTCCTTTATATAATTGCCTTTATTGTACCATACAGTCTGATTTAATATTTGCAGTTTGGTAAATGTTACACCTTTCTGTTCTCCCGATATATATTGGGAATTGCCTTTCAGCTCGGTAAGCCCCGCCATACTCCCGAAATACAGGTTCTTGCTGACAGGCGATTTGAAAGAGGCATTCCAGTAAAACTGATGATTGGCGAGTCCGTCTTCTTTGGTATAGTTTACAAATCTTTCTGTCTGCGGATTGAACGATGACATGCCTCGTCCCGTACTGATCCAGAGAAGTCCCTGTTCGTCTTCCAGGATTCCGAATACGGCATTGTTAACTAATCCCTGTACTGTGGTATATGTACGGGATATATATTTGCCGCCTGTCTCTTCTATTTTGCAGATTCCATACCCGTTGCTGCCCACCCATATTGTATTGTCGCGTGTCTGAAAGATGCATGTGATATTTTTCAAAAACAATTTGTTAACATCCTGTTCGTTCAGAGAAACAAAGCGTGCCGCGAATTTTTTAGCGTGCTCATCATAGGAGTTGAGGTCTATCTGTATCAGACCTTCGGAGCATCCCAGCCATAACCTGTTCTTTTTGTCTATGGTACTGCCCAGTGTTCCCCATATGTTTTGGTTCATATTCTCGGGTAAAGGACTTTCGAGGCTGTTATTCTGTATATCGTACCAATAAATAGCCCTGTTGGTACCTATCCACATCCCGTTATTCACCGGGTCATATTTGAGAATTCCTATAAAACTGAAGTTAGGGCTTATATATTTATAGGAAACGGCAGGGAGTTTGTTCTCGTTCAGGATACTTATCGCCCCGCCCCAGGTTCCTATCCACAAATTCCCCGCATTATCCTCCTCCAGTACACTTATAGTATTATGACTGAGTAACCCCGGGCCGGCCATATAGTGAGTAAAAGATGACTCCCCTTTTTTCATCAGGTTCAAACCACCTTCCACGCTTCCTACCCATAAGTTCCCGTTGCGGCTCTCCAGAATGGCATTTACGGGGTTCGGCGATATGCTACCCTTATCAGAGTTGTTATGAGTGTAATTCTTAACGGCCAGTTTGCGTAAAGTCATTTTATTGATACCTCCCGATTCAGTTCCTATCCAGAGGTTATCACCGTCAGCAAGCATGCAGTTGATAAAGTCACTGTTCAGCGATTCCTCTCCACTATTGTGGGTGATATGTTCGAATTCGTCAGTAACGGGATTGTAAATGTTCAGCCCGCGTAGCGTTCCCGCTATGATAGATCCGTTTACAATGTTTAGGTCTGTAACCATATTCTGAGAAATAGAATATTGGTTCAGGGTATTGTGAAGGTAATGTGCCGGAGGCTGGTTTATATCATCGTATCTGAACAGTCCGTCTTCGGTAGCCATCCATATTGTGTTATTCTTTTTCAGAATACTTGAGATGAATAGATTGGAGGATATGTTGAAATGTGTAGAAATGATTTCCAGATTCAGGTTTCCCTTTTGGCTTTCTATTATTTTATAAACAGCGCCGTCGTTGCCTACCCATATTTCATTGTCAATTTCGCTGATGCAGGTAAATCTATAAGGAGAGCCTTTTTGCACGGTTGTGTATATGCGCTGTATATTTCCTTTGGCATCGAATTCCAGTTTGTACATGTTTTCCGTCGAAACCACCCATATACCACCTTTCCTGTCTTTAAATATTGTAATAGCCGGGGTATCTAATACAGTATCGAGTAAATTATCTTTGTGCGAAATAGTCGCCTTCTTCATGGTTTTGAGATCTATAATGTCTATACCATTATTGGATGTTGTCCATAATCGGTTGAAATTGTCTTCCACTACCTTCCGTATAAAATTACTTTTAAGAAAGAGAGGATAACTGTTTACGTTGAAATTTATAAATTCATAACCATCGTATCGCGACAGGCCTCCTCCCTGGGTCGCCACCCAGATAAATCCATGACTGTCCTTGAATATATCGTCTACAAAATTCACAGGGAGTCCTTCATTGATACTGATGCTGCTGAATATGTACTTTGATGATATATTATTTTGTCCGTTAGCTGTCGGTATGAATAATAACGATAGAATGATACTGCTTATAACTATAAGTGTATTTTTCATGTTAACTGATTTTTGGTTGAGTAAAGTTAGTAATAAAAAATTAAAAATGTATTTTTTACACTTAAATACTGTTTTGTCCACCTTTAATATTTTTTTGTCCACCATACTAAGCCTTGCACATATATATATTTGTCAAAGAAATTAAAGACGAGTGATTAAAGGTTAACCTCATTCCGGCCAAAGAATCTTTCTTTCTTGAAAAATATTTAAAACCATGAAAATATTGAAACTTATTTTTCTTTTTTGCATTATTGTGTGTAATTTACATGGATCGGTACAGGACTCGATTTTCCAGATAACCGGCAACCCTGTTTTTACACATAAATATACAGCCGATCCTGCAGTGCTGGTACATAACGACAGACTATACATATATGCGGGCCATGATGAATGTCTCCCTCCCCAGAATCATTATGAACTGAACGAGTGGCTTGTATTCTCGTCGGATGATATGGTAAACTGGACAGAACACGCAGTCCCGCTGCGGGCAAAAGATTTTACATGGGCAAAGGGTGAAGCATGGGCTTCGCAGGTTATCGAACGTGATGGTAAATTCTATTGGTATGTAACTGTAGAACATGGTACCAAACCCGGCAAGTCTATAGGTGTGGCAGTGGCTGATAATCCGCTTGGCCCGTTTAAGGATGCCAGAGGTTCAGCGCTGATAACTAACGATATGACTACAGCCTACACCTCGATAGGATGGGACGATATAGACCCTACGGTATGGATAGACGATGATGGCCAGGCATACTTGTTCTGGGGAAACACACAATGCTACTATGCAAAACTGAAGGAAAATATGATTGAACTGGATGGCCCGGTAATGACTGTCGATTTGCCAAACTTTACAGAAGCACCGTGGATACACAAATATAATGGATGGTATTACCTGTCATACGCACAGTACTTTCCCGAAAAACTGGGATATGCTATGAGCCGGAGTATAAACGGACCTTGGGAGTATAAAGGCATACTGAACGAGATAGCAGGCAATTCCAATACGAATCATCAGGCAATAACCGAATTTAAAGGGCAGTGGTATTTCATATATCACAACGGGGCAATACCGACACAAGGTGGGAGTTTCCGCCGTTCGGTCTGTATCGACCGCCTGTATTATAATGAAGATAATACTATAAAACGGATACAAATGACATCAGAAGGGGTTTTAGGCTTTAAATAAGGTAGTGAGGATAAAGCCCGTATGGGCTTGTCCTCACTTTTGGATACCTCTCCTTTCTAAAAAACTAATAAATCACAACTTATAACTTATCATGAAAAAAAATCTACTGTTTTATTTATCTCTTTTTGTTTGTATAACGGTATTCTCACAGCAAAAGGCGGAGATAGTCGTTAAAACGAATTCCGGAAAATACAAGATCGACAAACATATTTACGGTCATTTTTCCGAACATCTCGGACGTTGCATCTATGACGGGCTTTGGGTTGGCGAGGATTCTCATATACCTAATGTGAACGGTGTGCGCAAGGATATTATCGATGCGTTAAAACATATTAAAATACCGAATCTTCGCTGGCCGGGAGGATGCTTTGCCGACGAGTATCACTGGATGGACGGAATAGGTGCAAGAGCAGACCGTCCTAAAATGGTGAATACTCACTGGGGTGGGGTAGTAGAAGACAATAGTTTTGGTACGCACGAATTCCTTAATCTCTGTGAAGCACTGGGAACAGAACCATATATCTGTGGGAATATGGGAAGCGGTACGGTAGAAGAAATGTCGAAATGGGTGGAGTATATCACTTTTGACGGGGAGAGCCCGATGTCGAACCTCCGTAAGAAGAACGGACGCGAAAAACCGTGGAAAGTAACTCTGTGGGGTGTTGGTAATGAAAACTGGGGCTGCGGAGGAAATATGACTCCGGAAGGCTATGCCGAAAATTACCGCAGGTATGCTACTTATTGCCGCAACTACGGTGAAAACAGATTGTACAAAGTTGCCGGAGGCCCTAATGTAGACGATTACCGCTGGATGGAAGTGATGATGAAAAACATACCGCATCACATGATGTCGGGTGTATCGGTTCACAATTATACATTTACCTACAGATGGGAGGATAAAGGAAACGCGCTTGGCTTCAATGAAGATGAGTACTTCTCGTTACTGGAGCATGGTATGCGTATGGACGAGATAGTGACAAAACATGCTGCCATAATGGATAAATACGATCCTGAGAAGAAAATAGCCATGATAGTAGACGAATGGGGTGCATGGTACAATGTGGAGCCGGGAACAAATCCGGGATTCCTGTATCAGCAAAATACCCTGCGCGACGCTTTACTGGCGGGAACTATTCTGAATATTTTCCACAAGCATGCCGACAGGGTGCGTATTGCTAATATTGCACAGTTGGTCAACGTGCTGCAGGCTTTGTTCCTTACAGAAGGTGATAAAATGTTGCTGACTCCTACTTACCATGTATTTGATATGTATAAAGTACATCAGGATGCAACCATGCTACCGCTCGATATTATAAGTCCTTCATACAGTCGTCTGGGTAAGGAAATCAATTCGGTATCGGCTTCGGCATCGAAAGACAGCAACGGAAAAATACATGTATCAATTGTGAATATCGATCCTAACCAATCGGTGGATATAACATGTACTATTAAAGACCTGAAAAACGGCCGTTTCGTTTCCGGTAATATAATTACTGCGCCCAAAACAGATTCTCACAATACATTCGAAAAGCCAAACGAAGTAGAGTTGAAGGATTTCAAAGATGCAGCGGTGAAGAATGATGTATTAACGGTGAAGATTCCGGCTAAGTCGGTGGTAACAATAGAATTGAATTAACTCACAAACTTGCGGTTAAATTGACTATGAAAACAATTTTCAATATTCTGCTTTTAGGATGCTGTACTTTCCTTGTATCTTGCGCTCAGAAACCGTTTGAGCCGAAAGCTAACGTAAATCCGTGGGCTGACGATTATTCGGGCATTTCTGAAATGAAGGATTATAAACAATGGGGTACCTACAATGTACACGATCCGTCGTGCCTGCTGATAGGGGATACATATTATATGTATTCTACCGACGCTATTTATAAAGAAGACAGCGCGGCAATGAAGAAAGATAATCTGCCTTTTGGTTATATACAAGTCCGTAAATCGAAAGATCTTGTCAACTGGGAATTTTCCGGATGGGCCTTTAAGGAAATTCCACAGGAAGCCAAGGACTGGGTTTTGGATAATAACAACGGTAAAGGCGCAACCAATATATGGGCACCCTACATTGTAGAATATAAAGGGAAATACCGCTTATATTACAGCGTTTCGGCTTTTGCCAAACAGGTGTCTTATATAGGTATGGCTGAATCCGTATCGCCCGAAGGCCCCTGGGAACTAAAAGGCTGTGTGGTGAAAACGAAGACAGGCGATGTAATGAATGCCATCGATCCGAGTATTGTTAGCAATCCTGAAAATGGGGAGCAATGGATGCATTACGGCTCTTATTTCGGCGGGCTGCATTGCGTGCAACTGAATCCCGAAACAGGACTTACGCTTAACGACGGGGATCAGGGACATCTTACCGCCCGCCGTTTCGACGGTAAGAAGAACAATATAGAAGCGCCGGAAATAATCTATAACCCCGGGCTGAAGAAATACTTCCTGTTTGTTTCCTATGACCCGTTAATGACGACTTATAATGTGCGTGTAGGCCGCTCCGATAAGCCCGAAGGCCCTTTCACAGATTTCTTCGGAGTTGATATGCGCGAAGAGACAGATAACTTCCCTATACTGACTTATCCTTATCAGTTCCGCAATCATATAGGCTGGGCCGGTACAGCTCATTGCTGTGTATTCATGGATAAAAACGGACAATATTATATGGCTCATCAGGCACGCCTGCGTCCCGAAAACCATATGATGGATCTTCATGTCAGGGATATGTACTGGACTGCCGACGGCTGGCCGGTAGTATCTCCGGAAAGATATGCGGCTATCCCACAGCAGAAAATACAGGAAGGCGATCTTGCCGGCGACTGGGAGATACTTGTTATACAAGGCGATGCTCCTGCCCGTGACTTGTTTGCCGGACAAATATTGTGGGGAGAAAACCATCTTAAAGAAGGGGAAGAAAACAAATCCGATGTAATTACGTTAAATAAAGATTTGTCACTGAGTGGCGGCTTGTCAGGAAAGTGGTCTTTCGACAGGAGTGGTGTATTGAGTCTGAATATATCGGGTTCTGTCAGCAATTTACAGGTGTTTATGGGGCAGGACTGGGAAAACCAGACTCAGACTATTTTGTTTACCGGACTCAATTCCAAAGGATATACCATTTGGGGAAAAAGAATAAAATAAGAATAAAAAATAGAAAAATAATCTCACGCCTTTGTGACTCTAAATCTATTGAAAAACAGTAATATACTGAGTTAACCGAAATATTTTTCCAAGCAGTACATACTGCGCAAAAAAGAATTATTAATCATTAATCTAAGTTATATGCAAAAAGTAAAAAAATGGGCGCCGTTGATTATGGCAGCATTTACAATCCTTTTGTGTGCTTCATGTCAGGATTGGGGTGAAACAGATCCCCCTTCAGGCAATCAGGTTTATCCTAAACTGGAAAAGATAGTTACTTATTCCTTCGAGGAGGAAATTGACCCTGCAATTATTCAACTCTATGCTTATAGTGATGGAAACACGCCCGCGCTGGCAAACGATGAAGAACGCAAGAGTAGTGTGCTCCATCTGAATGGTGGATATGCACATATTAATAATCCACTCAACAGCGTGAAAGTTCAAAATGGAGTTTCACTCACTTTCTGGATGAAACAAGTTGTTCAGACAGGTGAAAATTCCGGGCAGGATTTGGAAGGGGCGCTTTTCTCTTTTCAAAACGAAAATGGCACGCAGAAATTCTTTTTCACAGCCAATGGTTGGTTAAGTTATGATGGCGTTGACGGAAAATACGAGGACAACAATCCTTCAGGGTATAAAACCGGATTGCTGACAGCCGGAGAATGGCATTACGTGGCTATGACAATCCGTGACAACGGATATGTTGTATATGTAGACGGACAAAAGAAAATAGATAAGGAAGTTACCGGATTTGATTTCTCTAAAATCGTTCAGTTCATGGCTTCCGTACCTTCTTTATATCTGGGTTATGGCTCAGGCGCTGAAACTCAGGAATGGATGCTGGACGACCTCACTATCTACCGTAATCAGATTACCGACAGTCAGATAAAAGTGCCGGGAACAGGTGGTGAAGAGGAAGAAAATAATTACATCATTGTTGGTAACGAAGATATGTCTACCCCTTGGTGGTCGGCTTTCTCCGATCTTGTAACAATGCAGGGTGACCAGACTATGCATTTCGGTTTCTATAATTATACCAACGGTGTCAATAACTGGCATAACTGGGCGCTGGTGCTCACCAACGGTAAAAACAGAGATGAAGCAGGTTATGCCGAATACTTTGTACTACGTGCTGATGCTTGGGAAAATATTAGTTTTTCAGGTACCAATATAACGTCAGATTACAATTGGGATACCTTTACGACTGATATGAAGGGTGCATATGTAGACTTAACTATCAAACGGACAAGTAACCGGATAGACGTTACAGCAATAACAACTACTACAAGTGGTACCGTATACACAATGAACTACTTCTATGAAGGAACTTTGGCAAGCAGTATCGGTTCATTCCTTACTTGCGAGGGAGCTTATCTGGCAATCGATCCGGAAACGGTATATGTAGGCCAGCAATATGCACCGGATACCTATCTGGTTGGTCCGGCAGATTTAAGCGCAGGCTGGTGGTCGTATTTCTCCAATTTCTCCCTGATTAAGACTAATCCTTTTGTTTATACATTTATCAACAACACCAGCGGTGCCGCAAACTGGAACAACTGGCTACTGGTTGTTACCAATGGTAAAGACAGAGGTGAAGCCGGCTATGCGGAATATTTCGTATTACGTGCCGATGCTTTCGGATGGGGGCCTGAAGGCTCTGGCTACAATGCAGCGAATATCTCCGCAAGTTATGATTGGGATAGTTTTACCACGCAAATGAAAGGAGCATATTGTATGATAATACTGAGACGCAGTGGCAACCGTCTGGATATGACAGCTAAGGTAACCACGGCTGATGGCGTGAAACTGGGTGACTACACATTCTTCTATGAGGGAATTACAACTACCGATGTCGGCGCATTCCTTACTGTAGAGGGAGCCAGCCTGAATATGCGTACGGTAGGATACTATCCGTTCTTGAATGCTGCTGAATAATAAATCAATAAAATACTGTATATGAAAAATAAACGGACAAATGGAAAAGCACCGTGGAGCAATTTGCTCCTGCGGTTGCTGCCAATACTTGTTTTGATGCTGGTTGGACAAAATGCATGGGCGCAGTCCAGGCAGGTGACAGGTATCGTAAAAGATATTACCGGAGAGACTGTTATCGGCGCCAGTGTCGTTGAAAAAGGAACTACTAATGGTACAATTACGGATGATGATGGCAGCTTTAGCCTGAGAGTAAGCAGTGATAATGCTATATTGGTGATATCATTCATCGGCTTTCAGGCTCAGGAGATTAGTGTAAAAGGCAAGACGATAATAAATGTGACAATGAGGGAAGACTCCGAATTGTTGAGTGAAGTTGTCGTAGTCGGCTATGGCTCACAGAAAAAAGAGAGTGTTATAGGTGCTATTTCGCAGTTAAATACTAAAGATATACTTCAGTCGCCTTCTGCTAACGTTTCACAAGCCATTGCCGGTAAGATTAGCGGTGTTGTCACTTCGCAGACTTCGGGTGCGCCGGGTGCGGATGATACGCAAATCTATATCCGCGGACGTGCTACCTTTGCGGGCGATGCACAGCCGCTTATCCTTGTGGATGGTATTGAACGTCCGTTCTCACAAATTGCACCGGATGATATCGAAACTATTTCCGTGCTGAAAGATGCCTCTGCTACAGCCGTATACGGTGTGCGCGGTGCAAATGGTGTTATGTTGATTACTACCAAAAGAGGTAAGGAGCAAAAACCGGAAGTAAGTTTGACTGCTAACTGGCAGATACAAAGCCCTACACGCAAAAATACTTATCTGAACTCTTATGAGTCGGTGACATTACTCGAAGAAGCGTTGGCCAATGACGGGCTACCCTCTCAGTTCTCTGCCAGCGATATTGAAATGTACCGTAAATCGAGTGCCGGTCAATTGAACGGATTGGATGCGATGCTTTATCCAAATGTAGACTGGTATGACGAAGTGTTGAAAAGTACAGCTCCCGCACAGCGTTACAATGTAAGTGTACGTGGAGGTACCAAGCGTATGCGTTATTACGCGTCAGGCGAGTTTTACGATCAGTCGTCTTTGGTTAAGAATTTAAGTAACAATGTATATGGTAATAGCTCAAGCCCTCATTACCGCCGTTACTCTTTCCGGGCCAATACCGACTTCTTTCTGACCAGGGATTTGACTTTCTCGGTAAATTTCGGTACCCGTTTCGAAGAACGTAAAGGTTCCAATACCGAAGAACGGAATGATTATAGCGAAACATTTTACGAACTGAATCATACTCCGGGCTGGCTCTTCCCTGTATCATATACGGTACAGAACGGTGAAGATACCAAAACCCTTTATGGAGGAAGCTCACAGTACCAGAACAACATAGTTGCCGCACTGGCCGAGGGTGGTTACTACCGTGCGGTAAATACCATCAACGAAACCAATTTTATTGTCGACTATAAACTGGGCTGGCTGACCGAAGGATTGAGCGCCAAAGCAATGCTTTCGTTCGACTATGAAAATTACCATACGAATCTTTATTCCGCAGGGTTTGCTACTTACGAGCTGAATGACCGCGATAACTATACATCTATCGATGCTTATAATCAGTTTAATAAAGATACCGAATTGGCGTTTACAGAGGAAGGGAGTTTGAGAGACTCGCAAAAGTTTAAATCTATCTATAAACTCTACATGGAGGCTCAGTTGAATTATGCCCGCAAGTTCGGCAAGCATGATGTGACTGCCATGATGCTCTATATGCAGAATGACTATCGTTATAAGTCGGATCTGGCACAGCGTTACCAGGGTTTGGTGGGTCGTGTCACCTATGGTTATGACGATCGTTATCTTGCCGAATTTAATGCCGGATACAACGGTTCCGAAAACTTTATGCGTGGCAAACGCTTTGGCTTTTTCCCGTCTTTTTCATTAGGATGGCGCATTGCCAACGAAGAATTTATGAAGGGTACAGAGAATTGGTTGGATAACCTGAAGCTTCGTGCTTCTTACGGGCAGGTAGGTAATGATATATATCAGATCAACGGTGTAAGACAGCGTTTCTTATATGAACAAAAGTGGTCGCAGATCGCGAATGACTATTACTTCGGAACCACCGGGAAAAGTGGTGTCTACGAATCTCAGTATCCTAACTACGGCGTTACTTGGGAACGCGCGCACAAATACAACCTTGGACTTGAGTTTGGCTTGTTTGGCAGCAGGCTGAACGGCAATATAGATGTTTTCTATGAAAAACGTAACGATATATTGACAGAATACCTCACCCGTCCGCAGTGGGTAGGTGTTGCAATGGCTGCCGGGAATTTAGGTAAAACAAAGAATAGCGGTTACGAGCTTGAACTGAAATATAACGACCGTATAGGTAAAGATATTCATTATTCTGTCGGCCTGACATACTCTCATGCCCGTAATGAAATTCTTGATATGGATGAACCCAGCCTGAAAACCGAATACCGTAAACGGGAAGGTCATCCTATCAACCAATACTTCGGACTGATGTGTGACGGATTCGTTACACAAGCCGATATTGACAGTGGCGATCTTCCGGTTTCGACCTTTGGCAATGTGCAGGTCGGTGATTTGAAATATCGTGATATGAATGGAGACGGCTTTATTGACGAGAGGGATGAAACCTTTATCGGCAGAAGCGATATTCCTGAAAATATATATGCGCTGACATTGGGTATCAACTGGAAAAACTGGGGCTTCAATGTTATGTTCCAGGGGGTTGATAATGTGAGCCGTTATTATGATGCTGAGGCCATGTTCGCTTTTGTAAACGGAGGTAAGGTGAAGGAGCATCACCTCGATCGCTGGAATCCGTCACAAAGTGAAGCCTATAATCTGGCAAATGCCAAATATCCATTATTGCACTATAATAATTATGGTGACCATAATCAGCGTCAAAACTCATTCTTCTTGAAAAACGGAGCGTTTGTCCGCTTGAAGAATATCGAGTTAAGTTATACTCTGCCAACCAACTGGGCGCGGAAAGTAGGAATGAGCGACTGCCGGCTGTTCTTTAATGCCAACAACCTGATAACATGGGATGATCTGGATGGCCTGACCGACCCCGAAAGCAATGGATCTAACCGCTACCCGATTATGAAGACTCTGAATTTTGGTGTAAATATTAAATTCTGATAGAACATGAAGAAAACAATTATATATAGCTTATTTGCTGTGTGCATCGCTGCTTTCACACTGACTTCATGCGAGGACGCCTTCGGTGATTTTCTGGACAAGCAGCCCAGTAACGAACTGACGGAAGAGGAAGTGTTTAGCGACTGGGAGATGATGGTGAAATTCCACTATGATACTTATAATTTTTTACGCCACGGAGCTAGTCGTATTAAAGATTCCTGGTTGGATTCGGCTACGGATTTAGCAGAAACCAGTTATTCTGCAGGTGGTGTGAGAACTACTTTTAATATTGGAAACTATTATGGTTCGGCTGGCGAAGCGGAACTTACAGGTACATGGGAACATTATTATCGTGCTATCCGTAAATGTAACATGATTATTACCCGTATCGAAAGTGTCCCGAAGGAGCCTTCTCTGAGCGATACTCAATACAAGCAGGATAAATTGAACTATACATCGGAAGCCCGTTTCCTGCGTGCCTATTTTTATTGGGAGTTATTTCTGCGTTATGGGGCTATTCCAATTGTAACCGAAGTTCTCGATCCGGATGGTGATTTGCTGAGTAATTATATTAATCGCCCGACAGCGAAGGAATATGTTGTAGACTTTATCCTGAAAGAACTGAAAGAATGCGAAGCCGGATTGCTGGTCTATGACGAAGCTTGGGATTCGAGTCAGGCCGGACGCATCGGCCAGCCTATGGCACGGGCCCTGTATTCACGCATAATGCTTTATATGGCTAGTCCGCGTTTCAGTGCCGAATCGGGTATCACATGGCAGCAGGCCGCTGATGCAGCCAAAAGTTTTATTGATGATTACGGCGCGAATTTCAGTCTGTTTTCAACTACTGATGCCGATGGGAATGCTTTGGGTGTGGAGGCTTATACCAATGCACTGTTGAGGACTGCCTATTCGGGAAATAACAAGGAAGTGATTTTTTATCGCAATGATGTAGTTATAAGGTGGGATGCGATCAAGAATGATACTCCTGTAGGCGAGGGGGGTAATGGAGGACTTTGTCCGTCGCAAAACTTAGTGGATATGTACGATATGGCAGATGGCTCTTCTCCTTTTGCTCAGTATGATAAAACAGGTGCTCCGGTATATACTAATAATACTCCGGCTATAAATACCGCCAGCGGATATGATGAAGCCAAACCTTGGACGAACCGTGACCCGCGTCTGGCTGCAACCGTTCTCTGCAATGGAGTGAAGTGGGGTAATGGTACTATCAATGTGGTACTGGGCCAGAGGGACAATCCTATCGGTAATACGAATGCAACTCCGACAGGTTACTATGTGCGTAAGTATATTCCTGAAACTATCCTGAGCGCAGAACATTCTCAGAGCGCTTACCGCCTGTGGACTATCATGCGTTACGCTGAAATCCTGCTCAACTATGCCGAAGCGTTGAACGAGGCGCAAGGCCCGGGAACGGAAGTATATAATATGCTCGATAAAATCCGTCACCGCGCAGGCATCAGCGGTAAGATAGCAGACCGTAGCGATTTGACGTCTTCTAAGGATAATATGCGCAACTTCATTCATAAAGAACGTACTGTGGAACTTGCTTTCGAGGAACATCGCGCATGGGATGTCCGCCGCTGGAATGTTGCTGTAGAAGCATTGTCGCGTCCTATCTATGGCGTAAATGTAAGTGCAGACGGAACCATTACGCGTAAGGTGGCCCAGAGCCGGGTGTTCGAGAACAAGATGTATCTCTATCCGATACCTGAAGGGGAAGTTTGGAAAACAGGAATTGAAAATAATCCGGGTTGGTAATCCTTAAATTGAATACATATGTATACAAGCATAAATAATATAAAAAACAAGTTGGCAGGAATAAGTAAATTCCTGTTGATGGGGGTACTGATATTCGTAACCTGCAATACTTGGGCACAAGAAGAACAGGTGTTGAGAGGCCGTATCGTGGATTCCGAAGGCAAACCTATTGCCGGAGCTGTGGTAAATGTGGCGGAGCAGAGCCGCATAGCACTGTCCGGTGAAGATGGGTATTTCAGTCTGAAGAATGTAAAGCCGGACGATGAATTGTGTGTCAGCAGTATTGGTTATAAAAATGCTACCGGTACAGCCGAATTTAGCGGCGCTTTCCAAATAGTAATGGAACCGGATTTAGATGAATATTTACATACCATGCCTGTTCCTTTCGGCCGCAAGCCGAAGAAATTTATGACGGAAGCCACTTCGGTAGTAACCGGTGAAGAATTGCAAAAGCACCCTATTTCGGTGCTTCAGAATGCTTTCACTTCTACTCTTTCCGGAGTGGAAACCTACGAATGGTCAAGTGAGCCCGGATGGACAGAAACGACTATGTATGTCCGCGGCTTGCGTACAATGAATAAGAATGCCCGTAGTCCGCTGATAATTGTGGATAATGTAGAACGTGACCTTTCGTTTCTGGATGCATTTCCTATCGAGAATATCACTGTTCTGAAAGATGCGGCAGCGACAGCTATTTACGGTATGCGTGGAGCTAATGGTGTGATTATGGTGACTACCAAACGTGGTTTAGCAGGAAAAACGAAGATAGACTTTACACAGGAAATAGGTTTTCAGATGCTGAGCAATAAGTTTGAAACACAGAACTCCTACAATATGGCGCTTACCCGCAATCAGGTGAGATATCTCGATGGCCTTGACCCTATGTACACAAATGCTCAGGTAGAGATGTACCGCCGTGTATCATCAGGTGAGAAGCTGACAGGTATCGACCAGTATAAGTATTTTAATACAAACTGGTTTGAAGAACTGTATCGCGAAACAGCCCCGTTATATAAGACCAATATGCAGATAAGTGGCGGTAATGCCCGTGCACGTTATTATGTGTCGTTCTCTTATCTTCGTCAGGAGGGTATGTGGAATGATAAATGGACGAACTATAACGAAGGTTATAATACTTCCCATACGCTGAACCGCTATAACCTTCGCTCGAATCTGGACATAGATGTGAATAAGTATTTGAACGTATCATTGGATTTAGGGGGACGTATCGATAATATTACACAACCTACAACAGGTGTATTCAGCCTCGTGACCTTCGGTGCGGTGGAAGCGAATCCTATGGAACCGATATATACTCCGGGCGGACAGATATATTCATCCAATACGGCTAATAACCCGGCACGATTGCTGGCTTCATCAGGTCAGGAAAAGAACCGTCGCCGTAACCTGTATTCGACCGTAAATGTGACAGGCGATCTGGGAGAACTGGTTCCCGGCCTGAAAGCAAATGCAATGGTGAGTTTCGATGCTTACGACGTATTTGAATCTACACAGACCAATAGTATCAATTCTTACTACTACGATTATTCAAATGCTTCGGTTACCGATCCGTCAGAATTTACCCTGTCAAAAATGACCTCTTACTCGGCCTTGTCGGACCCGACGGCTAACGAACGTGGTAACTATTACAATCTCAATTTCAATGCAGGATTTTCTTACGATAAGACTTTTGGTAAACACAATGTCGGAGCCCGGGCTTTCTTCCGTACCTATCAGAATGCGGTGAACCGGATTGAGAGTACCAACTATGCCAATCAGTCTTCCAACCGTTTCATGTCCTACAACGGACAGGCTACTTATGTGTATGACAGCAGGTATATTTTCTCAGGTAACCTTTCTCATATGGGTTGTGACAATTTTGCTCCTGACGACCGTTGGGGTACTTTCTGGGGAACATCTATCGGTTGGGTAGCCTCGGAAGAATCATGGCTGAAGAACAAGAATATTAATTTGCTGAAGCTCCGCGCATCATATGGTACTTCCGGGCAGTCTACCACAGGAGCCAACCGTTATCCATATCAAAGCACTTATGGCTCAGGTACAGGTTATAACTTTGGTACTTCCAGTTCGAGCATCGGAGGTATTTATGAAAGCCTGGCGGGCAGCAATAACAACAAGTGGGAACTCTCTGAAATGCTGAATGTCGGTTTAGACTTCGATTTCTGGAATAAGAAGCTTTACGGTTCGTTCGATGCGTTCAAAGAGTGGCGTTCGAATATCCTGATAGACCGCTCTACTATCCCTAGTATAGTGGGTGTGGCAGTGGCTCAGGACTCTTACGGAAAAGTTGAATCCAAAGGTCTGGAATTATCCCTCGGCCATCGTGGTAATATAGGTAAGGTGAATTATTTTGTCGAAGGTATGCTGTCTTACAATACCAATAAGATTACCGAAATGGATGAGACAGAGCCGAATGTGCCTTGGCAGCGCAAAACGGGTGACCGTATCCGTGATTATACTTCAGTTGCGGAACTTTACGAAATACCTTTTAATAACAGTATCGGAGGCTGGAATATTTACAAATTTGAGGGTTGGGCAAGCGATCCGAACCTGATTGCCTCCAGTCAGCAGGATGCTATAGATAATCCGGAGAAATATCCGTATAATACGGCTTCGAATGGTTCTCAACAATTAGGTACTGCCGTATTTAAAGATTTGAACGGCGACCGTCAGATTGACTCTAATGATATGGTTCCCGATACTTATACCATCATTCCGGAACTGATTCCATCTATGACTTTCGGTTTCGAATATGCAGGTTTCGATGCCCGCGCCATACTCACGGCTTACCTCAACCGTTCGGTATTCCTGTCTCCTGCTGTCAGCTATTCGGGCTGGAGTAACATGGGTACCCATGAAGTGACCAAGGCATGGGGATATTATAATGACGATCCTACCGATCCGCGTAACATCAACGCTACTTATCCGCGTCCTACTTATGGCGGATTCAACGCTATTGACAGTGACCGCAGTACAGGTACATATCAGAATGATATATGGATCGTAAACGGGGATTACCTGTCGCTGCGGAATATTGAAGTTGGCTATTCGCTTCCTAAGAAGCTTATAGCTAAGGCTAACCTTACCAAATGCCGTATCTATTTCAGCGGATACAATTTATATACCTGGAGCCATTTGCCGAAAGGCCTGGACCCGGAGAAGCCGATGAGCTATTGCTGGTGGTATCCGAAAACCCGTTCGTTCTCATTTGGTATAAACATTGGCTTCTAAGTAAGGTAAAATATTTAAAGCATTGTTTTCAGACATAGTATATTATTGCTATTATACATACAAAAGCAATAAAAAGGTCTGAGACCTTAATTCAAGAATAAACAAGGAATATAAAATGAAAAAGATTGCAATATATATAACCACAGTGCTGTTGCTATTAAGTAATCATTCATGTAGTGATTATCTGGGCAAAGAAGTGGACTTGTCCCTGTCGGACGAACAGGTATTCAGTAGCTTTGAGAATACGCGGGGTTTCCTTGCAAATATTTATACTTATTTGCCTGATGCCTTCGCAGGATATAATAATGGACAATTTCTGGCCGCGTCACGCGACTGTATGACCGACAATTCTTTGTCTTTCTGGGATGTACACTACTATCATAGTGTGCTTACCGACAGTTACTCGGCTGCAGACCATCCGTTTGCCAAGGATTTCTGGCCGAAGAACTTCAAAGGTATCCGCGCGGCAAACCAGTTTATGAAGAACGCCCGCTCATCAGTGATTGGTAATTCGGAAAAAACAGGAGACGATAATCATCTGTACGATCGCAATATAGCTGAGGCTCGTCTGCTTCGCGCTATCTTCCATTTCGACATAGCCTGTTGGTTTGGTGATGTTCCCGTTATCGGCAATGATGAGAATGGAATACCTATCGTATTCGATCCGAGCGACACAGAGGCTATGAACAGGGCGCGTACGAACTGTGCGGACGCATTGAAATGGATTGCCGATGAGTGTGACGCCATAAAAAATCAATTGCCGTACCGTTATAGCAATGAGGATGAAAACTGGGGTCGTGTGAATGGGGCCGCTGCTTATGCTTTAAAGTCGAGAGCTTTATTGTACAGGGCATCCGCGCTCCATAATCCCGAGAATAAGGCTGAATACTGGCAGGAAGCTGCTACGGCGGCACTGGATTTAATTACAGAAAATGCGAAACACAGTAACCGCTATAAGTTATATACGACAAGTGATAATAATCCGAATAAAAATTATTACGAATGTTTTGTGACCACTCCGTACTATAATGACGAATACATTCTGACCCGTTCGGTATGGAATACCTATCAGATAGAGTTGTTCCTGGCACCTTGCGGTTTCAGTGGTACAGCAAGTTCCACAGGACGTACCAATCCGACTCAGAATCTGGTAGATAGTTATGAAACCATCAATGGTCTGCCTATCGATCAGGACCCTGCTTATAACGACCAGAATCCGTATGCGAACCGCGACCCGCGTCTGGAACAGACCATTCTGCACAACGGGTCCGTCTGGGGTGATCCTTTGCAGGAAGAACAACGTGCCGTTGATGTATCATATCCTGACGGAAAAGACTATCAGCAGCTGCATGGCGGTACACTGACCGGATATTATACAAAGAAGTTCCTGAACAATATGTCGTTCAAAAGCCCTTCTACATACAACCATGCCTGTCCTATCTTCCGGTATGCAGAAATCTTGTTGAATGCGGCGGAAGCGATAAATGAGGCTTCGGGGCCCGATCAGGCTTATCAGTATGTAAATCAGGTGCGTGCCCGTGTAGGTATGCCGCCTTATAAGGGTATGACAAAGGAACAGCTTCGTGAGCGTATCCGTAACGAACGCCGCATAGAATTCTGTTTCGAAGACCATCGCTTCTTTGATGAGCGTCGCTGGAAATTGTTCGAAGGCCAGACTGTCAGCAGTGAAAAGAGCCTGCCGCGTTACAAGCAGGTGTACAATATTTATGGTGTAACTGTTACTCCCGAACTTTCAACCGTTTACACATACGGTGGAGCTCAGAAACATCCTACCCGCGCATTCAACAGCCCGAAAAACTATTACTTCCCGTTGCCTGATACAGAAGTGAAGAAGGCTCCGAATCTTAGGCAAAATCCGGGCTGGGAATTATCAGTGGCATCTGAATAGAAGGATATGTAAAGGTTAAAAACTTTAAAAACGAAAAATGTATGAAATATTATAAATGGTTTAGCTTATTAGTTATCTGCTCGCTCCTTCTTGGGGCGTGCAGTGACGATGATAAGGATTTTGGGGAACTAGGCGTAATCATTGAAACGCCTGTTGTTGCGGAAATAACCTATTCATCGGCGCAGTTGCAGGCAACATTGTCTTCTGCAAAAGGTGTGATATTGTCGAAACGTGGTTTTTGCTATAGCACTAAAGCCAACCCGGATATTTACGATGCACCGGTTGTGGCTATGGGTAATGAGTCTTTTACAGCTACGCTTACAGGTTTACAGGGCAATACCACCTATTATGTACGCGCCTTTGTAAGCATCTATAACGGGGGAGTAGCTTATTCGTCCGAAATAGAGGTATCAACCGGCGAAGGGACACTCGATGAACAACTGTCTCAGTATAAGGCTCCTGCTTATGCAGATAATTATGCAAGTATTGCTGTCTGGGACAACCGCAGCCAGTGGAATCTGGCCAATGTACACGATCCTTCGGTGGTGTTGGCTAAAGACGGTTATTATTATATGTATCAGACGGATGCTTCATACGGAAATGCGCATGCCGGACATGGACATTTTCATGCCCGCCGTTCCAAAGACCTTGTGTATTGGGAATATCTCGGTGGAACTATGAAAGAACTACCGGGGTGGGTTATTCCTAAACTGAATGAGATACGGAAAGAGATGGGGCTGGGAGAAACTACCAGTACCAGTGAAAGTGAGTTCGGATATTGGGCGCCTGGTGTTCATAAGGTAAATGACGATTTGTACCGTATGTATTACTCGATTGTTTGTCCGGGGCTGCTTAATGGCGAGGGTACTTGGGGCGAACGGGCTTTTATCGGTATGATGGAAAACACCGATCCGGCAAATAATGATGGCTGGGTAGACAAAGGATATGTAGTCACCAATGCTTCGGATAAAGGTCTTAATTTCAATGTGCAGGCAAACGACTGGGCAAATTGCTACTACAAATGGAATGCTATCGACCCTTCGTATATAGTCACTCCTGAGGGAGCGCACTGGCTTATTTATGGTTCGTGGCACAGTGGCATAGTTGCTATGGAATTGAATGCTGCAGATGGTATGCCGAAACAAAGTTTAGGAGTTCCGTGGGCTGATACCAGCGCCCCTGCCGGATACGGACAATTGATATACACACGTCAGGCAGGTAATCGCTGGCAGGCTAGTGAAGGCCCGGAAATAGTCTACAATCCTGAAACAGGATATTACTATCTGTTTGTGGCCTATGATGCGCTCGGCGTTCCTTATAATACCCGTGTAGCCCGTTCGAAGAGCATTACGGGACCATATCTGGGTATTGATGGTACGAATGTAACTGCGGGCGGAGACATGCTTCCGGTGGTTACTCATCCATATAAGTTCGCGAACAGTAATGGTTGGGTAGGTATCTCACACTGCGCTGTATTCAACGATGGTAATGGCAATTGGTACTATTCTTCGCAAGCGCGTTTACCTGAAAGTGTAGATAATTATATTATGATGGGACATGTCCGCAGCATTCGCTGGACAAAAGACGGGTGGCCACTGGTGATGCCGGAACGTTACGGGGCTGTACCACAAGTTGCTATTACTGAAGAAGAATTGGTTGGTAACTGGGAGCATATCGATTTGTCATATAGCTACGGAAAACAGAAGGAATCGTCTGTAATGACATTGGCGGCAGATCATACCGTATCGGAAGGTACATGGAAAAATTCGGCATGGAGTTACGATGCCGGTAAGCAAGTACTGACAGTGAATGGTGTAGAATTATATCTGCAACGTGAGGTGGACTGGGAAGCTAATCCCAGGACACATACTATAGTTTATGCTGCTTATGGTGGTAATTTTAAAACTTACTGGGGGAAGAAAATAAAATAATTTTTCATTTTTGTACTAAAAACTGTTTTGTTGTCAATTGGCAACAAAACAGTTTTCACCTTTTAAGTATAGCTGATAGCCAGATTTGAGAGAAATAACATGTTTTATAACATATCTAAATAAGTGTATTTGGAAACACTTATTTGTTATCTTGCAAGTGTATTTGATACACTTATATAGTGTTTCAGGGAGATCTAAATAAATCGCTGATATAAAAATGAAAACAGAGAAGGAGAAAATGGCTGCCGGAGAGCGTTATTGGGCTCATGGAGAAGAGATGATCGGACATCGGGCAAAGATAAAGCCAATACTTCATAAATTGAACGTGACGGAATATTATACCGATAAATTTCATGATGTAATAAACGAATTATGTCCTAATTCGGCAAAGGATCTCCACCTTGAGCCTCCCTTTTTCTGCGATTATGGTGAATTTATATATGCCGAAGAAAATGTTTTTATCAATACCGGAGCGGTTATCCTCGATGGCGGAACAGTAAAGATAGGTGCCAATACGTTGATTGCACCCGGCGTACATATATATACAGCCGGTCATCCGCTCGATATTGAAGACCGCAAACAATGGGAAGCATGTAAACCCGTGGTTATAGGAAAAGACTGCTGGATAGGAGGACATTCTACTATTTGTCCCGGTGTGACTATCGGTGACCGTTCTGTTATCGGGGCAGGGGCAGTGGTGATAAAAAATATTCCGGCCGACAGCCTTGCGGTTGGTAATCCTGCGAGAGTAGTGAAAAAGCTAAATCAATCAAAATAAATTAATTACCATGAAAAAATTATTGGGAGGATTTTTATCTCTCTTTATTATCGGATTATTGGCGTCATGCTCTCCAAAGCAAGATGCCTTAACCAGTCCTGATGGGAAAATAACGGTCGAATTGAGCCGGGATTCTGCAAAAGTATTGAAATATACCATTAAAAAGAATGGTGTAACTGTTATCGAGCCTTCAGTTTTAGGCCTGATGAGAAACGATGCTGATTTCTCTTCTCTTGAAGTTGTAAGTATCGGAGCCAGGCGCGATGTACAGGGTACTTATGTCACTCCTGCCGAAAAAAGGCTGAACAATAGTTTTAAGGCAAATGAATGGGATGTGAAAGTAAAAAATCCGGAAGGAAAAGAAATGACAATTACTTTCCATATCGGAGACAACGGTGTTGCTTTCCGTTATGCCTTTGATGAAACTTCTACAGATGAAAAGACCATAGAGAAAGAAAATACATCGTTCCGCTTTGCGACTACAACTAAAGCGTGGTTGCATCCGCACGATGATGTGAAAAACTGCTGGGCACAGACATGTCCGAGCTATGAAGATAATTATATTACAGACATTCCTGTAGGAACGGAAGCCCCTAAAAAAGCAGGATGGAGTTTTCCGGCTTTATTCAATAACGGAGAAACATGGGTGTTACTTACAGAAGCGGGATTAGAACCGCCTTATTGCGGCACACGTCTGGCTCAGCATAGTCCTGATGGTGAATATTTTATTGAGTTTCCGCAACAGGGGGAAACTGTAAAACCTACCGATCCTGTTACTCCGATATCGAAATTGCCATTACGTTCTCCATGGCGTGTGATTATGCTGGGAGGATTAAACGATATAGTAGAAAGCTCGATGGTAACAGATGTTTCCGAACCAAGCCGGGTGAAAGACGCAGGTTTTATAAAACCCGGAATCGTAGCATGGAGCTGGGGTGTGGAAAAAGACCCGTCCGTTAATTACGACCGCCAGAAACAATATATCGACTATGCCGCTAAAATGACATGGGAATATGTTCTGGTAGATGGACTTTGGGATACGGTAATAGGTTATGAAAAAATACAGGAGCTGATAGATTACGCTAAGACCAAGAATGTTAAACTTCTTCTGTGGTATAATTCCGCGGGAGATTGGAATACAACTTATCAAACCCCGAAGAATGCACTATTAACAAGGGACGCTCGCAGAGCTGAATTTGAACGGGTGAGCAAGATGGGGATCGCCGGTCTTAAAGTCGATTTCTGGCCGGGAGACGGGCCTTCGGCCATTCAGTATTATTATGATATGATGCAGGACGCTGCTGATTATAAGTTGATGCTCAACTTCCACGGAACTACTGTTCCCCGTGGCTGGAGCCGCACATTCCCTAACCTGATGACACTGGAATCTATCAAAGGATTTGAGTTTATCACCTTTGCTCAGGAGACCGCTGATCTGGCTCCGCAACATTGTGCTACGGCTGTTTTTGCCCGTAATGTAGTCGGCCCTATGGACTTTACTCCGGTTTGTTTTGGCGAGATACCGAATATCCGGCGTCGTACGTCCAACGGATTCGAAATTGCATTGACCGTTCTTTTCCAATCCGGAATTCAGCATTATGTGGAAATTCCTGAAAGTATGGAAAAACAACCTGACTATGTACAGGAGTATATGAAGAATGTTCCAAGAAGCTGGGATGATGTGAAGTTAATAGATGGCTTCCCTGCCAAATATGCCGTGTTTGCTCGTAAGTCGGGAGAAAAATGGTATGTGGCCGGAATTAATGCCGAAACCGCAGTGAAGACGTTGGAACTGGATTTGTCGAAACTGAATATCTCAAAAGAAGGTACAATGATTACCGACGGTGATACTAACCGTACGTTCAGCCAAAAACAGGTTTTGTTGAATAATGGGAAACTAAGCGTCGAAATTCAGCCGAATGGCGGATTTGTAATAGTATTTTAATCTTTAACCATATAGTATGATGAAAAAGAATTTATATAAAATTGTAGGCCTGGCCTCATTACTGGCTTTCGGTCAGTCGGCTGTTGCACAGCAGACCTATGAATTTACATTAGACACAAAGAAAGTGGGAGCGCCTGTTCAGTCTACCATGTACGGCCTTTTTTTCGAAGATATAAACTTCGGGGCCGATGGCGGATTGTATGCCGAGCTGGTGAAGAACAGGTCTTTTGATTTTCCGCAGGAGCTCATGGGCTGGTACACTTTCGGTAAAGTGGAAGTGCGGAAAGATAATCCTCCTTTCGATAAAAACCCGAATTATCTGGTCCTTTCCAATCCCGGACATGCACATAAGCATACAGGGATAGAGAACGAAGGCTTCCGCGGGATGGGCTTTAAGAAAGATGCGACTTACCGTTTTTCTGTTTGGGCGAAGAAAGTGAATACAACGGAAGACCAGAAAATCCGTGTCGAATTTATCAATCCCAAAGATGAAGTAATAGGCAGTCAGGAATTGATTATAAACTCACCGGACTGGCAAAAGCATCAGGTAGTAATAACAGCTAAGGCAACAGAGGAAAAGGGACGCTTACGCATATTCCTTGCATCCAGGGGTGCGATTGCCGTAGACCATGTCTCATTATTTCCTACCGACACGTATAAAGGCCGTGAGAACGGATTGAGAAAAGATCTGGCTCAGGCGCTGACAGACATTACTCCGGGTATATTCCGCTTTCCGGGAGGATGCATCGTTGAGGGCACAGACCTCGATACCCGTTATGACTGGAAAAAGACCATTGGTCCGGTTGAAAACCGTCCTGTGAATGAAAACCGATGGCACTATACATTTACTAACCGTTTCTTTCCAGATTATTATCAGAGTTACGGCTTAGGTTTTTATGAATACTTCCTTTTGTCGGAAGATATGGGGGCAGAGCCGCTTCCTGTATTAAGCTGCGGGCTGGCGTGTCAGTTTCAGAACGAAGACCGGCATGCGCATGTGCCTGTAAGCGATTTAGCGCCATACATTCAGGATGCTCTGGACCTGATTGAGTTTGCAAACGGCCCTGTAACTTCCACCTGGGGAAAAGTACGTGCCGATATGGGGCATCCCGAACCTTTCAATCTCAAATTTATAGGTATCGGTAACGAACAATGGGGAGAAGAATATCCTGAACATCTGGCTCCATTCGTGAAAGAAATTCGTGCAAAATATCCTGATATGAAGATAGTAGGCAGTTCGGGACCTTCGGCTGACGGAAAGCAATTCGACTATCTGTGGCCCGAAATGAAACGTCTGAAGGTGGATTTAGTGGACGAACATTACTATAAAGAGCCGGATTGGTTCTTCAAAAACGCTGCACGTTACGATAATTATGACCGTAAAGGTCCGGCTGTGTTTGCCGGAGAATATGCTTCACACGACCATTCTACAGGGAAACAGAACAATTTTCTGTCGGCTCTGTCCGAAGCTGCATTTATGACCGGATTGGAACGTAATGCCGATATTGTTCATATGTGTACTTATGCGCCTCTTTTTGCACATGTGGATGCATGGCAATGGTGTCCGGATATGATCTGGTTCGATAATCTGCGGATGATGAAAACTCCGAACTATTATGTGCAGCAACTTTATGCGCAAAATAAAGGGACAAATACAATGACTTTGTTGTGGCCGGATAAAAAGGCTGTGACAGGGCAGGATAACCTTTATGCTTCTGCTGTTTATGATAAAGACCAGAACTGTTACATTGTGAAAGTGGCAAATACAGGTACCGAAGCAAAGAATGTAAAAGTAACATTGACAGGAACTAAAAAGAATGCGGCATTCACAGTCGGTGACTGTATAGTCATAAAGAATAATAACTTGAAAGCAATAAATACACTCGACACACCAACGAATATTATTCCTGAGAAAGCAACAGCCTCAATAGATGGAAATATATTGAATATACAGACTCAGGGTCAGTCATTCGGTGTATATAAGGTAAAACTGTAAATCAACAATCAGATTATTTTGGAAGAATCCGGATATATTCTCTGCTTTGACGGAAAATAGTATTTGGATTCTTTTTATTTATACTAAATTTGGGATAGATTCTTTTTCAATAATTTTATCTATATAATAAGCCAATAGCCTTTAGCTGTTAGCTGATAGTTCTTTGAAAGACTGATTAAAGCGGTTACGAGTTTGCCTCGCCTTCGCTTCGGCGAATGTTATTTCTTCGCCCTTCGGGTAGTTACGAGTTACAAGTTGGCTGACGTTTTGTTTTGTTTCACGCAAAGACGCAAAGGCGCAAAGTTCTACATCTTACGAGTTGTTGACTGATGACTGTAAATACTGTTACCTTTGTTACCTTTTGGGAGAAAGATACGAGAGACAGGTTGTTAACTACTCTCTGACGGGATGCTTCGTTTCTCTCACCCGCTCGCGCAGACGTCTCGTCTGTGTGTTGCGTAGCAAACATCAACAAGACACGGACTGGAAGTCCGCGCCAGCGGGAGTTAACTACTCCCTGACGAGATGCTTCGTTTCTCTCAGCATGACAGACCACGATACTGATGACTGTTTACTGTTAATACTGTTTATTGTTCACTGAAAAAAGTGTTACCTTTGTTACTTTTTAAGAAAGTTACGAGTTACAAGTTGGTTTACTGTTGACTGCTAACTGATATATCTGTTACTTTTGTTACTTTTTCAATCCGAATTAATTATAATAATCATATACAATATAACCGATGACACCAATCAAATTATTAAACAAAGCAGCGGACAACATCCGCATTCT
>NZ_JBHSGN010000045.1:0-63223 GCF_042654545.1 Dysgonomonas termitidis
AAGTTAAGGGATTGACCTTTTTTATTGGATAATTCTATAAATAGCAACTTGAATTAATTATTATTCTGTCTATACCCTCATCATCTCACGCTCAGTCCTATACGATAAAAAGGCTGGGTATAGAACATGGTGTTTCAAACAATTATATTGTGAGCATTACGCAGGATAAAAGAGGATTCTTGTGGTTTGCCACCGAATCCGGATTAAACAGGTTTGACGGAAATAAATGCAGAATCTATAAAAAGAATAACATTGAGGGCAGTAACAGCGTAAGCGGCAACGAACTGAACAAAGTATATGCCGATCAACATGATAATGTGGTATGGATCGCGACACAACGGGAAGGGCTAAATATGTTTGACTGCTATTCAGAAACATTTACCCATTATAAACATGACGCCGCCAATCCATCGGGAATTATAACAAACGACATTACCGATATAACCAACTCTAAAGACGGAAACCTATGGCTGTCTACATATTACAGGGGTGTCGAGTATTTCAACAAAAAGAATAAGACGTTCGAACACTATAATCAGTCTACAATTCCGGGGATGGTCAGTGATAATGTCTGGTCTGTAAATGAGGATAATAAGGGATTGCTATATATAGGACATGTGTCGTCAGGACTGAGCATACTATCATTGAAAGACAAAAAGATAAGGAATTTCAGAAACGATCCGGATGATAAGGAAAGCTTGCCGGGGGATGAAGTAAGGACTATCTATGTAGATAAAAATGATAATGTGTGGATAGGAACGAACAATGGGCTGGCTCTTTTCAATGCCGAGAAAGAATCATTTATAGTATTCAGCCACGATCCCCAAAACAAGGCTTCCCTGATCTCGAACTACATATACACCATTAATCAGCTCAGCGACGGGAAATTATGGGTCGGAACAGAAAAAGGCGGGGTAAGCATCCTCGATATAAAGCAAAGCATGTTCCTGACCCCTCAGCATGTTTCGTTCAATAATATTTCTTACCGGGACGATAGCAAAGGATTTTCGAATCCGACGATCCGGTGCATTTATCAGGACTCTTTCAACAATTCCTGGTTTGCCACATATGGAGGAGGGATAAACTTCATCAGCCATTATTCGCCTTTTTTCGATACATGGTCGTACTCACCTATACAAACTCTGAATAATTCTTTAAATAACCCTATAGCATGGGGAATATGTACCGATGAGAAAGACCGTGTATGGATAGGTACCGATGGCGGGGGAATCAATGTTTTCGAGAATGGGGAAAGGACGTGGATTTTAGATAAAAAGAGCAATAAGATAACCGATGATGCTATCTTAGCCGCAATCAGAGACTCAAAGAACAATCTATGGTTCGGCACGTTCCGGGGTGGCGTGAACATATTCGATTCACAGAGGAAAGCCGTTTCGGAATTTATGATAGAAGGGAAAAACACCGATGTCAGGTGTTTTTATGAAGACAACGAAAAGAATATGTGGATAGGTTGTACCTATGGATTATACCAATACAATATTGAGACAAAGAAAGGGCAGTTGTTCTCTACCGGGAATTCCGAACTGCCCAACAATCTGGTACGTGCCATATCGAGAGACAACAAAGGGCAAATATGGATTGGTTTTTTCGGGGAAGGACTGGCTGTTCTCGACAAGAATTTGAAAGTTATCAAGACTCTGAAAACAGACCGGGGCTTCCCGTCCAATACCGTAGATCATATATATAAAGACACAAAGGGGCAAATGTGGGTGGCCACGGGAGAGGGGCTTGTCTATTTCAAATCTCCCGATAAAATGGATGAATATATCGTTTTCGACGAGAAAGACGGGTTAATAAACAGCCATATCCGCGCCATTACCGAAGATAAGGATGGAAACATATGGATTAGCACCAACGGAGGGATCAGCCGTTTTATGCACAACAATAACAAGTTCGATAATTACGACCATTACAATGGGGTTCCCCTGGGTGATTTTATGAGTGGTTCGGTTACCAAAGACTCCAATGGAACAATATTCTTCGGCTCGCAAAACGGCGTATGCTATTTCAATCCGGAGGCTGTGCCTACCCGAATAGATTTACCGCCTACAGCTATCACCAGTTTCAAAATATATAGCGATCAGCTGAAAATATCGGATAAGGATACGGATATACCGGTTACGTCCGATATTGAGTTAAGCTATAACCAGAATACATTCAATATATCATTCAATGTATTGGATTATTCGCTCAATCATCTGGTTGAATATACTTATATGCTCAAAGGCCTGGAGGATTTATGGTACAATACACAGGGAGAAAACTCGGTTACCTTCCGCAACATTCCTCCCGGCACATACGAACTGGTAATTAAATCCCGGGTGAAAAATCAGGACTGGTCGGAAAATATCACCTCTCTGAAAATCAATATCAATCCGCCATTGTGGCTCACATGGTGGGCTAAAGCACTGTATATTATAGCGGTTTTCTGCATAGTGATTCTTATACTCCGTTTCTATAAGCGTAAACTCGACTTAGAGAATTCCCTTACTTTAGAAAAGAAAAACCATCTGCAAGAACAGGAATTAAATAACGAAAGGCTCCGCTTTTTTACGAATATAACCCATGAACTGCGTACTCCTCTGACTCTCATACTGGGCCCTTTGGAGGATCTCCACAGCGATCCAAACCTCATAGAAAAGCATTCTTCCAAAATATCTGCCATTTACAGGAGTGCGACACGGCTATTGAGTCTTATAAACCAGATTCTGGAATTCCGGAAAACAGAGACCCAAAATAAAAGACTTAGTGTATATAAAAGCGATATTTCACAACTGATACATGAAGTAGGTTTAAAATATAAAGAGCTTAACACCAACAAGCGCATATCATTCAATATCAGCATAGAAACTCAGGACGTGAATATTTTCTTCGATCCGGATGTAATAACGACCATCCTGGAAAACTTATTATAAATATACGCAAAAAGGAAGTATTTCGCTCATATTGAGATCTGTTGGGGATAAAGGTGTAAACTATACCGAAATAGAGGTCAGAGATACGGGAAGAGGCATTCCTCCTGAATCGATTTCCAAAATATTCGACAGGTATTATCAGGCCGAAAGGGAGCAACAGGTATCCGGTACGGGCATCGGACTGGCCCTTGTGCACAATCTGGCGTCCATACATCAGGGAGAAATAGCTGTTGAAAGCAAACCGGGTGAAGGAACTTCTTTCCGTTTCAGAATCGTCGAGGACAATACTTACCCCGATGCCTTGCATATGGATAAGACAGCCAAAGATGCCATAGAAGAAAACAGAGAGAAAGAAAGAACGGAAACGAATGACACAAAACAAGTCATTCTGGTTATCGAAGATAATGACGATATCAGGGATTATATCCACAACTCACTATCCGAACAATACAAGGTATATACTGCTTCTAACGGGGAAAAAGGGTTAGACGTAGCTTATGCGCACATACCGGATATTATTATCAGTGATATTATGATGCCCGGGATGGATGGCTTCGAACTGAGCAGAACGTTGAAAGCAGATGTCAGGACAAGCCATATACCAATCATCCTGCTTACTGCAAAGGATACGATTCAGGACCGGACAGAAGGGTACACAATTGGAGTAGAGTCGTATATAACAAAACCGTTCAGCGCCAGCCTGCTGCATAGCCGTGTCGCCAATCTGCTGGAAGCCCGGCGGAAGGTCGCAGAATTGATAAATAACAATACTGCAAATAAGAATGCCATCATAATAGACTCTATAAGCAAAATAGATAATGAGTTTATAGAAAAAGTAACATCTATTATTGAGCAGAATCTGGATTCGGACAATGTAGATGTTGCATTTATCGCGGATAAGATGAATATGAGCCACTCCACGCTATACAGAAAAGTCAAGGCCCTCACCGGCATGTCTGCAAATGAGTTTATAAGGAAGGTGAGAATACGCAATGCGGAACAACTCCTTCTGACGGGGAAATATACTATCTCCGAAATATCCTATATGGTAGGAATGAACAGTGTTACATATTTCCGTCAATGCTTCAAAGAAGAATTCGGCCTGGTGCCATCCGAGTATATAAAACAAATAATGAACAGAAAGTAATCGGAATAAATAAAGTTTTAGCTTTTCGGGGAAAGTTTATCTATAGGGTAGATAGCTGTTAGCGGTAGACTATTAGCTGTTAGCTCTTTGAAGTACTGATTAAAGTAGTTATGAGTTACAAGTAAACAAGATACGAGTAAACGAGATAGGAGATACAAGTTGTTAACTGATGACTGTTTACTGACATATCTGTTACCTTTGTTACCTTTTGCGCCTTTAGCATCTCTGCCTGAAATACTGTTTACTGCTAACTGTTTACTGTTAACTGAAAAAAACTGTTACCTTTTGGCCGAATCCCTCATTAACTGTTAACCGGTCCGGATACAATAAGTAAGATATATCCGGCATTTTGCAGATTTTGACTATCTTTGCATATCAAAAACAGAATATAAACACATATGGAAACAGTTTTAAGCGGTATCCGCTCTACAGGGAACCTGCATCTTGGAAATTATTTCGGTGCACTCAGGAATTTTACAAGAATGCAGCATGAAAACAAATGCTTCTTTTTCATAGCAGATTATCATTCACTGACCACGCATCCCGATCCAAAGATATTGCACGGCAATGTAAAGGGTGTATTGACAGAATACCTTGCAGCAGGTATAGACCCCGAAATATCGACTATATATATACAAAGTGATGTAACCGAAGTCTGTGAATTATACTTGCTTTTGAATATGCACGCGTATTTGGGCGAACTGTCCAAAACCGTTTCATTCAAGGAAAAGGCAAGAAAACATCAGGATAATGTAAATGCAGGGCTACTGACTTACCCTACTCTTATGGCTGCCGATATATTACTGCACAATGCAGATAAAGTGCCTGTTGGTAAAGATCAGGAGCAGCATCTGGAGATGACCCGTAAGTTTGCCCGCCGTTTCAATAACCTTTATGGCGTGGAATACTTCAAAGAACCTGTAGCCTATAACTTCGGACAGGAGCTGATAAAAATACCGGGTCTGGACGGCAGTGGTAAGATGGGAAAATCGGAAGGCAACTGTATCTATCTGGACGAGGACCCGAAAAGTATAGAGAAAAAAGTAAAGCGCGCCCTGACTGATGAAGGACCTAAGGCTCCGAACTCCGAAAAGCCGGAATATATAGAAAACCTGTTTACAATATTGAAGGTAGTATCAACAGAAGATGTTGTTCAACATTTCGAAGACAAGTGGAATACTTGCGAGATACGCTACGGAGACCTGAAGAAACAGCTGGCCGAAGACATTATAAAGGTTACGGCTCCTATACGCGAACGTATCATTAATATTAAGAACGATGATGCGTACTTGCATAAAGTTGCCACCGAAGGGGCGGAAAAAGCACGGGAGAGCGCACGGAAAACGATAAACGAAGTAAGGGAAATAATGGGGATACATAAGTTCTGATAATCAGAACTTACCCCCAATATATTATATGCCTCTGTGCATACGGGAACCGGCATATATTTAAGATTTGCTTATTTTATAATATACCGTTTTTTTTCATTACGTTTGTATATATAAAAAAGCTAAGCAGATTATAAACATATCTTTATAAATATATCTGATCAACCTCATATATGGACAACAACGAGAAATATGACCTGCTGGCTGAAGGCGAAACCGGGCTGGCTTCAGGAATGGGTATTTACCCCCGTAGCAAAAGCTTTAAGTTCGATGCTGCACAGATAGAAAAATCACTATCTTCTCGAAAAGATTTCAAACTTATATCTTTTAATAAGACTGAAGTTGATATAGAGTTTTCAATTATGAGTTTCGCAGCAGAAATTGAATATCAGGACACTGTATTTAATGTGGATATGTATGTTTGTGAAGCCAAAAATATAAACCTGAGTGATTACAGTTTTGCAAATTCGATAGATGAAGAGTCATTGCAAACAGCAATGGAGCAGGATCAATATATGGAGACGTCCATGTATTTCGAACTGGAGCCCCTGACTTCATTCCATTTGCAACTGAAAATAATGGATGCTATTGTCCCCGAAGCCAGTCTTGTAGTAGACTTTATGTCTTACAGGCTACTGTCTGCCAAATGGCTGAGTATGACCGCTAAATCACCGACGCCCCCTTCGCCGGATTATCTGTACACATTGCATTGTGTATATGACGAAAACGGGGAGAACGGTAATCGCAGATATTGGTTCCATACGCATGGGTTACATCGCTGCGCATCTGTAGAACTGGAGATCCTTAATTTCAGTCAGGGGGCGGAGCAGATGAATACATTGATAAATATGACAGTAAAGAAATTTCTGTCGCATCCCGCAAAGGAAAAAGAACGGTTTACCATCGGTTATGACGGTATGGGAATCAACCTGTGTTGGCTCCGATGGGAGGAAGCTCTGAAAGATTTGCCTAATGACATACTCGGAAGCGTGGCGGATCGTGACGAAGTAGATAATGTGCATGCCGAACCTTCCGGAATTCTCTTTGCTGTGGAAGATGGCAATATGGTTTCTCCCGAAATATACGCGCCTACATTGGCCGAAAATCCAATTTATTATATAACAAATGAGGAAACCGAAAGAATGAGCGCGTTGGCAAAAGAACGCTTTTCTTCATTCGAGAGAGTATTCAGGAAAGAACACAAACAACCGGAAAAGAAATCGTTCCTCAAGAATATTTTCGGTTCGAAAAAAGAAGAGGAACAACCCGGATGGACTTTCCTTGTAAAATTGGGATTGACTGTGGATAATCCCGAATCGGGCAGTGAAAAGGAACACTTGTGGTATGATGTGATATCTGTAGATGATGGGAAAATAGAAGGCAAACTTCTCAATCAGCCTTACTGGATATCGGGGCTGAACGAAGGAGATATAAAAACATATCCTTTCGACCTGCTTACAGACTGGATTATATATTCCCCGGACAATACATATACGAGTGATTCTATTTACCTGTTGGCAGATTAACCGGACATAATTATGAAATCCGGACAACTTTATCTTTAGTTAAAATAAGAGCCTTATCTTTACGTAAGATTAAGAATAAAAATGATATTAAACAAAAAAGTCTCGATCGTAATCTGTTGTTATAATGAGGAATCTAATATTCCCACAGTGATAAAATCAATTCATGAAAGCATGGATACGACAGGTTACCAGTATGAGATTATCGCCGTCAACGATGGCAGCAGCGATACAAGCCAGGCTTTACTGGAGAAAATGTGTGCCGGAGATCCGCAGCTTTTCTACATCGAATTTTCCCGTAATTTCGGACATCAGAATGCCCTGAAAGCAGGACTGGACAATGCCACAGGCGATTGTATCATATCCATGGACGCCGACATGCAGCATCCGCCGCGTATGTTGCCCGATTTTATCAGGAAGTGGGAAGAGGGCTACGATATAGTATATACCCGGCGTATGGATGATCCGGCCCTGTCGAAAAGGAAACGCGGAAGCTCGAGCCTTTTTTACAAGTTTCTGAATATGGTATCCGATATACACCTGGAACAAGGTGTTGCCGATTTCCGGTTGATGGACAGGCGCGCGGCAAATATCCTTATCAATATCAAGGGTAGTGATTTGTTTATAAGAGGCATCGTTCACTGGATAGGTTTTAAACAATATGCATTGGATTATATGCCCGATAAGCGGCTGTCGGGACAAACGAAGTATACGTTCAAGAAAATGCGCAACCTTGCTGTGCAAGGGATATTATCTTTCAGTACCAAGCCTCTCCACCTTGCCTTATACCTTGGTTTCGGCATAGCCTTATTATCCTTATTACTGGTACCATACGCTATTATCAGCCTTTGGACAGGACATGTAATGGCAGGCTGGGTATCATTGATAATTACTGTCGGATTCCTTGGCGGATTGCAATTATTTATTCTTGGAATTATCGGATTATATATAGGACGGATATTTTCGCAGACTAAAGGTTTTCCTCCGTATATTATCCGAAGTACAAATATTACTGGCAAATGAGTTCAAAAATATTATTAAGTTTCGATATAGAGGAATTCGAAATGCCCCGTGAATATGGAGACCCTATCCCGCTTGACCTGCAAATGGAAGTTTCCATAAAAGGCACTGCCCGGATACTCGATTTGCTGGCTAAACATGGCGTAAAGGCAACATTTTATACCACAGCCAATTTCGCCAGCCATGCTAAAGATATAGTAAGCAGGATAGTTAGCGAAGGGCACGAACTGGCTTCGCACGGATATGTACATGACCATTTCGAACCCCCGCATCTAAAGATGTCGAAAGATATTTTGGAAGAAATCGGAGGGGTACCTGTACGTGGTTACCGTATGGCACGCATGGCACCTGTGCCCGAGGAAGAAGTCTTCAAAGCGGGGTATATATACAATTCATCTATCAACCCTACATATTTGCCGGGCAGATATAACAAATTGAGCGAACCGCGTACATGCTTTATGCGTGAAGGAGTGTGGCAACTACCGGCATCGGTAACCCCGGCACTCCGTTTTCCGCTATTCTGGATTTCTTTCCATAATCTGCCTTTAAGTATCTATACAAGCCTGGCAAACCGGACTTTGAAAAAAGACGGATACCTGAATGTCTATTTTCATCCGTGGGAATTTATGGATATAGGGCCGAAAAAGAAGTATAATTTTCCGTTCTATGTGACAAAAAATACGGATGCAAAGATGATAGAAAGATTTGGAAAGCTTATCGAATGGGGAAAGAGCAAAGGCTACGAGTTTCTCCGCACATGGGATTTCGTGGAAGGTATGATATGATCTTATTTGTCATCTTTCACCTCTTCATAGCTGATATATTCCCCCTCGTTCTTTGAAAATTTTTTTTGTGAGACATTCGGTGATTTCGAACTTTGAGATTTTGTACCCGGCCGTTTTTTATTAGATTTCCCCCTATCTTCAGGGCCCAAAAAGCGTATGATACGTCCCAGAAGGACACCTATTACCAGAAAACCGAATAGACCCAATATTAACAGAAAGCCAAGAAACTTAAACATACGACAATTGAATTTCAGATATTAAGGTCACAGACCTTTTTGTTGCTTCATTAAATTAAAGTACAATAAGTAGTTAGATTGTAATAATGTATCATTAAATACTATCTTTTACTTAATTGGATAAGCAAATATACTGATTATTCATCAGATTCGGAATATATGGCATCCGGACTTACTACAAAATATGCGACACTTGTATTATATCCTTTAAAACAGCCTAATACATCTCCCGTAAAGTTTGTTATCGGATTGGTCCCGCCATCGGCAGCAATTGAGAACAAGGATTTGTAAAATGTGTACATGCCCTTATCCAGTGTTTGCATTTCTATTCTGATCTGGTCTCCTGTCTTCAGATCCTGATCGTTGTTGTCATCTTTGTCGAAGTATAGTATGCGGTGAACTTTTAATCCGTTTCTGAATTCATCATCATCCAGATATATACTCTTCATGGCATTATCGTTCACATAGAGAATTGTATAATAATAATTCACTTCATCTACAGGATCATAGAAAATGAAGGACGGCGAATACCAGGAATCTTTCCCCGCCTTTATCTCATAGATATAGGTCTTTTCAATAGGTACAGCATTCGGGATAACAACACTGGCTTCGTGCATGTTGCCTTCTGCTATCACAGCTATATGATATCTCTTATTCACTTTGCCTAACATATTGGAAAGATAAAGACCCGACATATTCTGAGCTTCCCTTAAAATCTCGGAATTCCCATCTTCATCAGTTAATATTATCTCCGCGCCTGCAACCGTTTTGAACGAGCTGTTGTCATTAAAGGCCTGTGATTTTGTGAGGTAGACCGTACACGGTGAACCTTCCGTAATAGCAGCATTTATCACAAGCTTGGATGTAGCTGTACGTAAATCCAAATCCACAATCTTCTCACAGGTTGTGAATAGTATCACAACGATTGTGGCTAACAGAAGTTTATATATAATTTTCATGTCGTTCAAAATTTAAAATTCCACGATATGGAAGGAATAACACTGAATAGATAAATCATATATGATTCCGATACCATCCGTTCGTCTTCATTCTGTCTGAAACCAAACATATAGGGATTTTTTCGTCCATACGCGTTATATACACTAAAGACCAGTTCCGAGGAGTACTTCTTTGTTTTCTTCAGTGTGCATATCGCCCCCAGGTCGAGCCGGTGAAACGATGGAGCCCTATAACTATTCCGGTCTTCGTAATAATATATCGCATGGCCGTCAACAATGTATTTTCCCGATGGAAATGTCAGTGGGTTACCTGTTGCAAACACCCATGTCGCAGATAGCGTCCATTTCTTATTAAGGTCATAGATACCTACTATGGAAACATCGTGTGTGCGATCCTGATTTGCCACATACCATTTCCCATCGTTAATGCCATTTATTTTCTTCTCACTGCGGGCAAGAGTGTATCCAACCCAGCCGTTAAACTTCCCGAATCTCTTCTTCAGGAATAGTTCCAGACCATATGTCCGCCCTTTTCCAAATAGTAACTCAGTCTCTATTATCTCTTTGGTACGAACGTCTGCGCCGTCCTTATAATCTATCTGGTTTCTCAGGTCTTTATAATATAGTTCGGCGCTGAACTCAAACATGTTATTTGAAAAGTTACGGAAATAACCTACTGAAACCTGATTCGCTATTTCCGGCTTTATATAATTGGTATTGGCAATCCACCTGTCGGTAGGGCTGGAAAGATTAGATGTGGAAAGCAAATGTAAGTGCTGGGTAGTGCGTGTATATGCCGCTTTGACGGAAGACACGCCGTCCAGCTGATAAGCAGCCGACAAGCGGGGTTCTATGTTCCAATACGTTTTAAGGAACTGGCCTTTCTTTGTGGATACAGTATCCGTAATAGTATGATTCTCGAATTCATAATAGTCGCCTCCCCCCAGTACGCTGAAAGACGACAGGCGCAAACCGTAGCTCAGTTCCATTTTATCATGCAGCTTCATACTGTTCGAGGCAAAGATGGCATTTTCCCATGATTCACGGTGTTCGTAAGGGGAGATCTGTAATTGAGATGGGTCCTTACTGCTCAGATCACCGGGTACAACCTGATGATAGATGGATGTAAAGCCTGCCTTTATTGCATTCTTATTATCCGGATAAAAGCTGAATTCCTGATTCAGGTTAAAGTCTTTGATATGGGAAGCTACATTCAGGCCAGTTGTGAGATCTACACTTACATTATAAGTATAGTCGGTATATGATAAGGTTGTAGCCGAGGCTGCTTTTGCATTGAATATATGATTCCATTTCAGACTGGCGATTGTATTTCCCCAGTCTATCATCGCAACTTTATTCAATCCTAATTTATCCTTCCCCAGATAAGCCGTTAAAGTAAGTTTGTTCCTGTCCGACAATACATAGCTTAGTTTGGCGTTCAGGTCGTAGAAGTACAGCTTCGAATCTTTTACCTGCTCTACTCCGATTACACGTGCCAGAGCATCTGCATAAGTACGCCTGGCAGAAACAATAAAAGAGGAACGTTCTTTCTGGATAGGCCCTTCGAATGTAAGGTTTGATGATATAAGCCCGATACCTCCGTTAGCATGATAGCTCTTTAGGTCTCCATCCTTCATACTTACATCCAATGTGGAGGACAACCGGCCTCCGTATTGCGCTGGCATGGAGCCCTTGTAAATAGTCATGTTATCTACTGCGCTGGAGTTAAATGTGGAAAAGAAACCGAAAAGATGCGACGGGTTATATACTGTGGCATTATCCAGCATTATCAGATTCTGGTCGTTACTACCGCCCCGTACATAAAATCCGGTATTTCCCTCCCCGGCACTTATTACTCCGGGTAATAACTGGATGGTTTTCAGGATATCCCGTTCACCCAGCAGAACGGGTATCTTATTTATCGTTTCTATCTCCAGTTTGTCCACTCCCGACTGAACATTCTTTACATTCTCATTCGTTCTTCGGGCAGATATTTCCACTTCTCCAAGCGAAACCACTTCCGGGTCAAGATCTACATTGAGCGTCTTGTCCTCATTTAGTTTAATTTTAAGCTGCCTGGTATTATATCCGATAAGTTTAAAGATCAGGTTATATTCTCCTTGCGGAAGGGTCAGGGTGTAATACCCCGATTCATCCCCAAAGCTTCCCTGCTGAGGTCGTTCTTTCACCCCGACAGAAACCCCGACAAGAGTTTCCCCATTATCGGCATTATTTATCCGGCCTTTTATCGTATACCTGTTTTGAGCCAAAGCCGCTAAAGACAGAATCAGCAGGAGCGCAATCAAGAGAAATCTCATACTATATTTTTTAGGGCTAACAATAAGCCATACTCAATATCAACGGAGAAACTGCCGTTTTATTTAGTGTTTCCTTTTTCAGGATTTAGACAAAGATAATTGTTTATTCGTTAAAATAATGATAAAAAAGGCACTACAATGTAAAATATCGGGTGATAATCCTGTCATTTTTAGGGTTTTTAATTAAAATAGAATTTAAGCTCTCCGAAATTACAAATTACAGTGTCTTCCGGGGGGAACTGGCACTAAACCCGGCTACAGGCACATTAATCCTACCGGAATTAAATTTATTATACCAACAGTTTCATCAGTAAAAGGATTATGACTAAATTTGCTCTGAACTAAATTTGGCGTCACTCAATAATGAGCTCCGAAAAAAACATATATAAGCTGGGAATAGCTCTGAGTGGAGGAGGAGCGAAAGGCTTTGCCCACCTCGGCGTGTTACAGGCGCTCAATGAAAAAGGGCTTTATCCGGAGGTTATATCAGGTACGAGCGCCGGAGCTTTTGCCGGAGTATTATATGCTGACGGGCATACTCCCGAAGAGATAATATCATTCTTCAAGAAAAAAGTTTTCCGGGAGTTCGCCGAATTTACAATCCCTCATGGAGGTTTTTTTAAAAGTGAAGGCTTTCAGTCCTTTCTGAAAAGGCATTTAAGATCAAAAAACTTTGAAGATTTAAAAATACCCTTACATGTGGTAGCTACGGACATAGAACATGGCGAAAGCAAAGTTTTCATGTCCGGTCCGTTAATACCGGCAGTAATAGCCTCGTGCTCCGTTCCCATCATATTCAGACCTGTGGAAATCAATAAGCATTACTATGTAGATGGCGGACTATTCAAAAACTTTCCCGTTTCGATAATACGCCGTGAATGCGCAAAAATAATCGGGGTAAATGTAAGTCCGATCACTAAATCAGAATTCCGCAGTTCTATAAAGTATATCGCAGAACGCTCGTTTCACTACATGTCAGGCTCAAATACGCTACTCGACCGCAACTTATGCGATTACCTGATAGAATCGGTATCACTCTCCTGGTATTCGATGTTCGACCTCGACCATGTAGAAGAAATATATCGGGCAGGATACGAGTTGACTATGGCATTTTTCAAAGACAACGAAGAAGCTTTATTAAAAGATTTTTCCGTTCCCACAATATAACCCACAGTAAAAATGCCTCTCACAAATATAGAGATATAAGGAATTACTAATCGTAAAGGACTTCATTTTAAGCTTAAATTCTTATTTTTGTATCGATCGTCTATTATCAAACACAGGTACTTTAAAATACTAACTATATATAGACCTATAAACATTCTAATCCATGAAGAAAATTCTTTCCTTATTTACCATTGGCTTTCTGCTTATTAGTTGCGGACAGCAAAAAGTAAAAGAACAGTCATTTGTTATAAAAACAGATGTTCCGGCACGTCCGGCGGGACAAACTGACGTTTTAGAGTTGAAAACCGATCCGCTACCGACTGTCCGTGTGGCTTTCATTGGTTTGGGGATGCGTGGCCCGGGGGCTGTGCAACGCATGACACATATACCTGGTGTAGAAATAGTCGCTCTGTGCGATGTGGAACAAAAGAATACGGAGAAAGTAAATAAGATGCTTGTGGAGGAGAGAGGTTTCCCCAAGGCTCAGGAATTCTACGGAGATACTTCCGTATGGCGCAAGGTCACGGCTTTACCCAATGTGGATCTCATCTATGTAGCTACAGACTGGAAAAGTCATGCAACAATAGGTGTGCAGGCCATGAAGGATGGCAAGCATGTCGCCATTGAGGTACCTTCGGCAATGACCATGGATGAAATATGGGCATTAATAAATACCTCGGAACAAACCCGGAAACATTGCATGCAACTCGAAAACTGCGTATATGACTTCTTCGAGCTGACCACCCTCAACATGGTTCAACAAGGACTGCTGGGAGAAATAGTACACGGCGAAGGTGCATATATACATGGTTTACAGCCTTTCTGGGATCAATACTGGGAAAACTGGCGCATGGATTACAACAGGAAACACAGAGGAGACTTATATCCTACACACGGGCTTGGGCCGGTATGTCAGGCGATGAATATACACCGTGGCGACAAGATGAATTATCTTGTATCTGTAGATGCCAAGCAAATATCAAGTATCAATTATATAAAAGACAAAACCGGTGAAGATGTAAAGGACTTCCGCAACGGGGAGCATACATCTACCCTTATCTCTACCGAAAAAGGCAAATCCATCCTTATCGAGCACAATGTAAATTCACCGCGCCCTTATAGCCGTATGTACCAGCTTACCGGCACAAAAGGTTTTGCCAATAAGTATCCGACTCAAGGTTATGCTCTCGATGGAGGTGCAATAGACCCAGCGGTTGCCGCCAATCACGAAAACCTGAACGCTCATAGCTTTGTTCCGGATGATGTAAGGAAAGCGCTGATGGAAAAATACAAGCATCCTATCGTTAGGGATATAGAAGACAAGGCCAAAGAAGTTGGAGGTCACGGAGGTATGGACTTCGTAATGGATTACCGCCTGATATATTGCCTGCAAAAAGGCTTACCCCTGGATATGGACGTGTATGACCTTGCCGAATGGTGTTGCCTGATTCCATTAACAGCGATTTCTCTCGATAATAATTCAGCACCTGTCGAAATCCCGGATTTTACCCGTGGAGGATGGAACAAACTGCAAGGGCTTAAATTTGCGGAATAGGAAGGTATATACAGGCTTATTGACATTAACACTGATATGATCTTTTGCAGAAAAGACGCTATCCTGCATGAAGATTTCTTTCCTACCAGATAAAAAAACACTTGCGGAACTGTCCGCAAGTGTTTTTTATACATCTTTTTATCTGATGATTATGCCAATTTCATCTGTAATCCCTGGCTGACCGCATCCAGGAAGTCTTCCGTATTCAGATAATTCGAACGCTCTATTTTATCTCCATACACAAGCATGGCAAGATCCTTTGTCATTTTACCCTGCTCCACCACCTCTACACAGGTTTCTTCCAGTTTATTCGCAAAATCGATCAGAGGTTGATTCCCGTCCAGTTTACCACGATGAGCCAAACCTCTAGTCCATGCAAAAATAGAAGCGATCGGATTTGTCGATGTCTCTTTACCTTGCTGATGCTGACGATAGTGACGGGTCACTGTTCCGTGGGCGGCTTCCGCTTCCATTATCTGCCCGTCAGGAGTAAGCAGTACCGAAGTCATCAGGCCGAGAGATCCGAATCCCTGTGCTACAGTATCGGATTGCACATCTCCGTCATAATTTTTGCAGGCCCAGACAAAACCTCCGTTCCATTTCAGGGCAGAGGCCACCATATCGTCAATCAGGCGATGTTCGTAAGTAATGCCGGCTTTTTCATATTCAGCCTTGTATTCGTTATCATAAACTTCCTGAAATATGTCTTTGAAACGTCCGTCATAAGCCTTCAATATTGTATTCTTTGTTGACAGGTATAACGGATATTTCTTTTGCAGGGCCAGCCTGAAACAAGAGTGAGCAAACCCGTATATTGATTCATCCGTATTATACATTCCCATAGCCACACCGTCTCCACTGTAGTTGTAGACAGTATATGACTGGGGTTCACCCTCCTCTGGCGTAAAGGTTAGGGTTAATGTCCCTTTCCCTTTGGTAACAAAATCGGTGGCTTTATATTGGTCGGCATGCGCATGACGCCCGATAATGATCGGTTGAGTCCATGTATTCACCAAACGGGGGATATTGCTGATAATAATCGGTTCGCGGAAAACTGTCCCCCCTATTATATTACGGATAGTCCCGTTAGGCGATTTCCACATTTTCTTGAGCCCGAATTCTGTAACACGCGCTTCATCGGGGGTGATAGTCGCACATTTTACGGCTACCTTATATTTCTTTGTAGCCTCGGCGCTGTCTATCGTTATCTGATCGTCCGTTGCATCACGGTTTTGAATACTGAGGTCATAGTATTTCAGATCTACGTCTACGTACGGAAGAATAAGTTTGTCTTTAATATACTGCCAGATAATACGGGTCATTTCATCCCCGTCCATCTCTACAACAGGATTCGCTACTTTTATTTTCTGCATCTTATTTTATTAATACTGGTTTTGTATAAAATATTACTGTTTGTTTTGTATATCTTTCAGCCATGTACCCAACAGGTCCAGCATCTGTGTATGATATTTGAAATTTTCTCTCATACCCCAGCCATGACCGCCTTCGGGGAATATATACATGGCGGCAGGTACATTATTCTGCTTCAGGGCATTGTAATATGATGTACTATTAGCCGGCGGTACGGTCCTATCGTCATCACTCAATAACAATATTGCAGGCGGAGTGTTCACATTTATCTGTTTTTCGTTCGAAAAAGTATGCATATCGGCAGCCGAAGGTTTATCTCCCAATAAATTTAATTTGGACCCTCCATGGGTAGCTACTTCCATTGTTATTACCGGATAAAAAAGGATTGAAAAATCAGGCCTTGTGCTTGTTCCCTTTATTGCATAATGAGTAGAAGCCGTCGCGGCCAGATGTCCGCCCGCAGAAAAGCCTGCAATACCGACTTTATCGGCGTCAATACCCAGATCGCCGGCATGTTCGCGCACATAACGTATCGCCTGTTGCGCATCATCCAATGGTATTTCCTTATGTTTGTTCGGCATCCGGTATTTAAGAATGGCGGCGGTTATACCCTGCTCATTCAGCCATTTAGCAAACATCACCCCCTCGTGTTCTATAGCCAGCCCGGAATAGCCCCCTCCGGGACATATCACAACTGTCATACCTGTGTTTTTTGCTTTATCCGGCTGATAGATAGTCAGATCGGGAGCAGACACATTTGTAACCCAGCCTCCGTTTCTCTCATACCTTTCGGCCTCTGTTATTTCATTACTTGTCGGGGGATTTGTTTCCCACAATTTCACGATCTTCTGAGCATTCATATTTACACATGTAAACAGCAGCAAAGCACTTGCCACTAATAATTGACGGGTGTTTATCATTTTGATCAAATTTTAAAAATCAGATTTTCAAAGATAGATATTTTAAGGTTTAAATCAAAGATGTAATATGCAGAATGAATAGTAATATCTCTTGAAAACTTTATCTATATAATTAGAGCCTATAACCTTTGGCTGTTAGCTTATAGTTCTTTGAAGTATTGATTAAAGTAGTTACGAGTTTGCCTCGCCTTCGCTTCGGCGAATGTTATTTCTTCGCCCTTCGGGTAGTTACGAGTTACAAGTTGGCTGACGTTTTGTTTTGTTTCACGCAAAGACGCAAAGGCGCAAAGTTTTACATCTTACGAGTTGTTGACTGATGACTGAAAATACTGTTACCTTTGTTACCTTTTGGGAGAAAGATACGAGAGACAGGTTGTTTACTACTCTCTGACGGGATGCTTCGTTTCTCTCACCCGCTCGCGCAGACGTCTCGTCTGTGTGTTGCGTAGCAAACATTTTTGAACTGTCAACAAGACACGGACTGGAAGTCCGCGCCAGCGGGAGTTAACTACTCCCTGACGAGATGCTTCGTTTCCCTCAGCATGACAGACCACGATACTGATGACTGTTTACTGTTAATACTGTTTATTGTTCACTGAAAAAAGTGTTACCTTTGTTACTTTTTAAGAAAGTTACGAGTTACAAGTTGGTTTACTGTTGACTGCTAACTGTTTACTGTTAACTGATTACCGCTATCAGATAAAAGCTGAAAAATGTCAGAAGTGTCAGATTTTAACATAGTTGCCAATTTTCGCGCATCCGCCGTGTAAGGCCAATAGACACTTTTTATTCATCACGTTTATTTTAGTTTATTTTCCCTAAAGTCTTTCTGGCGTCCCTTGTTATATGTATTCCATACTTTAGGGAAGTAGAGCACATCGCTTTTATCCGCCCATTTAAAATAGGCATTTTCAAGTTCTTCCGCCATTTTGGGATACGTCTTTATCAGATTATGCAGTTCAGTCCGGTCTTCCTTGATGTTATAGAGTTCCCATTCGTCGCCTTTAAAGTTCGCTGAAACAAGTTTCCAATCACCTTTTCGCACCATGCGGTTACCTTCATGCTCTGCATAAATATAGCGTTCCGGCATATCTGTGCCCCGTATTATCGGAAGAACGGATCTACCCGGTGTCGGTATGATCTTTCTGCCTTCGTACTCATCGGGATATGTTGTTCCGGCCAATTCGATACAAGTTGACATAATATCTGAGAATTGCGCCGGTTGGTGGTCTATTCCTCCTTTGGATTTAATATTGTCACCCCATCGGATAATACAAGGTGTAGAAATGCCTCCTTCATGTGCATAATGCTTGTAAAGAGAGAATGGAGTACAACATACATTCGCCCAACCGGTTCCATAGTGATGATAGGTACCGGGAAGCCCCATCCGGTCCAATTCTTCACCTGTATGTGTGTGGTATTCCGTTCCGGTCTGTTTGTCAAACCCAAACTCATGCCATTCGGCGCAAGCTCCGTTGTCGGACATAAACATGATAAATGTATTATCCAGTGCCCCGTTCTTTTGCAGGGTTTCCAGTACCCGGCCGATATTGGCATCCATAATATCTACCATTGCCGCATAGATGGCCATGCGGCGCGCCAGATCGGCCTGCTGTTCTTTAGTCAGTGAATTCCATGCCGGCAGCGGATGTGTCTCATCTTCGAACAGACTCTCAGGAACAATGCCTCTTGGACTAAGTTCCGGTTTTCCCTGCATTAGTTTCATATCCACGATCCGCTTCCAACGTTGGTCCCGGATTTTATCCCAGCCCTGCAAATAGGTTTGCATATACTTGTCGGTCACTTCTTTGGGAGCGTGCAAGGGAAAATGCGGAGCATTATAAGCCAGATACATAAATAACGGCTTTTCCTCCTGATGCGCCTGATTTATGAAGTCTATAGCATAGTCGGTTATTACATTCGTAGCATAAAACTCCCCATCTTTGTACTGGCGGAGTATCCGGCCTTCCGGCAAACGTGAGTATACTTCAGGATTCCAAAAGGAATTGAAGCCGCCCAGCAGTCCGTAATACTCCTGAAAACCCCGTTCTACCGGATCAGCCGTTCTTCCCAGGTGCCATTTGCCAGACATTGCGGTAAAGTATCCGGCATCCTTAAGTACCTCGGCAATAGTAACATTGTCCGAGTTGGAGCGGAAACCCGCGTATCCTTTCGGCCATGCAGGACGAATAGCATCCATGTGCCCTAATCCTGTCTGGTGCGGGTAAAGTCCTGTCAGCAGATTTGCCCGTGACGGGCAACTGCGCGCACTGTTATACATCTGGGTCATCCTCATACCCTCCTTTGCCATTTTGTCGAGGACAGGAGTCTGTATCTCGCCTCCAAAGCAACCAATATCAGAAAAACCCACATCGTCCGCTAATATAATGATGATATTAGGTTTATCCTGTGCGTAAGCCATTGCTCCCAAGACTAGTCCTCCGGTAATTAATAATGGTATTTTCATTTTTCCTGATAATTATGATTGGGTTTGAACTTGCCGTTTTCGTAAAGCATCGGGATCAGTCCGGGGCGGCAGGTTACATCGTATTCGGCAGCTTGTGCTCCGCGCGGATTGAAAAACATAGTCGCCCACCAGTTACCGTCCTTATCTTGAAACAAATTGTTGTGTCCCCCGCCTGTAATGGCGTTATAACGCTTACCATAAGGCCCGTATACATTGTCGGCAGTAGCGATGACACAATCGTAGCTATAACGGGTTTTCTTATTTGTCAGGCCTTCTTTTTCCACATATGTGTCTCCTTCCGCCGTACGGTGTGCCCAGATAGCCTGTACCAAATGGTATTTTCCATCGTGCCTGAAAATAAACGCTCCCTCACAATATGGTTCAGGTTCGAATTTTGTCTCTTTCAGCATTACAATTTCTTCATCTAGACCACTCATATCCGGCTTCATACGTGCTATATAATGGTTGTGCCCTACAAAATAGACAGTGCCATCGGTGTCTTCGAATAAGCTTCCGTCAATATTCGGATAGATTGCTCTATCCTTATTGCCTTCTATATTCTCATAAGGTCCTTCCGGTTTGCCGGTAGTACTCTGCAAAATAAAAGAACCTCTTCCTCCCGCCGATTCATTCAGGCAAGCTACTATAAACCAGTTTTTCGCACTTTTTATATAGTGCAGTTCAGGAGCCCATACTGCATGAAAACGGTTATCGAGAGGATCGTCGTTAAGAGATTTTTTCTGATATTTTTCGCCCTCTTTATATACTTTCGGCTCTTTCTGCCATGTTCCGTCCTTCTCCATCGACCAAATCCGCCCCATTGCCTCCCAAGACTTCATGTCTTTGGAACGCCAGAGATACAAGCCATCGTTCCAGTCCCAGCAGTGTCTTTGCCCGGGAAACTGGCGATCGGGAGTAGAAGTGGTACCAGTGATATAATAATAGCCATCCGGCCCGAGTGTACTCCATGTATCGCGCATCCAATAATCGAATGCAGGTCTGACGGACTTAGGAACATGCAGCTCCGGGGCTTTCGTATCGGCAACACCGTATGATTGCGGCGATGCCGTACAGGCTGTGATGAATACTGTTACTGAGATAAAGGCTGATCGTAAAATAAATTTCATATGTTATAATCTTTTTTAATATCTGTAGATGTATACTCTTTTGATTCATTCCAAATCTGAGAGAAGATAGTTATATGGATTTTGCTTAAAATGATAACGCTTCCGTGGAAGAGGCAACGGGTCTTGCAAACGTAATTCCCAGGTTACCAATCCCGCAAGAAGTTCTGTCTGAACAATACTGTATTTCTTGTCTCCGAATAAATTATGTATTTCCGATGGGTCTTTTTTCAGGTTGTATAGTTCTCCTTTACCATAATTATCCATAACCAGTTTCCAGTCACCTTTCCTTATCATCCGTGATGTACCGCTTTGTGTCCATGTGTTCAGTTCATCGAAATGTGCTATTTTTCCCGGTGTTAAAGCACCTTCCTGTTCGAAGGTGAGTGATGAATCCAATGGAACATTGGCACCTCCAAAACCCTGTTGTACTACAATACTGGAGAATTCCTCTTTGGGATATGTTTTTCCTGTCAGCATAGGCCATAGGCTGCGTCCCTGAACACCCGCCGGGATTTGAGCACCGATAACGGAACAAAAAGTTGGAAAAAGATCGGCAATCGACACATGACCAACCATAGGAGCAATCTGTCTCTTTATCTGATAACCTGCCCATACCATCGGAATACGGCTCAGACTTTCCGAAAGTCCGGCTCCCTTACGAATCAAACCATATTCTCCCCAATAGTCGCCATGATCGGACAGGATTACAAATACGGTATTTTCAAATTGACCGCTTGCCTTTAATGATTCTATCAGCCTTTTTACCTGATCGTCTATCAGTCGTATCATTCCGATATAGTTAGCCCGGATTCTCGGTAAGTCTTTTTCCAGATTCGGGCAGGATTCATCTTCCAGTTGCGCCAGGATACGGTACTTCTCTCCTTTTTTCTCCAAATCTTTACGGGATGTTTTCAAGAGCGGGAGTTTATCCGGTGAAAACATGGAATAATAAGGCTCGCATACCTGATATGGGTTGTGAGGTTCCGGAAAAGATACCCAAACAAAGAACGGATTGTCTTTCTGAGATTCAATCCAGGTTAATGTTTCATCCACGATCTTTGTTGGCAGCTGCTCCTCTAAAGGTATCGGGGAAGGTTCCAGCCATTGGCCCTTTGCTTCCTGATTTAAGAAACGGGCAGTTTCTTTATCTCCGGGAGTTATCTTTTTATTCTTGCCCCAATGTCCGTATTCTGACCAGAAAGACAAGTCGGAAGGTTTCAGATAAGAATGGTTCTTGCCTACAAGTGCTGTCTTATATCCGTTTTCCTTCAATACACCAGCTAAATCTTTATCGAAGTATATATCAGGAACATTGTGATTTGTACGTACATGAGTTGCCGAAGGGAAACGCCCGGTAAGCATGGAGCAACGGGCCGGAGAACTGGCCGGCGCTACCGTATATGCTTTATCGAACCACACGCCCTCTTTAGCCAATCGGTCTACAAAAGGTGTTACATCCAAAGGAAAACCTTCCCTGCCACACAGGTCAGCGCGCTGCTGATCTGTCATAATTACAACAATATTCGGTTTTCCTGTTTGCGCTATTAGTGGCGCGCACAAAACCGGTAGAGCTAAGCCCGCAATGCTTAAAGCCGTATTTTTCATATTCATCATTTATTTAAAACGGTATACGACCATGGAAGTAGCTTCGATCTTCAAATCCCTGTCCAAGTTCAGTGTAGTAACCGACTGAACCGGCTTTACCACCTCCGGTGTCTGCGGAGTATTGCTTTTATCAGGTTCTAAACTCAATATGATCTTTTGTGCCTGTATATTTTTCCCGAAGCCATTCACTTCTGTTCGAAGCACAGCTTCCTTTTTTCTTAAGTTAATCAATTTCAGTATGTATTCTTTACTCTTACTATCGTAACCCATAGTAACAAACACATCCTGCAAACCTGTCATTCCCCTTATACCCGCATCCAGGCAAACATCGAATGTGTTATCTCTAAACATTTCCGATAAATAATAGAAAGGCGTTTTGATACTGCAATCTATACCATTTATTAGCATCGGTTGCATATTACGCTGTTCCATAAAATCCCAATGACGCATCACCGGACGCTCTGCCAATAACGGATTCATATCGCCGTTGCGTTCCAGTGACATTCTTACGGCACCGCTGGCCAGCAAATTGTAAGGATATCTTCCGTCGATACCCAACTCTCCGATAAATAAGTCAGCCACGCCCCGTTCATAATTATCAAAACGATAATGCTGTTCACAAGCCCATTCAACCGGCTGGTAATGGTGTTCGTCGAATACTTTTACATTTTTCGGGTTTACAAATCTGGCAATATCGCTGCGCTTATCATCATTTTCTTTACCAATGATACTATTTGCTATATAAATCAAATCAGGATATACTTTGTGGAGTGCTTGATAAATCTTTTCATAACGCTCCCAATAGACAGGGCCGAAATCCTCGTTCCCTATTTCGATATATTTTAAAGGAAAAGGCTCAGGATGTCCGTTCCGGGCACGTAGCGCACCCCATTTGGTTGTAGTGGTGCCAATCGCATATTCTATTGCATCCAGTGCATCCTGAATGTAAGCATCCAGATCGACTTCGGGCTGTATAAAGTTCCACGGAGACTTTTGTCTTACCCAGCCCGTGCACACCATTCCTGTAGGAACCACATACATGGCATCGGCTCCTACATACTCGCATAGTTCGTAAAACTCATGATAACCGATTCCATCGGTACGGTAATAAGGCGCCCATTTGCTCCATTGGCCCGGACGGTTCTCTATCGGCCCTATCGTTTTTTTCCAGTGATACATCGTAGCCTCATTCACTCCATGGACAATACATCCACCGGGAAAGCGGATAAAATCGGGAGCATACTCTTTCAGGTTCTGCACAATATCGGCACGGAAAACAGACTTTCCATTATTCCATGTATAGGAAGGAAACATAGAGACGACATCCAACTGAAATCTTCCAACAGACAGCGGCCTGATTGCCAGCATGCCTCGTTTTACACTCCGGTTCGGCTTCAATGCTCCGCTCACCTTCGTCCATTCTTTATTCTTCACATCCAGAACAATGGGTGCACTGGCCGGTTTTCCCAGTTCATCTACCAGCGTTATTTGCAGGGAAGCTTTATAATCCAGGCTTTTTACATACAGGGAAATGTTATAGACCGAATCCTTTCGCAGATTCATTCCATAATATCCCCTGTTCAAGATCATCGCTTCGGGGTCATTCGCAATATCGGCGGTCACATTGACAAGCATCGAATATTTGTTCTCTTCATTTAACGGATTCTCTGATGTGCGTTCGATAAATATAGGAGCATAGGAAAACGGATAGGTAATCCACCCGATTAGAGGATCTGCATGAAACACATCTTTATTTTTCCCCAAAGGATTGGGTACATCCTGATATAGTCCGTTTTTAACCGCTAAATCTGCAGGGGGAGTCGCCTCCTCGAACGAACGGTTCCGGATCATTTCGGCGTGCAGGGCACCTTCTCCCATCATCCCTATTTCTTCATAATGGAATCCGTATTTTACAGGACTTACTTTGGTCGTCTTTTTTTTGTTAATATGCAAAACACCCTCATTGATGTTATTTGTTTGGCCTGCTATTGGCTGTGCAAATATAAAACAGCACAGGCAACTCAATGTTATTCCGCAAAAAACTGTTTTCATGGTTTTGTCATTTGATTTATGACACAAATTTAAAGATTTCAAGCAGTCAGTATCCGTAAATTTTTCTTCAATGTTAGCAATCATGTATTTAACAGGTTCGAAAAATCGTTATTGTACACATAATTACTAGTAGAATATATATTTGTGCTATAAAACACTGGTAAAAATCCTTATCTTAGATAGTCTAATCAAGGAGTATAATTATAGATGGAAAAGATTGTTTACAAGAATCACATTTTAACTGCAGTTTGTATCTTCTTCCTGCTCTTTCCTGCCTCTACAGAAGGGAAAATACAATACAACAATATACGGTTCAAACAGTTAAGTATTACCGAGGGACTGGCACACAGTACAGTCAACGCCATATCGCAGGACAGTAAAGGGTTTATGTGGTTCGGAACCAGGAACGGCCTATGCAGATACGATGGGTATAATATAACCAAGTTTGTTCATGAAGAGGGTGATTCTTCCTCTATAAGCCATGATTTTATCACCAGATTATACAATGATCGTTATCGGAATACCCTCTGGATTTCCACAGAGCAGGGAATATGTAAATACAATCCGCAAAATGAAAAATTTACATGCTACCATATTGAAGGAAACAGCAGGAATAACGTTTTATTCCTAAATACTTCCACTAATAAATTTCTGGCCGGATGCAGCAATGGTATCTTTCAATATGATGAAAAAAACAACCTGTTCATCCCGTTTATATTATGTGATAATAGAGGCGAGAATATCCGCGGACTGGTAGAAGACTCAAATGGTATTTTATGGATAAATACCAATAAAGAATTAAAACGTTATAATCTTAAAAAAGAACAATTCGAACCCTTATCATCAATTATCAGGCCATTTCTCAAAAAATGCATCAATCTGGTTATGTTACCGAATAACCAGTTGTTATTCGCAACAACCCAAGAGGTTTTCATTTACAATATCAATAATAACTCCTTATATACCCTTACTTCAACTGAGGAAATCAGGCAGTTCAGATGTGCAACTACCGATTGTTTAAATAATATCTGGGTAGGCTCCGAAAACGGTATTTTTGTTTATGACCAGACTTTCCGGCTAATCGCTAATTACAAGCAGTCTGAGAGCGATCTAAGCAATCTGAACGACTCTCCTATTTATAGCCTTTTCGAAGATTCGAACAATAATATGTGGGTCGGGACCTATTTCGGGGGAGTAAATTATTTTGTATATAACTCAGACCAATTCCGGATTTACCCTTACGGCAACTCTTCCAATCATCTTAGCGGAAAAGCGGTGCGTCAGATTATCAATGCTCCTGACAACGGCCTTTATATAGCTACCGAAGATGGCGGACTAAACTATTTGAACGGCAACCGGGAGATTACACGATCGGAGCAAATTCAAAAACAAATGGATATAAAAAACCGGAATATCCATTCTTTATTGATAGACAGCCACCAGAACCTATGGATTGGCCTGTTTCTCAGGGGAATGAAATACCATATACCTAAAGAACATAAAACTCTTTCATTCAATCGTGGCATCGGAGAAAATTCATCCGGATTCTGTATTGTTGAAGATCAAACCGGTAAAATATGGTATGGAGGCCCTTCCGGGTTGTTTACACTGACAAAGCAGCACGGCGAATTCCGGCTAAAAAAAATATCCTCCCTCCCTGTCTTCTGCATGCTCAATCTGAATGATAGCATTTTATGGACCGGAAGCCGGATAAACGGAGTCCATCAAATAAATAAATATACTGAGAAAGAAACACCGATTCCGCAATTTTCGTATGATAAGCTATACGTGACTTTCCTTTATATGGATTCGAAAGAAAGCATTTGGATGGGCACTAATAATGACGGGCTGTTTGTTCTGAATAAGAAAGGTGAAAAATTAAGGAGCTATTCCAAAAAAGAATTAGGTTCGAATGCCATAAAAGGTATCATAGAAGACGACCAGAACAGTATATGGCTAGGAACGGATAACGGCTTATGTAACATTCAACCTAAAAGCGGACAGATCAACATATATACTATAGCCGATGGATTACCGACCAATCAGTTCAATTACTCTTCCGTCTGCAAAACGCCTGACGGCGAATTATTTTTCGGGACAATAAACGGGATGATCTCATTCTATCCCGATCAGGTACACCCCGTAGAACCGCACTTCAATATTGCCCTGACCGAAATATGGAGTAACAACAATTTCCTGTCTCCAAGCAATCCTGATGCACTATTACCAGCTTCTATCTCCGAAAGTGACGCGATAATACTTACGCATAAACAGGCGCAATCTATACGCATCGAATATTCCGGGCTTAATTATCAATATAAAGATAAAACACAATATGCCATGATACTGGAAGGCATTGATAAAGAATGGCAACTAGTCGGGAACCAGCATCAGGTGAGGTTTTCGAATCTCCCTTCCGGCAATTATACATTAAGGATCAAAGCCAGCAGCGATGGCATCAATTGGGATGAAAAGGGGCAGAAAACATTGGCGATAGAAGTACTTCCTCCATGGTGGCTTTCTCCGTGGGCATATCTGATATATGCGGCATTGGTCCTGTGTATTATTTATTTGGGTTATAAATATACCAAAGCCCGCTTGATCCTTCTTATGAGATTGAAAACAGAACACGAACAAAGGGTGAATATGGAGGAAATGAACCGATCGAAGATTAATTTCTTTACTTATGTCTCACATGATCTGAAAACTCCGTTGACACTGATCTTATCGCCTCTCCAGCGACTTATTGAACAAGGACAAATCAGTAACAATCACCGTGAAAAACTGGAAGTGATCTATCATAATGCCAACAGGATGCACTACCTCATCGACGAACTACTCACTTTCAGCAAGATAGAAATGAACCAAATGGAGATAAATGTCAGAAAAGGGAATATCATGCGTTTTCTGGACGAATTATCCCATATCTTCGATATAATCTCCAAAGACAAGGAAATTGATTTCATCGTTAGCCTCGAGGAAACAGATGAAGAGGTTTGGTTCTCTCCCTCCAAACTGGAACGCATTATATACAATCTGTTATCCAATGCCTTTAAATACACTCAGCCGGGCGATTACGTAAAGCTTAGCGCCAAATTAATAAAAAAAGAATCGGAAACCTTTGTCGAAATTTTAGTGAAAGATAGCGGAAGAGGAATTCCAAAGGAGGCACAGGACAAAATCTTCGATAGCTATTATCAGGTAGAGAAAAAAGATCACAGAAAGGGTTTCGGGGTGGGATTGTCTCTTACAAAATCGCTTATCCAGATGCATAAAGGAAATATCAGGGTAGAGAGTGAACTCGGTAAGGGTTCGGAATTCGTTGTCAACCTGAATGTTTCAGAATCGGCATATAGCCTTTCGGAAAGATCGATGGAGAATATCACGTCTGAAGAAATCCGTAAATATAATTTGCACATGAAAGAAACCATCGAGCTGATTCCGGATCAACTGATATCCGTGAAACAAGATGGCGCAACTGTCAGAGAAAGCATCCTTATTGTAGAAGACAATAAAGAAATAAATGATTATCTGACCGAAATATTCAGCAAAGATTATGAGGTACTCAGGGCTTACGATGGCGCCGAAGCGATGAAGCTGTTAAAAAAGCAATTGCCTGACCTGATCATCACCGATGTTATGATGCCGACAGTGGATGGTCTGGAACTGACTGAACATATCAAGCAGGATCTAAATACCAGCCATATTCCGGTAATTCTGCTGACGGCAAAGACAGATGAGGCAGACCATACTCAGGGATATATGAAAGGGGCCGATGCGTATATTACAAAACCTTTCAATGCGCATAATCTGGAATTGTTGGTTCAGAATATACGAACTAACAGGAAACGCAATATTGAATATTTCAAGCGGATTGAAAAACTGAACATCACGCAAATTACGAATAGTCCGCGTGATGGCGTTTTTATGAAAGAACTGGTAGACCTGATAATGGCTAATATCCAAGATGAAGACTTTGGAGTTACAGAAATTATCAATCATATGAAAATAAGCCGGAGTTTATTGCATACAAAACTTAAATCGTTGACCGGATGCTCCATAACTCAATTTATGAGGACTATCAGGATGAAAGAAGCCCGGATTCATTTGCAGAATGGCATGAATGTTTCGGAAGCGTCCTATGCTGTGGGAATGACCGACCCCAATTATTTTACCAAATGCTTTAAAAAAGAGTTTAATGTGACGCCGACAGAATTTATCAAACATTTAAAATAAAAAGCAAAAGGACATCGCGTATAGATGTCCTTTTACTTTACTATTAAGCAATTTATTAAAGTTGTATTCTTATTATTTCACAACAGTAAAATCAATATCCGGGATTCTGCTGTACTCCATCGTTACGGGTAATTTCCGCAAAAGGAACCGGAAAATACTTTTTCCTTTCGGCCATAACGCCTTGCTTTTGCACATCGGCTGCGGGTAGAGACGGGATGAAAGTATCTTTCATATAATCATACATCGATGTATTTTCATCATACTTCATACGGATGAGGTCGAACCAGCGTTTCTGTTCCCCTGCAAATTCCAGACCTCGTTCCATAAATACCAGCCAGCGGAATTCCTGTTTAGTCAACGTACGCCCGATGTTATCTGCTTTATCCAACCCTATATATTTAGGATAATTACGTTGAGTTCCATTTGCTTTACGTGCGCGTTCACGCACCATATCTATAGCTTTGCACGCATCGGTATATTCTCCCAGCTCGTTCAATGCTTCTGCCTTTATCAGGTACATATCAGACAAACGCAAGCGCGGCATATCGTTTTCATTTGTACGGTTGTTTATACCTTGCGGGTCGATGAATTTACGGATATATCCCCAGTTTTCCTGTGTATTTCCTCCGGCAGCAGGATATGATGTCACAATATTACCCAATACCCCTGTATTATTATTCTTTTGCTGAAAACGACGCCAGAATGAAGTTTCAATCCGGTAGTCTTTAGATACTAATTTACCTTCGTCAACCGATGCATCAACAAGCGGATCGCTATACCCCAGATTACCCTGATCATCCTGGAAATATCTGATGAACCATTTTTGTACCCTGTGTACTCCCGCACCTTTCCCATAAGGGTTTCCTGAAAGAAGTTTCCCTCCGACCTCGACTCCATTAGGATTAAATAAGTGTGCTATATTAGATCCTAATGATACGTCAGCAGCAGCTTCTTTATCACGGAAGAAAGGAACAAAAAAGACATGCTCTTTTTGTGCCAGGGACTCTTGTTCAACATCCCACAGGCTCCGGTAATCGCTTACAAGTTCATACTGATCGGATTCAATAACTATTTGTGCTTCATTGGCTGCATCTCTCCATTTTCCCAAAGTCAGGTATATTTCTGCCAGAAATGCATGGGCTGCTCCATTGGTTACACGTCCGACTGTATAGCCGGAATCTAAACGTTTAGGAAGGCGCGGCGTGTCATCGTCGTTCATTCCCGCTGCGTATTTGAAATCATTTATAATCGATTCGTAAACCTTATCGGCAGGAGACTGCGGGATATAGGCATTATCGATCCCGGTCACCGGTTGGGTAACAACAGGAATCCCGTTGACTCCACCAAACATGCGCATCAAATCGTAATGATAGAGTGCTCTCAGAAAATGTGCTTCTGCTATAATGCGGTTCTTATCATTTTGATTCTTAAACTCTATAGAAGGAACTTTTGCTATCACTTCATTCGCATTTTTAATGCCATCGTAAAGTGTTCCCCAAAAATTTACGACCGGGGCAGAACCGGAACTATGCGTATTGTTGGAAGCAGTAGCCGGCACTGCGGTTCCTGTGGAAAACATCGCATCTTCGAAAGTAGGGAGGATGAGAGGCCAGTTCGTTTTGTGATAAGCGAACTGATATAATGTGGAATATACTCCATTTATAGCCATCAAAGCGTGATCTTCAGTTTTGAAGAAACCGTCTTCTTTATCTATACGGTCTACCATATCTACGTCCAGACAGCTCGGAAAAGCAAGTATCGCTATCAGTAAGGATAATATATATTTCTTCATATTTTCAATATTTCATTGTTAAAAGGCAAAATTTACACCAAAAGAATAAGTCCGACTGGAAGGATAAGCAGCATAATCGACATTTGGCGACATTGCCCCTGAGGTTATACTCACTTCCGGATCATAACCGCTATAATTGGTGATTGTAAATACATTGGTAGCGGTTCCGAATACACGTATATTGCGTAGCCATTGCAGTTTTTTCACATTAAACTGATAGGCAAGAGTCAGATTTTTTAAGCGGAAATATGAACCGTCTTCCAGCAGGAAAGTAGAAAAACGCTTGTTGAAATAAGAACTGCCCTGCGAACCGTTTACCGCCGGATAGAAATTGCTTGTACCTTCGCCTTGCCATCTGCCATTCCATGCCTCGGCACGGATATTGTCGCTACTGTCTGTGTAGGAATCAAGAAAATAACGGTTCAGATTGGCAATATCACCCCCTGCGCGGCCAGTGAAGATCATGGATAAAGACAGTCCCTTCCATGCTAATTCGGAAGTAATGCCGTAGTTGAACTTTGGTTCCGCATTTCCAATAATCGTCATATCATCGGAAGTTATTTTTCCGTCAGGCAGACCATCAGGACCGCTAATATCTTTGAATCGTAAAGATCCGGGAGTAGCCTGAGGAGTATCGAACGGGGCTAATTCTGCCTCCGCTTCATTCTGATAAACACCGTCTACTACATAGCCATAGAAACTACCTACCGGATAACCCGCCTTGGTAATATGTATACTTTGACTGAATACTCCGCCTCCTGCCAAATAAGAAGTTCCTAACAATTCATTCCCACCTACTTCATCCACTTTATTGCGGTTCAGATATATGTTTCCTCCGAGTGTCCATTTTACGGGGCCGGTCAGGATATCGGCGCTTACCTCCAATTCAAAACCTTTGTTTGTCATTTGTCCCATATTATATGGTATAGAACCATATCCGGAAGACAAAGGCAGGCCGAAGTTCATCAACATATCTTTAGTAACGCGTTTATAGGCATCCACGGTGATCCTGAACCTGTTGTCTACAAAACCAAAGTCTATTCCACCATTATAAGTGGTCGTATTTTCCCAACCTAAATCGGGGTTTTCAAGTTTCCCGTTTACCATTCCATGATTTACCGCACCTCCCGAATATGAGCGGACATGGTCCATGATCGCCAGAGGAGCTGCATATGCAATACTTTGATTACCTGTAACACCATAACTCAGGCGGAATTTAATATTAGAAATTGGCTCTATATCTTTCAGGAAACTTTCCTGATTGACGCGCCAGGCAGCCGCAAAGGAGGGGAAAAAGCTCCACTGATTTCCGCTTGCCAACAGGGAAGAACCGTCGTAGCGCCCAGTGGCAGTAAATATATAGCGGTCATACAATGTATAATTCACACGTCCCAAGAAAGAAGAAAGTTTGCTCTGGATCACAGAACTGGATTTGTCCATAGTATTGGTTCCTTCCCCTATAGCATGGTATAGCAAGTCATTGCTGGCAAAATCGCCTACCTGAATTCCCAAAGTATTTCTTTTGCGGTTCTCATGGGTATATCCCGCAACAGCATTTATATGGTGTTTTTGTTGGAACTTGCGATCATAATTAACAGTAGTTTCCATTACAATATTCTGTCGATCGTCCTGCCCCCTGAAAGCCAGGCCGTGGGCACTGTTTCCGGCATTGGTACCTATCGGATAATAGGTTGAGCGCGCGCCGTCTGTACGGTTAAAACTCCCTGCAGCCTTAGCGGAAAGCCCATTGCCTAGATTATAGTTTAAAGATGCGTTCAAAATGAAGAAGTTTTGTTTCAGGATGTCCTTTAGTTCAGTAGCCATTATATAAGGGTTGTCGACAGCAACATATTCTACATTCTCATCTTCATAAACAACATCACCGGGCATTAATGTCGGTTTTGTAGTAAGAATACGCCGTACCATCTGGTTCATACTGGCTGACTGAGAATGCGACGTTTGTTTCTGATCTGTTTGAGAGTAGCTTGTATTCACCTGCAACACCAAACGTTTGGCAAGTTCAGATTTCAGATTGAGACGGAAAGAATAACGTTCCAGTCCGGTATTCATTATAATCCCCTCCTGATTGGTATAGCCGGCCGTAATATTATACTGGGTTGTATTACTGCCTCCATTGACCACCAACTGATGATCGTGAGTTAATGCAGTTTCGTACATTAAATCCTGCCAATCGGTTGAATATGTCCTGTATCTTTCCAGCATATCATCAGTATGTCTGGGAACTTTTGTGCCCGGAATAACATTTCCCTGCATATCATATCCTTCAAAAGTCCTATCCAGTTCATTTTCATAAAGGCCATATTCATATGCGTTCAACAGGTTGTAGCGCTTGGCAACAGAGGAAATATCGAGACGTACATTATAGCTTATATTAATTTTCCCTGTTTTCCCCTGTTTAGTGGTAATAAGAATGACTCCATTTGTAGCACGTGAACCATAAATGGCTGTTGCTGAAGCGTCTTTCAAAATCTGGATTGATTCAATATCATTTGGGTTGATAGCAGCCAACGGGTTCATCGCCGGTTGCTGGCTCAATTCGGAGGTACTGCCGTTCACACTTGCTGTAGCAGCTTCGATAGGGAAACCGTCAACTACATATAGCGGAGCCGTGTTACCCGATAATGTCGAAGTTCCGCGGATCTGAATGTTCATACCTGCACCGGGAGCGCCGCTATTGGACGAAATATTGACCCCGGACACGCGCCCCTGTAAAAACTGGTCGACGCTTGTTATAGGTAGAATTTCCGCCTCATCTTTCATACTGATCGCACTTACCGACCCGGAGAGATCCGATTTACGAACAGTACCATAACCAATAACGACAACTTCGTTCAGGTCGCGGGCACTTTCTACCATTGTGATTACCATCTTTTCATTCAACAGTACCGGGACAGCTACATTAGTAAATCCGATATATGATACTTGCAGAACAGCTTTTGAATTTTTTACTTCCAACGTGAAATTCCCATCCAGGTCTGTAATGGTCCCGTTAGTTGTTCCTCTAACTTGAACCGTAGCTCCGATAATAGGTATGTTCCCTTCATCAACGACCACACCTGTTATTTTATGAGATTGTGCTGATGCGGCCGATACATACCCTATTAAACAGATCAACAAGGCCAAATACCTACCTATCAATCTAAATCGATTCTTTTGTTTCATAATATTATATTCATTGATTATTAATCTCTATTTTGATAACGCCTGTAATATCGGATAATCATTTCCCATTTTCCAAACCGCAGTGAAATTCCAACCTGTGAACAAAGAAGTGTTTTTCATCTCGTTTGCCGACAGGTTCTTATAGCCGGAAGCGCCTCCTGAGAGGAATGAATCACTACTGTTGCTCTGAAGTTTGGATTCCTCATTCAATGCATAGCAGCTCGTCATCGTTATCTGAGAAAGCTTGCCATCAGTGCGATGGAACAATCCGTTATATTGGGAAATACCGCTCGCGGTCTGCATAGTTCCTGTATTATGGCAATTTTCGATAGTCATATTTCCTCCTGCAGCCAGGGTGCATGTGGCAAGAATACCTGCTGCATTACTATTACCATTCGTAACCGTGCCCGTACTCTTAATCGTGCCTGTGTTATAGCAATCCCTGATCGTTCCCCCATTAGTTCCGCCCATACGGCCGATAATACCTCCAGCCGAACCTGCTGCGGTAATAGACCCGGTATTGTAAGATAGCGATATTTCAGTATCGGTAGTTGAACGGCCGACAATGCCGCCGACCTGGTTATTAGCCTGGCTTCCGGAAACATTTCCATTATTTATACAACCGGTTACTTTGACCAACTCTGCACCTACTGTCCCGGCCATGGAGCCGACAACACCTCCTAATGGCGATTTACTGTTGCAAATGACATTGCCATTGTTAATACAATATGAGATGAAGGGGGCATTATTCGAATCACGCATCACCATTCCCACAACTCCCGCAACACAACCGGCTGAACCTTCGATCGTCGCTGTATTGGAACAAAAAGAAACTTCTCCTTTCTCGGAAAGATATCCGACTACTCCTCCAAGGTGAACTTCGGCTTCGGCAGTTGCTGCTGTATTAAGACGCCCGGTACTGCCTGTAGTATGGCAGGATATAACTTTACCTAAACAGTTCCCTGCTACAGCGCCGACTTTTGCTTTTCCCGTGATAACCGGATTCTCAATACTTACATTACGTACAATACCTTCTGCCCCGATAGAAGCGAATAAACCGCAATTAGTATTAGCACCCTTGTTGAATGTCCAGTTCTTAATCTTATATTGTCCGGAAGAACGTTTTGTGTCAGTGTCTACTATATTACCTTTACCCGCATCATATACTCCGGTAAAATTGCCTGCATAGACATTTGCTGCCAAGTCGGCACTAATAGGGGAAAAATCCACGCCTGCCAAGTCGATATCCGCCGTCTGTTTGTAATGTTTATCAAGATACTTACTAACATTCTTCAAGTGCCGGGGTTTTGTAATAATATATTCAGAACCCTTTTCTCCATTTCCGCTGGTCTCGTCGAATAAGTTGTGTACTTCCATTATTTCGCTTCCCATCTGGGATATTGATCCTCCCCCTACATCTGCATAAGAGAATAATTGCACGGAAACCATTCCTACATATCCGTTCCAGTCGATGAGGCTGAGATCATAAGATGTAGTTCCTGAAGGGATGCCTATTGTATTTTCACCCAGGCTTGTTGTATATTTCAATTTATAGCCGTCCACGCCGGTTATTTCACCCCATGAAAGCAGGAATGCATCATTATCTTCGAGAGCAATGGCAGGTGCTTCTAACTTTTCAACCTGTACAATTGGAATACTTAAAGTTTTATCGGCAGCTGTAAAAACAAGTTTAGCCTTGCGTAATGTATTTGTCCCATTACTTTCGGTAGTAACTTTTAGGGTTGTTTTGCCTTTTCCCGTTGCAGGAGTTACAGAACCCCATGTAGCCGGAGCATTAGTGGCTTCATCTATTATTTCCGCCGTCCACTCTACGGCATTAGTTTGCAATTCAATATTTTTCTCACTTCCTCCTATGTTATATTGCAGGTCCGGAACATCCGTAGCAAGGGTGATTTCACTGGCTTTTTGCTCTATCGTTACTTTCTTTTGAACCTGAGTCTCATTGATGATGAAAGTTAATGTAGTCGTACGGGCTTCGTTCCACGGATTTTCGGAAAATGACAGGGATATCTGAGAATACATGAAGCCCTCTGTATCTGAAAGGCTACACCATGCCTGAGAACTGGATAGCGCCCATTTCTCATCGGATTTCACTTTCAATATATGGCCGCCTTCTGTTCCTTGCACAACGATTGCCGATTGGCTCAGTTCATCAAGATTCAGATAAGTCGCAGCCATTTCCGCGTTCGGCTCGGGATATACTATATCTTCTTGCTGACATCCCATAAAACATGCAGCAGCGAGTATTGTAATAACTAGTTTGTGATACTTATTTTTCATATATTATAAATTAAAGATTGTGATAGTTTTTATTTTAGATATTCTTCTACAGGAGTATACCATTTGCCGATTTTGAATTCAATTTCACTTTCGACTCCGATATGTTTTGCCATTTTAGTGTAATTACCGACCATTTGTCTCAGAATGTCCGGTTCTTTTTCTGCAAGGTCCTTCATTTCAGTAGGATCGTTTTTCAGATTGTATAATCTCCAATCAGGCTCTTTGTATTCCTGTACGATCTTCCAGTCACCTTCACGGAGCATTTTGTTGCCTTCATGCTCGACGATAACCGGTTTGAGTTGATTTACTTGCTGCCCTTTTAATAGAGGCAATAATGATTCACCTTCCATCGGTGGGACTTTATGTCCGTCTCGTGAAGCAGGGTAAACAGCACGGGTTAGTTCGACCAGCGTAGGCATTATATCGATAACATGACCGTAACTATCTTTCCGGATGGTATTGTTCAAACTTTTATCGATTCCCTTCGGATAGGAAATAATATACGGAGTATTACAACCACCCTCATGTCCGTGATGTTTATAGAGGAAAAAAGGTGTATTGGCGACATCCGCCCAGGCAGCGCCAAGAAAAACGGTACTATTCACTGCACCTGGCTTTTTGCCTGCAAAACGACCTTCTATACCCGGTTCTCCATTCCCTCCATTATCGGAGAGCAGAATGATCAATGTATTTTCTAATACGCCTTTCTTCTTCAGGTGGTTAACCACATCCCCGATACTTCGGTCTACTTCTTCTATTACAGCTGCATAAATGGCCATCTGTAAATCATAGCGTTCTTTTTCTTCCAGTGTCAAAGATTCCCAGTCAGGGACTTTTGGGTTACGTGGTGTTAGTTGGTCAGGTCGCTCAAACAATCCCATTTCCAATTGTTTTCTGAAGCGTACATTGCGTATTTCTTCCCAACCTTTCATATATTTCCCTTTATATTTATCAATAGTTTTTTGTGGAGCTTGTAATGGGAAGTGCGCGCCATTGTGCGCCATATACCAAAAGAAAGGTTGTTTCTTATCGATCGCTTCATCTATGAACTCCAGTCCGAATTTAGTCCATAAATGCGTAGAATACCACTTTGGGGGAAGGCGTGGATCATCGAAAGCCACCCTTTCATCATTCAGGAATAAAGTATTTCCGTTAGCCTTTTTGGGGTTCTTAACGTCCGTAGAGAAGTAAAAACCGCCGAAAGGTGCATTTAATGAACGGTCGAAACCACGTTTTATCGGCGTTACTCCCTGATAATGCCCCAGATGCCATTTACCTGTCATTACATTAAAATATCCGGCAGATTTCAGTACTTCGGGTATAAACACATTTTCTTCGTTAGGATGCCCCTGATATGCACTATAGCCCGGAATCTTGCCCAGGGCACCATTCCCGACCTGATGTGGATATAATCCTGTCATCAATGAAGCCCGGGTAGGTGCGCTGCGAGCCTGATTATAGAAATGACGTAACCGAATTCCATTTTCAGCCAGCCTATCGATATTAGGAGTTTCAATTTCGGAACCATAGCATCCAAAATCCGAGTAACCGACATCATCCAATAGAATCAGTACGATATTTGGCTTATCTGTTGTTTGCTGCGCGTATGTAGTGGCCAGCGGAGAGACCGCTCCCCCCAATGCTAAAGGTAGAATTATGTTTTTCCTCATAATAATCTGATAAAATAATTAATTGGTTCTAGGAGTAATAATATTTAATTGGTCAACAGATATATCATATATCCCTCTCTCGGGGTTCTTTTTCATAATAAGAGGGACAATGCGTGTTTTACGGGGTTGAACTACACTGTCGGAATTATGTACATGGTACACATAATAATAGCGGTCATTCAGGCCCTTGAACAGATCACCATGTCCTGAGCCGTTTTCGTTGACAATGCTTCGATGAATAATAGGATTGCCTGCATATTTCTCCCATGGCCCGTAAGGAGATCTGGATGTTGCATAGCCAACTGCATAGTCTATATTTTTGAAATGATTCGCAGAATAAAACAGATAATAGACTCCATCCATTTTAACAACAGTAGGTCCCTCCATCACAGGGGCCGATTTATAATTAGGAGTCGCTTCCCAAGGCTCGGTATTGTCAAAGCATTTTTTTAGCGTTTCGGCTTTGATACGTCCATTTGGCAAATCGAATTCAGCTACCCACAGATAATTACCTTTATTGAAGCGCACGTGGTAGAGATAATATTTTCCATCAGAATCTTTAAACAGAAACGAATCTATATTTTTTGCACTCTCATCGATCGGACGAACTTCTTCCTGTTGGAAAGGGCCGTATATCGAATTCGAAGATGCCAATGCCGTGTGTTCACTTGCGGTATATGTCATATAATATTTACTGCCCTCCTTAAATACCTGAGGTGCCCAAAAACCTCTCTCTCCAAACGCAGAGGCGCCTTCGCGTAAAACCAACTGAAGTGTATCTCCGTTAGCGGTTTTCCACTCCTTCAGATCGGTTGATTCCAACATCGAAAAACCCTGAGGAATCCCATTTCGTGTACCTGTAAGGTAATATCTGTTATTTTCGACAAATATAGTCGGGTCGGCAAACGCTATTTCATTCTGTTGTATAGATATTTTGTTTTCTTTTGTTGTATTGCAACTCACACACACCAGAATGATAAATACAAGTAATAGTTCTATAGATGCTTTCATGTTTTTATTGTTTAATTATATATTTCCATAAGTGTTTTTTATATTCAATATCTTAGTGGGGAAATCGGTCATGATATCCGGATATGTTGTAAACACAGAGTTGAACTTTCTCTGATCTACGGTTTAAAACAAAATTTTATTTATCGCGACTAAAGATAACTCACTTTATTTTAGGGGTTCTTCTTCTACCTCGCTTGTGTAAAAGCCATCAACTTGTGTAAAAAATTCCCGCTTCAATCTTTCAAGAATATCCGGATGCTGTGCGGCTACATTCGTCTGTTGCCCCTTGTCCGATCTTACATTGAACAAACCAAATTCGTCTATGTTTCCCAGTTCGTTCCCTGTCAGGTTTCTTTGAGAACCTTTATACGGAGGGATCATAATCCAGTCTGCAGAACGATATGCCAGCCGTCCCTGAGCTTCGACAACAAGGTTTTCGCGAGCCTGGATTTCTTTTCCAAGGAAAGCACTTAAATAGTTACGGCTATCCAGACCTTCGGGAAGTGATGCACCCAACAGATTCCCAAAGGATGCCAGAATGTCCATTTGACAAATTAATGCGTCAGACTTTACCGGTTGGATTTTGCCCTTCCAGTATACAAACAGAGGTACATGGGTTCCTCCATCAAATAAGCTATATTTGCCCCCGCGAAGTCCTCCGCTTGGAGAATGTGTCCCTACCAGTTCGGCTGCTCCGTCATTATATCCATCATTCAGAACCGGACCGTTGTCGCTTGAAAAGATGACGATGGTATTTTCCAAAAGTCCTTCTTTTTCCAAATGAGACAATAATTCCCCTACACACCAGTCCGCTTCCATAATTGCATCACCCCGGGGACCCATCGTTGTTTTCCCGGCAAAACGCTTATGAGGTACGCGAGGAACATGAGGTTCGTGCAGGCCGTAATATAAGAAGAAAGGTTTATCTTTGTGTCCGGTTATATAACCTTTAACTTTGTCAATAAAATAATCGGCCATATCTTCATCTTTCCAACGGGCTTTTTCTCCTCCTTTCATATAGCCAATTCGCGGTATACCGTTAACGATGGAATTGTTGTGCCCGTGTGCCCATCCCATTTTCAGCATTTCCGGATCGGATATAGCCGTAGGTTCGCCTTCAAAGTTTTTTTCATAACTAACTTCTATTGGATCAGCAGGATCTAAGCTTACGACATCCCCGTTTTCAACATATACTGTGGGTACTCTGTCATTTGTTGCTGCAATCAGACATGAATAATCGAAGCCGGTCTCTTTTGCTCCCGGTTTTACTGTTTTATTCCAATCTACATTGCCATTACCCATTCCTAAATGCCATTTACCGATAGCTCCTGTCGCATAACCACAGTTTTGCATCATTTTAGGAAGTGTATACTGGTTTTCATCTATAATAAGAGGCGCATCACCCGGAAGGATTTTAGCTTCTTTATTCTTCCATGGATACATTCCCGTCATTAATGCATAGCGGCTTGGTGTCGAAGTTGCCGAAGTAGCATATCCGTTGGTAAAGCAAACGCCTCCATGAGCAAGCCTGTCAATATTGGGAGTGTGAATCGTTGCAGACCCATAAGCGCTGACATCTCCAAAGCCCAGATCGTCTGCCAAAATAACAATGATATTAGGTTTTTTTTCAGGCCGACCGGTACACCCGACTAAAGATAGTACAGATAAGAATAAGATTGAATTTTTCATTGGTATTATGTATATACTTTATCGAATTTATATCTGCAAATATAATTTGTTTGGAACCGATAAAATAGAAAATATGTGTAACTTACCGTACTAATGTTTTTATGAGCATATATTTATTGATACAATATGGTTAAAGGGCAATTTTTACTCCTGGCTATATCCATTTGTGCCTCGTACTAATTCTTCCACGCACTCAAACTAATCCCTCCGCTAATTCCAAATCCTGACCAATCGACCTTATTGTTATTAAGCTCTTTCACTTCAGAACTTAGATCAATATCATAACCTCCGGAACAGAATATCCCGGTATATGAAATGATATCGTACTGAATCCCAATCTGAGGTAATATAGAAAAGCTCGTATCATTAAAGTTTTGATTTTTTCCTTTTAGCAAATCATTTTCAGGATTGATTTCCTCTCCGAGTTTTATTCCTGCAAAAAGTACACTTGGAAATAATTCTCCATAATAAGGGCAAATTTAGCGTCTTCCATATATTTTTCCATATCAGACATATTATATGACCCATATCCGATGGAATATTTTGCCGTTATCTGAGATTGAATATGTAATACAAAAATTACGTATTCCATAACAAGCAGTTATCGGAATACTCATAAAAAATCCCTCCAAATATCCCATTTTAAGAGAAGTATTTGGAGGGACTTATATCTAAAAAGATTTCTTTCTTTACTGTCTGTTGAAACTGATTTTTGCAATGGCTTTTGTCGCCTGAAAATTCACAGGATCACTAATACCCAGTTCAATCAATTTATCCAGTTGCAATCCATTGCAATAGAATGTATAGTCTTGTTCAATGGTCAATATCCCATTTTCAACCGATGCCTTCATCGAATAGGATTCACTACTCTTATTTATTAAAGTTAATACTCCATCAGAAAAAGTATAGGTACCGGTACTTGGTTCAGGTTCATCCTTATCTTCTTCTATAAAGGTTCCATCACTTTTAAGGGTAATCGTGGTTTCTTTGAAATCATCTGTCGCTGCTGCAATGATTTCCGGTTTTATTTTTTCATCATTAACTGTACTATTGGTTTTGATTTCTCCGGCTGCCACGGATTTGAATTTCCATGTCCCGACAATGGAATTATTCTCTTTTTCCTCGTCATCATTAGAACAAGAAACTACAGTTAATGACAGGAATAATACCATCGACATAATTGATAAAACTTTTAATCTTTCTTTCATTTTCTTTTGTTTTAAATTAATAATTAAGTGAGCGAATTTATATTTTATATAAGTTTATATTTTGTCTGTTCCCTTATTTGCTGCGAGTCAAAAACTACAGGAATATCCTATGGTCGCCAAAGAATTATTCGTTGCCGGCCGGTTCACGGCTGACCGCCATTGGAAGTTATAGGCTAAGGTGATTGAATGCCGCTGTATAGGTGAATAGGAACTGTTGATACGGCACATAAAAACTTCATTTTGTTTTGTCCCTTCCAGACTACCTGTATTATAGGATAATGATCCGGCCAGATTGACTTTCTTTTTAAACAAACGGCTCGAAATTCCCAATGTCGGCCCCCAAGTCAGGGTACTGCCATTCAGTATTCTACTATTGTTAAAATTAAGGGCGCCATTCAGGGATAAACCTGATTTCAGAAAAGTCCAGGAGTAAGAAGTACCGGCATTTATCATCTCTGTTACACTTCCCGGATGATAAACCCCTCCCTGTTTATTGGCGGCATCCTGATAGGACAGGTTGATATTCAGGTTATGCAACTGAACTTCATTCTTTTTGGTAATAACATTCATATTCAAATTCGCCGACTGGCTGAGCTGTACAAAATTCAACGTATCCAGCCTGTCCAGGTTATTCTCCTGATTGATCAGCTCGAAGTTGGAACGAACATTGGTATAAGTTTGGAAGTTGGTATAGGAAAGGTTTGCATTCACTCTTTCACTGAAAGAGGCTGTTATATTTCCGGAAGCCACAACCCTCGAAGATGCGCTGGCCTTGCTTTTTTTCAGGTCGTCATGCTCATAACCCACACTCAGGCTGACGCTCATCTTATTTTCCCAGAAAGACTGCCAGGCATTGACTGTTATATTCTCTATATCATTCGTAAAGTAATAAGCTCCCAATGTGCGGTAATTCGGATCGATACGCTCATAAGCTACACCGAAACGGTTTGTCTCTCCTATATAACTTAACTGCGCCTTGAACGCATGGTAAACTGCTGAAGACATATTGCTACCCGCCCATAGACCTAACATACCGTCCATATCATCATCTGCTGAGCGCATATCTGTAGTTAGCATGCTTAATCCGTATTCTCCACTGACTTCGATAAAATTGACTGGTTTGTACAGGAATGATATGCTTCCGGCCAGATTTTCCATTGGCGTTATACCGAGGCTGTCAGGGGGAATAGCCAATGAAGATATTTTATCCTTTGCACTGAATACATTGATCGATACTTGATATTTTTCCCTTACCCTGCCTGCTTTGAATCCGTAACCCATGCGCTTATAGGTTGGAAGGAAAGCCGGATTGGAGTCATCAAATTCTACTGCTTTCTGAAAACGTCCGTACATAGCCGAAAATTCCCAGCCGTCGGGTGTAAGTTCCACTCCGGCCCCGGTAAAGATATGCCCGTTTAGGGTATAAGGCGAAAAGGACATGGATACATCCCCGATATGCCCTGTAATCCATTTATACGAAGGATGGATACTTAAACGGTTGGGGCTTGACGGCAGTTTGTAACTGCTGCCGGAATTGGTCAGGCTGAATGAAAACGGAAGATTGACCTGCCCGTATATATTCAGATTGACATTACCATTCAGGTAATAGGCCCAAGGGTCACGCCCTGATGCTCCATTCCCTGCATTGACAACGGAATTTGCAGAGAAACCGCCTGTCAGTTTCAACGGATTGCCTTTTCCGAACAGGTTTTTCATATCCTCAATACGAAAGCTCTGTGCTTGTAAGTTTGTTGTAGTTATTATAAATAAAGCCGTTAAGGGTATAAAGAGGCGTCTAATCATTTTTCTGGATTTTGATATCTGTTAGTATATATGAGCTTTCTTTACCTGAGTTTATCAATGCCTTTATTAAAATCGCACCTTTACGGCCATCCGAAGTTTCAAACAACACGACGCGCGGCAACGGGGTAGCGGCGAAGAATTCGTCCCCATAGCTTGCTGTTGAGATCTGTAGGTTTTTAAGTAAAGCATCTGTTGTCATTATATTAAACTGGTTGGGAGTAAGGGATACGGAGCCTAATTCTGTTTTATTGATGAATTTAGTGGGTTTTGCACCCGGGACTCCGGGTAATGGCGTTTCATCCAGCTTATCCGGTGAAACAAACCGGTTATAGGTAAAATCAGCGTTCAGCCCGAAAAAGGCAATATCGATCAATGTCCCGTTGCTGTTGTTGACTTCGGAAGTCTTGATGATGCGCCTTAGTCTGGTTGAGTAAAGGAAGCCTATGGTTTCCAGGGCCGTGTTAATACCCAACTTTATATCCTTATGGGTTCTCAGGTTTGTATTTGCTTTTACTGTGATATCCTGTGACACCCGCTTGGTATATTTTCCATTAGACATATTCAGGTAAACAGTATATTGACCTGCCATAGGGAAATGGATACCGGCTTCGGCTGAAGTATTATTTGTAATGGTAGCATCGGCGCATTCCCACCAAAGGGTTTCAACGCCTTGTAACTGTGACTCAAAAGTTGCACGTAAAGGGGCTTCCATATCGTCTATATCCTCAAAGGAAGGGATGATGCTGAAAGAGGCATCCAACGGTTCGCGGACAGAGATCTCCTGTTCCGATGTAAAAGTGGCGCTGCCGTTACCGACGGTCAGGCGGATAGTGTATGTTCCCTGGTTGGCGTAAGTAATGTCCGGTGGATTTTGCCCGTCATAGGAGGATGGTTCGCCTCCCTCAAATGTCCAGTGATATGTACTTCCACCTGCTGAAAGGTTAGTTATTTTGTATATCGCAGGAGCGTAATTGTTTATATCTGCCTCAGTCTTAAATCCCGCCGTTACAGTACTGTCGACTCTTACAGTATATCCTTTCGATGTACGATTACCATCATTCCAGGCTTCTAATGTAATGGAGTGTTCTCCGGGTTCCGTAAATACAACTGTTCCCGGATTTTCCTTTGTAGAAGTAGCAGGTTCGCCGCCTTCAAAAGTCCACTGAAAACTACTCGCGCTTTTTGTTCTGTTCTCTATAGTTACGGACAGGGGCGAAGTGTGATTGCCATCCTTGATATGTAAAGCAACGTCTATCTCAACAGGGATAGTCTGCTCGGTGTGGCAGGAGTAGAATTGTATCAGTGTTAGCAGGTATATTAGTTTTTTCATTTATTGTTATTCTTTTATTTTCAGGATTTATAATCCGCTATGTATTTGAATGGACGAGGGTAGAATCCCCCCGTTCGGTAGCGGAGAAAAAACATCAACCCAATCTTTAACAGCAAAGCTGATAAAGTAAAGCCCATCCGGATTATGAAATTTATATCTTCTACTCATAATAGTTATAATCTATTTTTGCTGCGCAACACACGGACTAGAAGTCCGCGCGAGCAGGTCATCATAACTGAATCGGCTTGTATGATAATGCTTTATCTACTATTTCTTCTGCTGTCAAATTGTTCCAATAAATTAAATCTGTCACAGCAGGATGTGGTACATTTTTTATCAAAATATCAATTAATTCATCAATTTGTTCTTCTGATTTTCCTTGTACATTTATAATTTCATTTACAAGCTTTATTAATTCATCACGTGTCATAATTTTATACTTTTTATAGTTAATAACCGTAACCATAGTGGTAAGCGGGATGCAGACATTTCTACTATAAAACTCCCGGATAATTTTCTTTCAAATAACTAACTAATTTTTCATATTGATCTTTTGTGTATTGATTCATCTTTTGTATGCTTTCACGGTAATAGTTTTCCCAATATTTTGCTTGTGGATTTTTATTTAAAACAGCAGAAATTAGTCCTATAAGTTCTCTGTTATCATTATAAAAGGCATCTTTAGGACGATTAAATCTATTCATATCCTTATCTATATCGGCAGTTGTTTTGTATTTTTCAAAAAAATCCAAAGCTTCATTTTCTAGAATATGACTCAACATTTTGAGTGCCTCATTAAACTCTTCCTCATTCTCCACTCTAATACGATTATCGTCATATGTTATTAAATGAGAAAATCCACAATTTATAGTTGGAAATTCCTCAAATTCATCGTGAATATTATTAATAAAAGAAAGAATTACTGAAACTTCATCTATTCTTATTGCAAATGCCATTGAGATATAAAATACACTACCATACTGATTTATTATGGGTGTTACACAATTAAATCCCGATTTTGTTTTTAATAAGTATTCAGAACCTTCATTTGTTTTCTTCTTTTCAAAACCTACTGGTAGGAGATGATATTCAATCATCTTTAAAAATGGATTTCTAATCTCAGCTTTTTTCATATCAATCTTAAATATATTTATTTTGTTGTTTTATATACAGATATCTCTACTAGTTGACCACTTGCATCATTAGTGATTATACCAACCTTTCCTTTTAAACGAGGTAAAATATCAATTTTTCGTCCTAAACCAGGTATATTATTAGCTCCATCCCCAATGATTTCAATTTTCACAACATCTCCATCTGTAATCCACTGATATGATTGCTTCTGTCCTGCTGTATATCCTGGTATTTTTCCATCAACAATAGCTGCCTTTTGACTGTGTTTGGCATCAATAATCAACAAATCTTTATTAGATGTTTCTACCAAATCATCTAAGTAACCCTCCACGGCCTGTCCGTTTTTATGATATATCTGTACTTTTACTTGTGTAGAGACCTTATTACCATATTTAAACTTCAAATAGTTTGTTACATTTTCCTCATGAATTTGCCAAGTATTACCAGCCTTCGGCTTAAACCAAGTTATTCCATCCAGATTTGCGGCCTTGCTTGAAATCTTTCCTACTTGTCCACTTGCATCCTTAAATATAATAAATCCGTCTACTTCATCAAACAGGGAATAACCTTTCACTTTCATTTGAGATAAAAGGTCATCGGTAATATTTAGCCATTGCACATTATCCAGATTCCGTGCAGTAATAGATACCTTTCCTTCCTGATTCGAGCCATTTTTAAGGATAATGGCTTCTTCGTTCCCATCTATGATATAATAGCCTTTGCCCTCTATTTCGGAAATCAGGTCAGCAGGCTTAACCTTTGCTTCCGTCCATTTGGCAAGGTTGCCTTTTGCTGTTTTAACAGCCGGGATTACTTCAAAAGCCCATTGTATGGCAACCTGCAAACCTACATCGGTTAGAATCTCTTTGGCATCTTCATTCGATGTAGTTGTCAGCGCGCGGTAATAATAGTAGCTAAACCTCTCGAACGATACCGAACTAAAATTGAAGAACAAGCCGTCAGGATCTGCTCCGGAGCGTTCGATTGCCCACATGGCCTTGATGGCAGGAAATGCACTTTCACGAGCTTCCCTTCTTACTTTTTCCTTTATACTTTGGGGGATATTAACTGTTCCGTATTTATCTGCACCGTAAATACCCTTGGCTATGTTATCCGTATACCGCGCTATATTCGCCTCATATATCCTATTCTCTAAAATTCTTATAGCATCTGCTCCACCGATAGAATCGGTAAACCATTTCTGGAAATCAGGATCGGAGTTACCAAGCAGTTCACTACCTGATCTTTTTACAATACAATTACAATTGCGATCAAAATATTCGACTTCTTTGTTCAAGGCACCAACCAAAGCATCTATATATTTGTCGAGACAGGCATCCGCATATGCTTTTTTCGTACCCAGTTCTATCCGGCAGTCATTATCCCTGCTTGCGGCGCTGAATACACTTTGATATTCATCATTGCTTATAGCCTGGCTTAATACGATAATGGCTTTGACTTTCCCGTAGTTATTGTTTTCAATCAGTGCATCTTTTAACTCCACACTCCGGCTTGATAGCTCTTCTACATCTTTAAGTTCATAAGCCTTGAACTGTTGAAGTGATTTTATGGTATTCGATGACAGGTCAACTTTACCATCTTTGTCTTGCAACTTCTGATACTCTGATTTTTCATAAAAACCGGCAAAAGTCCCGTCCTTTACGTAACTTGCAACAACAAATATCTTATTATTTGAGTTGAACTGGGAATTTGTCAGGTTCTGTATCTTGTCCCTGAATATGAAGGTGTATTTTTTGTTTCCGATGTAGAAACTTATTTCATCTCCCGGGTTATCGATCTGTTGGCTTGACTCTGTTTCTTGTGCAAGCATTCCCATACTCATCCCGCTCTTATCCTTCTGGAACAACCCTATCACATGTCCCGGAGCCCGTGTCTGATCCCATTGCAGTTTCACCAACTCCGTCCACTTTTCAGCATCTTTGGTTGGATAATCCATCAGGTTATATTCCAGCATACCCTTTTGAGGGAAACTGTTCCGTACCGGCCTGTCGAACGGATGCTCCAGATTGAATGCACCGTGACCGACTTCATGGGCAATAGTCCGTATTGACGCATTCGGGAACAGGTAGCCAAACTGCGAACCCAGCGGCATATCGCCTTCTGTTCCGCTTTCACTGGCTTTATCTCCTATTACAAATAGATACAAACCATCTTCCTGATACTCTCCCGACTGCTTAAAGGCTTCGTTAATAGCCTTCATATCATCGGTAAACATCGACAACAATCCGCTACCCGTCACATTAAAGGTCGAGCCATTCTTTGGTGTATAGCTGAACGGTTTCTCCAGCACATTCACCGTCCAGTGAATACCCACCTTGCCGTATATTTCATTCAGGCCGTTTTGCACGGTCTGTTTATCCAAACCATTCATTGCCCCGTTGACAGGAACAAGGGTTACACTGCGGTTGAACGGTTCATAGGTAAAGATATTCAGCTTGCCCAGTGTCTCATATTTATCGTCGCCTGTGTCCTGTACGGCATACAGTTCCTGCCCGTCGTTAGCCTGTCCGCCGACGATGGTCAGCGTCCATTCTTTGGTTTGGTTATCATATGTTGCCGGATATTCCCTGCCTTTACCCGTTACAAAGCGTACTTTCTCAGGAATAAGCTTATTATCCTTATTTTCTTTAATATATACGGCTATTTCATCACTCGCACCCGGCAGCATAAACTTGGCAGAGGCTGTTATGGCTGTGCCTTCCGGCTTATACTGGTCGTTATACTCAGTTACCTTTTCATAAATGCTATTATACTCGTCCAAAGCATATTTTGTGTTTTTGGTTGCCTTGAATGATAGTGTGCCGAGCTTGCTTTGCGTGTCTTTTGTTGAAGAGTCAAGCTTGATATCCGAAACTTTGGATACAGGTTTAACCTCTCCCTTTTCGTTTACTTCGTAGGTATTGCCTTCCTTATCCTCGATAGTAGCTGGCATGGTATCCGCTTCTACCTTATGCTCCTTACCTTCGCTGTCGGTCAGGATAAAGGTGTATTTGCCGTTCTCGCCCTTAGATATAGTATAGTCGGTTCCTTCTTTTATTTCATCCTTTGTCCCATCTGCTTTTAACGGCAGGGCTTTAATGTCCGGATTGATTGTATAGTCTACCTTAAAGGCCGCCTGTTCTTCACCGCTGCGGATATCGCCCACGCCTTTGCCGCCTGTCTGGTACTGGTCGGCATCGAACAGCAGGTTATTGTTCTTCGTGTCGTTTTTCGTTTCGAAGAAACCTTCTACCAGCCGGTTATCGGTATTGACAACAATATCTTTGAAAGTTACCGCTATCTGAGCTCCCTGTAAGTACGGAATGCCCACATACCCCTCGCCGGTGAACCGTCCCGAACCGCTTACCTTTGTGATAAACACAGGGAAATCGCCCACCAATACAGGCATGCCTGATTGCAGTTCGCGCGCAGGGGTCCGGTTGGTCAGGCTGATATCCGGCATCAGCCCGCAATTAGGCCCGTTTTCCTGTCTGTCGGGTATATGGAAAGCCTGAAGATCATTATACTGGAAGGCATCTCCTGCCACACAACGCGATCCGATGCGGTATTCATAATCTTTTCCCGCCTGCAAGTTATACAGTTGGCTTAACAATGGTTTATTTATAGTTCCGGTATACCATCTACTTGTTCCCTTTTTACGGTATTCGACAGTATATTCCATCGCCCCGGCATCCTGCCAGCTGATATCGACATGCCCGTTCTCATAAATAGCCCCGCAGCTTTGCACGGTTTTGCAGTCGGCGGTGTAATCAAACCAGGATACCGGACTATAACCATTATTTTTAAAAACACTTATCTCATCTACGCCTTCACGGGCTTTGGCCTGTACCCTCCAGGCATAACGCATGCCCGGAATCAATAATGGTTGCGCAACGGTATGTATAAAGGATGTGGATTTGGTGGTTTCGGTATAAAGAACCCTCGAATAATCAAAGGCAGCTTCAGGCGCGACCTGTTTGTCATAGATTTCGACCAGCGATATATCGTATTCCGTCCCGTAAGCTGCCGCTATGGAGTTCATATGCTTAGGCGTCCATGAGAACATAATGGACGGGATATTGCTTTCTTTTATTACCGAGCCTTTTTGCGGGAGGTTCAGTATGGGCGGTTCCCCCGAAGCAATCATAGCCTGGGCAAAGCCCGTTTTCGTATTGCTGACGAGGCGGTTTGTCCCTACCTCATAGACTTCAAAATGAAACCGGTAAAAATTATCGGGGAGCATCTGTGTCCGGTAAAACTCACTCTGCCCTCCGCTCACACGCAGGTTCTCCTTTTTGAAATAAGGTTCCAGGTCATTCAGCGACAAGGTTACAAGCATACCTGCCTGAAGCTCTATTTGCGGAGTATAGACCTCCGGCGGGGTAACCGCTGAAAACGAAGAAGAAAGTATCTTCATCCTCAAATAGACATTGACCGTCGGCTGCTGCATATCGGTATTGATAAGCATCACTTTCAGCTTTGCCTGCGTCCCGGTATAGTAAGCCGGTATATGAGGTGTGTATGGGGGCGCCAGCTGGGTGTACACCTGTACCGGATAGGTCTGCTGCTGTCCGTATATTCCCACACTTACCAGACACATGATCAGGATATACATACAACGAAGGAATACGCTGTTTATAATCTGTTGCCTATTACACTGCCGGTTCATCTGTATTTTTGTTTTATTATTTGCTATTCCTGTTATTATCACTTATTCTTTCGGGTTCTTACCTGACAATCATTTTAAGGTTCATATGCCCGGATGTCGTTTCCAGTATAATGACATAGGCTCCCGGAGCAATAGACTTATTGTAAGGAATGTCGTATTCCTTCTGTCCTGCATACTTTTTATCACTGACAGTATTGCCCGTACCAATATTGATTATACGCAGGCGGATGGCACTGGTCTTATTCAATGTGATCTTTACATTAAAATTGCCGTCGTTCGGGTTAGGATATACATAATATTTTTCAATAATAGACTCCCCGAACGAATCATCCCCTGTGCCGTCCCTGTCTACAACAGTAATTGTCTTGAATATCTCCTGGAAACAATCCCCTTTATGTGCCCTGAAGCCGATCTTGTAATATCCTGTTTCAGAAAACAGAACCCTGGCATAATGTTCATCCATCTCAACGACTTTTAGCGAGTCGGAGTCTTCAATCAGCCATTCCACACTGTCAGGGTTCGGATTGCTGATATTGGCTATTACTATCGTATCCCCCGCAAAGACTTCTGTAGCTACAAATATCTCGGAGCTGATGTCTACATCCTTTACGTTGATTTTTATTTCATCCGTAGCCTGACATCCTTTACTATCGGTTATTGTAAGTTTATAAGTTCCCGCTTTATCGACTGTAATTTCAGACGAAACAGCATTGAATGAATTCGGGCCGGTCCAACTGAATTTTGTTTTCGTATCAGCAACAGCGGAAGTTAAAGTAAGGCTCTGCCCGTTACACAAAGTACGGTCTTCTCCCAGATATACCGTTAACGGCTCAGGATCGGACAAGATAAAGTTATCGGTATATGTACATCCGTCCTTATCGGTAACAAGTACAGTATATGATCCTGCCTTGATATTGTCCAGGTCTTTGGTTACCGCTCCGTTATTCCATTTATAAGTATATGGAGCCGTACCGCCCGTTACCTGTAGCTTAATACTTCCGTTATCTGCCCCGTAGCATACAGGGTTTGTTGTTACGGCAGTAACCTGTAAATCTGCCGGTGTCGAAACTTTTGCGATAGCTGTGGTTTCACATCCCCTGCTGTCGGTAACAAAGACAAAATAGCGGCCCGGAGTAATATTATTAACTGACGCAATCTTATCCCCGGTGCTCCACTGGTAGCTGTATGGGGCTGTACCGCCTGTGACGCTGACGGAAATTTCAGCAGTCTGCCCGCATATTATTTGTATATCGGTTGCTGAAGCTTGTAACAATTCCGGCTGGCTAAGGTTATAATCAACCGAAACAGTATTTACAGTGCGGCTGTAGTCTTCTATTTCAACTTTGTAATTACCTGTGGATATATTGGAGAGGATGCTGTCCCGTTCGTTGGCAAGCAGGGCATATCCTGTTCCCGGTTCTTCCTTATACCATTTATAGATATAAGGCAGGCGTCCAGCTACCGGATTTTGGATGCCTCCTGTGGCGTGAACAGTAAGCTGCCCGTCGAACATGCCGTGGCAGGATATAAAATGGGATTCTTCCACGCCTGCCAGCAACTTATCGGGTTCGGAGATGATATATAGCTCCGTAACTATACAGGTAGCATTGGCCTCCGGATAGGCTCCCGCATAATTCTTGTCTTTTACTTCTACAGTATAGTTTCCTTTCGGTATATTATTCAGCAATGAAACATATTTACCATTTTCAATGGAACCTGTTGCAGACAAGGTTTGACCTGTATTATTCTTCCAATCCACATTATAAGTGTTGTCCACATTTGGCGCACCTCCTTCTATTGTAATCTTTATATTCCCGTCGGAGCGGCCGAAGCCCGAAGCATCGGTTTTAGACATGCCTGAGATCGCTAATGGTATGGCAGGTTGAGCCAAGGTGATTTCGTGTATGTCTTCCGACTTTATCTGAGCATAACATCCGTTGGCATCCTGTATATAGACACTATAGGTTCCGGAATAAAGGTTGTCTATCAGGAAGGTCTTATGATCCGGATTGACTGGGTATTCTATATAGTTGGTATCTGTTCCCGCCTTTTTACAGAAGAGCCTGTAACTTCCTGTTCCGCCTGCTACCTCTATCCTGATAAAGCCGTCGTTCAGTCCGTGGCAGGAAATATCCCGTGTGGTTAATACGGTGGTCAGCAATGTTGGCTGGGAAATTTCAAAAATTCCGGATTCGATGGTATTGGCGGTGCGGCTGAAGTCTTCGATCCTTACCTTATAGAATCCTGCCGGACGCTGTTCTAAAATGCTGTCTGTTTCATTCGGGATAAGCGCTGCGTTACCGTTTTCTATTTTGTACCATTTATAGGTATATGGGTAGATTGTCTGGAGGTTAGGCACTCCCCCTTTTGCATGGGCAACCAGCGTTCCTGTAGTTTCTCCGTGACAGTAGATGCTGTCTGCCTGTATCAGTTGTACAAGCAGGGGATCGGGCTGGGTAAGGATATAAGTAGCTGTCGCATAGCAGGTATTAGCCGTACTTCCATAATTGTTGTCCCTGATCTCTACGGTGTATGTTCCTTTGGGTTGGTTTTGTATCTTTGAGGTAAATACGCCGTAGGCATCAAAAGTGTCAGTGCTTGTTATTACTGTACCTGAGCTATTTTTCCAGACAATATCGTAGTACGGTGCGGAGGCATTCATCGTTCCTCCGGATACTTTGATTGCTATTTCTCCATCAGAACGTCCAAATCCGGATACATTGGTCTGGTTTGTTTCTGTAATGGATAAAGGAGTCATTGGCTGGGTCAATATAATTTCATGGACATTATTTCCATTTATTTTTGCATAGCAATTATTTGCATCAAGAATATATACATTATATTTCCCATAATAGAGGTTATCAAGATAAAACGTATTATCTCCCGTATTAACCGGATATTCCCTGTATGTGGCATCTGTCCCTTCCTTTTTACAGAAAAGTTTATAGTCTCCCGTCCCTCCGGATACACTTATCCGGATAAAACCTGTGTTTTCGCCATAACACCCTATATTCCGGGTTGTAAGCGTTGTGGTAAGCAATACGGGTTGTGTGATTTCAAAAACTGCCGACTCGATTGTATTGGCCGGGCTGCTGGCATCCTCGATCCTTACCTTGTAAAACCCGGCGGGACGGTTTGACAGGATGCTGTCATTCTGATTCGGGATAAGCGTAGCATTTCCGCTTGTGACCTTATACCATTTATAGTTATAGGGCATGCCTGAGAAACTTCCGGATACGCCGCCTCTTACATGAGCCACGAGCTTCCCCGTTTCTTCTCCAAAACAATAGACTCCATTTGTATTTTCCAACTGTAAAGTCAATGCTTCCGGTTGGATAACCGTAAAACCTGCAGTTACATAACAGGCATTGGTCACACCTGTGTAATTCCTGTCTTTTATTTCTACCGTATAAATGCCATTGGTTAGGTTTTCTATCTTCGAGGCGAAGATATTGTCCGTCCCTGTCGATTCACTGCTTGCTATCGTTGTTCCCGAAGCATTTTTCCATGTTACAATATAAGCAGGATTTCCCGGATTCGGCGTTCCTCCTTTTACTTTTATCGTGATGCTTCCGTCAGAACGGCTGAAACCGCTGACAGGTTTTACTACAGCATTGCTTATCTCCAAAGCCTGTGGGGGCTGGCTGATGGTGATTTGCGCAACGTCGTTTCCTCCTACCGGAGCAATGCACCCATTTGCATCGGTAATGTATATCCAATATTCGTTAGCCGTAAGGCTATTCAGGGTAAATACGCTTCCTTGCGGGTTTAACGGCTGGCCATAGGCCGCGTCGTTTTTCAATTTATAATAGAGCTTATATCCTCCGGCACCACCGGATACTTCAATACGGATCGATCCGTTATTGTCTCCGAAGCATGTCACATCCTGTTTTGCCAGAGTAGTGGTTAACACTGCCGGTTCGTTTAGGATAAACTCTTTTCCGGCTATATTTACAATCCGGCTACGGTCTTTGACTTCGACCTTATAGTCTCCTGTACCCAGGTTCGGGGCAATGCTGTCGGTCACAGGTATGGTTTGGTATGCGGTTCCGGTCTTTTTATACCATTGGTAGGTATAAACCTGTCCGGGTTCCAGTACTCCCCCGCGGGCGTGGGCAACTAATTCTCCGTTTGTATTACCATTGCATAGTATCTGCTGCGTATTTTCAATGGTTACAACCAATTCTTCGGGCTGGCCGATTGTTATCTCATCCGTAAATGTACAATTGTTGGCGTCTTTGATTTCCACCGTATACGTCCCGGCTGGGAGGTTTTTCGCTATTGTCCGGAATTTCGCTCCCGAAGGATCGTTCTCTACACTTGTAACTGTTTGGTTTGTTTGTTTATTTTTCCAGATAACGGTATAAGTATTGCCGGATAAAGGTGTTCCCCCATCGCCTTCCAGTGTCACCGAGCCGTCGCTCCTGCTATAACCTGAAGGTTCCGTGGAAGCCTGGAAAACAAAATCCAGCGCCTTAGCTGGCTGGGTAAGGGTTACTGTCCGGATAATGATGCCGTCTATATCACGAAGTTCGCAGTTATGACTGTCTGTGACATAGTATTCGTAAGTTCCGGGTTGCAGATTGGACAGGATGGTTTGGGTGGAAGAAGTAAAAGCTGTTGCCGTATAGCTCCCGCCCTGTGCGCGCCAGTGAAGGGTATAACTGCCATCACCGCCGGAAGCCGCGACGGTAATCGAGCCGTTATCAGCTCCAAAACAAGCGATATCTGTTTTGCCAGCAGTGGAATAGGTAAGAGGCAGGAAGCTTTCTATCTTCCCCGTTTTTTTATGATCCGGGCTATTTGAGTAAGTCGTAAGGCCATTATAAAAACCGGATACCTGGATCTCATAGTTGCCTGCATCAAGGTTTTCAAGGTAAAAACTATTATCGCTACCTACTACCGGATCTGGAATATTACCGATAGATAAGGTTGTAAGATTCTTATAATCTATGATCAACCGTTCACCGGATAACAAGGCTCTGTCCAACTGTACTTTCAATTTCCCGTTTGCCGCTCCATAACAAATCTTATCTGTAGCTGTAGTACTCAGAATACGGGGAGAGGATTTACGGATATTATAGGATACAATATTCGAAACAGAATTATTATTATAAGCAACCTGCCGAAAATCGACATATTGTCCGGCATAATTATCTGCATTGTTACCCAATATATCTTTGGCATTAGCTAAAATAGATGATTGCCCATCGTATTGAGGCAGGGGAGTCCAGCCTGAACCGCTTATACGGTATTGCCAGTTATATTCTTCATATCTGAAATTAGTATGGGATTTAATCGTAATCCTGTCTTCCGTTGGAAGATAATTGGTCTCTTGAATAATTGTTAATCTTGGAAGTATGCTACGATATCCGTTAAAACCAAAGTTCTGACAAAACCGCGTACCGGTACTACTCGTATAATAGCCATAAGAAATATAAACATATCCTGTATATCCCTGATTATTCTCACATTTTCCTCCAAACAGACTGCCGTTCCACTTCCTCGGTTGCGAATTTACCCAAATGCTTGACAAGCGCTTGTCTGCGGTAAAAGTCTTTGTCCATGTCCGTGGAAGGTTTTCTCCATCTCCTACCGGCTGGTTAAAATATTCTTCTTCGGAACCGTTGCTGAACCGCAATTTTGTATGCACATAGCTTCCGCAATTACCTGATATGCTCGCATAAACATCAAGTTGGCTTATATAGAATTTAATTTCATAAGTACCTACTTGCCCCCTGAGAAAAGCCGAAGTCAGAAAAAAGAGAAAGAATATTATCTTTTTCATATATTTTGTGTCAGGTTTTTAAGGTTTTAATAATTTACAACAATTGTCTTTGTTTTCGATGGCCTGCCCTCATCGGTAATATATAGAATCGTATAAGTATAATTATTCCCTGCGGACACATTCTCATCCGTAACCCGTGTTTCATCCGGCTCCAATTCTTTCCATAAAGCCATCTTTTCATCTTCGGTAGCTTTGTATATCCTGTACAATTTTGCTTTTTCATGTTTTTTCCATGATAATTCGATATAACCTTTATTGGAATCAGCATAATAGGTCAATCCTGAGACTTCATTGGATGCTGTATTCGACTTGATTTCAATTTCAAGGGGCTGCGGAGAAAAAGATTTCTTCCCGTCAGCGCCATAAGCGACCAGACTGTAACGGTATTTTCCCGCTACAGGGATTTCATCCGAGTAAGACGTTGTATTATAATCACCTGAAAATACTGTCCTGGTATATTCCGGGTTGTCAAAATTCGTCCGGATCAGTTTATAGGTTATATCCGGATGTCCGGGGTTTGGGGTCCATTCAATAGCAACTTTATTATCCGGCAATAATTTATACCCGGTAATAACAGGCTCGTCCGGGGTCTTATTATTGGGCTTGACGGCTTTGACCGGCATACATGGCGCCGATTCATTATAGCGCTCATCGATAGCTGTCAAGCTATAATAGACATAGCTATTACCCAAATCAAGGGAAAGCGTATCGGCATAATGGTTTCGGGGAATAAATTCCGGTGTTACGGATGATTTCTCCTCGTTTTCCGTAAAAGAACGCAGGATGCGGTAACCCAATAAGTCCGGTTCCTGATTCTCAACCCAGGATAAACGGGCAACTCCCGTAGAGTCTATCCCGACTTTCAATCCTGTCGGGACAGCAGGAGGAATGGAATCTACCTGCCTCAGCAAAAACGGGAAAGACTCCGTTTTACGCCCATCATTGGCTTTTACCTGTAACTTAACATACGATCTGGCATCGGTTAACGGAAAATCCAGTTCCCTTTTATCCAACGGGATATTGTCTAATAGAGACTGGTATTCCCCGTCTATATCTTTTGATACCGACAGGCTGAACTTATCGATCAGGCTGCTGTCCTCACATTCAAATTCCCAATAAATCTTCGCGCGGTCTTTTCCTATGAAATCCCCACTGTAAATATAAGGGATACAACTTAAAGCTTTTTCTCCTTTTCCGCTGACTTCTTCACTACAAGGCCCTGTCTCATCGAATCCGGTCAGTCCGGTCACCCGGTAGGTATAGACGGTTTCATTGTTTGTAAGGCTGTCGGTATAGAAAATTTCCTTCATTTCACCGTCCAGTGCGGTAACTGGCAGTTCCGTTATCCTTTTAAAAGTACCACCCTCTTCTTTACGCTCTATATGGTAAGAATGGTAGGTATCCGACAACAGAGTGTAGTTCCATGACAGCATCGCGGTCTTGTCTCCAAACAGAGCATTTAACCCGATGGGCTTGGGCAGTTCCTTTTTATCTTCCAATCCTAAATAGACTGCCGCAGTATCTCCCTGTAACCTTTCCGGACGGTTCAGGTAAATACGGTACAGGTAACGCTCGTTGTCTCTTACCGTATTATCCGTCCATGCCCAGCCGGCCAATACTGCTGCCTTATAATCGTATTCGGCCATAAAGACCGAAGTGGAAAAACGCTGTTCCAACTCGTTTGCCTGGTTAATAATACTGCCGATATCATTATTCCCCGAAGCGCTGAGCTCAAAGTCTTCACCGTAAAAAGCCTGTGCGATGACGGCTGCATAATCCGACTTATTGGCATATTCTTCCCAGTCTGCCAAAGCTCGTGGTTTTAAGTTTTCCACAAATATTGTCTCTCCGGGAGTTTCCTGCCACCGATTATCAATCATTACAGTGTAACGCTTGACTGTATATCCGTATTTAATTCCGTCAGACCATGCCCTTGTATTTCCCGGGGACCAGCGAAGTTTTATTTCATTCTTATCTGTAACAAAACCTTTGGCCCGAAAATTCTCTATTGGTGTAGCGGTGACATTATATTCCTGAGCTGATAATGTAATATTATTCTGTACAAACTGTAACAAGAATAAATATATAATAAGTTTTTTCATCATTCTGTAATTCTATAAATGTGTAAGATTATTATCGCCAGTCCAGTGTATTTATATAATCCATCTGCCTGGTAGTTCCCGCTTTTCCGCCCGGAAGGTTGTACCGGAAGGTTGTTTTATAGTTCCCCTGCCTGATAAACAGGAAGTGGCTGTTGATCAACGGCATCAGCGGCTGCATATTAATACCCTTATCGAATGAATTCACTGCTTTTGTCCTCAGTTCGTAATAATCTTTACTGTAATAGTACGGCAGCTCATATACAAACGGCAGTATCTTCGACATAAAATCGTTAAAGGCATCCCCGGATATATAGCCCAGGTACCCGTCATACAATGGGAAAGCTCTGGACGGAGGTACACCGTACTCATTTACATCCCTGCCGGTAATGGTAATGCCTTTTTGCGGATACCAGTTATAGACTAAAGGCGCGATGTCTTTTGTGTAATAATCATTATCCATCGCCGCTTCCGCAGATATCAGAGGTGCTCCCGCGGTATAACCGTTACCGGTAAGCTCCGTTTCATCGAAAGCTTCGTAGCTATCCCTCGATTTAAGGAGCAATGAGCGTACATCCGTATTTACATAACGGGATGTCGGTTCCAGCTGTAATACAGACAGTTTTTGACCGAAAGTATTGTATTGGCTTGTCCGGAAAGGGTATTTCAACACTTCCAATACGCCGTCCTTTGTTATTTTTTGTGCAGCCTGCTGCATATAGTCTACAGAGAAGGATTCTCCTTCTGCATCGGTCAATGTGCCGATCGTTTTCCGTGTTTCTGACGGTTGTCCGGTTTGCCCTCCCGTGGAGGCGGCAAATACCAGTTCATAGTCTGTCTGGTTTACGATATCAGGCAGGGAATAATTAATACGTGAATCCGAACTGCTATATCTGAAAGCCGCCTTTGCCATATTGCCGTTTTTCGCTGAAAAATTAGCGTCATAGGTGAAGTTATCAGGGAACAGGTAGCTTTGCCCTTTTTTTAGCTGCACATAGCCGGCATTTGTCTCTTCCTTAAAGAAATTCCGCTGTCCTACAACCGGATAACAATATGAGATATTAGTAAGCGGGATATAATTGGGAGCGCCGCCTGTTTTAAAAGAGGCTTCCTTCGACTCCCTGGCTATATTCCCGTTTTGTGAAACCACAGACCAGCTTCCCCCTTTGTATTCTTCAAAATTGACCGAAACGGATACTTTCATATCATTATACGGAGGCAATATCTCTTTTGACTCAAATGTGGCCGCATCATTAGCCTTATTCATTTTCACCTTGCCTTCAACCTTTTGGTTTTTACTGTCTGTTATATAGAAGTCGGCAAGTTTTATCCGGTAGGATTTAATATTCCCGTTGTCGTCCTCGATATCGAAAGGTTCGCCTAAAGGCATATTGAAGGTAGCCTGCGGAGACAGGAATACATCTACATCCGTATCTTTATCGTATGGGGTCAGGTCTGCGATCAAAGGCATGTCCAGAGGGGAACTGTCCCCGTTGATGGCTACCAGCTTGCAGTCGTTGCCAAAGCTCATTTTCATTTTCATATTGGCTTTGATCAGGCCTCCCAGTACATTCAGTCTGACGGCCAGTTGTCCGCCTACCCAGGTCGGATTCGGAAGCCTTGCCTGCAACAAGGCGGCCGTGGAGCCTTTAATGACAGTAATTTTCTTTTTGATAAACAGGAGTTTGATTTTAACGCCCAGTTCACCCGACAGGTAGGCATAGCACTGCCCGTTGGCATACCAACCGTCCATACCGACAGGAGTATTGCTTCCTTCACAGGCATAGTTACTCATATCACGGAGCATAATATCGAAGCCTGCCCCGGCCATAAAGCGGGCGTACAGGATCAGAAAAGTCATATCCCCTGTATCAAATGAGAAGCGGGAACCGAAAGCGACTCCCTTGCCCGCCGCCGTCAGGTCCGGGCTTTTCATATAGTCCGCCTCCTGCGGGGTGATTCCCAGTATATCGATGACTTCTTTGGGAACGACCGGGTTTTCCAATTTGTCACCAAGCATAAAATAGGACTGCGTACTTAAGGATAGCGGCCCCAGTCCAAGTTTTAGTCCAACCGGATTATTGGGCGTACCTACATGAATATACCAACTCTGAGGAGAACAGTGGAGTTTGGCCCAGCCTGCCTCATTATTGTTGCCTGTCCCGCGCAAGATGCCACCCGGCGCATAGACCATCACCCTGAAATCGGCATCGAAGGTCTTCGAAGGGAAATCATAGTCCATGGCCATATAGGCATTGATTGCCCCTGACAGTTTAAGGTCGGGCAATATCTTTTTAGTTATATCCGAGCCGGACATATTACCCGGCAGCTTATCCGTTAAACTGTTGCTGATATTTTCGACCTTTGCCTGCGCATTCTTATGCATGTCACCGAGCTTGCCGAGTTTGCCGCTCATATCAAGCGGTGACATAAACTGTGCGCTGCCGTAAAAGCGGATATTCTTTATTCCCCCGGAGGACAGGAAGTTCATTTCAAAAAGGGCATCTCCGTTCAGGGCCAACTTGCTTCCGACATGATATGAAACTCCGGCCTTCAGGCCTAATGATACTTTGTCATCCGGCGCATAGGCCTGGAGCTTGCTTCCTACGGCAGGCGACATCCTGTAGTAAGCGCCTCCGGTAAACCCGTTCAGGAATACCGGGCCTACAGGGATATCTGTTCCCTTGAATTCTGCCTGCCCTTCTACATACCAGTAACGGAAATCCTTATTGCCGAAGACGGAGGTAACCCCGACTTTCAGGCCTGATGATAAGGCGCCGAAAGTCGCCTGTATATACCCTCCGAAATAATTCCCGTATATGGGGTGGTCTTTTTCTATGCGTATCTCCCCATCCAGGCTAAAGCCTGCCAGTTGGGTGTTCTCAAGTTTAATGGCTCCGATATTAAGCCCCTTGAATTTCCAACGACCGTCTGTATACTGTGAGGCTAATTCCAGGCGTCCTCCTGCCGCTATTTTCTCCTGCATCAGGTTGACTTTGATATCGAATCCAAGCGTAGCCAGATCGTTAGCCGTTTTAAAGCGTATATCACTTATTGTGACAGGAAAATTGTTCAGTTTGACTTCCCCGCCGTATTCGACGGATTCCACCGAAAAGTAAGGAGATTCGGTAGCGAATGCCAGCTTTTTGAAAACGACCTGTTCCATCTTAAGACCATCCTTATCAATACCCATCGAGCCGTTTAAGACGAGCTTCGGGCTAAAACGCCTGTCCTTCACCTGCATCAACAGGTAGGAAGTCGGATCAAGGCGCATTTGGGCTTGTCCGAATATGTCAAAAGAGAGGTTTTCTCCCAGGCCGACCTTGAAGAGGTATTCATTATTGGATATGTATGCTTCATAAGGTCGCGGCTGGCTTTTCTCCGAGATGGGGATATTGATCTGTCCGCCGAAACCAAAACCCTTGATATTATTCGCTAACAATGACAAACGGAAATCTTCTACCGAGAATCCCCAGCCCGAAGCGTCTCCGTATTCCAGCGATAATATATTTTTACCTGTGATATCACCTGTGATGCCATTCTCGTCTATCAGCAGGTGTGATGCTTCCAGGATGATCCTTTGTCCCGATTGTTTATTCTTAAACTGTTCCGGAAAGGTTAATGTAAACCGGTCAACATACAGGCCCCGCCATAAGTCGGGGTCGGGTAATGTAAAATATTCTCTGAAATATTGAGGGTCAGGAGTAAATGATATGGGATTTTTCAGATCACTTAAATCCAATGTCGCCCTTGACAGACTGAACTCAAAACCTTCGGCTCCTTTTATTTCGAAGGCAGGAAGCGAAATTTCTGCGATCAGATCGTTCCAGTCATGGATAACGGTTTTAAAACTGCTTGTAACGGGCTTGCTTCTGTCGGATACAAGGCTAAAAGTATTTTGATTCAGTATTACATCGGCGTCGATGGATAGTTCTTTGAAATTACCATTACAGTCAAGGGAGACATAGGTATTGGATTCAGCCCTTCCTGTACTGTCATTCAGGCTGCCTTTAAAAACGACATTTCCCAAGTTACCAAGGGAAAGGGGGATATTATTCAATAAGGATAATTTAACATCTCCAACAAGATCTCCTGTATTGGTTATTTTAACATCTGTGGCTCCGAATAATAATTCCTTATCCTGTTTGCTACCTGACTGCGGGATACGCATCTTCATCAGGAGTGTTAATTTCCCGTATTGATTTCCAAAACGCACATTGGTGATAGCCAAAGTAAATGGTATATTCCCCACGATCTTCTTTATTCCCACAGGCAGGTTGTAGGCTGTACCGGCCTGTTCGCCTGTCCCAATATTCAGGTTATCAATGAAACGGTTTTGAGACTCTATAATTGCAAAGTCTTCCTGTGCCTTGTCTGCTTTTGGTAAGGATTGGGGAAAAAGATTTGGCCCCAAATAAAAGAAAAACAAAGAAATAAAAAGAGCTTTTTTATTTATCAAAAATATAGATAAAGAGAACGGCATATTATGTAATTCTTGAGTTCAGTGTTTGGTTATTTAGGATAATTTTTCATTATCACGGCACAAAAGTCAAAAGTAGTAAAAAATTTTAACAATTATCTTTTTTGTAAAAAAAAATTAAATTAAACTTATTTTAAATGATTAGTATATTACGATGCTTTCTTTGTGAAAGCAATTTTTACACCTTCACCTATAATTAGGGTCTGCTGATAAACTGATAATTCGTTAAGGATGAGTGAAAATACTTATATTTG
>NZ_JBHSGN010000046.1:0-59571 GCF_042654545.1 Dysgonomonas termitidis
ATTTGCAAATGTACAGGGTTACAAAAAGCGAATCAAGACGTCATCGCGGAGACGCTTACCTTTTTTCTCACCGAAAGTGGTGTGAAGCTGCTTCACCACCTGATTGTAATTCACGCCGACGGAACGGATTTGCCCGTACAGAGCGGACAGTTTCATCACAAAATCGACCGCTGAACTGTCGGTTTTTATCACGCGCAACGCTTCGCCGAAGATACGGGCAAGGATAAAACGCGCCTTCGAGCGGATGCCCGACTGCTCGTACATGGTGAGGAACCCGGCGTACTCGGCATCGGAAAAACGCACCATCAGGCAGTTTTCCGCCGGGTCGCTCTTGGGCGGTCGTCCGCCTTTTCCCCTTTTACGGGGTTCTTTACTTTCATTCATAACACGGATTTTTAAAGTGGTTCATAAATCCGTCACGACGGGTGCAGCATCGCCCCTAAACTACCGACTTCGGAGGTAGTTTGCCCCCTGCAAGGGTAAGGGTTTTCCGGTTACGGAAAACGTTTCGCGTTACGCGAAACATACCTTGCTATTTGCCCAGACGCAAATGAAAATCTGCCCACAGGGGCAGATTTTGTTCCGGCTTCGCCGAAAGAAAAGTCGGCACGTCAAAGGGCAGTTTGGGAAGGGGTAACTAAACCTTAAAAGCGACCCCGCACCCGACCGTAACATTTCATGCTGCAAAGTTACGGGCATATCCAATCCGCTGTGTGTCACTCATCGACGCCACTCGACGCCACAAGTTGCCACCGACCCGAAACATGGTGATTACCTCAAAAAGAAGGCTTTCCTTTGCCGCTGAAAACAATTTTAAAAGAACATGTAAACGCATAAAATTTCATGTGTTCCAAACTGTAAAATCGGGTAAGAATAAACAAACGGTTATATGAGCAGGCAGGTAAACGAACAAAGTAAATTTTCAAATCGTACGATTTGGAATGTGCAAAAAAATAAAAGCATGTATGCACATTTATTCCGATACGCTTTTATGCTTTTAAAGTTTTGTGCTTTTATGCTTTTACGATTTCATACAAACAGGCAGGCTTGTAAATGACAGAATAAACAAAGGTTTTCAGATGCAAACGAAAATGAAAACAGATAAATAGACAAACAATCAGATGTATAATTAAAAATGTAAAACAATGAAAGAGGAACCGATTTATGTGGCATTCTCGACCCAAAAGGGCGGAGCCGGAAAAACAACCCTTACCGTGTTGGCAGCTTCCTACCTGCATTACGAACTGGGTTACAACGTAGCTATCATTGACTGCGATTTTCCGCAGCACAGTATTCACAGCATGCGAAAACGGGATTTTAAAATGTTGGAAGACGACGAGTTTTACAAAGGAATGGCTTACGAGCAATTTACCCGGCTGGAAGGCAGGAAAGCTTATCCCATTGTAGAGAGCGACACCAGCAGGGCGATAGCCGATGCCGAACGAATAGTCGAAGATTATGATATGGATTTTGACATTATTTTCTTCGACCTGCCCGGCACGATGAATAACAGGGATTTGATTCTAACCCTGGCGCACATGGATTTTCTCATTGCGCCGATTGCTGCCTCGCGCGTGGTGATGGAAAGTACGCTGGATTACATGATTTCGGTAAGGGATAATATCATCGCTACCGGAAAATCCAATATCAAAGCGATGTACCTGCTGTGGAATCTGGTGGATGGGCGTGAAAAGACCGAACTGTACGAGGTGTACGAAGGCGTTATCAAGGAACTGGATTTTCCGCTACTCAAAACATTCCTCCCCAATGCCGTGCGTTTCCGCCGCGAGCAAAACATCGAACACAAGCCGCTGTTCCTCTCGACGCTGTTCCCGCCGGATAAATCTCTGTTGAAAGGCAGTAATGTTGATACGCTGGCTGATGAACTGTTGGAAGTCCTTAACCTTACCGGCCATGAGTAAGCGGGTAGATACATCCGGTATTAATCCCGATTTTGTTATTGCCCAAACTAAGAGCAGTAACAGGGAACTAAAAACCGACCCGGTACCGCTACCGGAACCGCAGGCTGCGCCGGAAGAAACGGTACTGCCATTACCGGAAGCGGTGGTTGCAGCGGCGGAACCTGTCAAAGAGTCGGAACCGCCGAAAGAAGAAAACAAGCGGCGGAAAAACAAGGCGCAGGAATACGAAACCCTGTTTTTCAAAGATGCCGCCATCAAAACGCGCAACGGGAAAGTGGTGTATATCCGCAAGGAATACCACGACCGTATCCTCAAAATCGTTCGGGTAATCGGTGAAAATGAATTTTCCCTGTTTGGCTATTTGGATAACATACTGGAACACCATTTTTCCACCTATCAGGACGAAATTACTGAATTGTACCGTAAGAAAAATACGGACGTATTTTAAACAACCCATTAAAAACAAAGAAAATGAAAAGGATAGTAGTATTCGGACGCGGCAAAGTCGCTCCGACAAAAGAGAGTAAGCCGCAGGATTACAAATCGCTGTTCATGCACGAAGCCGAAACAACAGCCCGGAGCGGTAAGACGGCTTATATCAGCAAGGAACATCACGAACGGATTATTAAAATCGTGCAGGTGATAGGCAAAAACGAAGTGTCCCTGTTCAGCTACATCCACAATGTGCTGGAGCATCATTTTGCCACGTACAAAGGTGATATTACCGACCTGTACGAAAAAAATATCGGGCAAATATTTTAGGCCATGATACGGATATTCATTACAGCCATCGTGCTGTACCTGATTTTCCTCGCCTGCTACCTCGTGTGGGAACGGTCGGTAAAACGGAAAAGGAATGCGGCGAAACGCCCGGCGTTCAACCCATTCAAGGCATCCCCGAAAGAGGACATTATCGGGAAAAGCGGCTTCGACCTGCGCCACTCGCTGCCACAAGCTACCACGCTGATTAAAAGCGATAAACGTGAAGAAAATACGCCTACATTTGCTCCCGGAAACGCAGGCAGGGAAAACCCGGAAACTCCGGCAACGATCCCTCCCTCCGAGTTGGACAAGGTTTTTTCTTCGGGCGGGACGGATGATTCCGGCGAAATAGATTTAAGTTTCAACGACGAGCCGGAGGGGTCAGCATCCGACGGTTACGAAGACAACGTAGATTCCGAAGAAAGCGGGGAAGCGGGGGAACCTGCCGGGGCAGGTATGGCGACCGGGGTAAACTTCGACGATTTGTCGGGCATGGTGAAAACGGTGGAAAATCCAGAAGCCGCCAGTTCCGAACAGCGGGAAGAAGCCGGGCGGGTTCTGGCAGAGGTCAGACAGACCGATATGTTTGAACAGGCCGTATCCGGCGAGCCGAAAAAGAAAGCCACCGCCGGTAAGCTGATGGATGACTATTTCGCCGCCTACCACCGCCGCAAGCGGGAAGCGGGCGAAACGAATGATGAACCAGGCGTGAAAGCGCCCAAAGACTTTGATCCGCGGGCATTCGCATAGTGATTAACAATTAAAAAAAAGAGGTATGAAGCAAAGAGATTACGGTTAGCTCACGGACGCCAACCACTGAAAAAATTCGAGAAAGTAAAAAAAGCAATTATCCACCGGCGGTGCGTGGGGACTAATCCCGCCCCATGCCCGCCACTTTAAAAAAAAATTAGCAATGACAAGGAAAAAGATTCTTATGTCGGCGGTGGCTATCCTTGCCGCTGCCAACGCCTTCGCACAAGGCAACGGTATCGGCGGTATCACCGAAGCGACCAACATGGTCACCAGTTATTTCGATCCAGGAACAAAATTGATATACGCCATCGGCGCGGTTGTGGGGCTGATCGGAGGCATCAAAGTGTATAACAAGTTCAGTTCAGGCGACCCCGACACATCGAAAACCGCGGCCTCGTGGTTTGGCGCATGTATCTTCCTGATTGTCGCCGCCACCATCCTGCGCTCTTTCTTTTTATAATCACTCCAAACAACTAACAGAATGGAGTATAATATAAATAAAGGAATCGGAAAGAGCGTCGAGTTCAAGGGCTTAAAGGCACAGTACCTTTTTATTTTTGCGGGCGGCCTGCTCTCCGTGTTCGTCGTCTTCGTCATCCTCTACATGGCGGGCGTCGATCAATGGTTTTGCATCGGCTTCGGTGTAATTGCCGCCTCTTGTCTGGTATGGCTGACCTTCAACCTGAACGCGAAATATGGGGAACACGGGCTGATGAAACTGCTGGCCAAACGCCAACACCCGCGTTTCCTTATCAATCGCAAAAACTCGTGCCGCTTCTTCCTGCACTGTAAGAGAAAGGAGGCCGCGTATGCGTAACACACTAAAAGCAGCCACCATCGAAAGCAAGTTCCCCTTGCTTTCGGTGGAGCACGGCTGCATCATCAGCAAGGACGCGGATATTACGGTCGCCTTTCGGGTGGACTTGCCCGAACTGTTCACCGTAACCTCCGCCGAATATGAAGCGATACACTCGGCATGGGCGAAAGCGGTGAAGGTGTTGCCGGATTACTCGGTAATCCAAAAGCAGGACTGGTTCACAAAAGAGAACTACAAGCCGGAAACGGACAGGGAAGACATGAGTTTCCTGTCCCGCTCGTTTGAACGCCACTTTAACGAACGCCCGTACCTCAATCACACCTGTTTCTTATTCCTGACAAAAACGACGAAGGAAAGGATGCGTATGCAGTCCAACTTCTCGTCGCTCTGTCGCGGGTTTATCCTGCCGAAAGAAGTAAATAAGGAAACGGCGGTGAAATTCATCGAAGCCGTCGGGCAGTTTGAGCGTATAGTAAACGATTCGGGGTTTATTACCCTGACGCGCCTGACCTCCGATGAAATCACGGGAACGCCGGAAAGCGCGGGGCTGGTGGAGAAGTACTTTGCCCTGTCGCTGGAAGACACCACCTGCTTGCAGGATATGGAACTCGGAGCCGACGGTTTGCGGATAGGCAGTAACACGGTCTGTTTGCACACGCTGTCGGACGTGGAAGACCTGCCGGGCAAAGTCGGGACGGACATGCGCTATGAAAAGCTATCTACGGATAGAAGCGACTGCCTGCTCTCGTTTGCCGCGCCTGTCGGCCTGCTGCTTTCCTGTGACCATGTGTACAATCAATACATTTTTTTGGATGACAGTGCCGAAAACCTGCGGAAGTTTGAAAAATCCGCAAGGAACATGCAGTCGCTTTCCCGTTATTCTCGTGGGAACCAGATAAATAAGGAGTGGATAGACAAGTACCTGAACGAAGCGCACAGCTTCGGCTTGACTTCGGTCAGGGCGCACTTCAACGTCATGGCGTGGAGCGACGACGCGGATGAACTCAAGCATATCCGCAACGACGTAGGCAGCCAGTTGGCGCTCATGGAGTGCAAGCCGCGCCACAACACGACGGACGCGGCAACGCTCTACTGGGCGGCCATGCCCGGCAATGCTGGGGACTTTCCGGCGGAGGAATCGTTTTACACGTTTATCGAACCCGCCCTGTGCTTCTTTACCGGGGAAACCAACTACAAAAGCTCCCCCTCGCCCTTCGGCATCAGGATGTGCGACCGCGTGTCGGGAAAGCCCCTCCATGTGGATATTTCCGACCTTCCGATGAAAAAGGGAATTACCACGAACCGCAACAAGTTTGTCTTGGGGCCTTCGGGTTCGGGAAAATCCTTCTTTATGAACCACCTCGTGAGGCAATACTGGGAACAGGGGACGCACGTCGTCCTCGTGGACACGGGAAATTCCTACCAGGGACTGTGTGAAATGATACGCCGGAAAACCAAAGGGGAAGACGGCATCTATTTCACCTACACCGAGGAAAGCCCGATTTCGTTCAATCCGTTCTACACGGACGACTATGTGTTCGACGTCGAGAAGAAGGACAGCATCAAGACGCTGCTGCTCACGCTCTGGAAATCCGAGGACGACAGGGTCAGCAAGACCGAAAGCGGGGAACTCGGCAGCGCGGTATCGGCCTATATCGAGCGGATAAGGGCAGACCGTTCTATCGTCCCCTCGTTCAACACCTTCTACGAGTTTATGCGGGACGATTACCGCAGGGAACTGGAAGAAAGGGAAATCAAGGTCAGCCGCGAAGATTTTAATATCGACAACATGCTGACCACGCTTCGCCAGTATTACCGGGGCGGCCGCTTCGACTTCCTGCTCAACTCGGACAAAAACATCGACCTGCTTTCCAAACGCTTTATTGTCTTCGAGATAGATTCCATAAAAGAGAACAAGGAATTGTTTCCCGTGGTTACGATTATCATCATGGAGGCGTTTATAAACAAAATGCGCCGCCTGAAAGGTGTCCGCAAGCAACTGATTGTAGAGGAGGCATGGAAAGCCCTTTCGTCCGCGAATATGGCTGAGTATCTGAAATATATGTACAAAACGGTAAGGAAATATTTCGGGGAAGCCGTCGTCGTAACCCAGGAAATAGACGACATCATCGCCTCGCCCGTCGTCAAGGAAAGTATCATCAACAACTCCGACTGCAAGATACTGTTAGACCAGCGCAAATACATGAACAAGTTCGACAGTATCCAAGCCCTTTTGGGACTTACCGAAAAGGAAAAGGGGCAAATCCTCTCCATCAACATGGCCAACAACCCTTCAAGAAAATACAAGGAGGTGTGGTTTGGTCTGGGCGGCGTTCAGTCGGCGGTGTATGCTACCGAGGTCAGCGCCGAGGAATACATGACCTACACGACCGAGGAAACGGAGAAGCTGGAAGTGATGCAAAAAACCGAAGAACTGGGTGGGAATATCGAACTGGCTATTAAACAGATAGCCGAAAGCAAGCGAAATAAAAATTAAGTATTAACCAGGGCTTTACGCCCCATAACCACTAAAAAAATCATGTTTGGCAAATTAAGTAAAGAACAATTGGAAAAGCTGGCGCTCTACACCGCGGGAATCAACAGTATCCTCGTGGAAGCGTTGCTGGCTTCGCCGTCGCCGGAATCGGAAGACGGGGAAGGAGAACGGGATGTTGAGGTAGAAATCTTCATTGTCGAAAAGGACAAAGAGCCGAAATCCCAAAAGTAAGGAGGATGCGCCATGTTCAGGAAAAATAGCAATGTATCAGACCCATGTACCGCGCGGACGCATTTCCCCCTGCGGGAAATTGCCGGACGGTGGGTAAGCCCCGGCGGGTCGCCGGAAGTGCGTATAGTTTTCACGGGGACGCGCTACCGGCTGGAGTTTTCCTATGACGCCGCCACGGTCTTTACCTGCCCAATCCGCCACCAGTGGGGAGTTACGTTCTTCTACCTGTACGGGCGCATCAGGATAAGTTATGACGCCGAAAGTGACGTACTCATACTTTCCGACTACGGCGAATATATCCGGGCGGATGAGGAATAGCCCATACGGGGCTGTTCCCGCGCCGGATAAAAAAATCAGTATTAACAATCAAAAAAATCAAAATGAAAAAGATGTTTGTATGCCTTATGGCAATCACGCTTTTCTTCGGTTATGAAGCAAAAGCACAATGGGCGGTCATTGACCCGTCGAACCTCGCGCAGAATATCCTGACGGTTTCCAAAACCGCCACCACTGCGACCAATGTAATTAACTCCTTCAAGGAAATGCAGAAGATTTACAGCCAGGGCAAGGAATACTACGACGCCCTCAAATCGGTGCATAACCTGATAAAAGACGCCCGCAAGGTCAGGGAAACGGTGGAACTGGTCAGCGAAATATCGCAGATATATTCCACCAGTTTCAACAGGATGCTGACGGATAAGAACTTCACGCCGGCGGAACTGGAAGCCATCGGGGAAGGGTACGCCAAACTGCTGAAAGAGAGCGGCAACCTGCTTTCGGATATAAAGGATATCGTTTCGGCCTCCAACGGGCTTTCCATGACCGACGCCGAGCGTATGAACGTGATAGGCGGGATACATGCCAAAATGGTAGAGTACCGCAACCTTGTCCGGTACTATTCCCAAAAGAGTATCTCTGTTTCCTTTATCCGCAGCCAGCAGTCGGGCGACATGGAGCGGGTACGCGCCCTGTATGGTAATCCATCCGAAAGATACTGGTAATTATGGTACTGCTTGCAATAGATTTTGAGAACCTGCACCAGCTTCTTCGGAACCTGTATCAGGAAATGATGCCCCTGTGCGCTGACATGGTGGGTGTGGCCAAGGGCTTGGCAGGCTTCGGCGCACTGTTCTACGTGGCCTACCGCGTATGGCAGGCTTTAGCCAGGGCGGAGCCGATAGACGTGTTTCCCCTGTTAAGGCCGTTCGCCATTGGGCTTTGCATCATGTTCTTCCCTACCATTGTTCTGGGAACTATCAACGCCGTTATGTCGCCCGTCGTCAAAGGGACGCATACCATACTGGAATCGCAGATAACGGACGTACACGACCTGCAGAAGCAAAAAGAACAGTTGGAATACGATGCGCGGGTGCGAGAGGGCAAGGCGTGGCTGGTCAATGACGAAGTGTACGACCAGAAGATGAAAGATTTGGGAATACTGGATGCGACAGAGAAACTCGGCATGTGGGTGGAACGCGGCTTTTACGACATGAAGATGTGGTTCCGGCAGTTGATCCGGGATTTCTTCGAGCTGCTGTTCAATGCCGCTTCCCTGACGGTCGATACCCTGCGTACCTTCTTCCTGGTCGTGCTGTCCGTATTGGGGCCGGTAGCCTTTGCCTTCTCCGTCTATGACGGCTTCCAGTCCACGCTGACCGGGTGGCTCTCCCGCTATATCTCGGTGTACCTGTGGCTGCCAGTAGCCGACCTGTTTTCGGCGGTGCTGTCCAAGATACAGGCGCTCATGCTGAAAACGGACATCGCCCTACTGCAAGACCCGTCTTACGTGCCGGACGGCTCGGACGGGGTACACATCATTTTCCTGATTATAGGGATTATCGGGTATTTCAGCATCCCGACGGTGGCTAACTGGATTATCCAGTCGGGCGGCATGGGAAGTTCGATGAAGGGGGTCAATTCGATGGGAAACAAAGGGGCTGCAATGGTTGGAGGCGCAGCCGGAGCCGCTGCCGGGAATATGGCCGGACGCGCCGGGGGCGCTGTTAAAAATGTCGCGGGACGCCTGCTGAACAGGTCGAAAAGTGAATAAATAAGCAATTAATTAATAAGTAAAACAATGGAGTTTAAATCATTAAAAAATATTGAAACATCATTCAGGCAGATACGCCTTTTCGGTATCGTGTTCCTGGTTGCCTGTACCGCCGTCACCGGTTATTCGGTCTGGTCGTCGTACAGTTTCGCCGAAGCGCAACGGCAAAAGATATATGTCCTCGACGGGGGCAAGTCCTTAATGCTTGCCCTCTCGCAAGACCTTTCGCAGAACCGTCCGGTGGAAGCCCGCGAGCATGTGCGCCGGTTTCACGAACTGTTCTTTACCCTTTCCCCGGATAAGTCAGCCATCGAAAGCAACATCACAAGGGCTTTGTTCCTGGTGGACAAGAGCGCTTTCAAGTATTACCAGGATATGGCGGAAAAGGGGTACTATAACCGGATTATTTCGGGCAATATCAACCAGACTGTTGCGGTCGATAGCGTGGCGCTTGACCTTGATGTTTATCCGTACATGGCTGTAACCTACGCCCGGCAAATGATTATCCGGGCGTCCAACATCACCCAGCGGAGTTTGGTTACGCGCTGCAATCTTATCAATTCGGTCAGGAGCGACAACAACCCGCAGGGTTTCACTATGGAGAAGTTTGAAATCATTGAAAACCGCGATGTGCGGGTAATGGAAAGGTAGGCAGGCTATGGTAAAGAAATTATTCAGCAAAATCAATGAGTGGCTGGAAGACATCCTGCGGGGCTTGCTCGGCAGAATGACCCCAGACCGCCGGGTAATCCTTATCGTTACCATGCTTATCGTATTCAGCGGCCTGTCCGTCTATATGACCGTAAGCAGTATCTACAATTTCGGCAGGGACAGGGGCGAAAAGATGCGGATAGAGCAGATAGAAACCCTTAAACTCCGGATGGAGCAGCAAAGGGACAGTATTAACCGATTAAACAATAATTACAATGGAACAGGAAAATTTGAATAAGGGGACGCCACCGCCGGAAACGGCGGCAGCGCCCGAAGTTAAACATGAAGGTAAGCAAGAATCCGGGAAGCTGGCTCAAAAACCGGTAAAGCCGAAAAAGGAACTTACTCCGGCTGAAATGCAAAAGCGCAGGAAAATGCTCGTCATGCCACTGTTCTTTCTGATTTTCGGCGCGGCCTTATGGCTGATTTTCGCCCCGTCCGGCAAGGACAGGGAGAAAGAAGCGCAGCAAGCCGGGCTGAACGTCGAACTGCCGATGCCGACCGATGGCGGGCTGGTATCCGACAAGCGCGACGCTTACGAGCGGGAAGCCATGAGGCAAAAGGAACAGGAACGGATGCGCTCTTTGCAGGATTTTTCAACCATGTTCGACCAAGCGGAAGAACCAAAGCAGACAGAATCCAGTCAGCCGGAGTATTACGAAAATCCGTCTGCACGGCAAACGAAACCTGCAAATAATTTACAAGCCTCCGCAAATGCCTATCAGGATATAAATAAGCAGTTGGGGTCGTGGTACGAAGAACCTGCCGGGAAGAGCGCACAGGAACTCGCTGTCGAAGAGCGAATGAATGAACTCGAACGCAAGCTGGAGGAAGCCGAACAGCGTAAGGCCACCGAAGATGAACAGGCGGCAATGCTGGAAAAATCTTACCAAATGGCAGCGAGATATATGCCGCAAACCGCACGGGAAGCAAGCGGAGCGGCAACGGGCGAAGCTGTCTCCGGATCTTCCTCGATGCAGGCGGGACAATCCGGCAAAACGGCAGCACAGCCAGTGAAGCAGGTGCGGCAAAACGTCGTGTCGCTGTTGGCGGCTCCCATGAGTAACGGGGAATTTATTTCGGCATACAGTCAGCCGCGTAATACCGGATTTCTGACTGCTGCCGGGAACGAAGGCGTACAGGATAAAAACAGCATTCGCGCCTGCGTCTATCAGACCGTCACGCTTACCAACGGGAAAGAAGTGCAAATACGCCTGCTGGAACCGATGCGTGTTGGGGATATGCTGATTCCTGTCAATACCGTGATAACAGGAAGCTGCCGGATTACGGGCGAACGGCTGGACGTAATAATTAATTCCATCCAGTACGCGGACAATATTATTCCGGTGGAACTGCTGGTGTACGACACGGACGGGCAGCGGGGAATATCCGTACCCGGCTCGGACGAAATCAATGCCGCCAAAGAGGTAGCCGCGACGCTGGCGAACTCTGCCGGAACCAGCATTATGATTTCCGACAACGCAGGGTCGCAACTCGCCGCCGATATGGGAAAGGGGCTGATACAGGGAGCATCGCAGTATGTGAGCAAGAAAATGAGCGTGGTAAAAGTAACGCTGAAAGCGAATTACCGCCTGCTCCTGCTTCCGAAAACACAATAAATAATCGCAAACACCACTAAAAAAATCTTTTTGTCAAACAATTAAAATTAAAAAGCAATGAAACATCTTTTGATTCTGCTTGCCTTCGCGGTAAGCGCAATGACTGCCAATGCGCAGGAAAACAGGCAACAGGCGGCTACCGATACACTCGCCGCAGTAACATCGCCCTCCACAGGGGATTATTATCAGGGCTATACGCGCCCGCTGACCTTCAACCGGATGATTCCGCCGTATGCTTTGGAGGTAACGTTTAACAAGACGGTGCATGTCATTTTCCCGTCTGCCATCCGGTATGTGGACTTGGGGAGCGCTGACCTCATGGCAGCCAAAGCGGACGGTACGGAAAACGTCTTGCGGGTAAAAGCCGCCCTGCGCGACTTCTCACGGGAAAGCAATCTGGCGGTGATAACCGAAGACGGAGCGTATTATGCCTTCAATGTGAAGTATGCGGACGAACCTGTAAAGCTATCCGTCGAGATGAGCGATTTTTTGCACGACGGCGAGGCGGTAAACCGCCCGAACAATGCCCTGCAAGTCTATATGCAGGAATTGGGGCAGGAATCGCCGCTGCTGGTGCGCCTGATTATGCAGTCCATCTACAAAAACAATGACCGCGAAATAAAGCATATCGGCTGCAAACGCTTCGGAATCCAGCACACGCTAAAGGGAATTTATACCCACAACGGACTGCTGTATTTTCACCTCCAGTTGAAAAACTCGTCCAACGTACCGTTCAACGTCGATTTTATCACCTTCAAAATCGTGGATAAGCAGGTGGCGAAGCGTACCGCTATTCAGGAACAGGTGATGTGGCCGCTCCGCGCCTACAACAACCTGATGCTGATTAACGGCCAGCACATCGAACGCATGGTGTTCGCGATGCCGAAATTCACGATTCCCGATGATAAGATGCTGGTCGTGGAACTGAACGAACAGAACGGTGGGCGGCATCAGCGGTTTACCGTCGATAATGCCGATTTGGTAAGGGCGAAAGTTATTAACGAACTCAAAGTGAAATAACCATGAAGCGGATAACAATTATTCTCACGTTGGTGTTATGCTTCGCCCTTCCGGGCGGGGCATACGCGCAGCGTTGTTTACCGGGTATGCGGGGCATACAGGTAACGGGCGGCATGGTGGACGGTATTTATTCGTCTGCAAATCAAAATGAAACGGGCTATTACTTCGGAGCTTCGATAGCGACCTACGCCGGACATGGCAACAAATGGGTGTTCGGTGCGGAGTATCTTGGGAGGTACTATCCCTATAAGGACAGCCGCATCCCTGTGGCGCAATTCACGGGAGAAGGTGGGTATTTCCTCAATATCCTCGCTGACGGCTCCAAAACGTTTTTCCTGTCGCTGGGCGGTTCGGCTCTGGCGGGGTATGAAACATCGAACTGGGGCGAAAAGCTGCTGTTTGACGGCTCCACGCCCAGGGATAAGGACGCTTTTATCTATGGCGGGGCGATTACCCTCGAAATCGAAACTTACCTGACTGACCGGGTTGTATTGCTCCTGACAGGGCGCGAGCGGGTATTGTGGGGCAACTCTACGGGACATTTCCATACGCAGTTCGGCATCGGTTTACGCTTTATGGTTGATTAGGTATGAAAACGAGCGACGAGTGGTACACGCCTGCGGAGATTATACAATCGTTGGGCGAATTTGACTTAGACCCTGCTTCTTCACCGGAAGCCTACCGGCAGAACCGTTCGGCAAAGCATTTCTATACCGCCGAAGAAAACGGTTTGGAAAAAGACTGGCACGGCAGGGTATGGCTTAATCCGCCTTACTCGAATCCGCTGGTACAGCAGTTCCTTACAAAAATGACCGGACACAATAACGGTATCGCCTTGGTCTTCGCCAAAGTGGAAGCCAAATGGTTTCACGACATTGTACTCCGGCACGCTACGGCAATCAAGTTCCTGTATGACAGGGTGCGGTTCTTCAGGCCGGACGGTACGCAGGGCTTACAGCCGAGAAATGGCTCCATGCTTATCGCATACGGAACGGAGAACGCCCGGATACTCTCCGGCAATACCCTGAAAGGGAAATTTTTGTATTTATAAAATCAGTTCATCAACAAAAAATAATCACAATGAGAAAGATAAAAAGTTTTTTCGGAATAACAGCGTGGCTGGCGGCTATGATGCTGCTGGCCTTAGCCTGTAGCGACGGTCTTGATATTCATCAACGCTACTTGTTTGGTTTGGAAACTATGCCGGTTCCTAAAAAGATTGTGCAGGGCGAAACGGTGGAAATCCGCTGTAAATTAATCAGGGAAGGCGACTATAAGGAGGCGCGGTACTACATTCGTTTCTTTCAAACGGACGGAACGGGGGAATTGCGCATGGACGATGGCAGGGTATTGACGTCTAACGACCTGTTCCCTCTGACAAAAGAAGTGTTCCGGCTGTACTACACTTCCCGATGCACCGACCAGCAAACGATAGACGTGTATATTGAGGACGATGCGGGGCAGGTCATTCAAAAAACCTTTTCGTTTCAGAATGAAGGGGCGGAAGAAGAATAAATGTAAAAATCAGGTAAGCAAGCGCCCGGAGCAATTCGGGCGCTTTTAATAACCGATAAGATACAGTTATGAAATACATCATATTGTTCTTCGCCGCTTTGCTGCACTTGTCCGTATATGGGCAGCCAAACCGAAAATCAGAAATAGAAAAATGTATGGGAAAGATTTATTCCGTAAAAGAGTTTCAGCGGATTGCAGGCTCATTGCAAATGTCGGTTTACGAATTATCCCGCTATCCCGTCATTTTTCCGGTTAAAGAACCGCATATTTCATCGGGGTTTGGAAAACGTAAACATCCCATTTATAAAACGCAAAAATTCCATACGGGAATTGATTTTGCCGAAGTAAGGGGCGCTCCCGTGTATGCCACAGGCAGCGGGGTCGTCGTCCGCAAAGGCTACGATTCGGGGTATGGATTTTTTATAGAGATTCAACATGCAGGCGGTTTCCGCTCGTTTTATGCACACCTAAGCAAAACGTTGGTCAATACGGGCGATTCGGTAAGGATAGGTAAACACATTGCCTGTGTGGGAAACAGCGGGCTAACGACGGGCTACCACCTGCACTATGAAATCAGGAAAGGCAACCGCTTCCTGAATCCGGTAGAATGGTGTTGCTGTTTGCTGAAAATGTTGAAGGCCGGATACATTGTTTGCATCATGGAAAAATTCGATGGTTATCTCATCGGATTTTTCTGTTTTATTCAGGGGTATTGCCCTCTTGCGCTCCGGCTGCCCGTTTCTTTGCTTTCTCCTTTTTCTTTTTCTCCTTGCGGGCTTTGTCGTCCGCTGCGATGTCTTTCAGCGACCGAACGGCAAGGGGTTCTTCCCGCTTGAAGCGTTTGTAGTAAATATCTTCAATGAACTGCGGCAGGGGCGTTTTCCATGTTTCCTGCTTGTGGTTATCTATCTTACCCAGCTTGTCGGGGTTTAAGCCCAATTCCCGCGCCATTTGGACGTGTTTGTCGGACAGTTTATGCTTCTTTTGGGCGGCAGCCCATTTCTCTATTTTTACGGCCATATATTTGATATTTTCAGGCTGTAAAGATAGGAAATGCCAGCGGATCAGGCTTAAAACTCGAAGGAAAATCCGCTGTCATGTTGGCTTTTTGTTCCTTTTTCTCCCGCATTTTTATAGGTCGCTCATGGAAAAAGTAACGGGCGGGATTTCCCCGCCCTGTGAAAATTATACTGCTGACTCACTGTATTCGTCCATGTTAATGGATTGCCCTCCCTTTGCAAAGAAATAATCGTTTATTTCGCATATTTCTCTCATTTCCTCATCGGATATTTTATAGAAATAGTCATATCCCCGTTTTTCCCATTCCCTGCAAAATGAAAAGTACCACGATTGAACGTTAGCGGCAATCCGCTCGATTATTTCCACCTGCCTGTCGGTTGCATCATCGTAAAAATGGCTGTCAATGCAGACGGTTTTAGCGTTGAAATAACGGTTGCAGTGTTCAAAGTCAATGCCCTGCAACACGTCATATACGGATTGTATTTGCCTGTAATGGATACCCTCGAAGGCTACCTTTTTAAACTTGCCGTTGCCGAAAAGTTCGGAATGGTTTATCCGTCCGTACAGGCACAGGCCGTCGCCCTGACAGTACGAAAGCGAATAGTAAGTTTTCAGGTGGTTTAATCCGTACTGTTCCTGTAATTCGGCGGTCAGGTCGTCCGAGAAAAATTCGGGCAGATGTTCTTCGGCAAGGTAATTTTCCCGTGCCTTTTCCCGTGCGTATTCTTCCAGTTCGCCATACCTGTACGCTGTGATTTCCCTTACTAATTTCTTCATTTTATTTTTTTATTACGGGGGGCGGTAACTTTCCGTCCCCCTGTTCATACTATTACATACTATTTTATTTCCGTTCCGAAAATCCGGTTGAATGTCGTTACGATTTCTTCCCTCCTGAAAAAGTCCCAACTGACCGCTACGGTGTGGCAGGATTCCACATGGCCGATTTGGTACGCCATTTCACTTTTGGTCAGCCGTTTGCCGTCCTGCATTTTTTGCAGGGTGCTGGGAAAAAGCCGCTTGCGGTTCTTTTCCTGCATCCATTTATCCCGTTTTGCCCTGCATAGTTCCAGTGTTTCCTGCAAGGTGGTAAATAACTCGCCATCTTTTGAGCGATAATCGTACTGGTAATAAATCGTTCCACGAAACGCCCCCAGAACGCATTTGGTGTACTTCTCCTTGCCTGCTTCGCAAACGGAACAGCCGTTTGCATTGATTGAATTGTTTGATTGCATGATATTTGATGTTTTAGATGATTGTTTCAATACTTGCTACGGGTGTATTCTTCATGAGCCACTCCCGTATATGCTCCATATTGTATTCGGAGGTAATAATGGCGCACCGTTCGCCGGTTTGAGTAAAACGGGACGATTCGTAATTATCTATCCGCTCTTTCAGATTGACACATTCCCAGTGCTTGTAACTGTCCGTAAACATGCGGTTTATTTCCTTGATACCCTGTGAAAAACTGACTTTGACGGTTCTATACCCGTTGTCGATGATTTCGAGGTGGTGTAACGAGCCGAACTCATCATGCAACCGGGCGAACGACCAGTCGCATTTATACCATTCTCCGCCCCAATTGTGCGGTTCATCAAAACGGACTTTTACGTTGGCTGTATGTTCATCCAACCTTATTTCTTCGATAACGCCCGTTACCATCAAGCCTGTAAAAATGCTCTTGCAACGCTTACCTATAATACTGTCGTTTACTTCTGCTGTTTTCATAATGCTTATTGTATTAATGTTAATGTTTAGAAAAATGATAACTGTACTGCCTTCCTGCCCGTGAGTTCATCGAACATGTCTTTCACCTGACGGACAATTTCACGGGATAATCTGGCGTTGAAGTTACCGCAGGTATCGCCTTTCAGGTCTTTTTCATACCTGCGGTGTCCGTCCATGATTTCCTGCAAAGCCGCTTTCAGGCACTCTTTACGGGTGTCGAATACTTTGCCCCAAACGCCCAGACCGTATCCGCAACCTGCTGCGCCTGTGGAGTAGCTTGCGCCATAGCTCCATTTGCCGTTCGCTCCCTGCCCGATGGTCAGGTGGTTGGAGGCTACGGGGCGGTCTTTGGGGGTGAACTCTATCTGTTCTTTTGCTGTAAAATCGGCGTTTTCAAGCCATCCGTATTTATTAAAACGCTTGCCGGTAAAGCCGAACTGCAACCCCGCATCGTATGTGCGTTTGTTCAAAAAGAACTGGTACGGACGGTCGCCGAAACTTTCGTATTCCTCAATAATGGCGCGGTTATCCGTGCGCAGTGCATTCAGGTACACGGCTGCATCGTGGCGTTCGGTACGAAAAAAATTCATTTCCCGTACACAGGCTATCTTTTCCGTATTGGATAATTGATTGTATTCCATGACAACTAAAAATTAATGTTTGATAACCGTTCTTCTATCTCATCGTACAGGTCGTTAAACCTGTCCTGATATTTTTCGTAAAACGAGCCGTTTTCGTCAATCATTTCCTCACGGGATATGCCGTATTCGCTTTCAAGGGCGATGTCTGCCAATTCGCACACGATTTCCATGAAAAGGCTGTGCTTATCGCCTTCGGACAGGCCAATGTTTCCTGCTTCGGCTTGTTGCCATTGGTAAATGTTTTGCTTGTCGCTCACAAACAAGTATTTCCAAAATACATCCGCTTCGTCTTCATCGTAAATGCCCGTTATAAGCGATTTAACGTCCATTGCCAATGTGTTCCACCATTTGTTTACCGTTGCTATTTGTATAATTTCCATTTTTTTGGGTATTGTGGGGGCAGGATGTTCCCACCCCCGATTCATACTATTTTTCCGTTTCGCCTGCCTGTTTCATATCGACAAAATACTGCAAGTTGCTGTCGGGGTCGGTGATATAATATCCCGAACCGTCTATGAGCATTTCAGAAGTGACGTTGTCGCCAAACTCAAAGGCGGATTTTGTCTTTTCCCATTTGCCTGCCTTTTCGCCTTTTACAAAATCCCTTTTGTAGCATTGGAAAACGGTTGCCGTAATGTGGTTTTTCAGGTTTTCAATGAAGTTGAGCAATTCGTCCAATCCGGCAGGTTCACGGGTTGAGTTGATTACCCTTTGGCACACAATCTTTTCATTGATTGCTTCGCCCTTAAAAATCCGTACCCGGAACAAGCCGTTACCGTACTCAAAAAAGACAGCGTGGCATCCTTTGGCTTCCAATTCCGCCAAAGCCGTAAAAATCTGAATGATTTTCGTTTTCATATTTCTGTATGTTTTTAAATGATTAAAAGAATGATTATTACTACTGAAAGCGTGATTACCACCGCAATAATAAGAAGCGATAGAAAGCAGGAAAGCAGCCCTTTAAGGAACTTGAACCCAATGTAAAGCCCTGCTATCACCGCTACGAAAGCCCAGCCCCACAGAGCAAAACCCGCTGCTGCAAAGGCTATTTTCAAAACCCAACCTATGCTAATTGGAAGGTAGGAGGTTCGATGTTTCATATTTTTTTCTGCCCGTATCATAATTTCTGACCTTTTTTTTAACGCTATGCCGTATCGGAGCCGGTGAGGAGTATTCGAGTTTCAGGGGCTTAAAAAGGGTAGTGTTCAGCCGACGCAAGGTTTTGGCGAATAAATACGCTCGCCCGGATAGATAAAAGAAGGGAAAGAGGAAGATTTTTCGACAAACCCGCAGGCTCGACCTTGCGGCGGCGTGAAGAACACGGAAATACCTTTGCGCCTGAAATCGAATACTCATTAGGCTTCGATGGCATTGAAGCTAAACGGGGAAGAAATTATAGAAAGATACGGGCAGGAAAAAACGAAAAATAAACTCCACGTTTGTAGAAATAGTGGCGTTTAATCGTTAATTTTGGCTCCGTTAATTAAGGATATATTTTATGGAACGATTTTATCCCCTGTTTGATTTTTCAACCCAACTGTTATGTGAACTGTTTGCAGACGCTTGTAAGGTGGGCAAGCTCCTTGTAGAATACGATAAGCCGGGCGAGGATGGAAGTTATGAGATTCCAAATTTCCCAATGGATGAGATATTTTGCAACATAAGTTCCGGTTGCCATACCAATTATTTCGTCTATATGAAAAACCATGAAGATTGGCCGGACGGGATAAGAATTGGGATGCCCCTGCTTGAACCAATGCATACGACCGCATATGTGGATATGGATATTTCCTATTTAGACTGGTTTGTGGAAAAATATAAATTGATACCGCAGCCCGATAATGAAATAAGTGCGGCAGAAAGTTTGATTATGGATTTTGAGTTCAAACTGCTTCAAGAACCTTCTTCTTTAAATTAGCATACCAGCCTCTTTTCGGAGGCTTTTTGGCTCCTTCCTGTGACACTCGCTGCCTGATGCTTCCACAGTTTATTTACTTGACAGCAAGCTGAAATAATCGGTTTATCTTTGCTCCCCCGTGAAATAAACCGATAAAAAATGAACAATGGAAATAGTAATGGTAGAAGCCCGCACATACGAGGCGATGATGTCCCGCTTCGAGGCATTTGCCCGAAAGGTGGAAGTCCTGTGCGAACGGCATCAGGATAAAGCGTTGAAGCAATGGCTGGACAACCAGGATGTGTGTATCATCCTGAACATAAGTCCGCGCACATTGCAGACTTACCGCGATAACGGAACCCTGCCTTATTCGCAGGTGAACCACAAAATGTATTACAGACCCGAAGACGTGCAGGCGGCGCTCCGGTTAATCGAAGAAAAGCGCCCGAAACTCGGACGAAAGGAGGCGCCTTATGGAAGATAACCTGATAACAAGGGACAATGAACGCCTGAAATCGTTTTTCAAAGCGCTTGACCGGATGCTGGCAGGATTGGAAAAAATGGCCGGAAGCTACCGCCCGCCGTTGGACGGCGAACGCTTCCTGACCGACAAGGAAGTTACCCGGCAGTTGAAAGTCAGCCGCCGCACGTTGCAGGAGTGGCGGTATAGCGGACGGATACCCTATCTCCAAATAGGCAACAAGATACTTTTCCGCGAGAGCGACATTCAGGCAATGCTCGACAGGAATCTGCATAAGGCGTTTAAGTAAGCGATTCTCCATTAAATAAAACAGCCGTAAGGTTTCCTTTGAGGGATATTCTTACGGCTGCTTTTTTAATTGTACAAAGCCCTGTTTGATAATTGCATGATGAGTTTTGCCGGTAACGGGTTGGCCGTTATTCTTCGGATTACCCGCTCCCTGAACAGTTCTGCTTCCGGTGAATGAACCCTGAAAGCAAGGGCGGTTATCATATCCAACCCATAAACAGCGGGTATTACGCTATTTCCCGTTACGGTCGCCGGACAGGAAATATCCGTCCGGATTACTCCTGATTTCAGGATCGCTTTTACATGGTCGTTAATTGTCCTGACATAAACACCGAACAAGGCGGCAATTTCAAATGATGTCATCATCACTTCACCGGATTGCGGTACGGATATGATTCCGTTTTCTATGGTTATTATTTGGCTGTCGCCGATTTTCAATTCCCTTTTCATTGTTTTACTTTTTTATATTTATATTGCTATTGATTGACTGTTCGTATTCCTGCGTATCAGCAGTTTATCCATATCTGCGGATATTTTTGTGTCTGTTATCCGGGCGTAACCCTGTGTGGTGGAAATGTTCGCATGCCCCATCATTTTGGCAATGCTCTCTATCGAAACACCCGCCGAAATCAACAGGGTTCCGAACGAGTGCCTGCTTTGATGATACGAAAGATTCTCTTTCAATTTCATAGTAATACCGATTTGATTTATATCGTACCAAATCATATCCCGGACAGGCAGCGGAAATACAGGCTTGCTGCCGTCGATAGTGTTATAGAGTGAAAGTATCTGCCCTGCTATCGGGTGCAGGGGAATGAATGCTTCCACGTTTGTCTTTACCCGTTGCTTGCGGATATAGAGCCTGCCCTCCGCCGTTTTTCCAATATGGTGCGGGTAAAGGCGGTGCATGTCCACGTAAGCCAGACCGGTCAGCGATGAAAAGATGAAAGCCCTGCGAACCAGTTCCATCCGTGGTTCAGGCATTGGAGTTTCCATTATCCGCTTTAAATCGTTTTTGCTTATGTAGCGGTGCCTGGCCGGTTCTTTCTTCTCGTATCTTACGTCTTCAAGCGGATTGCTTCTCAATACCTCTTGATCAATGGCAATGTAGATAAGGCGGTTGAGCCAGGTGATGCACTTGTTGATATACCCCGGTTTCCGCTCATGTACTGTTTTCATATAGGTTTTGAACGATTCGCCGAACTCTCCGGTAATATCCGTAAAAGAAATATCCTCCATTCCTCTTGAACGAAGGAACTCCTGCAAGTTCAGTTGTGAGAGTTTGGACTGCCGGTAGGTAGTGGTCGAGTTTATCTCTGTTGAGCGAATCCGCAGGCGTTCTATCTCCACTTCGCCCGCTTTGAGCAGACAAGTCGGAATGGAATTTACCCCGGCAACCGTATTTTTGAGTAGCTCGCTGCTGACTACTCCCTGTTCTTTCAGGATATGCTCATAGGTCTGTTCCAAACGTCGGCGGAAAGCAGTAAGCTGATTGTTATCCCTTTCGGACTTGATGATGCCTTTTTGGGCATTCCAGGCATCGGGCCGGCAATAGATACCTGTTGCGAGCGTGGAACTTTTGCCGTCGATGCTGATCCGGCACATGACGGCTGTCGTGCCATCGGTCTTTACTTTACTCCGGTTAATGTAGAATAATAATTTGAATGTACTTCGCATTGCTGTATAATGTTTAATTGTTAATTGTTTAAAGAACTAATTTCAAATCTTGAGTGGCCTCGATGAACCTGTCCATATCATCGAAAAGTTTCTTCGGAGTTACACGGGCATAGATTTGAGTGGTTTGGATATTGCTGTGTCCGAGCATACGGCTGATAGTTTCTATCGGCACGCCCTCTTCGAGCGTAATAAGGCTTGCAAAGCTGTGCCTCCCTGAATGATAGGTCATTGGCTCTTTTATATCCGCCATAATCCGCAACCCTTTCATGTTGGCTTTTACCATGTCTGCGGATTGCATCGGGAACAGGGTATCCCGATTTTCATCCCTGTATTTTTCGATTAGGGCGATAGCTTCGGGCAATAATTTGATACGCGCCCGGTAGTCCGTTTTCTTCCTTGCATATTTGAGCCAAAGGCTGCCTTCTTCATCCGTAAACAGGTTTTCTTTGGTAATGCGGACTACATCTGCGTAAGCTGTACCCGTGTAACAGGCGAAAAGGAACAAATCCCTCGTGAAACGGGTTGAAGGGCGGTTTCGGGGAATATCCAAATCCCGTATTTTCTCGAAACTCTCCCGGCTTAATGCTTTCGGGGTGGTTTCTTTCTGTTTGGGCAGCTTGTAATGGGCAAAGTGAAACCGCTCGGAAATGCCCTCCTTGAAAGCAATCTTGCAGATTTTCTTTAAAATAGCAAGATAATGGCGGACGGTATCCATCGCATAACCCTGTTCGCCCAAAACAAAATCCTGGTATTCCCGGATGAATTGTTCGTTCAGCTGCCCGAATGCGACATCTTTTGTCTTGAACTTCTTTTTAATGAACTTGCCGAGCGAACGATGCGTGTACACATAAGTGCTTAACGTGGTTGGAGCGCAGTCTATCCCGACACGGGCTTTCAACCCTTCCATGTACCGGTCGAGAAGGGAAAGCAGGGTCATTTGTGCGTCCATGCTTCCCTGATAGAAGACCTTTACTGCCTCTGCATCAAACGGCTTTTTGCGTTCCACGAGGCTGTCGAATGCCGAATGCACCGCCAGCAAAAGTTTCTCAATCTTGGCATTCACTTCGACCGCCTCACGGCTCTTGCCGTCCAGCCTGCTTTCGCGGGGATTCCACAAGCCGGGGGTGCAGGACAGTTTCGTACCGAACTGCGCCATTGACCGGTTTACAGTGATGCGTCCCATAACCGGAGCCTTGCCCGATTTATCCAAACCGCTCTTTTTGAGGTAGAGCAACACCTTGAATTTTTCTACTTTCATACGCTTATATTTTTAGTGGCAAAATTAGCCATTGTACAAGCGTTCTTTGTTATGCAAAAGACTGTCAAACAGCGCAAAAGACACCGATTTGATTTCTTTTGTCCGTACCCTGTTACCTGTCCGTTTTCCGGTAACAACCGGCTAACGGTTTGGTAACTGAAATACTGCGATTTTATGTCCGGTTCTGCATTTTCTGCAAGACGGAAAAATCAATCAAACTTGCTTATTATAAACCGATTGCGTGTCATTTACTCTGTCTTGGGATTGCTTGCTTTTAGAGGGAATTACTCATGTAGCCCGCCACACATTCGCTACGACTATTGCATTGGCCAATGGAGTTCCACTAGAGAGCGTTTCCAAAATGTTGGGACATAGAAGCATAAAAACAACACAAATTTATGCCAAAATATTAGACAAGAAAGTTAGCGAAGATATGGGAAATCTGGCAAGAAGATTGAATGATAAAAAATCTGGCAGAAGCAATCCCTATAAATAATAATGAAATCAGCGTCATAAATTATTCCTTTTCTCTTTAAACTAAAACTTGTGAAATATAGCAATTCTGTTATTATGCCCGTTACTCAAAAAGAGTAACGGGCATATTTATTTGTAATTTATTATTCTAGGAAACAACCTCTTTTTCATAATTGGCTGAAGAAGTCTTTCACTTTCATAGGGGTATAAGCTAAAAGTTACTTTTCTTTTTCATCTATTGCTGTTAAAATAGCTTCCATATTTTCGTCCCCCTTCTTTTTATATTCCTCAAAGAATTGTTGCATTCTTTTGATTACCGGAATATGAATGAAATTAAAGAAGTATTGTTCCTTAAGACTAAGGATGACTCTCTTTTTTATAAAATCGATATAGTCGCATTCAAAGAAGAAAGGCAGATAGATCTTATCAATCTCATTCACTTTTGAATCCACTGTGTATTTTAGGATGATATGCCCTTCATCGGAGCTGGGAGGCATAAACAAGTTTAATTCCGGAAAAAAACATACTTTAAATTCATAAAATATCTCAACATCTGTACAATCGTCAAGAAAGCTAAAGTGTCCGGGCCATCTGCTATGTAAATCTGAAGAAATAAGAGGCATCTGTATTTTCTTGTTAACTCTTTCCATAAGGCTTTATATTAGATTATTATTCCTTATATGACTCCTTGTGCGTACAACAAACGTATTGCACATATCACATTTCTATAATATTTTATGTATCCTATACGTGTCTATCAACTTTTTTATTGACAGAAACATAAAAGCATTTTGATAAACAAATATAAAAAATTCTGTATTATATCTTTACTTTCCTTAGAAAATAAATAAATCCCAACGATATACACAAATCTACAATGCCTATTATTACGAAGAGGAAAAGTAAATCAGCCGTTATGTGGTAATAAATGGTAAGTATTGTAAATAATGTCCGTCCCATAGCATTCATTATAATAATCCCCTTATTGCGAAGTGGATCTCTCGATACGTAGAGTATAATAGCTCCTATCAGAACCAGATCAATGCCTGCCGTATTGATGAATAGTGCGTGGAACGGATCGGTAGGAATTGTGATTAGTGCATTTTCAAATCCACATAAGGAGTTCAGCGTATTCCAGAACTGAAGGTAATGTTCGAAGAGAATCGGAAATATAAATAAACCCGCAGCGATAATATTAAATGAACCGCTAAACCTCAATAATGCTTTAAACTGATTTAAAGTCCTGAATTGTTCTTTCTCCATAATTTTGATATTTATAAATGTAGTTTAGTCAAATGACTAAATAGGATTAAAAAAAATTATAACTTGATGTTGTTTACGATTTTTCTTTTTTGCCAACGTTTTTTTCACCCAATCAAAAAAAATAAACAGAAAAGACATACCCAGACAAATTAGAATAAAAATACCCAATGCTTTAAAAAGCCAATCGACATAAGTGTTTAATAATTCTGGGCTCATGACTGTGTAGTTTTTAATTCAACCCATCCGGCATAACAAACATGAGGACTATTTGATTCAAAGCTTTCATTCAGTAGATTTATTAAATCCTGATCCGCATCTATTAAAATGGAGTAATACTCTAAGTTTCCATTTTCCCGATTGATTTTATCGAAAAGGTATTGCATTCTATCATCTTCCGGTGAGTATTGATCTATTACATTATTACAATAAGGACACATAACAGTCCACCCGTTCTCTTCTAACTCAACATTCTGATAAAATAACAGAGGGGTAATTTTATCATTTGACTTTCTTAATTTAATTACTTCTTGTTTAACCTGTCGGACATATTCTGTCGGTAGTTGGTAAATGGGTATTAACGTATTATAATATTGCCAGAAAGAGTTATCCCATGATGGTAATTGTATTCTTGGAAATACAATACCGCTGACAATGTTTATTTCTTTTCCACATTTAGAGCAAATATCTCTATAGACTTCGATATTCACAGATTGTTTACCTACTATTGGTCCGACAAAACATATTGTATCCGAATAAAATCTTTTCAACATATTGTCGAGACGGAGGTATTTTTCTCCGTCTATTGAAGTTCTCATCGTATCCTTTGAACAGGAAAAACGGATATAATCGGGATGGAATATGTCTGCATTGTCCGAAAAAAAAGTCTGAACGTCATTCTCCGGTTTTGAATTTCCTTCACTGTGGATAATAACTAACTTATCACTGTTTATTCCAATATTATCAATTAGCGAATATATAATATTCTCCATCGCTTCACTGATTTCTACATCAGAAGAAATTGTTAGTATCACAATATGCGACATTCTTATTTCGTGATTTGGCTTGAACCGATATAACATTCCCTCGATCACGTTATTCACAATAATATCTACAGTAAATAGACCCGTATTAGGTGCTAATTGAGGCATAGAATCTATTATTTGTTTATGCACTTTTTCTATAAAATCATTCATTTTTTTTATTTTATATTATTATACTTCTGATACTTCGTTGTCTGAACCGAAAGACATATCCTTTCCAAAGTGTTCCATGATATATTTTTCTACGTCAGATTTTAAATAGTAGTTTTTCTTATTCATTTTATGATAGGGTAGTTTCCCTGAATTGCGTATCCGTTGTAATGTCCGGGGACTTATTTTAAGAATCTCCATTAAATCCTGATTGTCAAGAACAACATCGCCTTTAATCCGTTGATCCGCACGCATTACGGTTACCAGCTTAGCGTTCAGGGCTTCCAAGCTTTCTAAAATGCGTTTCATCCAATCATCAAAATAATTTTTATCTATATACATTTGAATTATCATTTTAATTGACCAAGAATAAATATGCTGTCATTGGAAGGATCTTTAATTATAATCTCTTTCTCTCTCATGAACTTGATATAACTTTTTGCAGTACGCTCACGCACGTCCATAACTTGTTGTAACTCTTCAGCTAACTCCAGATAACTGAGAAATGGTTTTATACGAAAAATACTACGAGCCACATTCAGTAATTCATTTTCTTTACGTTTGTCTTTTTCTTCTTTTGTTTTCTCTCCCAGATAACAATGCATTCCAACTTCTTTATCCCAAGCAAACTGAATCAGAGGCACATCCAGCGGACTGCCGTCACGGACTTTCAAAGCTTTGATTACAGATATATTCGGATCATCGTCCTTTTCTATGGACACAATGGCTGCTGCCTTACGTTGAAGCTCTGAACCAAGATGCCCCCGAAGCTTCAGTCCATTTGGCACGAAGTGAAGAACACAGATAATACAAGTTTTATAAATCCCTGCTAAACGGTATAACTCATCTACAATCCGTAAACTTTCTGTTTCGTCATTGGCTGAACCGATCAAATCCGCTATACCGTCTATAATAACCATATGGATACCACCAAATTCATAGTAATACTTATCCATACTTTGTACAATGGCTTGCAAGCGTTCATTGCGCGACATGCCTGTCAGGCAATAAGCTTTAAAATAGTCAGGTAATCTTTTTTGCTTGCTTCGTTTCAGAATGTTCAATGAATTCTTATACAACTGGACTTCGGATTGCTCGGTATCGTAGAGCAGTAAAGCTTTATTCTTTAAATTGGCATCTACAGATGTTCCGAGACTATCAATCGATTGTATCTTATCTCCAATTGCTCCGGAGATTAAGCTCCCTGCATAGTTACTTTTTCCACTTCCTTCACCTCCTGTAATACAAAGAAGGTTTCCTTGCGTACCCAGAGGTACGTCATTAATAGAAATTATAGTCTTTACACTGGCCGGAGGATTGCTAAAATCTATTTCACAAGATTTTAATACAGCCATTGTTTCGGAGTATAGATTGTCCAGGTGTTCTACAAATAATTGTAAAAAATCTCCCCGCTTATATCCCAACCGAAAATAATCGGTTATATCTTTTTCCTTTTTACTGCCATCCATAGGCAAGAGCAGCCTCTTTACATCGAACTCTCGCAATAACTGATAATGCTTTTGAGAACAGGAAAGACCTGTTTTATCTACATCATACAGTATTACAATATGTTTGAAGCGATAAACCAGTTTGTGTATTATTCTTTTGGGGATATTAGACGATTCACTATTGAAACATATTGCATGAAACCCATGCGTAGCCAAAGTAAGCACATCCCTTTCTCCTCCAGTTATAAAAAGGACATCGCCCTTAGCCGGAAGTTGCTCCAATCCGAAGCAATAGTATTCTTCCGGTTCCCCTGCATACATAAAGCGAGGATTGGAAAATGGACGATAGAGTTTAATCCTGCTTTTGCCTAAATAAGCGAATATTGGTTCATCAGTTGTTGATTCAATTGAAAATGGTTTATCATTGTTGTTTTTAGATGAAAAATCCATCAAAGAGATAACCTTGTACTGTTTTAACACATCGTGTGTAATACCCGATTGGTTCCAAAAGTTTAGCTCTTTGGTAGAGAATTCTTTCCGTGTAATTTTATAAGGTTTTACTTGTTGTTGGATAAGTGGTGGCTCCGGATCATTCTTTTTAGGTGGAGATATTGATTTCGATGACTGTGTTTGAATATTTGCTTTATCCCTCTCGTCTAAACTTAGATTTAAATCACGGTTGATGATCGAAAGAATTTCAATAAAGCCACTAGCACTCTTGCAATCCAGTCTATGTATATTCCCGACAAGGGCAAAACAATCTCCACTGTATGTATCATCGCCGAAATCTTTCATCCGGTAATATTGCTTATGACGGTCATAGAAGATATTACATGACGCTTTCGAGTCTTTATAGAGTGGATTTAAAAAATTTCTTCCAATCCGGAACTCAACATTCAGATAATAGCGGAATACATCTAGACCGCCATTTGTACGGGAAAGAATCTCATTTTTGTTTAGCATACAGCAGGAAATTTTTTCGGAATTCAGCAATCGTTTCAGGAGTACATCTTATCAATCTGTTTCTCAATGCCGTTTCAATATCTGAAACCTGATAATAGCATTTTCCCCCCAATAAACTAAAACTGATAAGATTCTTCGATCTCAACCGTTGTAATGTACGGGTACTAATTTTCAATAGCTCCGCTACTTCAAAGTTATCGAGCCATCTATTATCTATACTATCATCTCCTTTCGATTGGGATGGTGGGACTGTCTCTTTTTGAGTTACATACTGGGCTATACGGTCTATTTTATCAGCCAAATCTTTGTATGCTTTGCTTTCAAATGTTATTACTTCCATAGCGTTATATTTTAATCTGCTACAAAAGTCAGGAATGTAGAAAATTGAATTGCACCACTGTATATACACCCGTGTATGATTTTTATTTGCTTATATTGGTTTTCAGTAAGTTACTGTTTGATATTTAGAAAAATAGGTTTAAAAGACACGGGGTGACATCTCCGTTTGATTATATGTTATTGATATTTAGATGTATATAAGGTGTGGCTCATTTACTACATAATTATTTTTGTCTCATTACGACTGAATTATTTAATAGGCAGTTATTATATTTTAATATTTTTATTATCTTTGAAGCTACAAAATAGGTAGTGTTTGAGATATAAAACGTAAATAATCATACTTTTCATATCCTAAATACTATGCAAAATATAGCAATATGGATATAAAACATAAACGTATAACGAGTAAAGCCGGAGAAATTCTGACCAGATTCAATGTTATGGACAAGAGCTGGTTCACATATGATGATGTCATCAAAATGTTTCCTCAAACCGAAATAAAAACCATTCGCCAACAAATATTAAGGATGGTCAATGAGGGTTTACTGCTAAGAGTGAAAGAGGGCATCTTTTACATCATTCCTTATGAGCAGGATTCTTTAAGCTATATGCCTGACTGGCATTTATTAGCCGAACCGTTGGCGGGAAAACATTATTACATCGGATATTATTCGGCTTTGCAGATACATAATCTCATAACTCAGCCGTCTCTCAAAGAGCAAATAGTTGTGAACAGCCAAATAAAACCATCTATTATTGAAATCAGAGGAGTTAAATTCCAATTTATATATCATAATTCTAAACATTTTTTCGGATACAAAAAGACCTGGATAGACAGCTTCAATAAAGTATTATGCAGTGATCTGGAAAAGACAATTATAGATTGTCTTCATAAACCGGATTATGCCGGAGGGATTGTAGAAATTGCTAAAGCGATTTATATAGCAAAAGATAAATTAAAGTATGACCAGTTACTGAATTATATTGTTAAATTCGGATCGCAATCTGTACCGAAGCGTCTTGGTTATATTTTAGAACTTTTGGGAATCAATGCTCCTTGCATAGAGGAACTAAACAAGATACTGACTGATTCAATTGCAATTTTGGATACCACAACACCCAAAGAAGGAGCAATAAATACAAGGTGGAGAATACAGCAGAACGTAGATTTAGAAACAATTAAATCGGTTATATATACATGATAAAACAAGCGGAAATACAAAAAGTAGCATGGGAAGCGGGAGTCAGAGATACCCAGATAGAGAAAGACTATGTTCTTACCTGGATATTATACGGGATATCCCAACATGAATTATTATCTGAAGTCCTGACATTTAAAGGAGGAACAGTCCTTAAAAAATTCTATTTCGAGGATTACCGTTTTTCCGAAGACCTTGATTTTACCTTACTCGATGAAGGCAAAACAAACGAGGATATACAGACTGCCTTTCAGGAAGTGTTTGATTTTATTAAGGATGAAGCCAATATAGATTTATCTATGGATGATTTTGGCGAGCATCAAACAGGCAACATCAACTTTTTTATCAATTATATAGGGCCATTAGGCGGCAGAGGAAAGCAGGTAAAAGTTGACATATCCCGAAATGAATTATTAAAATTCGATCTGGAGGAAAAACAAATGATAGAGGTGTATTCTGATCAGGAAGAATGTTCTTTGAAATGCTACTCATTAAATGAGGTTATGACTGAAAAAATGAGATCGCTTTTGTCAAGAGTACAACCAAGAGATTTTTATGACCTATGGTTTCTTTCAGAAAATGAAGGTCTTGAAATGGCTGATTTATTATCTGAATATCAGGAAAAAGCCACTTTTAAAGATTTGAAGCCTGATACTATTAGAAAAAGGTTAGAAAAAATACTTCCTGCTTTTGAAAAACAGTGGGAAACTTCAATGTCGGATCAGATTCAGGACTTACCACCTTTCAAGCAAGTTGAACGGGAGTTAGGGAGGCATTTCCGAAAATTCTTAGATTAGTTAGTGCAAGGTGCAGGCATCTTTATAAAGATGCCTGCACCTTGCACTATTAGCTAAAATATTTACAACCAAACATTTGGTGAAGTAAAAAATAATGTTTAGATTTGAACCTGTATTGTTTGGTACGCAAAACATAGACAGTATAGACAAAAAGGCGTTTTTGTCGATTGCAAACGGTATTGTTTACTTTAAATTCGTAACTATCTGATAAGCAGATGGTAATATATTTTAAAATTAAACAAATTCCGAGCAATTTAAAGGGTTAGACGTAATGTGTTGATAATCAGATTATTGCGCACCTGGTTTTTAAATCGTTACCTAACCGTTACCATAGCTACAAAGGCTTTTTGTTTCCGACTGGAAAACAATAAGTTATGAGATAAAATCCGGATCTCAACCGGATCACTTGGATAGTCAATAAAATAGCTGCAAACAAATCGTTTGTAGCTATTTTTCATTTTATACTTGCATAACATCTGCACAACGCCTCTATTTTTTTACTTCTGTGAGCTTTTCCGCTACCATCTTATTGTTTTGAAAAAAGTTAATTTAAATTTAGTGGAAATTGGAGCTATCTCACATGTCGAAGATACGAAGGAACGGGTAATTACGGAGATTCACGTGGTAAAGTCTGTAAATAGTAGAAGTTATGTGAATATTGCAGGATAGATTATTATCTTTAAACCTTGTAAAAAAAAGTATTTCAAACTAATTATAACAAGGAGCTCTCTAGTTATGGAAAACGAGCAAAGTAAACTTAATATTGAATTTTCTTATCTGCCTGTTGTAAACTTTGCCATACAGCAAAATCGGGTATCTGTTATACGGGATTTTTCGATAGAAAACCAGACGGAAGAAGTCCTCAAGGACTTGAAGATAGAACTGACGGTAGATCCCGAATTCACGACAATGATTCCTATATCCATAGAAGCAATCAATCCAAAAGAAAAGATCAGAGTAGAAACACCTAAGTTAAATCTCTCAGCCAATTACTTTGCCCAGCTTACAGAACGAATATCCGGAGATCTATCTCTGAAAATATATTCAAAAGGAGAACTCCTGTTTGAAGAAAAATACCCTATCAATGTTTTGGCTTATGATCAATGGGGAGGTATTGCCATCTTACCGGAAATGCTGTCTGCATTCGTTACACCGAATCATCCCGCAACACTACCTATAATCAAACGGGCCGCGACTATTCTAGAACACTGGACAGATAACCCGTCATTAGACGAATATCAAAGCCGCAATCCCGATAGAGTACAAAAGCAAATGGCTGCCATATACACAGCCATTGCCGAACAGGAAATTATATACAGCACTGTTCCGGCTAGTTTTGAAGACTACGGACAGCGAATCCGGCTTGTAGATTCAGTGATGACTCAAAAACTGGGTACTTGCCTTGACATGGCTTTACTATATGCCTCATGCTTGGAAGCAATCGGGATACACCCGCTTATTATCGTGGTTAACGGACATGCATTCGCCGGAGGCTGGCTTGTTCCGGAAACATCTCCCGACAGTATTATTGAGGATGTATCTCTAATTAATAAGAGAAAAGCTGATGGTATTAATGATATCACTCTCGTTGAGACTACCTGTATGAATATGGGGCAAAATGTCGATTTCGATCAGGCTGTAAAAATTGCCAATAAACGTATTTCACAACCCGATTTCATATTGGCTGTAGATATAAAAAGAGCCCGCTTCTCCGGAATCAAACCAATTCCGCAACGAATATTGAACGGGCAGCATTGGGAAGTAAAGGAAGAAGTATCGTCCGCTTTAGATAGGTCGCAGGCAACGCCACAAACTATAAATCCTTATGATTTGTCAGGTATAAGTTCAGAAATTGTTCTTACCAAGCAGTTATTGTGGGAACGCAAACTCCTCGATTTAAGCTTGCGGAATAACCTTCTGAATATAAGGATTACAAAGAATACATTGCAGCTCATTTCTGCTAATCTCGATTTATTCGAAGATGCGCTGGCCGATGGTGATGAGTTCAGAATAATGCATAAGCCCACTGATTGGGACAATCCATTGTTCGATTATGGATTATATAAATCAGTTTCAGAAGCCGACCCTATAACAGATCTTATAAAATCGGAATTGACACAAAAGCGGCTTCGTTCCTATCTGACTGAAAACGAACTAGGCAAAGCCCTTACATACTTGTACCGTTCGTCACGTACAGCCTTGGAGGAAAATGGCGCTAACACATTGTACATAGCCTTAGGCTTATTGAAATGGTACGAGACTAAATCGAGCGAACGCCCCCGCTATGCGCCAATAATGCTTATCCCTGTCGAAATAATAAGAAAATCGGCAGCCAAAGGATATGTGATACGTTCGCGAGAAGAAGAAACAATGATGAATATTACATTGTTGGAGATGCTTCGCCAGAATTTCAATATCACTATCTCGGGATTAGACCCTTTGCCAGTGGATGATAGCGGAGTAAATGTTAAGCTCATTTACACAATTATCCGAAACAGTATAAAAAACCAGCCGAAATGGGACGTGGAAGAACAAGCTATTTTGGGGCTATTCTCATTCAATAAGTTTATCATGTGGAACGATATCCACAATAACTCTCATAAACTTATTGAAAACAATGTAGTTTCCAGCCTCATGAACGGTAAAATAGAATGGAACGTTGAGGAGTGTGAAGTGGATGCTAAAACACTGGATAGCACAATTCCTCCCGACGAGATTGTTTTGCCTATCAGTGCCGACTCTTCACAGTTGGAGGCCATCTGGGAAGCATCCGAAGGGCGAAATTTTATATTACACGGCCCTCCCGGAACTGGAAAGTCGCAAACAATAACGAATCTCATAGCTAATGCTTTATATAAAGGTAAACGAGTTTTATTTGTTGCTGAAAAGATGGCTGCATTATCGGTAGTTCAACGCCGTCTTGAAGCTATAGGCTTAGCACCCTTTTGTTTGGAATTACACTCTAACAAGACAAAAAAAGGGATGATCCTTTCGCAGCTAAAAGAAACAACTGAGATTGTAAAGACTACTCCTCCTGAAAATTTTAAGCAGGAAGCTGAGCGTATTTTTGCCTTACGTACCGAAATGAATAAGTATATCGAGGCTTTACATAAAGTATATCCGTTTGGTGTATCACTTTATGATTCTATTGTAAAATTTCAGCAAATAGATGTTGCTCCTCTGTTTAATATTCCGGAAGAACTTTTGTCTGAACTGGATAAAAACAGACTTCAACAATGGAACGAAACATTAGAGCAGCTAATATCCACAGCCAACGCTTGCGGGCATCCATATAAACATCCCTTGGCCGGTATTACCATTGGGCAATATTCGTCTACAATTAAAGATGAAGCGTCAAAAAGCATCCAAGGTCTGATCAGTGTTATATCTGATATTCGGAAGCAACTGGATCAATTACCAGATTTATTTACCGAATTTGAAGTCTACAAGGATAAGAAGAATACAAGAACTGTAACAAATATAATAGATAAGTTATTAAATATCCCGGAACTTACTTCTGCGTTACTTATATCACCTCAACTGAACGAGACGTTAGATGAATACAAGGATGTATGCGAACATGGAAAAAATAGAGATCACCTGAAACAAAGTTTACTTTCCCGGTTTTCGGAAGGAGTATTATCTGTTGATGCGAAAAAAATGCTGTTCGACTGGAATCAGACCTTAAATAAATGGTTTATCCCTAGATTTTTCGAACAACGATCTATAAGGAAACAACTTATAATACATGCAACCTGTCAATTAAGCAAGGATCAAATATCTTCGACCTTAGAGGATATAATAGAATTCCAATCGGAACAGGGCTATTTGAAAAAATATGAGGACGATATGCCTGTGTATTTTAAGAAGTATGGACGTAATGGTAGCGAAGATTGGAAAACAATAGAACAGATCATTACGGATACTTCAGCTATTAACTCATTAATACTGGAACACACAAAGGATATATCCAAAGCCACGAATATCAAGCGTGTATTATCGCTGCAGCTATCAGATGGGATTAGTACGTTCAGGGGAATGCATGGCGGAGCACTGATCACACTAAATAATCTTATACCAAAACTGGATCAACAAGAAAAAGTGTTATATAATGTACTGGGTACGAGTGAAGATATTTTGTATAAGCAATCCGGCAACTGGATAGAATCTTCTTTGAGACAACTTGATATTTGGTCGGAGAATTTGGATAAGCTCAAAGACTGGTATCAATGGTTACTCGTCAACAATAAAATGCAAACTTTGCAAATAGGTTTTATTGCCGACCAGTACAAAGATGATAACATTGAGACAAACAAGGTTCTAAATATATTCTATAAAAGCTTTTACAAAGCTGTAATCGAATATATTATCTCCAAAGAGCCAAATCTGCAACTGTTCAAGGGGAAGATCTTCAATGATACGATAGAAAAATATAAGAGGCTGGTTGCAGATTTTGAGCAATTAACCCGGAAAGAGCTGGTTGCCAAGCTAGCGGCTAATCTTCCGTCTTTTACAAGAGAAGCTACTCAAAACTCGGAAGTCGGTATTCTGCAACGAAACATCCGGAATAATGCCCGTGGTATTTCTATCCGCAGATTGTTCGACCTTATTCCGACCCTGTTACCAAGAATGTGCCCCTGTATGTTGATGAGCCCTATATCTGTTGCTCAATATATAGATGTGGATGCAGATAAATTTGATCTTATAGTCTTTGACGAAGCATCGCAAATGCCGACTTATGAGGCCGTGGGAGCTATTGCCAGAGGAAAAAATGTAGTGATAGTCGGTGACCCGAAACAGATGCCTCCAACCAATTTCTTTTCTGTAAATTCCACGGATGAAGATAATATAGAAATGGAAGATCTGGAAAGTATTCTGGATGATTGCCTGGCCCTTTCTATGCCATCCAAATATTTACTCTGGCATTATCGGAGTAAACACGAAAGTTTGATTGCTTTCAGCAATTCGGAGTATTATGATAATAAGCTTCTTACATTCCCTTCGCCTGACAATATCGAATCTAAAGTCAGATTTATCCCTGTCGACGGGCATTATGACAAAGGTAAATCCCGGCAGAATAAAGCGGAAGCACAGGCTATAGTTGATGAAATAGTAAGAAGACTGGAAGATGAAAAACTAAGAAAAAGGAGTATCGGAGTTGTTACGTTCAGTTCGGTACAGCAATCTCTTATCGAGGATTTACTGTCTGATGTATTTATGTTCAATCCTCAGTTGGAGAGTCTGGCATTGGAATGCGAAGAACCTATATTCATAAAGAATCTGGAAAATGTACAAGGAGACGAAAGGGATGTCATTCTTTTTTCGGTGGGCTATGGTCCGGATAAAGAAGGTAGGATAAGTATGAACTTCGGTCCACTCAACAGAGAAGGAGGTGAACGCAGGCTAAATGTAGCCGTATCAAGAGCCAGATATGAAATGGTTATATATTCGACTCTACGCTCCGATCAAATTGACCTTAACCGGACAGGTGCTGTCGGCGTTGCGGGACTAAAACGATTCTTAGAATACGCCGAAAAAGGGGGGCAAATTGCAAATAGAATACAAAATACAGTTGCTGAGTATTCAATAAACAACCTGATAGCTGACAAACTCGAAAAATTAGGCTACAAAGTCGATACGAATATCGGTTGTTCGGGCTATAGAATAGATATTGGTATTGTAGATAAGGATAATCCGTCCAGATATAAGCTAGGTATTATATGTGACGGAGAGAATTACAGGCGGGCTAAAATGGTTCGGGATAGGGAAATCGTACAGAATGGTGTACTGAGAATGCTTGGTTGGAAAATACTTAAAATATGGACTTTAGACTGGTGGGAGAATCCCAGTGCAGTTTTGGCGACTATAGAGGAAGCTTTGATAGCCAAAGAAACAGATATTGTTGATATAGAAGTTATAACTTCACAAAAAAGTGTAGAGACGGAAGGTGAAACAACAATGGATATATCATCTCCGGCCGAAGTTGCTGAGAATAATATATCATCCTACCAGATATCAGCATTAATGCCTTCACCATATAGCAGCGAAGAATTCTTCTATCCGGGGCACAGAGGAATCATACTGAATCAGATTAAAGAAGTTATTGAGACAGAAGCGCCCATAAGCAAATCTTTACTTTGTAAAAGGGTGCTTGCGGCATGGGGCATTTCAAGATTAGGACAGCGTTTAGAGGGTTATATCAATGACTTGTTGATGTTAAGCGATTTTTATGTCTCACATCACGAGGATTCGTCCTTCTATTGGTTGGATGAAGAGCAATATTTGCAGTACGATCTTTTCCGAACAGGATTGAGAGAGGCTGTCGATCTTCCTCCCGAAGAAGTTGCCAATGCGATGAAGTATGTATTGACCGATGAGATCAGTTTGCCAACAACAGACCTATCCAGACTATCGGCTCAGCTCTTGGGTTTTGCCCGGGGCGGATCGAATGTTGATGCAGCAATGCATCGGGGGATAGCCAGGGCCATAGCTAAGAACTATTTGAAAGTAGAAAATGGACGTGCGGTAATAATATAGTCTATTTCTTTTTTAAGGTTGCAATAGACTTTTTTACATATTCATTATCCGGTTCTACCATGAGCCAGAAGTTGAGATAGCCCATTAACCGTTTCATATAAGAGGGATCGGTTGAGCCAACAAACCGCTGATGCTCGACCAGACCTCTTGTTAAAATATAATGGACATTTTTCCTTATTTCGCGCTTCTTTGCTTTGGGAATCATCAGCTTTTCGCCTGAACTAACGGAAATACCGGTAACGATCTTTCGCTTCTTTTCGGTCAGGAAGCGGGTCTTTTTTCGTTGTAATATAAATTTTTCTTCCCTTATTATACGATCAATTTCGGATAGGGTAAGTTCAAAAGAGATATCTTCTCCTGAGAAAGTTAAATCATCTGCATAGCGGGTATATGTCAGATTGTTTTCCTGGGCAACAGAAGCCAGTTTCACATCCATATCATATGCAATAATATTGCTAAGGGCAGGGCTGGTTACCGCCCCTTGAGGAAGTTTACCTTCAAGAGTACATAATTCTGCCAGTACTTGCGATATATTGACCGGATACCCGATCTTTTCAAAGGCCTTTATTATTCTATACTTTTTTATTGACCCGAAAAAATCGACGATATCGGCTTTTAATATCTGTTCATTTCCTAAATGGGCTTTTGCATTATGCGTAACAGAGATGTTTTGACGAAATCCCATACTTGCAGGATGCACATTTACGGAGAGCAATATCCGTTTATAGATTATTTTTTGGAGATTCAGCAAGGTTGCATTTGGTGCCGATATTGTACGATAACCTCCACTTCTTTTACTCAGTTTGAAATGAGAGTAATGTTCAGAAGTATCTCTCAATATCCCGATCAAAGTATTTTTATCAATAATTAAAAAGTTTGCACACCAGGTTATCGCTCCATCATCAAAAGGTAAAGGTTCGGAAAATATACGGGCGAAAATGCTTTGCCTTTTGGCTCTTTTTTCGGTATTGCTTTTCTTTTTTGATAAAAATGAGAAAATAGATTTTTTGTTATTATCCTTTCTCGCCTCTCCTCTATCGTAGTTATCTGCGTTACGGTTATAGTCACTTGTATTCCTGTTATAGTCGTCTTTACTTCCTGTGTTGAAAAATTTGTAAAGCAACCATAATCCCAAAGCTATAATAAGTATGACTAAAATTATATTCATCGTTTAAATAAAAAGAGGATGAGTGTTTACTTTCAGTAATACTTTGATTTATACCTAAGAATCTGAAAGGTTCAGGTAATAAATCAAAGTATTACTGAATCTCAGAAAAGGCATGAACCAACGAGGCGACTACACCTCTTTCTTGCTAAATCTTTTACTCATCCTCTTTACAAAAATAATTATTTTTGTAAGATATTAGTTGCAATGGATAGAAAGATATATTAATGTTCCTATATCTTTTTTCCGTTTGTTTCCGGATCTTGGCAGCAGTTCCGCATTTCGGCAATATTTATCCTTTCATTCCCAATGCAGTAAATGACTTTTAATATTTCCCTGTATAAGGGATAATTAAGTTAATACATTATAGCTATCCGGGATAAGTACATTTGTCATCTTTAACTTATCTACAATCTCTCTCTGTAGTCATCCATAATTGCTGAAAACAGTTCTCCTGTCGTAGGCGGTGTATATGTAATCAAATTAGCTCCGGCTTCAATCGTACGGAGAATACTTTCCGGAGTAGGTCCTCCCGTTGCTATTATAGGAAAATCGGGATGGTTCTTTCTGATGTTACGAACAATGTTTGTCGTGTTCGAGCCTCCTGAAACATTAAATATAGATACTCCCGCCTCCATTCTCGATTCAAAGTCTTCTTTTTCAGATACCACCGTTATAACAATCGGGATATCCAGCCTCGCCTTCATTTCAGAAATCAGGTCGTTGGGTGCAGGCGCATTCAGAACTACGCCATAAGCACCGTTTAACTCCGCATTAATTGCGATATCAATCGAGCGCTGCCCGCTTGTAATGCCTCCTCCTACTCCACAAAACACAGGCGTAGGGGAAATTTCTATAATAGCCTGATTAATTGCAATCTGAGGTGTAAAAGGATAAACCGCGATCACCCCATCGGCATTGTTATTCTTAATGATAGCCAGATCAGTAGAAAAGACCAATGATTTCAATCGTTTACCGAAGATATTAATACCACTCGCGTTGTATATTTCTTCCGGCATTTTGATCGGTTTCTTACGCAGTACCGATTCAATTACTGGGATAGATATTTTGTTCATAAAGCATAAGTATTATCAATTTTAAATCCTTTATAAAAATAAAACCCGAATGTGATAAGAGATGTTTATTCGGGTGGTCTGTAATAATTACTTATTACTATTTATATAGAAATTTTCACTAAAATGGCTGCCAGATAAAAAAAAGCCTATCATAATGAGAGAAGTATCCTCATTATGACAGGCATAACGGACAGGTCTGTATTTATAATGTTTTTTCTATTATATACATAAGTTTTTCAGAAAACGCCTCGTATTTGATACAGAGGATGATTTAAGTATGGTTAGTAAGCTTTAGATGGAAAGTCAGGGTAAATTGATAAATAAGTAAAATCCGGATATTTACTGAAATATCCGGATTTATGCTAAAAAAACGGATTCAATTCCGGCTTCTTATCTTTAAACTTATCGCTTTCAATTGTTGCCAACCCGCTTTATCAGTCAGCCGGACCATAAAATGATAATCTCCGGTATCCACATCCTCAGGAATAAAAATTTCATTATTAGCTTCAAAGGTATTTTTACCCGAAGGAATAGAAAAATCCTGATTATAGACAAATGCCTTTACAGGTGTCTTTTTCGGGTCCAAATCACATTCTGCATCATCTGTACTATGCGAATGATGATCAAAATTATTATGAATTTCGACATTATAATTACCTAATTCCTGATTATCTGCAAATACAGCCCTGAAAGGGAAACTTTCCCCCCGGTACAAAATCATACAGTTTTGCGGACAAGCATTATTGAAACTCATATCTATGGAAGGCTTCTCCATATCCAGGCTGTCTTCATCGTCATTACCGCAAGCCATAACAAGAAGACAACCGAGGCTGTATAGTATAATCTTTTTATTTATCATATCTTTGCTTTCAGTGAATAGCCATTATTCAAAACTACTTCCTATTTATGCTCCTGTAATGGTCAGCTTATCTTTTACTGCTTTGCTTGCACCCTTCGTATCATTGATCCTTATTTCAATAACATACTCTCCGGCTGTAGCTCCTGTTGCTTTCATGTGTTTGTGGAAAGTATATTCTTTTACATCACCTGTAGCAAACTCATCTGTATATGTTTCATTTAAGACATAGATAGCAGGTGTTTCCGGTTTATAGATACGGATACGGATTGATTTTAACGGATCTGCCGCATTCACATTAAACTCAGTATGAATGTTAGATGCTATTGCTGAATTGTTGTTTCCTATTTCTAAAGCGGATATGGCAATCTCTGTTTCCTTAATCTCAATATCCATTGATTTTTCTACAGATTTTCCGTTTTTATCATATACCTTGAAATGAAGATGGTAATCTCCTGCAGGAGCATTGTCAGGTATAAGTATATGTTTATGAAAATCATTCAATTCTGTTTCACCGGCACATACATAAGTAGTATCGAGTTCAAAGGCTGCAACCTCACCTTCGCTATGCATTTCTACAAATACCTTCTCTATTCCATTTTCTGCTTTGATTGATGCTGCTGTTACCACAGGCGCAGTTCCGATATATCCTGTCTTATTATCAGGAAAATCGTGCCCTGCACCAAATGCAAATCCATCGATTGTTATCGATACTTCTGCTTCTTTAAGGGTTAAATCAGATTCAGCAGAGGCAGTTTGTCCAAATTGATCTACTACAAGCAGGTGTAAATGATATTTCCCGGCCGGAGCATCCGACGGAATATCCAGGTGTTCGTGAAAAGTTGCATTTTTATTTCCTATATATTTAGAATCTGTGTAAACTTTTCCAAACTCATAGCTACCGTCGACCTGGTGAATTTCTACCTCAATCTCCTTAATCAAGCCTTCTGCTACGATTTCAGCTTCGATATGCGCATCTGTCCCGATAATAGCCGTTTTGTCATTCGGAGAATCGTGTCCGGAACCCAGTTCAGAAATCTGAATTGTCGGTTTGGCCGGACCCTCGTCATCGTTATCACTACAAGATGAAAAAACGAGTAATGACATGTTCAAGAAAAGGATTGCTCCCCATAATAATTTTTGTTTCATAACATTTAAGAAATTTAGTGGGTTGTGTACCCGGTTAAAAAATATCTAAGCTCATAACATTAAAAATTATATCCCACCATGATTGAGATATTCCGTCCCGGTTCAGGAACATCTATCAGCCGGTAATAACTTGTATGATCGTAATATCTCTTATTTAATATGTTTTGTCCTTGCAAGCGTAATTTTATCTTGTTCCGATTTATTTGCCAACTACGTCCCAGCGACATATTTATTAATTGATACCCTTTTGTTTTTTCTTCGGGAGGCACTATTCTGTTTTGAGAGCCTACCAGCCTGTATTCCAATTGAATCTCTCCATCTGTACCGAATATTTTATTAGAAGGGTGATATGTAACCGAAATATCGGCTGATAAAGGAGGTGAAAAAGGCAGCGTATATCCTTTTTTATCGCCCGATAGTTGTTCTGCATACAAGTATTCGCCTTGTATCCCCAAGGTGATTTGATGGGTTAGTTTGTATTCCAGACTAGTTTCAAAGCCATACCTCATAACTTTCGCTTGTGTATAATAATACATTTGCAGACCCTCATAATATTCGAATGTGGGATTCAGATATATGTAATTTGGGAAATAATTCAGATAAGGTTCCAACCGGATATCCCAAATATCATTCGTCCAGTTAATACCCATATCTATCTGATAAGATTCTTCCGCATTCAGGTTCCTATCTCCTTTTTCATAGCGGAATATGTGATAATTCACCCCGTCAGATCCCAATTCTTTAGGAGTGGGAGCCCGGAAACTTTTCCCTATATTAGCCTTTAACATCCAGTTATCTTTGTCGTAATTAATTCCTGCCGACCAGATAAAGCTGTTGAAATCCCTTTTTAGATTTACAGCCCGCTCTTTATGTACCAAATCTCCATTTTCTACAGGTGTTTCGTACCAGTCGTGATAACTATCAATCTGTACCGATGTCTTGTCTATACGGACCCCGGAATTAACGATCAAATCTTCGGATAAAAAATAACGGTCATAGAGGAAAGCTCCTGAGCTTGTTACCTGAAAATCCGGGATAATAAAGCCCCACCCACCTCTTAAATTATGCTGATGTTCCAGATTAATACCTCCCTGCAAATTGTGCTTGTCCTTTATAGGCAGTTTAAATAAAATATTGGATGTGTATGTGTTTTTATTAAATTTACGCTCCAACGCATCGGGCGGTATAGGCATGTATCCATGTGACACAGGCTCCGACAATTCTTTTCGAAGATTGTTCTGATAAGCAAAATTACCTTCAATATTCCATGCTCCCAGTTGCAAGTGGGAGTTATTGATTACTTTAAAATGGTTCACCGAATGATAGGGCAAGTCAATATCTCTGGAAGATCTGTCATAATCGATATCAGACATGCGTACTTCAAGCCCATGCGCATCAGCAAAGAAGCCGTTCTTTGAATATACATCCGAAACCAAAAGATTTGACCGGAAATTCTTATCTATAAAGCCCAGGGTAATCCCGGCATTTTGATCCTTTCCGGCTGTGTTCCGTAATTTTTTATCTTTAAGTTTGATATAATAGGAATAGTACTGTATGCTATCAGTAGGGACTTTGTAATCACCATAATCTACATAGGTAGCATTAACTTTATAATAAAACTTATTGTTCCGTCCGGCTATCTGACCCGAGAAACCAAGCGATTCATTATTGCTTCTTCCATAGAAATTTATATTTCCTTCGGTTTTAGCTGAAGGAATATAATTATTACGTAAACTGATTACTCCACCGATAGCATCTCCCCCATATAGCAACGAGCCAGGGCCTTTCAGGATTTCAATATCATCTATTGAAAACTGGTCAATCTCTAAACCATGATCTTCTCCCCATTGTTGCCCTTCGTGTTTAATACCATTTTCAGTGACCATCATCCTATTAAATCCAAGCCCTCTGATCGCCGGTTTGGACTGACCTGAGCCGATAGTCATCGCCCTGACTCCCGGTATTTTTCCCAGGCTTTGCATCAGGCTTCCCGAAAAATTATTTTCGATATATGACTTATCGACTTTAACGAGATTCTGAGATGATTTTATTTGAAGGTTTCTCTGACTATCCGCACTTATTGTAACCTCATTCAACTCTATATCATTCTTCTTAAGAATATAATCCTGATGCATCCTATCTCCAATGCTTAATTGCATTGATATCGGAAAATATCCCAATGCATCAATATGGATCGTTATAGCCTCCGATGTTGATATCATAAGCTCAAAGAAACCATTCCGGTCACTTTGTGTTGTTATGTGACTTCCTGCTACAAAAACAGATGCAGCCTCTACCGGCAGTTTTTCTTCAGACATAACAAACCCGCTTATTTTCAATGAAGATTGGGCCGAAGCACTAATATTGAGAAAAAAAAGTATTAAAAGAATATAAGTGAATTTCATTTGTTTTTATAAAATGATGTATTATTTCTTCGGATGACTTCCATACGGATATACTTTTTATCGCATATGTAATATCAATACAAATGTAATAAAAATTCATTTGCAACAATGTTGCAATATAAATTTTATTACATTTATTGGAAATTTTATTAGTATGGGAAAAATATTAGCAACAGAAAAACATGCAACATCTTTATAATAAGAATATTGCATCCATATCACCGGATACTGTATATAAAAAGGTAAACATATACTTATGACGGGATCTGCTGACGGAGAGAAAGCAACATCACTATATTTGCTACCGGGTTAGGATAGTAACGTTCATGCAAGTGGTAAAAGTGTAGATTTCGGGCTAATACTTTCAGAGCATCAGCCGCTAAAATATGAAGAGAATACTATATTTCAATTTCTCTTAATTTTCAGACAATCAGGACAGATGCCTTCAAGCAATATTTGTGCGGAATCAACCTGATATCCGGCAGGTAAATGTAAATTCCTGTCTAATAAAGAAGAATCCAAACACGTAACTTTATCACAATAAGTACAATGAAAATGAGGATGTATCTTTGATAAAACCAGTTGGCTGCTTAAGGCGTATTTTACAGCAGTATTATTCAACACGATGCGATGTATCACCCTTGCTTCTTCTAATGTTTTCAGTGAACGGTAAAAAGTTACACGATCAAATAAATCTAAAAATGCATCTTTTATTTCATTTTCGGTTAAGGCCGTATCATCGCTCTCAATCAATTTATCTATAATACATTTACGACAAACAGTCTTTTTAATTCCATGTTGTTTTAATATCTGTTCTGCATTCATAGTTATTGTTTTTACAAAAATAATAAAAAGACCAAGACAAGCCTCCTGAATATGTAAGAGATATAATAATTAGGAAGAATAATATTACGGGGAAGACAGGTCATAAGGATGTCTTTTCCTGATGTGGTTATTTACAACCGTATATCCAATACTCTCATACTAATCACAAAGATTATTCTAAAAACAGGTCTGATATTCGGACAGAATGAAAATTATAGATTGAAAGAATTCTTATTTACTGTTAATCCTTATCTAAGGAAAGAATGGTGGAACCATGAAACCGGAGCAAAGTCTTTATTTTATCCGTTAATTCCGTAATATCAGCATCCGCAGCAGCAGTAAAAGTGAATATGAAAGAATATGGATTCTCATCATTCAATTCAACCAACGAAATACCTGTAAATTTTGAAGTCTCTTCAATGATAAGAGATGTCTTGGCTTTAATTACAGGATTTAAAGCTTTTATCTTAATATTATGCTCCACAATGTTCTATTTTGGCGTAAAGCTATAAAATAATCTCCTGGTAAAGAGTTAAAATGTCTTTTTAAGTTTTAACCGAAAAGTTAATTTTAGCATAGCCTATTAAAGCAGATGAGGTAATTCACCTCATTCATTCTGGATTGCGAAGCGTATTTCCTGACTTATTATGAAGGTATTCCAACTTACCCTGAAATATATCAGCTATATTGCAGGCCCTATTTTTAGCCTCATTTGCAACGGGACCGGCAAAGAGATTATCTACTGTTTCGGTAAAAAGAGACAACCATCTGTCGAAGTGTGTTTTATTTATAGGTAATTGTGCATGAGGGGGAAATGGGTACCCGAAATACGTCTGTTCTTTAAGTAAAATACTTTGCCAAAAAGAATGCAGCTTGTTGAGGTGCTCATCCCAATGGTTTTGTATCTTATCGTTAAATATAGGCCCTATCAGATTATCTTTCCGGACTTTACCATAAAATGTATTAACCATTTTCTTAATATCATTTATATCTTCAATATCTTTAGCAGGTGTCATATCTGTTTGTCTGTTATACGAGAGTTAAATTATTCATTTTATCAAAGATAACAAAAAGAAATCATCGGATGTCTATATCTGATTTTAGTAGTAATTGGTTTTCTTAAAAATCTGGCTTTCTGACTGAATTCTCATTATATCTTTCAGATTATGGAAAGATACCGGTTCGAAATTGTTATTATCAACTCCGACATCATATTGGGAAGCAAATAATCTGGTCTTCAATGTACCGAATTCAGCCAAATCTCTTGTATGTAAATGCCCGAAAAGGTGCCACGATCCTTTAAAAGATCCCTGCCAGTCCAGCAGAGGATAATGGCATAATACCATGTATAAATACTTGAATGTGACATCATCCTGTAATCTGATGTACAGCATGTCATGTATTTCATCGAAAATAGATAACAATATATTTTCCGGATAATTGGAATCGTGATTTCCTCTTATTAATATTTTTCGGCCATTTAACCGGGTAAAGATATCTACAATACTGGTTTTATCGCAAAAGCCGATATCCCCGAGTACGAATGTTAACCCGTCGGGAGGAACAACCCTATTCCAATTATGAATAAGGCCTTCGTTCATCTCTTCGATATTCTCATATGGTCGGTTGGCAAATTTTATAATCCCATCATGCCCGAAATGGTGATCTGAAGTAAAAAATATTTTATTTGACGACTGATTTATTTTTTTCATCTGAAATTCATCTATTGCACTTTACCTTATTTTCGATCTATCCCTTATACTATTTACTTTTTATCTAACCAAAGTCCTCTCTCTCATTATACAAATATTCCATTTATAGTTAGACTGAGTAAATTTCAAAATGCAAATATAGAGTCATATTTCGTTTTAATTGTATCTGTTAATCTTTTATACTCTTATACATGGAAAATTATCCTTTCTCTAAAATGGAAAGTATAATTCTCTCTTCTTTTGTCAGGGCTGTCAGGCTATCCCTTTCTTCCGCTATATCGAACTGGTCAAAATATTCCTGAAGTGAACCGCTTTCGTATAAGCTTATAATAAGCGGATGTACATAATATTTTCTACATACGGCATGCGTATTCCCTAAAGATACAGCTACCTTATCGAGCGCTTCTACTACTTTTTTCTTTTGTTCCGCCTGCGTTTCAACCAAACCTGATTCCCTGAGTGCTAAAAAAGCGTTGACTGTTCCGCCCCATGTGCGGAAATCTTTCGAAGTAAAATCTTCTCTGCCGATTTCTTTTATATAGGTGTTCACCATTCCCGAATCAATAGTTTTACGTTCCCCGTCTTCATCATAATACTGAAACAACTCCTTACCCGGAATTTCTTTACATTGCTGAATAATCCGTGCCAATTTCGAATTTCGCAGACTAATATCGTGGTACACACCTTTTTTACCTTTAAAGGAAAATATTATTTTATTTCCTTTTACATCTGTATGCCTATTTTTTAGCGTTGTAAGCCCAAACGAACCATAAAGCTTTTCGTAACTGCTATTTCCTACCCGTATGTTAGTACGCTCCATCAAACTAATTACCAACGCCAATACTTTTTCCCGCGGAAGTCCGCGGAGTGCAAGATCTTTTTCGACACTCGCTCTTATTTGAGGTAAAGCATGTGCAAATTGTATCATGCGGTAATATTTACTGTGGTTTCTCAGTGCCACCCACACAGGATGATACCGGTACTGTTTCCTCATTTTAGAGTCAATCCCTGTAGCCTGAAGATGCCCGTTTTCCAACGCGCATATCCAGACATCTTCCCAGGCAGGAGGAATCACCAGTTTCTTGATCCTTTTCAGCACCTTTTTATTGTTCACTTCTTTTCCTTTCAAAAAGTACCGAAACGTTTTCCCCTGCCTTTTGCGTATTATTCCCAGCTGATGATCGGAAATATACACAAGATCAACAGCCTTTACCGTTTTTAGGGGATCATGAAGTATATTTGCCATTTTCGCTGGCGATATTTTTTGAACAATTTTATCGGCCATCTCTGGTTGTTGTATAAATGATTTATTCGAAGAGTTTTTTTTTATATAAAACGTTCCTGATGACGGCTTGGTTCAACAGCATACGTATCCGTTAAATCAACATTAAACAATTATTTCTTATCTATTGTTAGAAGTAAAACCTTTGGATTTTAATTTAATAAAGAAGAAACAATGAATTGGCAAAACATTTTATTCGGTACTGAAGACTTTATTTTCCTTGCTGAAATAGCAATCCGTTCCCTGATAATGTTCATCCTTCTTTTTGCTGGTCTGCGCGTCACAGGAAAACGGGCTGTGAAACAACTATCTATATTTGAACTACTAATCATTATTGCCCTAGGCTCTGCTGCGGGAGACCCTATGATCTATAAAGAGATTGGCATCGTATATGCTCTGGTCGTATTTATTATCGTTTTCCTTTCCTATTGGCTCATTACTAAATGGATCGAACGTTCGGAAAAAATGGAAATCATCCTTGAAGGAAAACCGTATTGTATTATCCATGAAGGGAAAGCATCGAAAGAATCATTAGAACATAGGGAACTGGCAATGGATGAATTCTTTTCAGTACTCCGACACCAGCATATTTTTCATTTGGGGCAAGTGGAAAGTGCCATATTGGAAACAACCGGTGAGCTAAGTATTTTATTCTATAAATCACCTGATATAAAAGCCGGATTACCCATATGGCCGGACTATCTGGAGAAGAAAACCAAGCAAATAAAGCATTCCGGCACATACGCCTGTACTCATTGTGGATATACAAAAATAATAAACGCGGGTGAAGTCAACAGATGCCAGTATTGCAATTGCAATGACGAATGGGTAGAAGCTGTAAACGGAGATCGCGAAAAATAAGCTCAGGAACCATAATTAAAGGAGAACCTCTGACAAGACAAGACTACAATTTATTGAACAATTTACCGGAACAGAAATAGAAAAATTGTAATAAGCATTATAAGAATTTACCCCTGATGTCTATTTTTTTTATCTTTGTGGTAGTCTGAGGATATTTAATTGACTATCAACTTATTTTGAAGATTCTCGCATGAAACGGGCAGTAGATAAGTAAGTAGAAAGTGCTTAGATGCACTTAGTTTTTCATGCTTTCAAATAACTCTGTTATCCATTTGCAAAGATAGGATTTATATATTAATTAGCAAATGATTGAAATAGTTTCTTTCAACCATAAATTAACACAAAAGGCACTTCAACTCGGAAAGCCTTTTGTGTTAATGGTGCTATTAAAAATTATTTCCTTTACCCTTTTCTGGGAATAACATTTTGTCCCGTCCGGTGAAAGGAAGAAATCAAATGTTTCCATTGCCCTCTTATTCGTTATCGGCTCATCGACGGAATAAGTACAACGAACAACAATCGTTAAAATATCGCCTGCATCCCTGTTCTCGTACTTTGCCAGTTCTTCAGGGACACTTTTTCTAAGAGCTGCAATCTGTTCGTTTGTTTTGTCAATGCTGGACTGATACGAGTTTATCATCGTTAGAGACGGTCTGTTGGCGGCTTTCGCTTTTTCTAAGTTTTCAGTAAATAAACTGACTGTTTTTTCAAGCGAGGCCATTTGCTTGTCCCTCTCATCATTAAAATTGTCTGTGATTATTTTAATACTGTCAGCAACGGTTACGCGGCGTACTTCTTCCAGTTTTTCCGCTTTGAAATGCATATCCAATTTCGTACCTCTGCTATTGGTTTGTACGAAATCGGCAATCACTTTTTCATAGGAACTCGTTGTTCCTCCACAGGAGAACAACAATACAAATAATGGTAATAATAAAATTCTCTTCATAACCTTAATTTTTGAAAGTTCACTATTTTCATTTTCCGTCCTTGTCTTTACCCTTGTTTTTGTCTTTTCCACCCGGCTTAAAATTTTCCATCCGTTTGCGTATTTCTTCCCGTAAGCGATCAAGGAATGGTGTCGGATGGTTTCGGATACGCATATCATAGAAATTACGGGCTATATTGTTACCCAATTCGATATTAAACACGCTCTCAAAATATGCTGCTATCTGTATCAGTGGTATTTTTCCGTTGTTAAAGCACCCTTCGGTATCCAATGCGTAGATCAGCTCTATCAGGTCGGTCTTGCTGCCTGTCCAAGTTAGTTTAACCTTCGGGAAAGAGGTGCTGTTGGGCTTTAACATATAGCTGTCCAACAACTCCAACTCCGAAAGAAGATACGCCTGCAACATATCGTTTGCTATAATTTTGGCAACCTTAAAATCTGCGTTGGTTGAAAACTGCGGATCGCGTTCGTAATAGAATGTTTCAAGATATTGCTCAGTGTCGGGTTGGCCGCGAACAAAATAGGCAGCATCGAGGTACGTTGCGCCGGAACGGTAATAACGGTAAAAATCCAGTATCTTATCGTTAAAATCCTGAATAACGTCCAGTTTCCTTTTTAGATATTCCTTTTGCGCCTCCACGCTGGCAACTGGACGGTGCATTTCGATATTATATACTTTCCTGTAATAAATTAGATGGCAGAATATCTTGGGTTTAACCTCTTTAAAAAACAATATTTCCTCGTCCTCGTCCTGAAATTGATATGCTATGATAAATTCCTTTAACTGGTCAAAAGCATTTCCCAGGACATGAGAAGCATCGAGAGATTTTTTTAGGATATTTTTATCTTCGGCCTCGATCTGCTGAATCCTCAGCCTAATCTCTTTCTGTAGTTTTTCGACATAATTTATCATAATCATGAATTTAAGATTTAATATTTCTATGAGTGTAGTACAAATTCTTACATACCTAATTATCTGATAGATCGAAGACTTCAGGAAGCATCCTAGATTTAGCATTTTGAATTTCACATTTCCCCCTTCCATTTTATGGCAATCCCTATCATAAATCTCCACCTGACAGCCTCGCTTTATCGAAAAGAAGGCATCGGTAACTTCGACAACTATTTTCCCGAAAATCCGCAAGAAAGCTATCTTTTTGCATTGAGAGTTATAGGTTTCTATCCGGCTACCGTTGAGAACCACAAAAAAATCGTCGCCTACGCTTTGTACTTCTTTGCCGGATGATCGCATGGCGGTGATTTTATCGCCCGAAGAATCGTAGGTTTTTATCCAAGAGCCCATGATGTGGACATTCAGAAGATTTTGCGCAAACAAATTTGGTATTAAGCCCAGCAGAAAGTTCATAAGTAATACATATTAATTTATCTTTTCCATCTTTTATGTGTCCATAACCAGCCGTATGGTTCTTCCTTGATATTTTCCGCCAGTAAATCAACATATTTCTGGCTTATTTCTCCTTCATTCGTAGATTCTGCTTCGGAGCATACAGGGATACACGTTACTTTATAATTTCCTTTTGATGGCTGTGTAATATGCAGGTAGATAACTGCCGACCGACTTATACGCGCCAGCTTCTCCATACCCGAAAAGAGATAGGTTTCCTGATTCAACAACTCGAATTTATATTTATCATCTTTTATCCGGGGGCATTGGTCAGACAAAAACAGATAAACAGCAGGGGATGATTTTTGTGTCAGAATATGACGTATAACCGATTTGTCAGGTATTAACTTCATTCCGAACCGTGACCGGAGTTTAATCATTAATCTGTTCATTATGCCCGACCGCAGAGGCTTATAAACGGCATACATATCGTGGCGAAGTTTATAAGGCATAAAATTCAGCATTTCCCAATTACCGCAATGTCCCAAGCAAGCAATAACATTCCGTCCAGCGTTCATGTGCCTGTCTATAAGTTCCAAATTTTCAAACGTTATCTTCTTATCAAGAACCTCTGCCGGAGCGGATATGCTTTTAAGTATTTCGGCAAAGTAGGCGGCAAAACAGGTATAGAATTTCTTTACCACACAGCGAATTTCTCCGTATTTCATATCGGGAAATGAACGTGAAACATTTTGGATTACGACCGCTTTCCTATATCCGATAACATGATAGGCAAGGAAAAAAGCAAATGAAGCCATTGCATACAAAAATGCCATAGGTATCAGGCTTACGGTATAAGCAATACCATAGACACTTTTGTATGCAATGGTTTGTAAAATTTGTTTCATTATTATTCTTTTATTTCAATAACTTTTTTCTTACCCAATCCCACTTTTGCCAACATTTTATCCATCACGCAATAAACCACCGGAACAACAATAAGCGTCAGGAACATAGAACTAATCAATCCCCCAATCATAACCCAAGCCAGACCGTTTTTCCATTCGGCCCCTGCTCCGGTTGCCAATGCAATAGGAAGCATACCTATTACCGTTGCAGCCGTTGTCATCAGAATGGGACGGAATCGTTGTCGGGTTGCCTCAATGAGTGCGGCTTTCAGTTCCATGCCTTTTTCTTTCGACTGATTAGTGAAATCGACTAAGATGATGGCGTTTTTGGCGACAAGCCCTATGAGTGCAAGTAAGCCCAGCAGAGTAAACAGGTTAAGGGTATCCATCGTCAGAGCCAAAGCGAGTAATGCACCTATTATGGCAAGAGGAATAGAGATTAATACTACAAAGGGATACACGTAGTTATTGTATAATAATACCATGATGAGGTAAACCAACAGAATGGAAATGATGAGCGCTATTCCCATTGTGCCAAAACTTTCGTCTTGCATTTCAAGTTCGCCGCCGGGAATTATCGTGATGTCTTCCGGCAAATCAAGGGAGTTTATTAGTTGGCTAACATCTTGCCCGATGTCGCCAATGGGACGACCGCCAACCTGACAATTCAGCGTTATGCAAGCACTACGGTTACGGCGTTCCAAAATACCCGGCGCATTGCTTTCTTCTATCCGTGCAAACTGTTTCAGTTTGACTGCTTCGTCGGAGGTATTTATGAATGTGAGATTTTCAACGTCCGCCGTACTCCTGCGGTCGAAATTGTCAAGGCGGGTATTGATGTCGTATTCGTATTCATTTTGCCTGAATTTTGCATCATTGTTTCCGCTGAATGCGTTTCCCAATCCCATACCCAACATTTCAAAAGGGATTCCTAATGCCGCCATCTTTTCACGGTCAGGAATGATCCTGATTTCGGGACTGCTTTCTTCGACTGATAATTTGGGATCGACTATCCCTTTTACAGATTTGATATTGTGGAGAAGAAGATTGGCTGCCGTCCGCACGGAATCAATATGATGTCCGGTAATGTAATACTGTATCGGAGCTTCATCTATATTTCCCATTAGGTCGGTCGTTGCCACCCATATTTGTGCTTCAGGTATATGCTGTTGCAGAAAAAGTTTTGCTTCCCGTGAAAAATCGGAAGTTGAAATATTACGCTGATTATGCGGAATCATCTTTACCCGCAAATCGGCTAAGCGGGCTTGCGGTTGTCCGTTTTCTTCCGCGCCTATGGTGGTAAATACGGTTTCGACTAAGGGGCTGCTTCTCAAAATATTTTCCGCTTGGTAAGTGATTTGGTTGGATTGTTCTATGGTAACATCGCGGGGCAGTTCCAGCTTCATAACAAATTGCCCTTGATCGCCCATCGGAGCAAAGTTGCTTCCGATAAAACCGAACGCTATCAGGCTTACAGAGCCTATCAAAGCCGCAAGAGTAACCACCAACGTAATCAGCTTATGCGACAAAGACCAACCTAAAAGACTTGAAAACCATTTGGCTATCCTCTCTATCCGGTTCTCAAAAGCCCGAATGCCTCGTCCGATAAAGCCCTCGCGGTTAAATTCATCTATTTTTCCAAACCGGGAGTAAAGTAGCGGAACTACGGTAAAAGAAACCAACGAACTGAATAGTACAGCAATAGCGATAGTAACGGCAAATTGGCGAAATACATTGGCAATAATCCCCTGTGTCAAAGAAATAGGGATGAACACCACCACCAGCACCAGTGTAATGGAAACGATTGTACCGCCTATCTCACGAAGTCCATCGTATGCCGCCTGCATCCTGTTTTTCCCCATTTCCATGTGACGGTGGATATTCTCGATAACGACAATGGCATCATCGACCAAAATGCCGACCACCAGCGTTATCGCCAACAATGACATCAGGTTAAGGCTGAAACCGAACAGATACATGACAATGAACGTGGAAACGAGCGATAGCGGAATGGCTATGGAAACAATAATGGAATTTCGCACACTACACAAAAATAGTAGCATTGTAAAGGCTACCAGAATGATAGCTATTACAAGGTCGATCATCACGGAGTTGGAGGCTTCTAATGTAAATTCGGCATTATCAGCCGCTATCATAAAATCTAACCCGGAGGCTTCATATTCTGATTCTAAGGCATCCAGTATCCCCCGTGTAGTTTCGGATATTTCTACGGTATTGGCATCGGTAGAACGTTGTACTGTAATACCAATAGACGGTATTCCATTTATCCGGCTAAGGGTTTCGATCTCCTTGCTTCCGTCGTGTATGTCCGCAACATCCTTCACTTTTACGGCTGTTCGATCAGGCATATACTTCAATATCACATTCTCAATATCAGCAAGGCTGCTATATTTCCCCTGTAAACGAATTTGCGTTTGTTTATTGTCGCTTTTAATCTTTCCCGTAGGAAAATCAAGGTTAGAGTTAATCAATACATTACTAATGTCGAGAATGGAAAGCCCGTATGCCGCCATTCTTTCCTCATTGATATTTACCTGTATTTCACGTTCATTCCCACCGATAAGTGTAACCTGTGCCACACCCGGTATTCTCTCCAAAGCAGGTTTTATTTCGTGGTCGATGAGGTCATAAAATTCTGTTTCGCTCATATTTGCGACTGCTCCGATTGTCATAATGGGAATATCCGCGAGGCTAAAATCATTTATAGAGGGTTCTTTCACGCTCTCCGGCAGGTCGGAACGTATGGCATTTACCTTTCGCTGTGCATTTTGAAGGGCTTTATCCAAATCACTCCCAGCCTTTAACCGGATAGTTACCAAAGAGAAGTTCTCTATTGAGGTAGAGGTAATTTCTTCAATTCCTTCGATAGAAGAGACGGCATCTTCTATCTTTTTGGTTACGGAATTTTCCACTTCACTGGCTCCGGCTCCCGGATATAGGGTGCTGACGGAAATAACGTCAAACTCCATGCGGGGCATTAATTCCCTGTTAAGCTGTGTCAAAGAATAAACGCCGAAAAAAGCGAGTATAACAAACATCACGACAACAGTAGTCGGACGAGTGATTGACATTTTTATGATGTTCATGTTTTATAAGTTTAGAATGGATACCTCTGTACCGTCAATCAAATTGATTTGTCCGCTTTTTACAACGACATCATCGGGCGATATACCATCGGTTATTTCAATATATTCTCCGTCCGAAATGCCAACCTGTACGGCTACTTTATAGGCTTTAGAATCCCTTATCACAAATACCTGCGGGTCTTTCATGCCGCCTACAATCGCTTCTCGGCTTACTACGGGAGTATTGCGGTTGTTCCCGTCCACATTAAAAATAGCGGTGGCGAACATACCGGGCCTTAGCCCCTGATGATTCAATACCAATTCGACCGAATAATAGTATTGGTCGTTGCTTTTAGGAGAAATAGCCTCAATTCTGCCTGTAAATGTGCTGCCGGGATATACGTCTGTCGTAATGACCGCTTCCATGCCTGTTTTTAGCTTCAATACTTCTTTTTCCGTTACGTTGGCATACATTCTCAATGCTTTATTATCCACAATATCAATAACACTACTGCCAACGGAAAGCAACGTCCCTTCCTCGAAATAATCTTTGTTAATGACCCCGGAAGCGGGGGAGGTAATGGTCGTATTACATAACTGGTCTTGTAAGTCGGTTATTCTGCTCTCGATACTGCGTAGGGTAATTTGGGCATCTTCCAGTTCCCGTACCGTTACCGCACCAATGGACGCGAGATTTTGGAAACGCTCCACATCTTTTTTCGCTTTCGCTAAATCCAATTCGGAGAGCCGTATATTTTCCCGTATTACATTGTTTTCAAGTTGTGCGATCACGGTTCTCCGGCTGACAACATCGCCTGCCTTTTTGTGTTTTCTTATAACAATACCCTGCGTCTTTGAATAAACAGCCACCTCGTTTTCCGAATCAATACGACCGTTCACGCTTATTTTTTCGCTCAAATCAATATATTGGGGTTTCTCAACCATGACGGGAACTACTGTATTTACGGTCAATGATAATTCGGCATTCCGGTCAATGGTTTGTTTATTATCGACCAGCTTCCATGCGATAAGGCCGACGATGGAAACAGTTACTATAATTGGGATTACTATTTTTGATTTCATTCTTAATTGTTACTTAATAAGTATTTAAGTGTACCGCTTGCTTTCAACAAATCTATTTCTGTCTTTTTGTAGCGGATGAGTTCTGTGGTATAGGCTATTTTTACTTCATGCAAAGAGGTTTCCGTTTCAAGGAGGTCTGTTATACTCGCCAAACCTTCGGTGTACAATGCCATTGTCTGGCTATATACTTTCTCGGCCAGCTTCAGGTTCTCGGATTGCACCTGTACCAATTCGTAGATTACTTCCATTTGATTTTTCGCGTTCAGGTAATTGGCTGACAGGGTTTGCTGTGTTTCCCGAATGTTCCAATCCAAACTTTGTAGCTGTGTTTGTTTTTGTCTTATCTTGCTTCGCTTGCCTAAACCATCAAAAATTGGAATGGTTAAACGAACCCCGACGATGGCAGAGCTATACCACGGCTCTCTCGTTAGATTCAGCCTGTTTGATTGGAATTGATACCCGGCGGAGGCTATTGCCGACAATGTTGGCATATACTCCATTTTATGACTACGGATTTCAAGTTCCAACATTTCTTTTTGTTTGTTCAATACGTCGAGTTCTATCCTGTTTTGCGGCTGTGAATAGCCTCGAAGTTCGGATAGACCAATGCTTTGAACTTCCGAATCGTCCACATCAAAAGCATCTTCAATGGGAATACCGATTAGGATTTGCAGATAACGTTTCTGCTGCAATATGACGTTTCCCATATTTTTACCTCTTGCCCGTAAATTGGTTAGGTTTACCTTAATACGGTTCAAATCGACTTCCCTCGTTACGTTTTCTTCCACTCGCTTTTCCATTAGCCGACAAAGCGAATCCTGCATGGATACCATATAATGAATGTTTTCCAATTCCTGCATACTGTTAAGAATGTCATAGAAGGCATTGCTTACATCGAAAATCACTTCTTCTCTTGTCATAGCTGCCCGAAGACTTTGAAGTTCCTGATTGTTCTTGGCTATCTTAATCCCCGTAAATAAGGTGGGCGAAAAGATTATTTGTTCAACGGAAACGCCAAAATCCAATTCGTTCTTTGAACCCATCTGAACAGGGATTTGCATTCCGCTCTCGCCGATAAGTTCGCCGGGCAACATCGTTGTGGGTAAAACCAAACTATGGTCGAAACCACCCGAAGCGTTTATCTGCGGCAACACATTCGACCGGGCTTCGTTTATCTGATAACCAGCCTCACTGACATCGAGATTTGCCCTATGCGCGGCATAGCTGTTATTGATGGCAAAGTCGAGGCATTGCCCAAGCGTAAACTTCTCATTTGAATTTTGCGCCATGACACTATTGCCTGTTATCAATAGGGCAAACAAAACCTGAATCGTCCTCATTTCCCGAAATTGTATTTGATTCCGAGAGACACGTATGGGGAAACAGCGAAATAATAATCATTATCCGCTGCAAACACTCCCTTCAAAGTTCGGTCGCTGTAAGAAGCCGGACGGAACAGGTTTAGCCCTGCCATAGCAGTCATGGATAATCCGGTTTTGCCAACCTTTATTTCGGGACGAAACCCCGTAACGATATATTGGTGGGAGAATATGACATCTTTGCCGTCCTTTTCAAGCAAAGCTGCCTGTCCATTCATTTCTAAAGCATACGATAGTTTAAACCAATCGTTGAAACTATAACCTGCTGATACGTCCAACCCTTCGACCAGCTCTACATTCATATCGAACTTCCCATCAAGTTCCCAATTAAGATACACGGCAGGGAATATCATCGGATAACCCAATGAACTATTGATAGCCACACCGCCGCCAATAGATAGATTGGGTTTCAGGTGGCGGATGAAGATAATTCCGCCGCTTCCAAGTACGTGCTTGAACCTGATTTTAGAAAGATCGGCCGAAGGAGCGAGTACCGCCACGCCCGCACTTGCCCGCATCGACCATTTGTCGTTTAACGGTCGTAAGTGGTAAAGCCCTACCTGTAAATTCATGATTTCGGAAACCATATCGTCCGTGAAATTTTTGTTGTTCAACGAAGTGTACGACCCGCCAAGACCAATCCCCCAAGCAGTCGGACGATTGTTCTCATTCAGTTTCACGGATAGGGGCATATTGAACGCTCCCTGATAAACTACGGCGGAACCATTGGCATCGCCTATTTTCTCTTTTGGCTTTTCGCCGGGAGGCAGGAAATAATAACCGGAATTTCCGAGATATTCGGTTTTGAACGATAATTGTTGTGCTTTCCCTTCCAGACATAGAAGGGTTCCCAATACTACTAAGAACAATGATGCTAACTTCATGATTTTTAATTTTATGTGTTTATACTCGTTTAATTTTTCAGCAAAGGAACGATGAATAACGCAATGCTGAAAGCGAGAAACCATAGAGTTAAGAATCGACAAAGTGAAATGCAGAAAAAAGGGCATGGAATTTTTCCATACCCTATTCAAAAAGAAGAATAGTTATTTTGGGGTTATTCCAGAATCCCATCCATCCATTTTAGGAAGTCGGGCACACGTACACGGCTGACTAAGACCTCGTGTGGACAGGCAGGTTGGAAGGAGAGTTTCAAGCGACTGTTAAAGTATTTGGCAACATTCTCGATTGACTTCACATTGCCGATACAATTACGCGATACACGGAAAAACATACGGCTATCAAGCTGCTGTTCTAATTGGTCTAACGTGTAATTGATGATATACCGTTTATTGTGAAAAGTATGTAGGAATACAACCCCTTCTTCACTGTAAAAATGAGCAATATCCGCTGTTTCTATATAATGATAGTTTTCTCCTTTCGATATAAGGAAACGGTTTTTGTTTTTGGTAACCAATAACTGCTCGAAGCTCTTCGGATCGGTTTTGTGAGAATCAGTATGGAAGATATTCTCAAATTTGGTTAATGCCGCTTCTAATTCCTTCTCGTCAAAAGGTTTTAACAGGTAATCAATACTATTCAGTTTGAATGCCTTAATAGCGTGTTCATCATAAGCGGTGGTAAATATTACAGGCGTAGAAACTTCTACATGATTAAATATCTCGAAGCAGTTGCCGTCGGCAAGACGGATATCTAAAAGTATTAAATCGACAGTAGAAGTTTTCAGAAACGCAATGGTATCTATGACTGTTTTCGTCCGCTTTTCCAACGAATAACAGGGACGTAATTCCGTCATCATACGTTTTAACTCTTCGTATGCAAATCGCTCATCTTCTACTATCAGGTACTTCATAGCTGTATATAGGGGATTTTTACAATAAACATTTGGGGTGTATGCTCGACAACTACATCTTTGGCATACAATTTATATTGCTTTGTGAGATATTTCAACCCGATTCCTCCTTTATCCGTATCATTCGAGGGTTGGATATTGTTCTCTACTGTAATGTATTCACTTCCGATAGTAATTTTTATATCCAATGGCATTTCTTCCGTTGCGACATTGTGCTTGAATACATTTTCTATCAGTAATTGAAGGGTAAGGGGAATAATCATGTTACTTTCATTGGCGCACGTTTTGTTTACCGTAAAAGTAAAAGAGTTTTCAAATCTCATTTCCATTAGGAAGATGTATGATTCCAGTGCATCCAAATCTTCTTCAACAGAAACCATCGGTCGCCTATTTAGGGAAAGTACATACCGATAAGTCTTTGACAAGGCTTTGGTAAACTTATTCGCATTATTCGGATTCATATATATTAATGACGATAATACGTTCAGCGAATTAAACAGAAAATGCGGGTTTATCTGCGCCCTCTGGAAAATCCAGTGAGCGTTGCCCCCTCGTGCCAGTCTAAATTGACCCCATGTACCAA
>NZ_JBHSGN010000047.1:0-3493 GCF_042654545.1 Dysgonomonas termitidis
TGGCCGTTTTTACGGTTGTAGTTGCTGTCCGGTGTTGCTTTTAGCTTGGGTGGGTTGCTGCCTATAGCTGATGGAAGCAACAGGAGCAACTGACAGGCAACAGGACAGTAGAGATTATTGGATAGTCTGTGTATTTCAATCCTGTTTTATTTGATATATACAGGAATTGGTAAAGCGGATTCAATGTAATTGTTTGGAAATCATATTTGTTAATGCTTATAATCCCTTGCTGTCCGTTACAGACAGGAGCAATTTTATTATATTATTTATCCTGGTTCTGCTACCTGTGCATAACAAGGACAAAGACAGTGATATAAGATTTTTGCAACCAATAAGCATAAAAATTAAAGAGAATATTAATAATCAGACCGAAGTTCTGTTTTATGCCGAATGAGCAATTTGCAATTCTTCAAGAGTTAATCAGAAAATGCTTTCCTTATTTTATTCTTATCCAGCTTGAAATTAAAAATACGAAACTTATACCCCAATCCCAGACTGAAAGCCTGTGCCTTTATAGCTACTTTATTGTTACCTGTACTCAGCAAGCCGGGAAATCCCCTTTGATATGCAGCGTCAATGCAAATACCATTGGCAAATTCATAGCCGAAAATAATCCCTGCGCCAACATTCCAGCGATTCAGATACTTTTTTGCATCAAGCCCATACCCCGTGTAAGGGCCTATACCTACAAAAGTTTTCCCTGAACCGCTATTGAATTGACTAACTGCGTAAAGGTGCGCTTCAATTCCACGGTAGGTGAATCTGTTCATCCCACCGGATGAATTATCACGAATATTGGAAGTCGCATAGCGGAACAGAAATTCGCCTTGCAATGCAAAGTGTTCCCCGATTTCCAGTTTATCGTAGCTTCCAAGCGTTGCACCAATGCCCGGATTACTTTCGGTATTTATCGGATGGTAATCCGATAAGGCGATATTCGCTTTGATTCCTTTATAAAAGGTCAGTTTCGTCTGAGCGCTTACAGGAGTAAATACGGTCGCCAAAATTATTAGTGAGAAAAAATATTTATTCATTCTTTTTATCAATAAATGGTTAATAAATAAGTGATTGGATTCCATCAGAATGGAAAGAATAACAACTTCATCAATAGAAAAATGAGAAACGTTATCATAATTTTTATTATTTTAATGCACATGCCAATTATATTTTATCATTGAAACAATTTATTTATTTTAGGCTGGATAAGCCAGATTCCTACAGGAAAAAGCCAGACCAGAAAAAATGTCGCTTTGCAGTCGGCAAACGTTGCAGGTTTTTGTAATTCGATGCTTTTCAATGCTTTTGCTATGAAATAAAAGCAATAAAAAGCACAGCACATTGAAATCAAGTGCAATGGCGTGGTAATAGATAACATTTTCATATCCAATGCTTCTCCTGACGAAATTTCGAGAAACAAAAAGTACATCCATATCGAAGCAAATATCTCATGAGCGGCTGATATAAAAAGAAATACCTTGAATACCGGCAACTTCAGTACAGCCGTTTCCGGGAGTTTTCTGTGAAGATTCACTCCAAGCGAATAAAGCCAGCAGAAAATCAGTGAGATAAATACAATCGTCAGGACTGAAATTACCATAACCAATCCGGAAGGAATAGCTGAAAGCATATCGGCAATCCTTACCGGATTAATCATAAAACCGAAAGATAACCGTACCAAATCGCTGTTTGTTAAAACCATTGCGATGATTACCGTTTGAAGAATTACCGGAATAACAAGTAAAACTCCGAATAACTGCCAATCTTTGAGCTTCGGGAAAATGCTCATTGTCTGTTTTTTAGTTGATACATTTTGATTCATAATTATTTATATATTTTATTTGAATGTTTGTATTAGTCAATAGAGTGTTTACTCTATTGTTGTCAAAAAAAATTATACTCTTAATATATTATAAAGTTCATTCCATAAAATTTCCATTCTGGATTTCAGCGCCTCAATATCCTTATCCAGAACATAATCCATTCGATTACCGTCTGATGCATAGATAAACAGTTTAGCGGCAGCATCGTCGGGTATATCCTGTCTTATCTCACCGTTTTTCTTTGCAATTCCTATAATTTTGACCCACGCATTCGTTTCCTGCGCCTGTATTTTTAGCAATTCTTCTTGTAGTTCGGGAAAATATCTTAATGCTTCAAACAGGAAAGAGAAAAAATTCATATTCAAATCAGATTCCGTGTTTCTGTGTAATGTATTGAAGATATTTTGGAAATTGTTCAACGCATGCCGGATAAAATTATACAAGGAATCTTTGGGGGAGTTTTCAAATGTTTGGCGTGTCAGTTTAAACATATACTGTTCCACCACTTCTTTAAAAAGTTGCTCCTTATTTTCAAAATAGTAATAGAACGTGCCATTGGAAAGACCTGTCGCATGTATTATATCTTTCAATGTTACGGCTTTATAGCTTTTTCGCATAAAGAGCAGGAAAGCCTTTTTTAATATATGTTCTTTATTATCCTTCATTTAGTTGTAGAGCAAATACTCCACAAAAGTACAACAAGTTTTTTATTCACCAAATTTTTTTGTGTTTTTTTTCAGAGCGATTTGCAAATAATATTTTTAAAACGCTGAAATACAATAATTTTAAAATTATTTGTAGTGTCTGTTTGGTATCAAAAGTATTACTTCCTTTGCAGTGAGTTGTTTGAAAACAGTGAAAAACAAAGCAGACCTTTAGGTCTGCCCTGTTTCAAAGTCATATCCGTTCCGTAATCTGCTTTTCCAAACTTTCCAGTTTGTGCGAAAGGATTTCCATATCCTGACTGATTTTCTCTTTCGTTATTTTAGCGTAAATCTGGGTTGTCTTGATATTGGTATGCCCCATCATCCGGCTGACCGTTTCTATCGGAACTCCCTGTGAGATGGTCAAAAGGGTTCCGAAAGTGTGCCTGGCAACATGCGAGGTATAACCGCCGCCAATATAAATTGGAAACCGGAAGAATACTTGAGGAAAATTTGTAAAAGAAATAAGGCTGTAATGATTCGATTACAGCCTTATTTGCTTTATTCTTAGATTCAAACCCAATCTAAACAAAAAAAGAAGTTCACAAAATCACTTCGTTAACTTCAGGGCCTTAACAAAAACTTTACAAAACTACATCCATAAAAAAGCATGCGCAGTAAAAAGTTTTACGGAAGTTTAAATTAATATGAAAAAGATATTAGGCAATAGATAGGATATGTGGAAAGGATATCGAAATCCTGATATTTCTTTATAGACGATATCCTTGTCTCTAAATAGACGATTATTATAAGGGTTTGATAATTTGCAAGCAACTATCCTAAAATAACAGACAACATGTAAGCAATAAAGTGGTAAAATAAAGGTATCACACCAGCAAGACAAAGCAATTTGCAAGCAATAAATTAAATACCTGCAGTTGAACAGGGCAACTTCTGTTCCGGGCAGGATACTATCCTTACTTTACTTTAATATTGTCCTGTAAGAGCGCAGCATATGTCCCGGAATGA
>NZ_JBHSGN010000048.1:0-1384 GCF_042654545.1 Dysgonomonas termitidis
CGCAGGAAGGCTGAGCGCAAATCACGTAAGATATCCCAAAGTACACAGGGCAGGCTTCCCGTGACTTATATACGTGAGTCCAGGCGGGAACTGAGTGAAAGGATGGCTTCAACCATACGCCATAACCGGGCCAGAGGTACCCATGACATAAGCCTGATGTCGGAAATCGTAAGGGAACTGATCTCCATAGGAAAATCCGGCACATGGATATCGAAACATATCGGGATGGACATGGATGAAATACTGCGCTTAAAGCAATTGACCGGGCTGGCCGCTTTATTTGCAGACCGGGAGTTTTCGGTAAGGGATATGGAAAAAAGATGAAAAAGGATGAAAAAAGAAAAAACGGAAGACAGCATAGTTTGCAGATCATTCAGGCTGCACCTGCCGCAGGGCCGTACCGCGGATATAACCGTGGAAGGCAGTACGCCCGCCGACTGTTATCTGACAGCAATGCGGCGGACGGCTACACAGTATCCGGGCTGGAGGAGTATAGAGGTAATAGCGTGCTATGATCCGGAAAGCACCGGTTACGTATTTGAAACTAATTTTTAAGCTTATTACAAATGATCACTTGTTAATAATTAACATTATCGCAACTATATGCACCTATAGTTGTGAAATAGACAATAAACGGGTAAAAATGGGTAATAGTATTTTGATTACCATCTCCTGCTTTTCCTGTTACTTTGTATTAGTACAATATCCGGCTTCCAGAGATGCCAGAATCCTTACGCTTACGACGGTGATTTGTTTGAATTTGTTTACACTTATTCCGTCCGGGAGGCATTCTGTTTATACGGGCCGGCGCTGGTATATTTAATGGAATCCTATGATAAGACTATACAGTTTAAGCAGATTTTCCGCCGTTTTTCCTTGGATGCGGGCTTTCATTTTTCCGCCTGGAAATTTGGAAGTTAGCCGTCTTTTGAGAGAGACTAACCTTAGCCTTGTTACAGGGGCGTCCGTCTTACACGCGCCTGAAATATACCTATATATTTGTAAACGCCAAATCAAGCATGCTGTTTGCGGCATCTTTGATCTGGCGTTTCCGTGTTCCTGTATCCACCACTTTACACACGCTTCAGCCGTATTCCTGCGGATGCCGATTTGGCAATGCCGTCGGTTCGCCGGAGCTAATCCGTTAATTATCCAACCAATTACACGACGCCTGACAGGAATAGCGTGATATAACAGACTACAAAAATATGAAAAAGAGAACAGACATAAGCCCGGCCTACCTGCGGCATTCGTTGCTTGTGATAGCTGTTTTGCTGTCCATCCTTTCACCCGCGGTTATCCGTGCGCAGGCTTCCCCTGCTGCTGCCATAAACAGTATCGACCCTTATGCCGCTAAAGTGTTTTACTTCCCCTACGCCAAGGC
>NZ_JBHSGN010000049.1:0-2639 GCF_042654545.1 Dysgonomonas termitidis
CGCAGGAAGGCTGAGCGCAAATCACGTAAGATATCCCAAAGTACACAGGGCAGGCTTCCTGTGACTTATATACGTGAGTCCAGGCGGGAATTAAGTGAAAGGATGGCTTCAACCGTACGCCATAACCGGGCCAGGGGCACCCATGACATAAGCCTGATGTCGGAAATCGTAAGGGAACTGATCTCCATAGGAAAATCCGGCACATGGATATCGAAACATATCGGGATGGACATGGATGAAATACTGCGCTTAAAGCAACTCACCGGGCTGGCCGCTTTATTTGCAGACCGGGAGTTTTCAATAAGGGATCTGGAAAAAAGATGAAAAAAGGATGAAAAAAGAGATGAAAAAAGAGATGAAAAAAGAAAAGTATGAAAAGAAAGATTAGATTTTTATCCCCGTATGTAACGGGATTGTTTTTAACCGGATTGCTGGTGCTGACCGGTTGTTCGCAGGATGAGTCCCAGGACTCCCCCGGGGGTTCCGGCCGTGCTATCTCCTTCCGTGCCCAGGGCGGTACCGGAGGCCTTAAGGCGACCACAACGGGCGGTGACTACATCCATAGTTTTGTGGTCAATGCCATCCGTGACGACGGAACCCCGGGTGTTGACAAGCAACTGTTGACGGGTACCACCGTTTACCGTAACGAGGGCGTTACCGGCTGGACCTATGCGCCGGAGGTGTTCTATCCGACGGTTACAGGCAATAATTATGTAGAATTTTTTGCTTACTCGCCCTCCGGCAGCCGGCATGTCAACCCGGGCCTGGGTGCCGCCGGGGATGATCCGACCAGCCAGGTCATCGGTTATAGCGTACCTGTACCTGCTTCCACAGGAGCCACTGCGCAGGAGGACCTGCTGGTAGCCTACGGCAAGGTTTTGAAGGCAGGCTACGAAAGCCCTGTGAAGCTGCAGTTCCGCCACGCCTTGTCGCGTATACTGGTTGCGGCCAAGAGCGAGGTGTCCGCTGCTGTGACGATCACCGGCCTGGAGTTGAAGAATGTGTATTCCACAGGAGAGCTGAACCTGAAAGGTAATGGCCCGTCGAATACAGGCGCGAGCGACGGTATACCTGTCAGTGAAACCACAGGGACGGAGCTGACCGACTGGTCTTACAACGCTCCGGCTTCAATTACTGCTACCACTGATTATGTCACCTTGTGGGAGAATCCCGGCGACCTGATTGATTACCCTTATGTCCTGCCCGCATCGGGCGTATCTGTCGCCGCCACCAGCCAGCTTGTCACCAGTGCCGAGCAGGGTATGTTTGTGCTGCCGCAGACTACGGAGGGAGACCTGTCCGATACTGACCCTACCGGTGAATTTGCCCTGCTGGTCAACTATACATTGAACGGCGCGCCGCAAACGCCTGTCACCGTCCAGTTTGCGGACTTAAACGGGATCGGAACCCTGGGCGTCACCTTTGAGATAGGCCGCCAGTATGTGCTGAACCTGGAGTTCAAATCTGACGGCAATGTGAAGATAGGCGCGGCCGTTAGCTTCGGGGATATAGATGCCGACCTGTACGGAACGAATATCAATGTTCCTATAAAGACTGTGTGGGCAAGGTCTAATGTCTACTTCAAGCCGGACACTCCGGGAGGCGTTGTGGGCGCGCTGACCTTTGAGGAATCGGGAACGGACAAGCAGAAATACCAGGGATTATATTTCAAATGGGGCTCTCTGATTGGCATAGCTGGTGGTGCAGTTGGAGCTTTCGACAATGACACTTACCTGTATATACCAGACCTTACAACCGGTAAGTATTACAAAGTGAAATCGGGAGAAATCACTAACACCTATAGCGCTGGCACCGGAGAAATGAATGCGGCTGTGACGGCCTATGCTACAATGTATACTGACGGCTCCTACACCTCGATCCCGTTTACCACGTCTACCCAAATTGATAACTCAGCCAGCGGAGAAGGCGACCGTCGCCTGACGCTCCAATCGAATACACTCAAAGCCAGTTATTTGGGGGACGTTTGCAAATTCATTTCAGATCATCCAGCGACAGCCGGCTTGCTCTTGGCCCGCGACTGGGTCTTACCATACATAAACCCGGTTGGATCCATCTCCACATGGACCCTGTATAATGACCCAGGCGCGAGCTTTACGGATGCTAATGGTACGGATGACATCCAATACTGGAACAACACCGCCACCACGGACTTAACCCGCAATTTTTGGCCTAACGCATACTATCGCGATGGCTCCTCCGGTGAACTGATAAAACAGGCAAGTAGCTACTACTCTGGAGGAGTCTGGGCAGCCCCAGCGGGGACCTCCCCTGACCAGGCAACAAACATCACACAGGACACAGACTCACGGCGGGTTACTTGGGGCGCCGGCGGTTGGGACCGACCATTCGGCCTGAGCGTCAGGTGCGTGTCTTATTGATGGATTAAAGACGGAGCTCTTCCGCTCGAATTGATACCTTTGCCGTCCCCATATAAAGGGGGCCGGTTTGGCGGGGAGTGCCCTGCCACCCTTAGGGTAGCGGCGGCACACCCTTGGTAGCAGGAAAGTAATAGTTCGGGTAACCGCGTCTTGCAAAGCCGTACGCGAGTTCTTACCTTTGAGGAAAAAACCTATGGAAACGAACGATTATGTGCGAGGAGTGGCGTTGAGCGAAGCCGA
>NZ_JBHSGN010000050.1:0-144655 GCF_042654545.1 Dysgonomonas termitidis
GACTTTTTTTTTGTTTGGGATACGGGTTTTCCTATGCATATATGGAAGACTATGAAAGAATCAGAAACTTCTTTAAGTATTATATAGATAAAGATGGTACTGTCTGATAATAAAAAAAGATATTTATCTTTGTGTTTCTTTAAATAAACAAATATGCCAAAGATTTCTATTATAACACCTACTTACAATTCGGAAAATACGATTCATGGAACAATTGACGCCTTACTCAGGCAAACATTTTCTGATTTTGAATACATAATTATAGATGGAGTCTCCAAAGATAATACAGTGGAGAAGATAAAGAGTTATATCCCTGCATTTGAGCAGAAAGGTGTCACTTTGCGAATATTAAGTGAGCCGGATAAGGGTGTCTATGATGCTATGAATAAGGGGATTGCTTTGGCACAAGGTGAGCTTATAGGCATTACGAATTCTGATGACTGGTATGAAGATAACGCTTTGGAAGCGATGTGGGGAAAATTTACTGATGGTAAAGTGAATAAGTCAAACAGCATGATATATGGTATCGAACGGGTTTGGAAGGATGATAAGATATTTAATGTTCAACGACGTGGAGCTTCTTTCATCTCTGAGAGCGTACTGCCGCATTCTACGTTCTTTGTGTCAAAAACCGTCTATGACAAATTCGGGGCTTTCGACTTATCTGTAAAAGTCTTGGCTGACTATGATTTTATTTGCAGATGCGTCAGTCAAGGTGTGGACCTCGAAGAAGTCGATATTGTAATCTCTAATTTCAGATTGGGGGGTATATCCTCTTCATACTTCGATTTTTACTCCGACTATTATAGGATAAAGCATAAGTATGGATTTATTGATGATAAGAAGTATAAAGAATTGAATTTTGTCCTAAATGTAAAAAGTCTGATCAATAGGGTGGTAAAGAGATGGTGATATCTGTATGCCGCTGATGTTTAGTTGTATATAAAATGTGGTCAGGAGGTATCGGCCTGCGATATCTTCCATTTTTTTGCGTTGATTGTCAGTATAAAGAGTGACTTTTTGAAAAATACTTTATCTATACCATAAGCTGATAGTTATTGGCTTATAGTTCTTTGAAGTATTGAAGGAGCCCCCTAAATTGGCTCCGCCGAACGTTGTTTCCCCAAGGGGGACTTACAGAGAGGGAAAAAAGTACAGATAAAAAATAGTGGAAAAAGTGTAACTTTTGTAACTTTTTTGATATAGTTACGAGTTACTTCGCCCTACGGGCAGTTACAAGTTACGAGTAGACAAGATACGAGAAACAAGATACGGGTTGTTAACTGCTGACTGTTTACTGTTAACTGAAATAAGTGTTACCTTTGTTACCTTTTAATAGTTACAAGTTACTGCGCCCTCCGGGCAGTTACGGGTTACAAGTTTTGTCGCTTCGCGCCATTGCCTCGCCTTCGCTTCGGCGATTGTTAATTGGCTCATCGGCATATCAGGCAATTGGTACATTAGTATATCTGTTACCTTTGTTACCTTTTAACGATATGTTGTGAATGTAAGTTAATTTTACCTTTTTTTAATGGTTGCATTGTTAAAAAGTAGGGAATGCCGAATATAAGGATTTTGTTTTTCATAAGGTTGGATCTATAAGGTTCATTTATCCTTTACAAAGAAGGTAAGAAAATCGGAGAATCAAATATTTCCTTATGTCTGATTGATATTTTATACTGTATTTTGAATAATAAAAGGGCTGATGCTTTACTTGTTTTTCCCGATAAAAATTCGTATATTTGTTAGATTTTTGAACGCAAAACAACAGGTGGAAATTCATCTAAAAAAATAGCAAGATATAGATATGACAGAGAAACAAAAAATGGCAGGCGAGTCTTACTCGGCGCAGAATATTCAGGTGCTTGAGGGTCTGGAGGCTGTAAGAAAAAGACCTGCGATGTACATCGGGGATATCAGCGAGAAAGGTTTGCATCATCTGGTGTACGAAGTTGTTGACAACTCTATTGACGAAGCCTTAGCCGGTTATTGTGACGATATTAAAGTTACTATCTACGAAGATAATTCTGTTTCGGTAAAGGATAATGGGCGTGGTATCCCCGTGGATATCATGGAAAAAGAGAAGAAATCGGCTCTGGAAGTTGTGCTAACCGTATTGCATGCCGGAGGTAAATTTGATAAAGGAACATATAAAGTATCGGGCGGTCTTCACGGGGTCGGGGTATCTTGTGTAAATGCCCTTTCTACACATTTGCGGGCCGAAATCCATAAGCAGGGTAATATATATATGCAGGAGTATTCTTGTGGGAAACCATTAACTGCTGTTGAAAGAATAGGCGAGACAAAGGATAATGGTACGACCATCACTTTCAAACCGGATGATACAATATTTACAGTTACCGAATATAAATATGATACACTGGCGTCACGTCTTCGCGAGCTTGCTTTCCTGAATGCGGGAGTCCGTCTTTCGTTGACAGATTTGCGCCAGAAGAAAGAAGACGGGACTTTCCGCACCGATGTATTCTATTCCGAAAGAGGGCTGGAGGAATTCGTACGCTATATCGATGCTTCGAAAGAGGCTCTTATCGATGATGTTATACACATTGTGACAGAGAAGCAAGGCGTTCCTGTAGAAGTAGCGATGACTTATAATACTTCCTACAATGAAAATGTCTATTCCTATGTGAATAACATCCATACTATCGAAGGAGGTACTCACCTCACAGGTTTCCGCCGTGCATTGTCGCGTACTTTGAAGAAGTATGCCGATGATATGAAGATGCTGGAAAAAGTCAAAATAGAAATCAGTGGAGACGATTTCCGCGAGGGCCTTACAGCTGTAGTTTCTATCAAAGTGGCAGAGCCGCAATTTGAAGGACAGACCAAAACGAAACTCGGAAACAATGAAGTTATCGGAGCTGTAGATCAGGCTGTAGGTGAAGCTTTAGGGCATTTCCTCGAAGAACATCCGAAAGAAGCCAAGATCATAGTTGAAAAGGTCATACTTGCCGCTACGGCTCGTGCTGCTGCACGTAAAGCCCGTGAAATGGTACAACGTAAATCTCCGCTTACAGGTGGAGGTCTTCCCGGTAAACTGGCCGACTGTTCCAGTAAAGATGCTTCCAATTGCGAGATATTCCTTGTCGAAGGGGACTCTGCGGGGGGAACTGCAAAGCAGGGTCGTGATCGTGCATTTCAGGCTATTCTGCCTCTACGCGGTAAGATATTGAACGTTGAGAAAGCTATGCCTCATAAAGTTCTGGAGAGCGACGAGATCAAGAATATATATACGGCGCTGGGCGTTTCTATTGGAACCGAAGAAGATTCGAAGGAATTGAACCTGGAAAAGCTGCGTTACCATAAAGTAGTGATAATGACCGATGCGGATGTGGACGGTAGCCATATTGCTACATTGATCCTTACGTTCTTCTTCCGTCATATGAAAGCTTTACTGGAGAAAGGCTATGTGTACATCGCTACTCCGCCGCTTTACTTATGTAAGAAAGGAAAAGTGGAAGAATACTGCTGGGATGACAGGCAACGCCGTACCTTTATCGATAAATATGGCGATGGCGATGAGAATTCAATTCACACACAGCGTTACAAAGGTCTCGGAGAGATGAATGCTATCCAGCTTTGGGATACGACAATGAATCCGGACCATCGTACTTTGCGCCAGGTAACAATTGAGAATGCAGCCGAAGCAGATCATATTTTCTCCATGCTGATGGGTGAAGATGTAGCCCCTCGCCGCGAGTTTATAGAAGAAAACGCGACTTATGCCAAGATTGATGCCTAAGGGATTTTAACGATAAAAAGGAGCCGCAGTAATGCGGCTCCTTTTGTAAAGACCTTAATCAGATAATATTAAAATGGCTTTAAGGATATCATATCATTTCTTATCTTTGCAACTGTATATTTTAACTGTAAATAAAATGACCTTTAAGAATATTATCGCTGTGTGCCTTATGCTGTCGCTGATAGCCTGTGCATGTAATAATAAGACATCTACATCAAGACCAGTGGAAGCATACCAGAAAGTTTCGCCCGATTTCAATGCTGATAGTGCATATCACTTTGTAGATAAGCAAGTCGCTTTCGGCCCTCGTGTACCCAATACCCCTCAGCATATCGCCTGCGGTGATTATCTTGTAAACGAACTGAAGCGTTTCGGGGCAGATGTACAGGAGCAGAAGATGGTGCTGACTGCATATGATGGAACAAAGCTGAATTGCCGTAATATAATAGGCTCATACAGACTGGATAAGAAGACCAGAGTCTTGCTCTTTGCTCATTGGGATACACGCCCTTATTCAGATCAGGACCCTAATCCCGAAAATTACCACAAACCTGTATTAGGTGCAAACGATGCCGCCAGTGGAGTGGGAGTGTTGCTGGAAATAGCCCGTGTAATACAGTCACGATCGCCGGAGATAGGCGTGGATATTATCTTCTTCGATGCGGAGGATTATGGGATACCTCACTTTGCTGAGAAGTCTGTAATAGATGGTGAAACATGGTGTCTGGGATCTCAATATTGGGCTAAGAATCCACATGTGCCGAATTATAAGGCTAAGTTTGGTATCTTACTCGATATGGTAGGAGCTGACGAGGCTACATTCTACAAAGAAGAAGGTTCCCGGATACATGCAAAGAATATTGTAGAGAAGGTATGGAGTACTGCCGGCCAACTAAACTTCGGAGCGTTTTTTAAAGGTGATACTATAGGAGGTATTACCGATGATCATGTACCTGTGAACGAGGTTCGCCGTATACCGAGCATAGATATTATCGATTACAGACCAAATACGGAACACGGGTTCTTCCATTCGTGGCATACCCAGAAAGACGATATGAGCAACATCAGCAAAAAAACACTCGAAGTTGTCGGACAGACAGTCCTGGAGGTTATCTATAAGGAGAAATAAGAATGGCTACAATAAACGAGATACAAGACGAAATAATAGAAGAGTTTTCCATGTTCGACGATTGGATGGATCGTTACGCGCTGCTCATAGAACTGGGTAACTCCCTTGATAAGCTGGATGATAAATCGAAAACCGAAGACAATCTTATAGTAGGCTGCCAGAGCCGTGTATGGCTGCAAGCCGATTATGTCGATGGCAGGGTTGTATTCAAGGCAGAGAGCGATGCTGTTATCGTGAAAGGGATAATTGCTTTGCTAATTAAGGTTTTATCAAACAGGACTCCCGATGAGATCATCAATGCAGACCTTTACTTTATAGAAAAGATCGGTTTAAAAGAAAATCTGAGCCCCACCCGTTCCAATGGATTGGTTTCGATGATAAAGCAGATCCGTTTCTATGCCATGGCGTACAAGGCAAAGGAAATGGGTTGACGTTTTCTGTCAAAATGCCCGGTATACCACGGTCCTGCCTTTTGTCTCTATCGTAAACTCATTGCCTGTACATTCATTCAGTGTTGCCTGCCACCAATTTGTAAATATGTGATTATTTACCGCATATGCAAGATTGTGTGTGGTAATAGGCGTTTTGTCTATAGAGAAAAGTGAAACCTGTTGCTTCTTTTCGCTTTCAAATACAGAGTCAGAGTCAATAGCGACAAATATCCCGTAATCTGTGACCATTTCCACATCGGCATCTTTCATATATTCGCATAGCAGGCTGATATTTGCTATTGTATGGTCTTCTCTTTTGCCAGTGGCTCCCAGAATAGTAATATTTCGCTTTCCCTGTTTTATACAGAATTGTACCGCTTTTGTCAGGTCGTTTGTTTCCTGTTCGGTGATGCGGTGTATAATATCTGCAAATTTTGATAAGCTATCCTCCGATAGCGAATCGCAGTCGCCAACAATAGCATCCGGTATTAAATTAGTCTTTTCCAGATTATTAATAGCGCCGTCGCAGCAAACAAGATATTTGCTATTATTCAATATTGCCAAAGCAATAGGATGTATAGGGAATTCTCCGTTCGCTAATATTACTGTTTCCGTTTCCCTGTAAGGATAGGGCAAGTTGTATCTTTTCATTCTGAGTGTTCTATAGCCTATAGAACAGCAAAGTTAGCGATTAGTTCGGTTTTTTAATCCATCCGTCTCCTCATTTTGTTCGAATGGGCCGACAGATGTGGCCGTATTGGAATTACCGGACAGGTCAAACTCTTTCACTTCCTCTTGCCCTCTGCTGTCGAAGTTAAACATCTTGTATTGCTGTCCGTTTTTATCAACCCTTACACCCCATGTCTTACTTTCAAGAGTGTGCCAGAAGGTACATTTCCATATATTGCCATCGGTTTTGTTGTAAACGCCCTCAAATTCGAGATATTCTAATACATCGTTATATCCGAAAGTATTTCGTCCGCTTTCGTGGTCTATGATTGAACAGCCGCCCCGGGTATCACATTCAATCCATTTACCTACTTTTACCTGCAGTGGCAATAATACCCCCTTTTGCTTTAAATTCCCATTGGGATAAAATTCTTTATAAATAGTGTGGATAGCAGGGTATGCAGGCCTTTCAAATATTTCGATATTGGAATTGCGCTTATATGCTTTTGCCTGTATCTGTGTCCCGTCAGTTTTAGTTTCCGTGTAATCCAATATAGAACCTTTGAATCTGGAACTGTACTGACTGATATTCAGTTTTTCGCTACTAATTGCCACCTTAGTGTTCGGATAAATTTCGGTGTAAGTGGATTGAGCTATAGTTCTGGTGAAAGCCATTAATACGAGAACAGCTAAAATAGCCGGTTTTAATACAGTTGTTTTCATACTTCAATATGTATGTGTTTGTAGTTTCGTTTGTATGTCAAATATACGAAAAAATGATTTTAACGATTAAAAGAAAAGATAAATACATCTTTTTTATTCACATATTTTAACTATGTATAATTAAAAAGTAACAAAGGTAACAGGGATATCAGTAAACAGTAAACAACTCGTATTTTGTATCTCGTATCTTGTCTACACGTAACTCGTAACTGCCCGAAGGGCGCAGTAACTTGTAACTATTAAAAGGTAACAAAGGTAACACTTATTTCAGTTAACAGTAAACAGTCAGCAGTTAACAACCCGTATCTTGTATCTCGTATCTTGTCTACTCGTAACTTGTAACTGCCCGTAGGGCGAAGTAACTCGTAACTATATCAAAAAAGTTACAAAAGTTACACTTTTCCCACTATTTTTTATCTGTTCCTTTTTTCCCTCTCTGTAAGTCCCCCTTGGGGAAATAACGTTCGGCGGAGCCAATTGAGGGGGCTCCTTCAATACTTCAAAGAACTATAAGCTAACAACTATCAGCTTATAGTATAGATAAAGTGTTTTTCAAAAAGTCACTCTTTATCCTGACAATTCTTTCCAAGCAGTTTTGGATAGTGAAAAAAATATATCTTTGTATGTGTCTGCATCCGAGAGATAATGTAATATGATAAAAGAATCCTAATGTTGATAATTAGATGAAGAAAAATGAACGCTTTAGATTGTTTTCAAATAAAATTGTTGCAATGATAGCTTTGTTGCTTTTGTGTACCTGCGGCAGTCATATAAAGGCTGACTCGATTTCCCCCAATGTCGTTCAACCACCCATGCTACTGCATTACGACAGGCCGGCCACTGTGTGGATGACCTCTGCATTACCTATTGGCAACGGAGAATTAGGAGCCATGTTTTTTGGCGGTATCGAACATGAGCATATACAGTTCAACGAAAAAACTTTGTGGAAAGGCAGTACCTCCTCGCGAGGCGCTTATCAGAGCTTTGGCGATCTGTATATAGATTTTCCTGAACATGATGAAGTGACCAATTACCGCCGGGAACTCAGTCTCGATAATGCTATAGGTAAAGTCAGCTATGATATTGACGATGTGCGGTATGTAAGAGAATATTTCGCCAGCAGTCCCGATAGCATGATCATCATACGTATAAGCACTCCAAAGAAAAAAGGCAAGGTAACTCTCTCTGTTTGTATGGAAACTGAGCATAATGTCATTCAGTCAGTCTCTTCTAATTTCATAACATTCAGGGGAAAATTCGATATTCTGTCTTACGAAGCGCAGGCCTGTATATTGAACGAAGGTGGCGTGCTGATATCAGACAACAACAGGATAACTGTTTCTAACGCTGATGCTGTAACTATATTGCTTACGGCAGCTACGAATTACACTATCACTTCCAATGACTATTTAGGGGAATCTCCGCAACAGCTACATGAGAGGTTATCCAAACGTATCTCGAATTTAAGTACAAAGTCATATGCCGAATTGAAACATGCGCATCTGACCGACTATAAACCTCTGTTTGACCGGGTGAAATTTTCTCTTGACGTTCCTATGCCTGATATGACCACAGACAAACTTGTTGGCTTGCATACAGATAATCTGTATCTCGATATGCTTTATTTTCAATATGGCCGTTATCTCATGCTTGCTTCGTCACGGGGTATGAATTTACCCAACAACCTGCAAGGTATCTGGAACAATAACAATATGCCTCCCTGGGAATGCGATATTCATACCAACATCAATATACAGATGAATTACTGGCCTGCCGAAAGTACCAATTTATCGGAATGCCATCTCCCTTTTATTAATTACATAAATACTGAAGCCTTGCGAGAAAACGGCTCTTTCCGCAATCTGGCTGCCAGTGAAGGTAACCGGGGCTGGGCTCTCAAAACCCAATGCAACATTTTTGCATATACGGATTGGAATATCAACCGTCCTGCCAATGCCTGGTATTGCATGCACTTGTGGCAACATTATGCCTATACAAACGATATAATTTATCTCAGCAAAACGGCTTTTCCTATAATGAAAGCCACTTGTGAGTATTGGTTCGACCGCCTGCAAGAAGATCCAAATACAGGTAAGCTTATAGCCCCCGATGAATGGTCGCCGGAACAAGGACCTTGGCAGGACGGTGTGGCTTATGCTCAACAATTGATTTGGGAATTATTCAATCAAACCTTGAAAGCCATAACGGTAGTTGACGCAGATCCAGTATTTACCGCTGAGCTTAAAGACAAATTTGCCCACCTGGATAATGGTCTTGAAATTGGTAGCCGGGGACAAATAAAAGAATGGAAAACGGATACAGAGGGCCTGGATAATCAGAGTAATCAGCACCGGCATCTTTCCCATCTGATTGGTTTATATCCCGGTAATCAAATTTCTTATCATAAGGATAGTTTGTATGCAGATGCCGCAAAAATAACACTGACTTCCAGAGGTGATGAAGGTATGGGATGGAGCCGCGCCTGGAAGATATCCTGTTGGGCTCGTCTTTTTGATGGCGATCACGCTTATAAATTACTGAAATCAGCTCTAAATCTAACAGATATCACCATTGTGAGTATGAATAATCAGGACGGAGGTGTATATGAAAACTTGCTCGATGCACATCCGCCATTCCAGATCGATGGAAATTTTGGAGCTACTGCCGGCATGTCAGAAATGCTTATTCAAAGCAATATGGGTTTTATCCGGTTGTTAGCTGCTTTACCTTCTGCATGGCCTGCCGGAAGTATAGACGGATTGAAAACAGAAGGTAATTTTACACTCCGTCTTGTTTGGAAAAATGCCAAGCCGGTAGAATGTTCTGTCTATTCCGGTTCGGGAAACAGATGCGTCCTGTATTATCCTGATATACACATTGCCAAGGTTATGGATAACGCTGGAAATCGCGTTGATTTCGAGCAAATGGGAAAGAATAAGATTTGTTTCTCAACAGTGAAAGGACAGGAGTATAAAATTATTTTCGATATGAAGTAATCTTTCACCTCTTTCAATATTTCAAAGAACTCGCAGTTGTTTTATTATGCAGATAAAGTTTTTATGAAAAGAAACATATTAAATCTTTATTCAGGTATTTTCGCTTTACGCCTTCGATACCAGAGATAAAATAGTCCGGACAAAACCATTAATATGAATAAATCAGGTTCTGACATCGGCTGTGTCTCGTCATTCAGGTCGAGTGCCCTGTGTCCCGACATTACCTCTTCCTGTTTCTTTTTCAGTATAGCCTTCTGTGCGTCGTTTTCCACAACAATGTAGGATGTGGGCGGACTCATTATCCCCGATTCGAAGCTGTTTTGCAGGAGGCTAAGCCACTCTTTTTCTGCGGTTTCGGGGTGTAATGTCTGAAGCATCCACTGCGCCTGCATCAGCAAACCCGTTTCCCAACTCTTTTTATTTATCGCATCCTGATTGACTGCCAGAGTTTTATCTTTTGTATTTAATATAACAGAGGCTTTGTCGTCATTAGGCAAATATACAAGCGGGTTACTCAGGCTTGGCCATACTTTTACGGTTTTCAGCGGGATGGAGTCGACAATACTCTCTGTTACTTTTATACCTTTCGAAAAAGAATGTCCTTTTATGCTGTCGTTTTGCAACGAATAGAACCTGTCACCTTCCGGATAAGTAAACTCCATGCCGGCAAAATCATTATAAAGAACAGCCTCCTGAATATTATCACTCAGTACAACTATGACGGGGTATGTCGTTTGAGGATGGGTATATGAATCGAAAAGTATTTTCTTTACAGCCCTGTCGAGGAAAAATCCACCTTCGGATTTTTGCTTTTTCAATTCTTCCTGCCATTCATCTTTCAACGAAAAGGTTTTTATATAAGTGTTTGTGAACGATATCTTCGCATTATTTCTGTCAATCAGGTTACGGTCCAGCAATTTGTGTATTTGGTCAATGTACTTTCCTGCTTTTTCACTGTCAGATCTTTTTTCTTCCGGAAGGGATTGTCCCGCTATTTCATAGTTACCCACATTTGCAGACATATCTGCAATGAAATGGTAATAAGGCTTACGCAGTACTGTTTCCAGTTTTTGTTTTTCTTGCCCCGATATATATACTACTCCATTCAAGCCGGTATTCCAATTGCCATGCATCTGCGTTATGGTGTCGCCCAGCGTTATCAGGTTGTTGTCTATATCGATAGTGACAGGCTCTTTGTGTATGAATTCGATCCCTGTATATCTGGTCTCGTCTGTTTGGAATGGAAACACCTTAAACTCCACGCTGTTTCCCGACAGGTAGCGAAGCAGTCCCGGGTCTCTGTTTACGTTCCTTATCTGATTAAATACCCATGTGGCAGCTTTTTTCTCGGCCAGTATTCCGGGTTCCTTTACATCTCCTATATAGAGATAATAATCGCTGATCCAGCATCCTGCAGGTAAATCGATTTTTGTTATATATTCGGCATTCCAAAGAGGGGCGCTTTTGTTGTGAATGGACAAATCTATCCAGCTTACCCAGGCTTTTTGAGCACTGTCATATTTACTGCTATGCCTGATATCTGTTATTTTTATTTCGGTAGTATCCCGTGTAGTATTGCTCCTTGCGTTCCTGTCTCTGTAATTATTTATTTTTGAACCGTTAAATAAATTATAGATAAGCTTCCTTTTACTTTCCGGAAGAGTTAGATTGTCCAGCACAAGCCATTTGTAATAGCCGGACAGATATGGTGTAGAAGAGTAGAATATGGTGCTGCCCCTTCGGTCGTGAGTATCCGTAGCTTCCAGTATCCGTTCTACTGATTTTCCGTTTAGTTTATATTCTTTTGTGTAGTCGGGACTATATAGATATTCAAGTGTGGTATGTAGGACAGACCTGTCATATTTATAAGTGACTGTTATTGCTATTGGCAGAGTGGAAATACTTATGATTGTAATGGTATATAACAATGGTTTCTTATAGCTTCGTTTCAGATTATTAAAATCCTTTACAATATCATTCAGATGTATTGGGAATAGGATAAGAGGAGTGAGCATTAGGAATCCTCCTCCGAATATGATAATGGCAAAAACCGATAACGGCAGGAACGGGAGCATGACAAGGAAGAAGTAAAGCGTATACATAAATGTGATACAGCGTCCGGTATAGAGCCATAATCTTGGCTGCCTGTTCTCCGGTGCCGGTATGCAGATAAGCAAACCGTTTGTGACTGCGGTAATATAAAACCACGGATCGGAGAAATTCCCGAAAAGGTTATCGAATTCCTTGTTGATATACAAACCCAATATCGGAAAAATAATAGCAACCGGAATTTTCCATGCCAGTTCATATTCTTTAAAGATATTCCGGCGGGATATAAGTATATATATGAAACGAATGATAAAGAACAGAAAAACGGTAGTTGCCAGAATTGCAGACACAAGGTAGAGGTGTTCACTCCCGAATCTCATTCCGTCCCACAGTGGCAATACCATTGTAGCAAAAACATAAGTAAAAAATGGAATGCTTATGGCCACTACAATATTTATCGATGCTTTTTGTTTTCTTGCATGCGGAGTAAGTAAAAGAGCCAAAGCAAATAAGGCATGAATAAGTGTAGGCATAAGGAAAGCTCCTGCATACATAGGCAGGTTCCCCGATATCATCCAGTCGGGAATACCGGACGGCACCAGATCATCGTAATTGTAATAATATATGTATATGAAACAGAGAAAAGCAACGAATGATACAATGCAGTAGACCATATCTATCCGTTTTTTGCGTACCGTCTGTACGATAGCATAGGCAGCATTCAGTAATGCAAGTATAAGGAGTACAAGCGCAAATGTTTTCCAGCGAGCGAGCGCCGGATATTCCAGCAGGCTTTTTATTATCTGGAATTCGCCCCATTCCAGAAATAGTATCAGGGCGACAGGTAAAGTGTTGATAAGGAATATCCATTTAGGATTGAGCAGCTTTCTCATGATTGTGTTGTATTTTGTTTATTATGTGGTTAAGTAGTAAATAAGCGAATATGAGGAAGGAGAGGTAGACAAAAATACCTTCTACCTGATGCAGTAATTTATCCGGAAAGCCGGAAGAGGAATAAGTCCCGATATTCATTATCAGCATATATCCTGTTATCCGGGATATATTGGCTATAAGTGTAATCGTATAGGCTAAAAGAAAAGATACGGGAATGACAAGCCATTTTTTTACAATCCCGGTTTTTACAAATAAAAAGGAAATCATAAGGAAGCTTATCAACAGAAAGTTATATCCCGAACATGACTTATTGATTACCATATTTATCTGTGGATGAAAATATCCCGAAACGCTATCATAAATGGCATCCGATCCGGATATCAGTTCTATGGCTTTATTTGTGGGGCCAAGCAGGAACAGTATGTTGCCGGTATCCATTCGCGGATATGCCAGTTTTAAACCTGCAAATATGCAGAAGCACAGTATTGAAACTATTATCTTGTTTTTCATAAAAAGAACTTTGAATTGCAAAGTAATTATTTAGAAATTAATTTTCCAAATATTTAGGAAAGAAATTCCAGAAGAAAATAAGAGTTGGTATGACTTATACATAATTTATGACCGTCCCCCCTCCACTATTCAATAAAAATAGCGACCTTTGCAAGCGAAAAAATATAGATCAATAATTACATGATAGAAATACATAAAGTCCCATCTCCATGTTTTGTCATGGAAGAAGAATTGCTCAGGAAGAACCTTTCGCTTATCAAATCGGTAAAAGAACGGGCGGGAGTAAATATAATACTGGCATTCAAGGCGTTTGCCATGTGGAAATCTTTTCCCATCATCCGCGAATATGTTCCTTATTCAACGGCGAGTTCGGTATTTGAAGCACAATTGGCATATGAGGAAATGGGTAGTCTTGCCCATACATTCTCTCCGGCCTATACCCCGGACAACTTTCCTGTATTCATGCGGTACAGCAGCCACATTACATTCAATTCTTTGTCTCAGTACGAACGTTTCTATCCGGAAACACTGAAGCATAGAAAGAAAGTTTCGTGTGGTATCCGCATCAACCCCGAATATTCGGTAGTGGAAACAGACCTGTACAATCCGGCGACTCCGGATTCTCGCCTTGGAGTGCCTGCCGGTCATTTTGGAAATGAATTACCCGAAGGGGTGGAAGGCCTGCATTTTCATACGTTGTGTGAATCGTCTTCCTACGATTTGGAAAAAACGCTGGAACAGGTAGAGAAGAAATTCGGACACTTTCTCCCAAAAATAAAATGGCTCAATATGGGCGGAGGTCATCTGATGACCCGTGAAGACTACAATGTGGAACACCTTATAAATTTGTTACTGTCTTTTAAAGCAAAATATCCGAACCTTGAAATTACGATGGAGCCCGGAAGCGCTTTTGTGTGGCAGACAGGGATATTGGTCTCCACAGTGGTGGATATTGTAGATAATGGAGGGATTAAAACAGCCATACTCGATGTGTCTTTTGCATGCCACATGCCCGACTGTCTCGAAATGCCGTATAAGCCGTATATCAGGGGGGCGTATCATGAGCCGGTGAAGGGTCTGCCTACTTACCGTATGGGAGGGAGCAGCTGTCTTAGCGGTGATTTTGTGGGGGAATGGTCATTTGATGAACCACTTTTGGTCGGTGACAGGATTATTTTTGAAGATATGATACATTATACTACTGTGAAAACAACGATGTTTAACGGTATCTCACATCCGGCTATCGCGCTTTGGAATAAGTATAACCAACTGGAAATCTATCGCGAGTTCGGTTATGAGGACTACAAAAACAGGATGAGCTGATTAATCGTAAAATGTTAAAAATGAGATTGCAGGCAATAAGAGTATTGGATGGGCGTTTCAATAATAGAACTCTAAAAACGGAAATCGCCTATGAAGAAAATCTTTACACCTGAACAATGTCAACGTTTTGATAAAAATGAAGAGAAGGTTGTCGCACCTTCTGAAAAAACACTGGACTTTCTTAAACAGTTTGCACGGGTCCACTATATAGACAAATCATTACCGGATACTATAAACGGACTTTGTATTAATTGAAAACAGATAAAATAAATAAAGTACAGGCTATTAACGGTTTGTGCTTTTTTATTAAAAAAGCATGATGTAAGGCTGAATCTCAAATTCGGCCTTTTCTATACCGTCCCGTCCCTTTTTTTACTATATTTACACTCATAATTCATAACTTATAATTCGTAGACATGTCTCATAAGATAGCACCCTCTCTTCTTTCCGCTAATTTCCTGAATCTTCAGGCAGATGTGGAGATGATAAACAATAGCGAAGCCGATTGGTTTCATTGCGATGTAATGGATGGAAGCTTCGTGCCTAATATCTCGTTCGGTTTCCCGGTAATAAAGCAAATCAGTACAATTGCAAAGAAACCGCTGGATGTTCATCTGATGATTGTCAATCCCGATAAATACATCTCTCAGGTAAAAGATGCCGGGGCATATATGATGAATGTCCATTACGAGGCTTGTACCCATCTGCATCGCACGGTTGCGGCTATACACGAAGCAGGTATGAAAGCCGGAGTGACATTGAATCCGCACACACCCGTTTCTCTGCTCGAAGATATATTACAGGATGTGGATATGATACTTCTTATGACAGTGAATCCGGGATTCGGCGGACAAAAATTTATTGAGCATTCCCTGACTAAAGTTTCCCGTTTGAAAGAAATGATATTAAAGCGAAATTTGCAGATATTGATCGAGGTCGATGGTGGGGTGAATTTGCAAACAGGAAAACAGTTAATAGATGCCGGAGCCGATGTGCTCGTGGCAGGTAACGCAGTATTTGCAGATTCTGATCCTGTGGAAATGATACATAAACTGAAAAGTATTAAATAATAATAAATAGGTCTGAGGCCTTGTTTTGACTGGCGGAAATGAAGAATCCGTTCTCCAAAATACCATTTCTTTTCTTTCTTATTCCGCTAATAGTTGGAATTTTATTACAGTATTATTTAAAGATAGAATATTCAGGCATAGCTTTCTCCTTGACAGGGTTGATGGCTATGCTTTTTTCATACCTTATACGCGAAGACAGGCAATTTCGCTGGCGTTGGTTATTTGGTGCGGGAGTTTGTTTATTCCTGATAAGTATTGGTATTGTATCCACAACTTTACGTCAGCAAAAATCTGAGTTTGAATATCTGGATAAAATACAGGTATATACCGGTGTTGTTACCGATACGCCGCAGGAGAAGAAAAAAACGACAGCGTACAGAGTCTATTTGTCCCGCGAAGATAAACTGATAGTCTGTTATTTTCAAAGAGATACGTTGGATAACAACAGGCTGCAACCGGGAGATATCTTTTCTTTTCAGGGAAAGATACAACCATTTCAGGATATCGGGGATTTCGATTACACGCGTTATATGTACAATCAGGGCTTTGTCGGTTCTGCTTATGTTTCACGGCATTTGTGGCAAACAACAGGCGAAACTTCTTTATCGCTGAAATATACGGCATTGCGCTGTCGTCAACATATTATGGACTTTTATAAGTCGTTAGGATTTAATGATACTGAATATAGTATTCTGTCGGCTTTGACCCTTGGCTATCAGGAAGGCCTGACAGATGATATAAAACAGGGATTCAGGACTACGGGTACGGTACATGTACTTTCGGTCAGCGGGCTGCATGTCGGCATCATCTACCTGATGATAAGTTTTCTACTCGGGTTTATTCGCAAAGGTACAGGATATTATTGGCTGAAACCCTTATTGATTATTGTTCTGCTATGGGTATATGCTTTTATTACCGGCTTGCCGCCTTCAGTAATAAGGGCAAGTGCGATGCTCACGGTATTCTGTGCTTCGGAGATTTTCGGACGGAAAAGCTTTTCACTGCATGCTCTATATATAGCAGGGTTCTTTATTCTGCTGATAAATCCTTTTTCATTATTTGATATAGGTTTCCAGCTGAGTTTTATGTCAGTTCTCTCCATATTATATTTATTGCCTAAAATATCAGGACTGTGGAGGATAGAGAATAAATATTTGCGGCATATATGGCAGATGTCCGCATTGTCTGTTGTGGCGCAGTTGGCGACGTTTCCTCTTTGTTTGTATTACTTCGGTACATTTCCTACTTATTTCTTTGTAACCAATTTGCTGATTGTACCGTTAGTGACATTGATAATCTATGCTGTGGGAGGGATTGGCCTGGCTAAATTGCTGAGTCTGATAATGCCGGATTTAAGTGCTTATTTTTACTGCTTGCCTGTAAAAATATTAGGGGGTTTAGTCGGGTTTATGACAGGTATCATCCGTTTCTTTGAGAATTTACCATTCGCTTTGGTCAACGATGCGAAAATATCATTTCCCGATATGGTTTTAATATATACACTGATAACAGGTGCCCTTGCCTTCTTTATTTACAAAAAACCTATAGGATTGATTCTCGGCTTGCTCTCCATACTCTTGTTTTTTATAGTCCGGATCTATCATAATGTTAGTATATAGGTGCTTCATTTTCAGGGGATATACAATCTGAATTATCTAAAGAATGTCAAAAACGGAACTTTCCTTATAACGATATGGTTCAAAAAGGTGTATTTAGTTTGTTTTTTTAGTATTTTTGTGGCTGCATAATGCAGATTAGAGGAAAAAGTATAAGTGGATGATTTCAAAGATAATAGCGAGTCAGAAAATAACAGAGGTAGAGGAGTTACTCAATAAGTATGATAAAATAGTGATTGTGACACATGTGTCGCCTGATGGTGATGCTATTGGATCATCTTTGGGATTATATCATTATCTGAACGATTTGGGAAACAGCGTGAATGTAATTGTTCCTAATTCTTTCCCTGATTTTCTGAAATGGATACCCGGCGCAAAGGATATTCTCGAATATGAGAGATATCCCGAATTTGCGCAAAAACTGATTGCTGAGGCTGAACTGATATTCTGTCTCGATTTTAATGTGCCGAAACGCTCTTATCATTTAGGGCCTTTTATCGAAGCGGCAAAAGGGAAAAAAGTTCTGATAGACCATCATCCGGAACCTTCGGATTTCTGCGATGTAATGATCTCATATCCAGAAATATCATCGACCAGCGAACTTATTTTCCGCCTTATCTGCCGTATGGGTGATTTTGAGGTGATGAGCCATGAGAGTGCTACTGCGATCTATACCGGAATGATGACTGATACGGGGGCGTTTACCTATAATTCCAATAGTGCCGAGATCTATTATATCATAGGCGAGTTGTTGAAAAAAGGCATAAACAAAGACCAGATATATTCGAACGTTTATCATAACTACTCGGAAGACCGTTACCGGATGCTGGGCTTTACCCTTTCTGAAAAGATGAGGATATATCCCGAATACAACACGGCGCTGATATGGCTCACAAACGAAGAACAAAAAAGATATAAAGTAAAGAAAGGCGATACAGAGGGTTTTGCCAATCTGCCTTTAAATATTAAAGGAATTATTTTCTCTGTTTTTATCCGTGAGGACAATGAAATGATAAAAATTTCGTTTCGTTCTCAGAAGGACTTTCCCAGCAATAAGTTTGCGGCCCAATGTTATAATGGCGGAGGCCACCTTAATGCTTCAGGAGGGGAATTTTACGGGACAATGGATGAGGCAATAGCCATATTCGAAAAAGCATTGCCGGAATATGCTGATTTACTAAATAAGAAATGAGTAATTACTAAATACTAAATACGAATAAGATACATGAGAAAGATTATTGGCGCAATATTTACTTTTATGAGTTTAGCGATTGTTTTTTCTGCTTGTGGCGGAGAAACATATGCTGATAAACTGAAAAAAGAAAAGAAAGGCATCGACCGCTTTATAAGTGATAATAAGATTACGACCAGAGGAACCTATCCTACCGATCATAAATTTGCTGAAAATGAGTATTATCTGGATCAAAATACCGGCATTTATTTCCGCGTAATCGATCCCGGTAACGACGATAAGCCGGTAAAAGGAAAGACTGATGTGTATCTCAGATATGAGAATATTCTAAACTTGCTGAACGAAAATGATACTATAGCAACAAATAATTTTCAAGGCTCATTTATGACTTTCCGTTACGGCAATTCGTCTACTTATATGGGTAGCAGTACCTCTACAACTTATCAACTCCAGATGTATTATTTCCTGTCTCAGGCATGTGTATTACCGTTGGAACAGGGATTGGGGAATGGTGCTGAAGTTAGCCTGATTGTTCCGTTTGCAAACGGTTCTACTTATCAGCAGGCAAATTACATTCCGATGTTTTATGGACGTTTGAGATACCAGTTTACATTGGATGAAACCGAAGAAACTAAAGAATAAATAGGAAGATGGCCTTAATAAAATCTATATCAGGAATACGGGGAACTATCGGCGGAAGAGTCGGAGATGGCCTCAATCCGCTTGATACGGTGAAATTCGTATCGGCATACGCTTCTTTTATAAGAGAAAATGTGAAAAATGGCTCTAATGCTATTGTTGTTGGTCGCGATGCCCGCATTTCGGGTAAGATGATGGAACAGATAGTTGTGGGTACGCTAATGGGTATGGGATTCGATGTGATAAATATCGGCTTGGCGACAACTCCTACTACCGAACTGGCCGTAGCTATGGAGCATGCCTGCGGTGGTATCATCCTGACGGCTAGTCATAACCCGAAGCAGTGGAATGCCCTGAAACTACTCAATGAAAATGGGGAATTTCTCAATGCCAGGGAAGGTGAAGAGGTTCTTCGGATAGCCGAAAGCGAAGATTTCCATTATGCGCATATCGACCATATTGGCAGTGTAAAAGAGAAAGATTATACGGAAAAACATATACAGGCTGTTCTCGACCTTGCTTTGGTAGATGTTGAGGCCATTAAAGCGGCTGACTTTGAAGTTTCCATCGACTGTGTCAATTCTGTTGGCGGAATCGTTATTCCCAAGCTGTTAAAGGCGTTGGGAGTGAATAAAATAAATGAATTGTATTGTACGCCCAACGGTGAATTTCCGCACAATCCGGAACCTCTGCCTGAACACTTGAAAGACATATCGATAATGATGAGAACCACATCGTCCGATGTCGGTTTTGTTGTCGATCCCGATGTAGACCGTCTGGCAATTATCTGTGAGAACGGAGAAATGTTCGGTGAAGAATATACGCTGGTCGCAGTAGCCGACTATGTATTGAAGCATACACCGGGTAATACCGTATCCAATCTTAGTTCGAGCCGCGCATTACGTGATGTGACCCGTAAATACGGTTGTGAATACAATCCCGCGGCAGTAGGAGAAGTGAATGTCACTACCAAAATGAAAGCTACCGATGCCGTAATAGGCGGAGAAGGAAATGGTGGGGTTATCTATCCGGCAAGCCATTACGGACGCGATTCGCTGGTGGGTATTGCTTTATTTCTTTCGCATCTGGCACACGAAAAAAAGAAAGTAAGCGAGATACGGGCATCTTATCCTCAATACTATATAGCAAAACAGAAAGTAGAGCTAACGCCCGGACTCGATGTGGATGGCATACTAAAAACCGTTAAAGAAAAATTCAGCCAATACGATGTAACGGATATTGATGGTGTAAAAATAGATTTTCCCGATAAATGGGTACACCTTCGCAAGTCGAATACCGAGCCTATTATCCGTGTATATTCCGAAGCCCATACGATGAAAGAGGCAGAAGAAATAGGCGGCGAGATAATGAATGTAATCAGGCAGTTGGCAAAATAAATAAGGCTGATGCTTAAAAAATATAGGATAACAATCTTTTTCTTTATAGATTTGTTATCCTTTTTTTATGTAAGGTCGCAGATTGATTTATTAGTTTTGTGTCTGCAACAACAATAGCTGGTTACTATTAGATAATGTTGCATAAAATACTATCTTTTGCTTATTCAGTAAAATAATATGGCTAAAATAGAAACATTTAAAGGTTTTACTCCGGAGACGTTCAGGTTCTTTAACGACCTGAAAGAGAATAATTATAAAGAATGGTTCGACGAACATAAGCATATCTATGAGAAGGAGGTACTGAACCCGTTGAAAGCATTGGTTACCACATTATCGCCTGTTATGCATAATATAGACCCGTCATTCGAACTGAGGCCGCATCGCTGCCTGTCGAGAATATACCGGGATATCCGCTTTTCGAAAAACAAAGATCCGTATAAAGATTTTATGTGGATGGCATTCCAGATTCCGGTGACAAATGATGTCTGGAAAGATTATCCAGGCTACTATCTGGAAATATCAGGGGAGGGATATGCCCTTGGATTAGGCCTTTTCCAACCCAAGAAGAAAGTAATGGACGCATTCAGGGAGGAGATAAGCTATGATGCAGAAGAATTCCGGCGAGTGACACAAAAGGCTGTATTGGACAGGGGGTATGTTATAAATGGTGAGGAGTATAAACGCCCTATACCGAATAATTTACCTGAATATTTTCAGCCGTGGATACATCGCAAAGGCATATGGGTGAGCAAGCACAAGCCGGTAGGAGAAGAGTTGTTCTCAGCCGATTTTGCTAACCTGATGAAAGAAGACTTTGTAGCTATGGAATGGCTCTATAACTTTATGAAGGAAGTAACGATGGACTAATTCGCATATATTTCTGGCTTTTAACTTACAACTTACAACTCATAACTCATAAATTAAAATACATTTAGATGAAAAAAATCAGAGCAGCAATTGTCGGATATGGAAATATCGGGCAATATGTATTGGATGCAATACTATCATCGCCGGATTTCGAAGTAGCTGGTATCGTACGCCGCGACCCGAATAATATCCCGGATGAACTGAAAAAATATCCTGTAGTAAAAACTGTAAAGGAACTGAAAGATGTAGACGTGGCGATACTTTGTACTCCTACACGCAGCGTAGAGGATTATGCAAAAGAGTGTCTTGCCGCCGGAATCAATACTGTGGACAGTTACGATATACACGGAGGGATTGTCGCTTTACGCAGGTCGCTGGATGCAGTAGCCAAGGCTAACAACACAGTGTCTATTATTTCTGCAGGATGGGACCCGGGTACGGATTCTATGGTCCGTTCCATGTTTGAATTTATGGCGCCTAAAGGAATTACCTATACCAACTTTGGTCCGGGTATGAGCATGGGGCATACGGTTGCCGTGAAAGCCATAAAAGGAGTAAAAGCGGCATTGTCCATGACTATTCCTGTGGGTACCGGGATTCATCGTCGGATGGTCTACATCGAAGTGGAAGACGAACATAATTTTGCTGATGTTGCGGCAGCAATAAAGGCTGACGACTATTTTGCACATGACGAAACACATGTGATGCAGGTAGAATGTGTAGATAACCTTAAAGATATGGGGCATGGGGTGAATATGGTGCGTAAGGGCGTTTCAGGAGATACGCAGAACCAGCTTCTGGACTTCAATATGAAGATAAATAACCCTGCGCTGACTGCTCAGGTACTAGTGGCTTCGGCGCGTGCAACCCTGAAACAAAAGCCGGGAGCATATACCATGATCGAGGTGCCGGTAATAGATTATATATATGGTGACAAAGAAGCCTTAATAAAGAAATTGGTATAAAAAATTAATGAAGAATTAAAAATGAAGAATTAAGAATAGGGTATTGCATGTTACAACACTCCCTATTTTTCGTTCTTCATTCTTCATTCTTCGTTCTTCATTCAAAAACATGATTTGTTTCCCCAACGCGAAAATAAACTTAGGGCTGAATATCGTTTCCAGGCGGACAGATGGATATCATAATCTGGAAACCATCTTTTATCCCATTGGCATAAAAGATGCTCTCGAGGTAATGATCCGTGAAGAACAGCCTTGCGATACCTTTGTCGAAGCTGGAATAAAAATAGACTCTTTGCCTGATAATAATCTGGTAATGAGGGCTCTGCAGTTGATGCGGGTCAAGTATATATTTCCCCCGGTCGAAGTACATCTTTTGAAAAATATTCCTTTCGGTGCCGGACTAGGAGGGGGGTCGGCAGATGCTTCATTTGTATTGAAGTTGCTCAATCAAATATTTGACTTGGGAGCTTCCGATGAGGAGCTGGCAACAATAGCTGTACAGTTGGGGGCCGATTGTCCCTTCTTTATTTATAACCGGCCGGTATTTGCACGTGGAATAGGGGAAGTGTTTGAGGAGATAGATTTATCCCTCAAAGGATATTATTTTGTATTGGTTAAGCCGGATATTCATGTGCCAACCAAAGATGCTTTTGCCGGAATAAAACCACAACAGCCTCAAATGTCATTAAAAGAAATTGTAAAACTACCCGTTTCCGATTGGGGAGGGTTAATGGCGAATGATTTCGAAAAAAGTGTATTTGTCAAATATCCTGTGATTGGAGGTTTGAAAGAGGATTTGTATAAGAAAGGCGCATTGTATGCATCCATGACAGGCTCGGGTTCTTCTGTTTTTGGAATTTTTAAGGAAGAGCGATCTGATATTCAAAACTCTTATCAGGACTGCGTTGTGTGGCAGGGGCCCGCATAATAGGGATGTATATGTAATTTCATTTCTGAAAATAAAATCGTACCTTTGATAGTTATTATCTATTCAAAAAGAATAAGGGGCTGACCGTATTTAATAAAATATTGTTTAGCTCCTGCTTATTGGATATTTTAAACATAAAATATTAATAAAAAGGTCTGCGGCCTGAGTTTTCTCCGATGAAAAAATATATAATATATTCCCTTTCCGTTCTCATCTTATGCTTTCTTGCATTTTTTTTACTTTCCAATAATAGCGGGGACGAGATACAATCCAAAGTTCCCTATGTATTGTCAATGACCAAGTCGGTTGAAGTTCCCCATAAGGTAGAGTTTGCCGGCGAAGAACTTGTTTTGGACAGGTACGACCTGCATGAGCGTTACGACCGTGAGATAAACGGATTTACTTATCTTCATTCTACAACTTTACTCCTGATAAAGAAAGCCAACCGTTATTTCCCTATTATAGAACCTATACTGAAAGAAAATAGTGTTCCCGAAGATTTCAAATATCTCGCCGTGATAGAGAGTAGCCTCGACCACCGTGCCGTATCGTCTGCCGGAGCAGCCGGATTATGGCAGTTTATGCCTAAAACCGGTCCTAATTATGGATTGGAAGTATCATCGGAGGTAGATGAACGGTATTCGATAGAAAAATCGACAGAGGCCGCCTGCCGTTATCTGAAAGAGGCCTATGCCAAGTATGGAAGTTGGGCGAGTGTAGCTTTATCCTACAATGCAGGCCAAGGACGCATCAGTACAGAAATGGATAAGCAGCAGGCCGAAGACAGCCTTGATCTTTGGCTGGTAAGCGAAACTACCCGCTATTATTACCGCATGCTGGCTATTAAGCAGATATTCGAAGACCCGGCTAAATACGGATTTGTCCTTACCGAAAACGATTTATACAAACCTATTGAGTTTACAAAAGTAGAGGTGACACAGTCTATCCCTGATTTGGCAAGCTTTGCCAAAGAGAAAGGACTTACTTATGCTCAGTTGAAAGATTTCAATTCATGGCTCAGAGATAGAAAATTAACTATTACTTCCAAAAGCCGTAGTTCATATACAATTCTTTTACCTACACAGGAATCGCTCTATTACAAAAAGGGTGAGAAAATAAAAGTACACGATAAGGCCTGGATTTACAGAGACAGATAAGTGTTTATAAAGAAACGTTTTAAGTCGCTGTAGCAGAATCAAAGTCTACTTTGTATTATGCAGGGCCGCGTAAAACGACTAATGTAATTGAACATTTTTTATTTAATGGAAACAAATACACAGGAAGCAAAAGAAACAATAAGCGTGTATGGGGCACGCGTACATAATCTCAAAAATATAGACGTAGAAATACCCCGCGATTCGCTTGTGGTCATTACAGGCCTCAGCGGCAGCGGGAAATCATCACTGGCATTCGATACTATCTTTGCAGAAGGGCAACGCCGTTATATTGAAACATTTTCGGCATATGCCCGTAACTTTCTGGGAGGTATGGAGCGTCCTGATGTGGATAAGATAACGGGGCTTAGTCCGGTTATCTCTATTGAGCAGAAAACAACCAACCGTAATCCCCGTTCCACGGTAGGCACAACCACCGAGATATATGACTTCCTCCGTTTGCTGTATGCACGTGCAGGAGATGCCTATTCTTACCTTACCGGGGAGAAAATGGTAAAATATACCGAAGAGCAGATTCTGGAACTCATCATGGAACGCTATATCGGGAAAAGGATATACTTGCTTGCCCCTGTAGTCAGGAACCGTAAAGGACATTATAAAGAGCTGTTCGAGCAAATCAGCAAGAAAGGTTACCTCACAGTGCGTGTCGATGGTGTGATACGGGAAATACTCCCGGGTATGCGTGTCGACAGGTATAAAATGCACAGTATAGAAGTGCTGATAGATAAGTTGCAGGTATCCAATAAGTTTGCAGATAACCTGAAGGCCAGTCTACGCACCGCGATGAAACAGGGGGACGGGCTTATAATGATTCAGGATGTAGAGAGCGGAGACGTACGCCATTTCAGCCGTCAGCTGATGTGTCCTACAACCGGATTGTCGTATAGCGAACCCGCGCCTCATACATTTTCATTCAATTCGCCGCATGGAGCATGTCCCCGCTGTAAAGGGCTGGGGGTAGTCAATCAGGTAGATATGGGGAAGATAGTACCTAAACCGCAACTGAGTATTTATGCAGGAGGTATCGCGCCATTGGGGAAATACAAAAATTCACTGTTTTTCTGGCAATTAGAAGCCATTTGTGAAAAGCATGGTGTTTCTATCAAGACTCCGATAAAGGATATACCGCAGGAGGCTATGGATGATATCATGTTTGGTACTGACGAGCGTTTACAGATAAAGAACGAATCGTTGGGGACATCGAATTATGTAGTGGCGTTCGAAGGTGTTACAAAGTATATTGAGATGCAGCAGGATAGCGATTCGTCAGCATCTGCTCAGAAATGGGCGGAGCAATTTATTAAAACGGATGTCTGTCCCGATTGTAACGGCCAACGCCTGAATAAAGAAGCACTCCATTACAAGATAAATGAAAAGAATATAGCCGAACTGGCGGAAATGGATATTCAACGGCTTTATGACTGGATACAGGATATGGACGTACATATCTCGGAGCGTCAGCAAGTAATAGCGCAGGAGATAAAGAAGGAAATTGTATCCCGTCTTTCGTTCCTGCTCGATGTGGGACTGAATTATCTTTCGCTGAACAGGGCTTCGGTAACGCTGTCCGGTGGCGAAAGCCAGCGAATCAGGCTTGCCACGCAGATAGGTTCCCAATTGGTAAACGTCCTTTATATATTGGATGAGCCTAGTATCGGTCTGCATCAGCGGGACAATAACAGGCTCATAGATTCATTGAAAAAATTGCGTGATTCCGGTAACTCTGTTATAGTAGTAGAGCACGATAAAGATATTATGCTGGATGCCGATTATGTCGTGGATTTAGGACCATATGCAGGGCGTCGCGGAGGTAAGGTCGTTTTTGCCGGGACTCCGCAGGAGATGCTTAGTGCAAGTACTATGACCGCTGATTACCTGAATGGTAAGCTCAAAATAGAGATCCCGAAGAAAAGGCGGAAAGGTAACGGTAAGAAAATAACAATAAAAGGCGCGACCGGACATAATCTGAAAGATGTGTCAGTCACATTCCCTCTCAATACATTCATTTGTGTGACGGGGGTGTCGGGTAGCGGTAAATCGAGCCTTATAAACGGAACGCTGCAACCGATACTGAGCCAGCACTTATACAAGTCTTTAACCGACCCGTTGCCATATAAAACTTTAGACGGAATTGACAATGTGGATAAAGTTATCAGTGTCGACCAGTCGCCTATCGGACGTACTCCGCGTTCCAATCCTGCTACCTACACGGGTGTGTTTTCCGATATTCGGAACCTTTTCGTCGGGCTTCCCGAATCGAAGATCAGGGGTTATAAACCCGGACGCTTTTCTTTTAATGTGAAAGGCGGGCGGTGTGAAGTCTGCGGAGGAAACGGCTATAAGACTATCGGTATGAATTTCCTTCCGGACGTTTATGTGCAATGCGAAGAATGTCATGGGAAACGTTACAACAGGGAGACGCTGGAAGTCCGGTTTAAAGGTAAATCCATAGCCGATGTGCTGGATATGACAATCAATATGGCTGTCGAGTTTTTTGAGAATGTACCTGTTATATTACATAAAGTAAGAGTGTTACAGGAAGTCGGCCTGGGATACCTGAAACTCGGTCAGCCTTCCACTACTTTGTCCGGCGGGGAATCGCAACGCATCAAACTTGCATCCGAACTGGCAAGAATAGATACGGGGAATACTATATATATATTGGATGAACCTACTACAGGGCTTCATTTCGAAGATATAAGGGTATTGCTCGGGGTACTCAATAAACTGGTAGACAGAGGGAATACCATCATTGTGATCGAACATAATCAGGATATAATCAAGAGTGCGGATTATATCATAGATATGGGTCCGGACGGCGGTATCGGAGGGGGTACGGTTGTTGCTGTAGGAAAACCGGAGGAGGTCATAAATGAGAAAAACAGTTTTACGGCCGAGTATCTGAGAAATGAGTTAAGTTAATTTATGAGAAAAGATAATTTTTTCAAAAAAATAGATATTGTCTATTGCCAATGTGTAAAATTTACTATCTTTGTCAGGTGATAATAGAGAAACGTCAACTATAACATCTGAAGGTTGAAATATAAATAAAAATGAGGACTTCTCAGAGTAAATTTATTAACTTCACTTACTGTTTTTTAAGGAATATTATTTCCTATTTATAGTTTCCGGTATCTGTTTTTAAAAGGAAAGCATTGAAATATAAGATGTGGATAGCATGTTTCTGAATGAGTATGCGTTGTCTTTATCTTAAAAGATATATAATCGAACACAGAGTTGGTTCCTGAAATTACGAATGAACCAAATTATCAGGCTGCAATCAGCTCTATTGTGTAGTTTTGTAAAGTTTGTGTTAAGGTTGGGAAGTCTGCGAAGGTGATTTCGCGGGCTTTCTGTTTTTATATAGTCGCTTTCACCTAATTATTATCGGGCTGTTGAAAATACTTATAATATATAATTTCATAACTTACAACTTATTTTTACCTTTGTCCCCGAATTTAAAAGAAAAGGAATAAATTACTATGAGTCAGCTATCTTTATTGGAAAAACTTGATACTTTGGTTATTCGCTTCGAGGAAATAGGGAAGCTTATAACCGATCCGGCAGTTATTGCCGATATGAAGCGATATGTCAAGTTGAATAAAGAATACCGCGATTTGGAGAAAATAAGTGTGGCCCGCGATGAGTATAAACAATTGCTGACTACCGTAGAAGAGGCAAAGGATATTCTGGATTCGGAAAATGACGCTGAATTACGGGAGATGGCCAAAGATGAACTTGAAACAGCTAACGCGCGTTTACCTGAATTGGAAGAGGAAATAAAACTCCTGTTAGTTCCGGCAGATCCCGAAGACAGTAAAAATGCTATTATGGAAATCCGTGGGGGAACGGGAGGTGATGAAGCCGCTATTTTTGCCGGGGACCTTTACCGTATGTATATCAAATATTGTGAACTGAAAGGCTGGAGAACAGAAGTAAGCAGCCTGACAGAAGGATCTTCGGGCGGGTATAAAGAAGTGATATTCACCGTTACAGGCGAAGGTGTTTACGGAATATTGAAGTACGAATCGGGAGTGCACCGTGTACAGCGTGTACCTGCTACAGAGACGCAGGGGCGGGTGCATACATCGGCTGCTACAGTTGCCGTGCTACCCGAAGCAGAGGAAGTAGATGTGGAAATAAACCCGGCCGATATAGAGATGCAAACTGCAAGATCGAGCGGCGCGGGAGGCCAGAATGTAAATAAAGTGGAAACAAAAGTGCAATTGACTCACAAGCCTTCGGGTTTGGTAGTTGTCTGCCAGCAGGCTCGCTCCCAGTTAGCAAACAGGGAATTGGCAATGCAGATGCTGAGGACAAAATTGTACGATATAGAATTGTCCAGATATCAGTCGGAAATAGCGTCGAAGCGTAAGACAATGGTTTCTACCGGCGACCGTTCAGCGAAAATCAGGACATATAACTATCCGCAGGGAAGGGTGACGGACCACCGTATCAACCTTACGCTGTATAACTTGTCGGGAGTGATGGATGGCGAAATACAGCCGATAATAGATCAGTTGATTATAGCAGAGAATACAGAAAGATTAAAAGAGAGTGAATTATGACGAAGCAAGAATTATTTGAAAATATTAAAAAGAAAAAATCCTTCCTGTGTGTAGGATTGGATACTGACATAAAAAAGATACCTACCCACCTTTTGGAAGAGGAGGACCCTACATATGCTTTTAACAAGGCGATTATAGATGCCACAGCCAAATATTGCGTGGCATATAAGCCTAATACTGCTTTTTATGAGAGCCAGGGTGTGAAAGGTATTATTGCTTTGGAAAAAACGATAGAATATATCCGGATTAAATATCCTGACCAGTTTATCATACTGGATGCCAAGCGGGGTGATATAGGCAATACATCCGAAATGTATGCAGTGTCGGCATTCGAGCACCTGAAAGCAAGTGCCGTGACTGTAGCTCCTTATATGGGAGAAGACAGTGTGAAGCCGTTTGTGAAGTATCCGAAGAAGTGGGTTATCCTTTTGGCGCTTACCTCCAATAAGGGTTCGGCAGACTTTCAGTTAACGGAAGATAAAGCGGGAGAACGCTTGTTTGAGAAAGTATTGAAGAAATCTCAGGAGTGGGCTACTGACGAACAACTCATGTATGTTGTCGGGGCTACACAGGGTGAAATGTTTGCCGGAATTCGCAAGATCGTTCCGGATCATTTTCTGCTGGTACCCGGAGTAGGGGCGCAAGGAGGCAGTTTGTCCGAAGTGGTGCGATACGGGATGAATTCACAATGCGGACTATTGGTTAATTCATCGCGCGCGATTATTTATGCTGATAATACTCGCGAGTTTGCTTTTGCAGCGACAGCAGAAGCTAAGAAAGTACAGGCGGAGATGGCCGGTTATCTGGAAAAGATCATTTGATAGCGTATATCCCTGAAGATATGAAGCCTCGTAAAATTTATTTTACGAGGCTTATTTTGTTTAGAGTATGTCTCTCTGAAAATTGTAAAATGATATATTGTGTGAAAAAATATGAAAACTGAACTTTTTGTTGTAAACTTGCGTTATCCTAATTATAAACTTTTAAAACAAAACAAAATGGGAAAATTTGAAATCAAGAAGAGAAAAAGCGGTGAATACCAGTTTGATCTTAAGGCCGGTAACGGACAAGTAATACTGACAAGCGAAGGCTATACAACCAAGGAAAATTGTAAAAACGGAATTGAATCTGTAAAGAAAAACAGCCAGGTAGATGCCCGCTTTGACAAGCTGGAAGCAAAGAACGGCAAACCGTATTTTAACCTGAAAGCTACTAACGGACAAATTATCGGTACAAGTGAAATGTATGAAAGTATAGCCAGCCGTGACAATGGTATTGCTTCTGTTAAGAAAAACGCTCCTGATGCAGAGGTGGCAGACCTGACGGTGGAAAAATAAAGACCGGACATTTATTATATGTGAACGAAGATCCGATGAGGGGTCTTCGTTTTTTATTTTCATTTCCTATCTTTAAAAAACGGTGCCGCTTTTTTACACAAAAAAATTGTAGCTTGTGGCTACTTTTGCATATGCTACTAACAATAAAATGAAAACTATGAAACTAAATGGTATCAGACTATTGGTAAAAGATTTTGACGAGTGCTTCAGGTTCTATTCCGAGATGCTTGGACTGGAAGTAACCTGGGGTGAAATTGGCGGACAGTATGCCAGCTTTAGAGTAAGCGATAGTGAAGGCCTCTCAATTTTCCCTTCCGACCTAATGGCTCCGGCTGTAGGCAATACAGACTTGCCGTTACCGGAAAATAGCAGGGAGAAGATTGCTATAATTCTTGAAGTGGATGATGTGGATAAAGCATACAAAGAACTTTTGTCGCGTGGCGTGAAGTTTATTAATGAGCCGACCGATATGACAGGCTGGGGTTGTCGTACCGTACATTTGAGGGATACAGAGGGTAATTTGATAGAATTATATGCAAGCTTGCCTTTAGATAAATGGGACCAGGATTTGTTGGATGATATGAAAAAGTTTGAAAATTAATTTCAGATTGCAGGATATAAAATGAAAAGCGGGAATAGACAAGAATCTATCCTCGCTTTTCTCTTCGTGTTTTTATAGTATAATGTTCTATTCGTTTTCGCTGTAAGCATACTCTCCATGCTGGGAGATATCGAGACCAACAGCCTCTTCTTCTTTGGATACCCTAAGCCCGATTGTTTTGTTAACGATGAAGAACAGGATGAATGTAAGTGCCGCGCTGTAAACAACCGATGCGCCTGTCGCTACCACTTGTATCCAGAGTTGGTTCCAATCACCGTATAAAGCACCCTGTACACCTTCGGGCCCGGTAATTGCCTGTGTGGCAAATACACCTGTAAGGATTGATCCTACGATACCTCCTACACCATGTACGCCGAATGCATCCAGGGAATCATCATATTTCAGTTTTGGCTTCACATAAGCGACCATGAAGAAGCACACCAGCGCGGAGATACCTCCGATGGCAAATGCACCCGGCACGTCGGCTGTTCCTGCTGCCGGAGTTATTGCTACCAGTCCGGCTACTGCTCCGGTACAGAAGCCTACGATAGTAGGTTTTTTATACAGGAACCATTCCAGTGACATCCATGCTACTGCTGCCACGCAGGTAGCCAGATGCGTTACAAGGAATGCATTAGCGGCAAGTCCGTCGGCTGCCAGCCCGCTACCGGCATTGAATCCGAACCATCCCAGCCATAATAGTGCCGTACCGATGAATACGAATGGAATATTGTGCGGTGTGAACGGATGGCCTATTGTTCTGTACCCCTTGCGGCGTCCCAGCATAAGGGCCATTACTAAAGCCGAGATACCGGCATTGATGTGTACAACAGTACCTCCGGCAAAGTCGATGGCGCCCATCTCCTGGAGCCATCCGCCTCCCCATACCCAGTGAGCCATAGGGTTGTAGACAATGATAGACCAAAGGATGATGAACACGACATATCCCGAAAATTTGATTCTTTCGGCAAAGGCGCCAATGATAAGCGCGGGAGTGATGACTGCAAACATACACTGAAACAAGGCAAACAGTATTTCGGGGATATTTCCGGCTGTGAGGGTGTCGAGGGTGAGGCTGCACAGGAATACTTTATCCCATCCTCCGATTATTGCCCCTAAGGCGCTATCAGACTCCATAAAACTTGTGCCGAATACCCAACTGTATCCGAAAGCTATCCATAATATACTGATAACGCCTGTTATAAAGAGACATTGCATAATAATACTCAAAACGTTTTTCTGACGTACCAGACCTCCATAGAACAGGGCTAGTCCGGGTACTGTCATCATCAGTACCAGTACGGTGGCGACTATCATCCATGCCGTATTTCCTGAATCCAGTGTTGCAGGGGCTTCTTCTGCGGCTACTTTTTCTACAACGGCGGTTGCTGCCACCTGTAAAGAATCTGTACTTGTAGCCAGGGAATCTTGTGCTATTACGGCTGTGGGGAGAGTCAGCGAAGCGAACAGCAATATAGTTATATACTTAAATAATCTTCGTTTCATATTTTCTTGTTTTTACCTTAACCAAATTCTTATAACCAAATCTTTATTTATCTTCATCTTTATCGTACAACGACTCGTCGCCGTGGTCGCCTGTACGTATGCGTATCGACTGTTCGATACTGGAAACGAAAATTCGCCCGTCACCGCTTTCTCCCGTATATGCCGCTTTTAAAATTGCATCTATTGATTTTTCCACATTGATATTTCTCACTACAAACGAAATATATATGCGGTCTATAGCATTTACATCATATGCTATTCCTCTGAATATTAACCCTTGGCGGGCACTGCCCTGCCCTTTTACATCCCACCACGACAGAAAGTCTATGTCTGCTTCGTGCAGGGCGGCTCGAACCTCATTGAATTTTGATTTGCGGATAATAGCTTCGATTTTTTTCATATTAAATAATAATTATAGAGTGTTTTTATTTACTTGATGGAGATTCCGAATACGAAATGGATGTCTTCTACAGCCGGATTAGCTATTATATTAGCAAATACGGGTAAAGAGAATGAATCGTTAATCTTGATGCTTTTGGCTGCACTTAATGCTATGGATGTAAACTTAAATCCGGAAGTTGGATATACAGAACTTTCCCAAGGGGTGAACCCGGCGGAAATGCCCATATCTACACCTTTCACCGAAAACGGGTAGGCTAATTCTATATAAGTAGAGTAGGAATTGTCTCCATTTTCTTTTTTATTACCTTTTCCCAGTAAGAATGTATTCCATGTGAGGCTCAGCGGGAATGCTTCAGGTAATGTATATCCTAATGTAGCTTCCAGATAATGTCCGGCAAATCCTTCGTTAGGACTGCTGAAATAGCGGTTGGCACTTTCCCCGTCCCACCAGTAGTCGGTAACCGCTACTTTAAATCCGCTTTTCTCATAAGCAGCGGTGAAGTCAACTTCCTTTTTCCCTTCACCGGCCAGGTCTGTAGAGCCCCATGCACTTAGGCTGAATTCGGCTACACTGGCACTGATTCCGGGTTGTACACTTGCGCCGGCCTGTTTAAATCCCCTCCATGCATAAGAACTGACCAAGTCTGCCCCAAAATCGACTTCAATTCCCGATTGGGCTTTGATTTGGACTGTTGATAATAAACTGGATAGAATGATGACCAAACAAACTTTTTTCTTTAAAGTTGAAATTTTCATAATCAAAAATATTTAAAGATGTTAAAAATGTCTTTTTATTCTCTTTTTGATTAGAAAAATGGTATTGGAGTATCCTTTTTGATATTTATATTGGCAAAAGTATGTCAAAATATTTTAATGCGCAAATTTAATGCGTGCAAATTTGAAAAAAAAGTTTCCGATGGTCATTTTGTGTGTTATATTGTTTGTGAAACAGTGGTATTTGTGTCTGTTGGATATATTTTATCTTTTTTTGCCGGTCAAAATGATTATTGTGTTTTTTTGAATTTTTTTTATCTATATAGTGAAATAATTGTGCAGGCTTATTCCTTTTTTTTGAAAAGGTGGAAGAGGTGTTCGGAACAGGTGGTAAAGTAACACGTGCGAAAAGTGAGAAAATTGTCACCATTGTTACCTTTTTTTGAATGGATGGTTGGTGATGGACTGTCGAAGTTGTTGGGTGGCCGGCCCGGATGGCGTTTTACCGTTAACTGTATTGGATTACTTATATAAAAGAAAAATGCAAAGTTGTCTGGCCATATCCGGCAGTTGTTTAGTCCACTCCTTTACGGGCAATGTTTTTATATACTCGCCTTCACAGGTAATATTCATTGCTATGCAAAGCTTTGTCGAAGGCGCGCAGTGTTTGATAATGTCCTCTGCCAGCTTTTGATTACGGTAAGGAGTCTCTATGAATATTTGGGTTTGATGGTCGTATTGAATAAAGTGTTCCAGTTGTTTGATTTTCTTGATGCGTTCCGCACCATCTACGGGCAGATATCCCTGAAAAGCAAAGCTCTGGCCGTTGAAGCCCGACGCCATCAGTGACAGAAGGATAGATGACGGGCCTACCAATGGCACCACTTTATAGCCTTTTCGCTGGGCGATGGCGACAATATCACTCCCCGGATCGGCTACGGCTGGACAACCGGCTTCGGATATGATGCCGATATGAAAGCCATTGGTTATCGGTTGCAGGTAATTATCTATATGCCCGGGTTTAGTATGCTTATTCAGTTCATAGAATGTGAGTTCGTCTATATTGATATTGCTATCTACCTTCTTTAAGAAACGGCGTGCCGAACGGATATTTTCAACAATGAAATATTTTATTTGCAGTATTATTTCCTTATTATGGGGTGGCAATACTTGTTCTATGCTGGTTTCTCCCAATGTAACGGGGATAAGATATAAGGATGGTTGCATGCTTCTTGTTATTTTAGTTTATAGAGGTAATATTTGTCGCCTGTATTGCCGATGGTAGATACTACTTCGTAGTTTTCGTGCAGGGCAGAAAGCTGATCGAAGTAAGAATAATTGAGGGCGATTTCGGCAAGAATGATAAACTGTACCTTTTGTTGCTCTATATATTTAGTTTGTTCATCCCGCATCACAGGATATATGTCGTATTCGAGGTTAGGGGATATGAAATATTTGACGTTCGGGATAACATTGGCCTGTGTAAAGACAGAGTTGCCAAGATCGAGGCCCAGATTCATCAATGTCGGGCTCTTTTCCTGTTTCACTATTTGTGAAAACCTGGACATATCGAAGCTGTATTCTTTTTTACCGGAAAGCTCGCTAAAATCCATACCGAAGAATTTTCGCTGCTGAATACCCATGTACAGGGCAAGGATAATGAAAAGAGCGTAATACTTCCACGATGGAGCAGGAACTTTTATATAGCGGCAAATAACGATAGATCCCAATAGTACGAAGGGGTACAGGGGAACAGAGTAATAGTCGATATAATAGGACGAAATGAAAATGACTGTATATGTGGCTGCGAAGGACAATGTGACAGATACTTTACCTAGACGGGTTTTAATATATTTCAACGGAAACCATATAGCTCCGATGAGAATAATTAGAAACTCGAAGTTGCCATATCGTATCTGTTGGTAAAGGTAAGAGAATAACCTTTCTAATATTTCGCCTATGCTGCCGGGATTCGAGTAACTCTTATTCAGGACAATATAGGTACTCCATGCATCTTGCAAAGCGTTGTTGAAGATGAAGTAAAGAAGAATAGGCAAGGCGATGCCGGAGAGCCCGAGCAGAAACGCCACGGCGTTTTCCAACAGGTTACGATATTTCTTTTGCAGTATTATGTTGATGAATATGAATAGTATAGGGAAAGCCCAGAATGCAATCAGGTTGATCTTGATAAAGAGTGTCATTGAGCATAGCAGGCCGTGTATAAGCATGTGGACGGGCTTATGATCTGCCGCTGATCTATCTTTGAAGTAAAGGATAAAGAGATAAAGGCTTATGACTTCAAATACGGTAATGAACTCATCGGCCGATCCTCCGTTCAATGTATGTGAGAGCATCAGAGCCGGGAGGAGCATAGCTGCAAAAAGGGCATATATTTTATCGAGATACAGTTTTGCTGTGAGGTAGGCGGCGGATACCATCAATATCCACAGCAGGCACTGAATAAAGTACATTCCCAGAAAAGAGGTGTTTGAGAGCAAATATCCGATTCCGTAGATAAAGAAGATAAGCGGGCCTTTGTGGTCGAATACATCCACATAAGGCACTTGCCCGTGAAATATTGCCTTTCCTATATTGAAGTATAGGTTTACATCTGCCCATTCGTTGATAGGATAAAGGGGGGACATCTTTGAGCAGAAGAACAGGAGAATGATGGCATACAAAATAAGTATGACGAAACTTTTCTTCTCTTCTTGTATTTGTTTCTTTATCATTTGTCTGTGCGGTTTAGTCTTTTCGTTTGTATAGGAAGTAAGTAGACTTTCCGTTCTCTTCAAAGGTACTTACAAGCATGTAATTTTCCAGAAGGGCAGGCAAAGACATATAGTAATCGTAGTTGAACGAAGCTCCCGACAATATGATGAACTGTACTTTCTTTTCTTCTATGTATCCTGTCTGTTCGTCCCTCATTTCGGGGTAAATATTGTAAGGCAGATTGGGCGAGATAAAGTATTTTACGGTCGGCATTATATTGGCTTTGGTAAAGATACCTGTTGTGGCATCAAGTCCCATGCACATGAGAGTAGGGTTCTTTTCTTCCGATATTATGCCGTAGAACTTATGGAAAACGCCGTTGTCTTCTTCCTGTTGTCTGAAAATGACTTCTTTTGGCTTGCCGAAAAAGCCTTTGGTCATGATTCCGCATGCAAGAGCTACGAGAGCAAAAAGCAGGTAGGAATACCATAGGGCAGGTATCTTAATGTACTTGCGCAGTATATCGAGGATAGCGATTATGCCTGTTATACAGAAAACGTAATAGGGTATGGAATAGTAGAAAACATAATTGGCGGGCATGAATATGACTGTGTACAATGATACAAATGATAGTATCAGTCCCATCTTACCCCATATATTTCCTATATACCTGACAGGGAAGTACAGCGCACCGATGAGTATGATTGCAAATTCGTAGTTATCATATTTCAGGCGTTGGTAGAAGCGTATAATCAGGTTCTCCATGATGCGGGCGAAATCGCCGAGCTGCGCATATGTCCTGTTCAGTGTAATATAAGTATCCCAGGCATAGGAGAGCGCTCCGTTTATCAGGAAATAGATAACGATAGGCAAGGTTACAATCAGTACCCCGGCCAGGAATGCAGCTATATTCCGGAGCAGGTTCTTATATTCTTTTTTCAGCAGTATATTGGTAAATACGGCCAGCAGGGGAAAGAACCAGAAGACGACCAGATTGAGCTTTATAAATAGCACAATGGCGCACATAATGCCATGTACAAGCATATGTGAGGGTTTGTGCAGAGCAGCGTCTTTATTCTTAAAGTATCTGATGAACAGGTAGAGACTAATGACGATAAATAACGTGATAAATTCTTCGGCCGAACCTCCTTCCGATGAATGCGAAAGCATCAGGACAGGGAAAAAGAGCGCGGTAATGAAGGCATATATTTTATCGAGGTATAATTTTCCTATAAGGTAGGCGGTAAATGTCATGCCCACCCATGCAAGGGATTCGATGAAGTACATGCCTATAAAAGAGTCTTCCGAAAAAAGGGAGCCGATACCATAGATGACAAAGATAAGCGGACCTTTGTGATCGAATATATCAGTATATAGTGTTTGTCCGTGAAACATCGCTTTACCTATATTGAAATAGAGGTTTATATCCGACCAGTCATTGAACGGATACAATGGCGACATCAGCGAGCAGAAAAAGACAAGAAGGAAAGCGTATATGAACAGAACAATAAATATGCCCCTGTCATCAGATATCGTTTTCTTTATCATTATATATAAATTGAAATCAGAGGCAAAAATAGGAAAAATATTACTGATAGTGAATTGTTTTGCTTATTCAATCCGGAATTAAATTTATAGAATTGAAGTATACGTAAATTTAAATGTTCTATTTTTTAATCATATAAGCGTTCTTTGCAAAAACTTTTATCATCCGGTTCAAGCCGGCCGGCGCGTTAGAAAAACAGAACGATTTTATATTTCGAATCATTATAAAATCCAAAGTCATTTATCTATACCATAAAAACCTTATGGCAAAGTATAGTGAAGAATCAGTAGAAAAAATCGTATCCCTGATAGAGGATGATTTTTGTTCGGTGGCTGAAATATGCAGGGTAATGGGTATCAGCCGTAAAACATTTTACAGTTGGAAAGACACGAAGCCCGAACTGGCGCGGGAAATAGCAAAAGCTGAGGATCAGCGGGAGGAAAGAACTCGTCAGATGTTGTATTCGTCCCTGAAAAAACGGCTCGACGGCTATATTATGGTTGAAGAAAAAGAAATTTACCTGCCTGATGCCCGTAATCCCGAAGGAGTATCGTTGCAATCGAAAACGATAAAACGGAAGAACTGCCTGCCCGATCTGCGTACCATAAAATTGCTGTTGGACAGGCAGGATAAGAAAAGCTCCTCCCGGACTCACCAAGAGATGGAGAAAGCTGGGAAAGAATATATGACGGAGATTGAGCCCGAATCCCTTTATATGCCGGAGGAGCCGGAGATTGATCCTGTGTGTATCACAGCGGAGGCGCCACATGTGGAAGATGATATGGAACAGGCCACAGCAGAGAATGACGATGAAGGTACTGGCGAGATCGATGAAGCAGAAATGAATGAATATTTTGAGCGAATGGACAAGGCGTTCGCAGCCCGTCAGGAAATAAAGCGGAAACTAACCGCTAATAATAACCGGAAGACTGTGAGTCAACAGAATAAAAGGAAAAAGAAACGTAGAAAATGAAAGATGTAACAGGTGAAAAAAAGTGGAAAAAGTGTTACCTTTGTTACCTTTTTGAAATAGTTACAAGTTACTTCGCCCTTCGGGCAGTTACAAGTTACGAGTAGACAAGATACGAGATACAAGATACGGGAATTCAAGTTGATGACTGCTAACTGTTGACTGATATCTTCTCAGGGGGAGGCTGCAGGGAGGTTATAAGTAATATCTGATGTTCCCTCTTTGTGGGCCGGGGAACCAATAACTGAAAAAATGAATTTACCTGATGATTTTATAATACGGACCAAACCGCTCTTGAGAGAAGAATGGGACGAGTTTGTCGCAGCATTAAGCAGTGATTCGCCAACAAGTATCCGTTTGAATAAAAAGAAACGGAAAAAAATGTCCGGAGCTAAAGTCCCCTGGTGTGATACAGGTTACTATCTCGGCAAACGGCCGCAATTTACGTTCGATCCGTTGTTTCATGCGGGATGTTATTATGTGCAGGAAGCGTCTTCTATGTTTGTAGGGCAGGCGTTGAGTCAGTATGTTGAGGGAGATGCAAGAGTTTTGGACTTGTGCGCGGCTCCCGGTGGCAAATCTACTCTGATAGCCGATTTATTAAGTGGGGATAGTTTGCTGGTATCGAACGAAGTAATCCGTTCACGGGCAAATATCCTGGCTGAAAATATGACTAAATGGGGTAATCCGAATGTTGTGGTAATAAATAATGACCCCGCCCATATAGGCAAGCTGAAAGGTTTCTTCGATATTATACTTGTCGATGCCCCCTGTTCGGGTGAGGGTATGTTCCGGAAAGATGAGGGAGCAATATCCGAATGGTCTGTTGATAATGTAAACTTATGCAAAGAACGCCAGCAGCGGATTTTAGCGGATATATGGCCTGCATTAAAACCTGACGGGTTATTATTATACAGTACATGTACCTATAACCCGGAAGAGAATGAAGAAAATGTAGAGTGGATACGCGATGAATTAGGAGCAGAAGTATTGCCGGTGGATATACCGGAAGAGTGGGGGATAAGCCCGTCTTTTGCGGAGGGTATCCCTGCCTGCCGTTTTTTTCCTCATAAGACGGCGGGGGAAGGTTTCTTCTTCGCTTTATTGCGGAAGCAGCGGGAAGAGGGTGTCCGTACCGACTTCAGAAGGAAAAGGAATGAGAAAAAGAACAGGGTGGAATTGCCTGACCGGTATAAAGATTATATTTTGGATAAGGAGCAATTTGTGTTTTATCCGAAGGGGGATTCCTGGTATGCCTTTAAGGAAGAACTGTATAATGATGTCTGTATCTTAAATTCCGGTTTGAATATTGTATCGGAAGGTATCTGTTTGGGAGAGTTTAAAGGAAAGGATTTTATCCCCGCGCAATCATTGGCTTTGAGTAATAATCTGAATATAGAAGCTTTCGATACTTACGACGCGGATTGGAAAACCGCGGTAAGCTATCTGAGAAAGGAAGCCCTGATATTACAGGATATGCCGAAAGGCTATATTCTTTTGACATATAAGGATATGCCATTCGGATTTGTAAAAAATATAGGGAACCGTGCCAATAACCTTTATCCGCAGGAATGGCGCATACGTTCAGCAAATATACCCGAAAGCGAAGTGAATGTGGTGGATTAGCCCTTTATGAAACCGAAGATACGCCCGATTTTGCAGAATGCACGGAACCCGTTGTATATCCAACGCTTAGACTTCATTATATCGGTGACAAAGCCGTTTTGTTCGAGGTAATAGAGCCGTTCCAGTTTCCTGACTGCATTTTCGTTGAGGAATTCACGGCAGACTTTCAGTTTTTCAGGATATATGACACTGCCGCCAATCCGGGTACTGAATCCTTCCATATTGTAGATGACGATAAATGTGTCTACATATTTTACCGGTAGCTGGTCGATCCCTATTCCCTGAAAGAATAGTTTCCAGTCGGCGACTACCCGCAGGCTTTCGTCGTACAGTCCATATTTTTCGAAATTGCTGCGATGGATAAAGAATGCCTGATGGCAAAGGAATCCGGAAAACAGTTCGTAGATGGCCATATGCCAGTCACGTTCTTTGTATGAGGCGTCTGCTTCCAGTTTGCCTTTTTGCTCCATATAGAAGCTGCCGCAGATGAAAGGGTCGTGCGGGTCACCGGAAAAGACTTTTTCCAGTGTGTCTTTTTCATATAAGGCATCGCCGGAGTTCAGAAAGTACAGATATTCGCCTTCGGCTTGCTTTATGCCTTTGTTTTGAGCGTTGTATATGCCGCTGTCCTTTTCACTTACCCAGTATGATATCTTATCTTCATATTTGCGGATAAGGTCTATACTGCCGTCAGTGGACTTGCCGTCGATGATGATAAACTCATAGTCGGTAAATGTTTGTGAAACAACACTGTCGATAGTCTTTTGCAGACCAGCTTTGTCATTCAGGTTTATGGTTATAATGGACAGTTTCATATTTATTTACGTTGCGATTCTATAAGGAACGGATTGATAAAGGATAATTTCTGAAACAAAGTGAGAACAGCAGCGGCTTTTCTCAGGCTGTAGCCCCTGGCATAGTATATCTGTATACGGTATATCCTTTTTATGCGATCTTTGACAGTCTTTTTATACATATGACAGGTGTATTTATCGAATTCATGCAATAAATATACCATCCATGCGGTTTGGTTTAAGGGTTTCAATGTGGATGACATCCCGCCCAGATGCTGCCGGTACACTGCCATATATTCAGGCAGGAACTTGATTTTGCCCGACAGGGATACAATGAGTTGCAGGGCATAGTCACCGTTCTTTACGGTGTAATACCAATCGGGAGCTTTATGTGCGTCTTTGCGGAAAAGGATAGAGGCGGTGAGCAATCCCCAATCCTTGCTGATGAGATCTTCCGTTGTCAATACATCCCGCTCCATTTCTATATTTTCGTCCAGGACGCCGCACAGCAGTGTATAGGTCTTATGCGAACACAAGGTGAAACCGGGATTGGCTTCCATAAAGTCTACCTGCTTCTGTAGTTTATATGGATCGGTCCAGTAGTCGTCACCATCGCAAAGAGCAATGTATTTGCCTTGTCCGGAGTTTATATTGTTTATCCAGTTAAGCATCATGCCCTGATTGGTTTCGGCTAACCTAAGGCGGATAATGTCGGGGTATTTCTTCTGATATTCAATGCATATGGCCCGTGTGTTATCTGTGCTGCAATCTTCGCCGATAACCAGTTCGAAGGGAAAGGTTGTTTTTTGCATCACTATTCCTTCAATAGCTTCAGCTATAAACTTCTCATGATTGTAGGTAATCATGGAAACGGAGACCAATATATCTTTTTTACTGTCCATTTTTTACAGAATTATTTACTAAAGGAATGTTAGATTACAGTCTTATTGCTTCTTTTATATCATTATTTTTTTAGCATATTTGGGAATGAGAAAGAAAGACAAAGATACAAGGTCAAAAAATCTGCAATTTACAGCTCTGGTCACTGCTGCATTTGCGGCAGCTTTGATTGTACTGCTAATACTCATCTGGGCTCTTGTCCTGTAATCCTTTTTTAAGAACGAATCACTTTTACGATTCTTCTCATATCCTCCTCATCGTACCGATGATCACAAGGTAAAGGTAAAAGATAATTTACAATCCTGTATTCGGCCGAATCTTTCTCTACCAAGTCCAGTGTCGCTTTCCAGTATGTCGAAACAAAGATCTTATTATCTATCAGCTTTTTTCTCAGGTCCGGATCTTCCGAATAGAACATATAGCTGAGTGGACAGGTATCTTCGGGGAAGTTGTCGAACTTATATATATTATCTTTACCTAAGACAGAATGCAGGTACTTAAAGTTGCTTATCTGCCTTTGTTTCAGATTTTCGTAATCTATATTCGCCAGCAAGGCATTTGCCAGATTAGACATCCTCTTTACCGGCTGATTGATAAGGCTGGCGCAATAGTCCAGATAATCCTGATAGGCTGCGCCTGCATTCCCATATTCGATACGCTTCATCAGGTGCGTCATATGCGGAATGGCCATATCCTGCTCGAATACTTCATCCAGTAACGTATCTGTATAAAGGTACGCGCCGTCGGGCAGTCCGAAAAACTTGCGTGGAGAGTAGATTGTATCTATCCCTTCGTATGGCCTGGAATAGAATGCATGGGTATTATCCACAATGAGTTGTTTGCCGAACTTCCGGACCAGTTTTTCGACAGTATTGCATTTGATCCCATATATGTCTGAATAAAGGAATACTTCATCATCAGCCAGTTCCTTTCCGAAAACCGGATCTATATTGAAATCAACAGAGTAGAATTCAGATTCGAGGCCTAATTTCTTTATAGGCTCCCATATTACCTCCGAATTGAGATATGGAATATATATCTTTTTATACTTCTTTGCTTTCAAAATATATTCGAGGCAATTACGGGCAGTATTCAGCTGCACCGCTCCTTTGTGATAATGCTCACCTTTACGGAGCTGAAGTTCGAAGTATCCGCCTATTTCTTTCATCCGATACAGTTATGTTTTGAGCGTTTTCTGTTTGTTTTTCAACATAATTAAAGCCTTTCCGGCTCTTACTTCCCGTGTTGCCTGTTGTTTGGCTCCGCCTACCCAATCACAATATCCCCGTTTATATCCATCTGTAAGACTCTCAAAGAACTCCTTTTCTTCATTATTATCATTAAGAAGTTTAACGAGTTCTTCCGGTACAATGATTTCACCTTTACTCCTTTCCATATATAAGTTGGATTATATTAATTTATAATTATCTAATATTGCAGGTATATCCTCTAAAGAATTGAACATCATTACATCCAATACGGAAAGCCAAGGTACAAATTCATTTGCAAATTGCTTGTATTCAATCGGATTGGAAGAAATAAAATGCAGGTTTATATTTTCTTTCTTAAATTCTTCGGGAGAATACAATTCCTGCCCCCCGGTTGCATTATAATAATCCGTAGCTTTCAACTTCTTACAGATTGCAATCACTTTATCCTGTCCTTTTAGTGAATGATCAATGTTGAGAGAGGAGGATATAATTATCTCTGTATTAATTCCCAAATATCTGCATATTTCCCGAACAGAATTATCTATATAGTGAAACAGATTGGTATCGTTGTAATTGACGATTCTCTCGATTAAAGACATTACCGATTCAAAATAAGGAGCTTTCCGGTAAGATTCTCTTATTTGATTTAATAATTTCTTTTTATCGAAACCAACTGATAAACATCGATCTTTGACATCCAGATAATCCGAATCTTTTTCCAGCGGAATAGTAATCATCAAATCTTTGCCGTTTTGCAGAATTCTGTTTCTGTTAATCCAGCCTTTCTTAGTATATTGGATATTATCGTAAATTACATATTTGTCGACAGCATTCAATAATTGGAAATATCCGATATACGGCAGAAAATACGGCTGCATTATTCCCAGTTTCATCATTTAGTTACAAGTTACGAGTTACAACGGTGTGCACTCAGTATTTTATCTGGTTGCAAATTGTTTTATTAAATCACAGATTTTTCGTACTTCATCAAATTCCAGGTTGGCATATATCGGAAGGCACACAATTTCTTTCGAAACCTGTCCGGCTACCGGAAGATTTCCTACGCTTGCGGATGGTAACCCTTTGTATGTAGGGAAATCACTGATAAGCGGATAGAAGTACCGTCGTCCGAAAATATCATATTCCTGTAATTTGAAATAGAGGTCATCACGGCTCATACCATATTCTGCCGTATTGATCCGCACAGGATAATACGGGTAGGTGTGTTGTACACCTTTGGCAACTTCCATGTAAGATACTCCGGGAATATCTTTCAACAGACTATCATATAGTTTTGCCAGTTCCAGGCGTTTGGCTATATAGCCGTCTACGTATTTGAGCTGGAGGGAACCATAAGCGGCCTGCAGTTCATTCATCTTCGCATTGATGCCCGGTTCGATGACGGTGGTTTCGTTACGGAATCCAAAGTTCTTGAGTAAGTCGATACGTTGCTTGGTCTTTTCATCCTGGCAAACGATCGCACCGCCTTCAATTGTGTTATATACTTTTGTGGCATGGAAACTCAGTATTGAAAGGTCGCCCCAGTTCATCACCGATTGCCCGTCTTTTTTTACAGAAAAAGCATGGGCCGCATCATAGATTACCCGCAGACCGTATATATCGGCAATACGTTGTATTTCCTCTACATTGCAAGGATTGCCATATACATGCACAGGCATGATCGCTGTAGTTTGCGGGGTTATGGCTGCTTCTATCTTTGCCGGGTCTATATTGTAATATTTATCGTCGATGTCCACAAATACAGGCTTGATATTATTCCACCAGAGGGAATGGGTGGTTGCTACAAAGCTGAATGGCGTGGTTATTACTTCTCCCGTTATACGCAGAGCCTGTAATGCCGTAATGAGTGCCAGTGTACCGTTAGAAAATACCGAGATATATTTCACCCCGAGGTAATCGGCCAGTTCCTGTTCGAATTGTTGGTGAAAAGGCCCGTTATTAGTCAATATCTTATTGTCCCATATCTGTTGCAGATAAGGGATGAATTCATCCAATGGCGGCAGAGCCGGTTGTGTTACAAATATTTGTTTGCTCATAATTTTACAGTTACGAGTTACGAGTTACGAGTTACAAGTCTTGGCGGACAGGTTACAAATAAACAAGTTACTCAATTTATAATTTATAACTCATAATTTACGAATTATTTTTCGGATAAATTCCGGGGTAATACTTTTTATACGTCCACGTAGCGATTTGTCTCCATAGAGTAGTATTTCCAGCCTTCGTTTATGTTTTGTAAAAGCCTCTGTATATTTATAATTGAAGTATCTGTCGTATTCGTTTATAAATTCTATGATTCGCAGATACTGTGTTTTATTATCCATTTTCGACCATTGTCCGTTGTCGTGTATGCGGTAAGCGGAAGTAACATCTTTAAGGTAGAGTAAAGGCCCGAATTGTCCCATATACATACCCAGCATCCAGTCGGCAATCTCCATATCGAACAGCTTGGGATCAAGATTTCGCACATATTTACCTCTGAAAACACAGCATGACAGGTTACCTATCTTATTTCCCAGGGCGAGTTGTTCGATTGTAATAAGCTCGTAATCATTGTTACCTGTCCAGTCGAATATTTCTTCTCTATCTTGATCTATAAACAGTCGTAAATGCCTGTTGTAACTCATCGAAGATTCTGCGTGAGCATCGAGATGGTCTATATGATTTTGTATGTGATCTGGTTTCAGCCAATAATCATCTCCTTCCATGATAGCGACATAATCACCCGTACAGGCGGCAAAGGCTTGCCGGTAATTTTTATTATAGCCTACATTATGGGGTTTTTGAAGGTATGTGAATTTGAACCCGGTTTTATTTTCGTATTCTTTTATGATATCTACCGTGTTGTCGGAAGAACAATCGTCAGCCACAATGATCTCCACATCATGCACAGTCTCCTGCATCAGTATGCTTTCGAGCGTCTGAGGCATATATGCAGCCTGATTATATGTTATGAGTATGACGTTTATCTTCATTATAGGTAAAATAACGTGTTTAATGATGCATTCTTATAACATAACTACCTGTTGTGGTTATATATATCAAAGTAATAAACAGGTCTGTAACCTTAGTTTGTATTAGTCCTTTTCCCCGGAAAAAATCCTTCGGAATACTTTCCTTATGTATTTGACGGGAGATAAAAAAAAGTCTCCTATCTTATATTCTATCGAGTTCTTATATAAATTGGCTTCCCATTTATAGTAGGTTGCTTCAATATGGTCTCTTATCGGATTGAAATATTCAAGATACAAAGGTAGGTGATTCCTGAAGATTTGAAGTAATAGTTTTTCATTTTTTATACTATCTATCAATGTGGAACGAGAAATGTCCTTGATTCGGTATAGGTAGTGGAAATCATCTAGCTTCACAACTTTGTCCTCCGGTTTTATCAATGATAGATAAAAATCCCAATCTTCCAGCCCTTCAACCATGTTTATGTTGTAACCATCTGTCTCCTGGAAAGCACTCTTTCTGAATATTGCTGAATTATGTATCTGGTTCTCTTTCAGCATTTGGGGAAAAGAGAATGCTGGTTTTATTAGCTCCTTTTCTATATTTCCGAACAAAAGAGTATTACTATATACCAACTTGGTCTCAGGCATCGCGGAGAACACTTCCATCGCCCTAGAAAAGTAATGGGGACCTATCTTATCATCAGCATCCAAAGGAATGATGAATTCTCCTGTGGAGTGAGCTATGCCAAAGTTGCGGGTATCAGACACTCCGCCATTTTTCTTCCGGAAATAGATGAATCGCTGATCTTTCCTGAGCCACTCATTTGCAACGTCCTCTGTATTGTCCGGAGATCCGTCATCAATAATAATACATTCCCAATGCGGGTATGTCTGGCCGATCAGAGATTGCAGGGCTTCGGATAGATATTGTGCCTGGTTATAACAAGGGACTATCACCGAAATAAGCGGATTGTGTATCGTATTTATAGTTTCAGCCATTTTAATAATCCTATCTTTTTAAGAAATTGAACACTGACTGACTTTTTTAGTTTATATAGTTCCTGCTTTTTTTCCATCCAGTCTTTGTAGATGGTATTGTATAAGGGATAAGTCAGGGCTATATGCATGTCCCGTTCTTTTTCCAGGAGTTTCCTGTTTTGAAAGTCGGAACTAATCCCGTCTATATAAAATGTGGAAAAACACTGATTTATATGTTTATACTTACAGTTGAGCGAACAAATGGCATCGATAAAGAAGGCCCAATCGGACGCTATCTTTTTTTCTTCAGAATAATAGCCATAATCGATCAGTCTCTTTCTTTTGATAAAAGAGGCTGTATGGGGTAAAGTATCTTCAGCAAAATATTTGAAATCCGGATTGTCCGGATAGGTTTTAATATAGGCGTTGCCGTTTGTTTCGGCGATTTCGAGGTTGTAATAGATTATATCCTCTCCAGATGCGAGCTTCTCTATTATAGAACTCAAATCAGTATTTCCCATGATTGTATCGCCGCTATTTACAAATAAGAGATATTCCCCTGTGGCTTTCCGTATTCCTTTATTCATGGCATTATAAATTCCTGTATCGGGTTCGCTGACCCAATATGTTATCCGGTCTGCCTGCTTTTTTATAATATCTACACTGCTGTCGGTAGAACTACCATCAATAACAATATATTCAAAGCCGGCGTTTCTTTGACATACAATGCTTTCGATTGTCTTTTGCAATCCGGCAGCATTATTGAAGTTGATTGTTATGATGGATAGTTTCATTTTATTGCAAAGTTTTCACGACCATATTTCAAATAAAATTGAAATATAGCACGAGAATTTGCATCTGTAAGAAATTTGGCATTACCAAAGAAAAATGCTTTTTCCCAAGACAACTGTGATTCAATAGCTTTTCTGTTTCTGGAAAGAACTATCCACAAGATATTTTTCACACTTAACTTAAATATACTACTCAAAAGTTTAGTCTTTGAAACATGTAGATACTGATTGGCTATCATATAATTGTTTAATACGTAAGTCCCTGAATACGTAAATCCTTCAAACAGCTTCTTTTTATATTTCCATGTCAGTCTGTTATGGGGAATGAAATGCTTAAAACGTAATTCCTGGCTGTAGAATAGATGGTATCCCATTAACAATATACGTTGGGATATTTCCGAATCATCACCTGAGGTCAATTTCTCCTCACTTCTGCCACTCAATAACATCGGATATGTCACATCAAATATTTTGATTAATAAACTTAATCGAGTTACCATTCCTGCTCCCCATAGATATCCTTTTTGCGAAATATCGCCACTATCTTTGTCTTGCTTTCCTACAGCATATCCGTCACTAAAATCTTCAAACCAATCAGGGAAATTAACATCACTAACTGCTTCTCCTTGTCCGCCTAATGCCCCTATTTGAGGATTGGTCTCCATGATACGAAAAGCATTTTGCAAGTAATCGTGGTGCAGCCAGTTATCGTCGTCGCAGAACAGGACATATTCATATTGAGCCATAGAAACGCCTTTTCTTCTTGCATATGTTTGCCCTTGTTGCACTTCCTCAACAATGGAAAAACCCGCCTTTGTATTTTTGTATTTTTCCCATTCGGAATAAGCTACAGTTTCCAAATTATCTGTTGAGGCATTATTTATGATTATCAATTCCCACGAAATATTATCATCTACTTCTTGCAAAGCAATGTGTCGGATAGTCTCTGGCAGTCTGGCCGTACTGTTATAGCAACAAATAATTATCGAAATGCCCTTATTATCTTGTTTTTGCATGAGTATAAAACATTTTTTATTTTTAAACACACGAATTTATTATTTTTTACATGCCGGATATCAATATAGTTGCTAAATTTCTGATCTATTTCGGCAATTTTGTCGCTTGGCAAATTCACTCTTTTTAATGTAAAATTATCATATTTCGCATGTAATGCATTTTTTAATTCACTCTTTTCGATATATCCATTCTCATAAAAGGATTGTAAAACATCAAATTCCTCCAAATAATTAAGACCAGAGGAGTAGGCTCCGCCACTTACATCGGCAACATGTTTTCTGAAGAAATTCAAAATCTTACCACTGATGAAAACTTTTCCCTGTGCTGCCATTAATCCCCAAAACAGCCAGTCACCGCAAAACTTGTAATTCGTATAAATATGGTTGTTTATTGCATCAAAATACTTTTTTTTAAAGATCGCCATACTGGCGTTAAATACTGCATTTCTATACAATAAATGGCTTTTTATAAACATTCGCCCTTCAACCGAATTCTCTAAATAATCTTCTTTCGAAATCCATTTAATCTCGTTTTCAACTATATAATAGGATTGAACAAATCCAAAAGTAATTTGCTCGTCAGCATCTAAGGGCGGTATTAGTGTTTCAACGAGTGTTGATTCACACCAATCATCACTTTCAGCAATCCAGATATATTCTCCTTTTGCCAAATCAATACCTTTACGCCATTGTTTGAATGGAGAACCGGAATTGGTTTCATTATAAATAATATGACTTATATGCGGATTTTTCCTGTATACTTCGATTATATCCCGGCTATTATCTGTTGAACAATCATCCAGTATTATCAGTTCGAAGTCTTGAAAAGTTTGATTCAAAATACTGTCAATGCGTTGCTTTAAGAAAGGCGCATGATTGTAGTTGGGGAGGATTATTGAAACCATTTTTTATCAAATATGCGTTTGAACGAAGAATGCAATACTTTTAGAATCTTGATAGGCATAAAATTTTCGTATCGATAAACCTTATGTGATAAGGCATTATTGCATGATATTAACCAATCATTTACACTTAGTACCTCTTGATATGTACCAAATTCCTTTATATAAATATCTAAATGCTTTTTTTGTACATACACATTGATTTTTTGTCGTTTATTATTATCTTTTTTGAGGAACTCTATCATTGAATTTTCTTTTATTCTGTAATAGAACCCGATATACGGAAGTTTCAGGACTTCTTTTTGTGTTGTACTAAGTAAATGTATCCAGAATTCCCAGTCTTCCCAACCATGAATCAAATTGATATCATAACCTCCGATTATAGTCCAATCTTCTTTTTTATAAAATGCAGAACAGTATATCATATTTGACTTCAAAATATCTCTATAATTATACTCTGGTAGATTCCATTTGCCTTCCTTTTCTCCAAATAAGAACGCATCTGCATATATAATTCCAATATCAGGACTGTATTTTATAGCGTCAAGAGCTAATGATATATATTCTTTACCAATTTTGTCGTCTGCATCGAGGGGGAGTATCCATTCTCCTTCAGCCATATTTATTCCTGCATTTCTGGCAGAACTTAATCCTCCATTTTCTTTTTTCAAATATTTAAACCGGCAGTCTTTATCACACCATTCATGAGCGACAGCTTCGGTATTATCTGGTGAGCCATCATTTACTATTATGCATTCCCAATCGGGAAAAGACTGATCTAATACGGATTGTAATGCTTCCGGTAAATATTGTGCCTGATTATAGCAGGGGACTATGACGGAGATTTGTGGCATAATAATTTATTCTACTTCTTTACGACTTTTGAAAATACTATTTATTTTATGTAAAAGTTCATTCAGTTTTTTATATTTTTTCAATCTCCAGTATTCTTTGAAAAGGGAGTCATAGTCCATCTTTGAAACAAATGAGTCTAAAAAAAGGTTCTCGATATTTATATTTCGCCTTTTGGCTGTATTTATATTGACGACCCATCTCCAATAGTATGCTTTATCTATATTGTTGGTTGTAGATATTCCGTTTTCATGTATCCTATATAAATATAGAGATTTATCCCAATAGAATGTTCTCCCCGCATCATATAGTTTTAAATATAAGTCCTGATCTACAGCCCTTCTCTGATAAGGATCTATACCATCTGTGTTATCATATATTTCTTTTTTAAATGTGCAAAAGTGAGAAATTTCCCCTTCAAGATTAAAAAACATTGGTTGGAAAGGAATGACGTTCCGACCATGTGTGTATTCGCTCTTAATATTCAAATTCTCATCACAATAAAATAATTTTGAATGAATTATAGAATAATCTGGCATTTTGGAGTGGAGGCTTACCATATCCATTATGGCATCAGGAGTTAAAGCGTCGTCAGGGTCAAGGAAACCGCATATTTCTCCGGCAGCCATTTCCACGCATTTTCTTTTGGTAAATCCGGCTCCCTGATTTTCACTATTGTAGTATATTTTTATACGCTCATCATTTTTTAATTGATTGTATATCGTAAATGAATTGTCATCTGAATGATCATCCACGATTATAACTTCCCAATTGCTATATGATTGCCTGTAAACACTCTCCAGGGCTTCTGCAAGGAAGCGGCCGTTGTTGTAATTGGCTATTAAGATTGAGAATAGAGGCGGATTCATGCGTTGCAATTTTTATTACAGACTTGTTCTATTAGTGTATTCAACTTCTTTAAATGCATATTCATACTGAAGTTTTCCATGATGTTTTTTCTTCCAGTCTCACCCATTTTAACGGCTTGCTGAGGATTTTCCAATATCCATATCATTTTTTCTGCCATCTCTTCCACATCATGTTCTTTTACCAGTAAACCTGTTTCACCATCGATAATCACATCTGGAATTCCGGCATGTATGGTCGATACAACAGGGAGTGCAGCGGCAGAGGCTTCCAAAATAGCTACAGGAGTACCTTCCATATCTCCGTTCGAAGCAGTTACCGAATGTTGTACATATCCCTTTACTTTAGCATAATAAGGCATTAAGTCTTCATGTTTGCATTTACCAAGAAAGCGGACGTTTGAATGTATCTTTAGATAATGTGATAAGTTGATGCATGCATTGAATAATGGGCCTTCTCCCGCGATATATAGTTTCGCATCAGGATATTTCTCTACTACCTTTTTGAATGCCAGAATGGTATAATATGGCGCTTTTTTATCTACAAATCTGCCTACTGCAAGGAATGCATTCTCTGTATATGCAGGAGTCTGATCGAAAAAAATGTCCTCAGGCCCATATGTTATGTATTCTAATTTTTCGGGAGGACACCCAAGAGATAACAACCGGCTATACATATATTTGGATACTGCTATTATCTTTGACGCATATTGGAACATCTCTGGATACAGGTCTTTGTATTCTTTAAGAATATCCGTCACAGATGCATCATATCCATGAAAATTTACGATTAAAGGTAATTCCAATTTTTTGCAGACTTTCATAACAGCAACACCCGAAGGTCCGTATTCGGCGTAAACGATATTTATTTCGTGTTTTCTGAAAGAATTAATTAACGCTTTTTCTTTCTCTGTATATTCCGGTTTTTTTCTGAGGATTTTTTCTTTTATATAGCGGATTATTCTCTCTTTTTTATTTAGTCCCAGCAAAGCTTCTTCTTCCAGAAAGACAGGAAGATATCCTCCATAATAAAACTTGACATTAGCATCAAAATATTTTTTATGATTCTGAATAAATGTTTCAGAATATGCGTTCTGGTTCGGAGATATGAGAGCTAAATTTATTTTCATTTTGCATACTTATTTTTGCGCTGATACAAATAGGTTTGTAATCATCAAACTTTCACGAAAATGAGAAGAAGGAGTGTCCTTTTTCAATAAATACTTAATTACAGGTTTTAACAAAATTGATAAAATATTCCTTTTTTTCGGAGACAATCCACTTCTTCTGACCCATAAGCCCAACATTTGAGCAAGACTTGCATGCCAGCCACCTCCTGCATAAATTTTAATGTCATTGAATCCGGCGTCTTTTAGAAGTCGGTTTAATGCGAAAGGAGTATATCTGTATTCATCATGCGGCGTCTCATGTAGAGGCCATAGAAATGGTGTCGTAAGAAATAGAAAGCCATCTTTTTTTAGTACTCTTTTCATTTCTTGTAATATAAGCTCTGGTTCGGGGCAGTGTTCCAAAACTTCAGTAGCCATAAGAGTGCTGTAACTTTCATCATCGAAAGGCATAGCCTTGCCATCCCATGTATAATCGGGTTTAACAGCCTCGTTATACACTATGGCCGTTTCAATATCTAATCCGATATATTTATTGATTTTGCTATTTTCAAGAATATATTTGCGATAAGGCATTTGCCCACAACCTACATCCAGTAATTCTCCTTTGAAATAAGGTAAACTGGATTTTAGTGCGTTGAAGATAGATGAGCGGATAAAATACCTGTCTAAATTGTCAGTAGTGAAAGGTATTTTTATAAAATTATCATATTTCTCAACCATATATCTTTAATTTATCTTTTCTATCTCCCAATAGGCGTCTTCTACATAAATAGCATTTCGTTTTCCCCAATAGTAGTCTCGAACCTCTTCAAAAATTTTGACTTCAAATGGGACAACATTTTCAAGAGTTTCGAATTTTTCTCTGGAGATTCTGTCAGAGTAATGAATAATTAAACTATAAGTATCTGGATATAGATGACTAAAGGGAATAACCGAGCTTAATCTATATGTTCCTTTTTCATCTCCAAAAGGAATCTCTTCATGCATATTTAATATATGAGTAACTGGGATTCCTTGTGAATTAATTATCTGATATGAAACAGCTGCTGATGGTATCTTATGGGGAGTGTATACGTCAATAACAATTTTCATAGGTTTCCCAAATTGCTGTATGTTACTTGGATGAGACGTAATGCATTCAACCTTAACAATATTTGGTTTATCTATTTTAGGATTTGCTGTATATACAAGTTCTCCAGAATTATTTAATGATAAATATTCTTGAATTATATTTTTTGTATTATCGATTCTATGTATTTTTCCGTTCACTAATAATACACAGTTGTTCGTTAAAGTAGATACCGATTGCATATTATGGCTCACAAACAACACCGTCCTCCCTTCTCCTCTCGATACATCCTGCATTTTTCCGATAGCTTTCTTCTGAAATTCGGCATCCCCAACAGCCAGTACCTCGTCAACTACCAGTATTTCAGGCTCAAGATGCGCAGCGATAGCAAAGCCCAAACGCACCATCATACCCGACGAATACCTTTTTGCCGGAGTATCAATATACCTTTCCACCCCCGCAAAAGCAATGATCTCATCGAGTTTTTCCGTTATTTCATGTTTGGTCATACCCATGATGGTGCCATTCATGTAGATATTTTCACGTCCGGTTAGTTCGGGATGAAAACCTGTTCCTACTTCCAATAATGAAGCGATCCTCCCTTTTGCTTTTATGCATCCGGTAGAGGGTGTCGTTACGCGCGATAATAATTTCAAGAGGGTGGATTTTCCGGCTCCGTTTCGTCCTATAATACCAACTACATCCCCTTGTTGCACCTCAAAATTTATATCCCTCAGCGCCCATACATATTGTCCTGTAGCTTTGGAACTTCTGTCATTGGCCTCACCTATTTTCAGGTATGGGTCTTCTTTGCCCCTTACAAGATGCCACCAGCGGTTGAGGTCGTGGCTGATAGTTCCCGTACCGACCACCCCAAGACGATATTGTTTCGATACGTTTTCAAATTTTATTGCTATATCTGACATTTTTCGTTTTTTTATTATACGACATCTATAAAGTTCCTCTCAACTTTATTAAAGACTCCCATTCCGGCGATCATCACTACCACCGTAACACCGAAACTGTAACTGAGTGAAGCCCACGAAAATTCACCCGTTCCCATAGTGGCAAACCTGAATGTTTCAACAATAGGGGACAACGGATTCAATGCTATAATCCACTTATATTCGCTGTATCTCTCCGACATGACCGATAAAGGATACACTATGGGGGTTATAAACATCCACAGAGATACCAGAAAACCAATAAGAATACCCACATCCCGGTACTTCGTGGTCATTGAAGAAATGATAATCCCAGTACCGATGGCAAAGCATGCAATCATCAGTATTAAAAGTGGAACCAGCAATATATATATATTAGGTGCGATACTTACGTCTTTAATGTATATATAATATAAATACATCACAATGAATGTTGCTATCTGAATGGCCAGTTTCAGCATCGTAGAGATTGCACCCGAAATGGGTACGACCATCCGGGGAAAATATACTTTGCTGAAAACACCCGCATTGCTAAGGAATGTGCCCTGAGCCCTGCCTAAGCACTCAGCGAAATAGTTCCAAAGCAATATCCCCGACATGTAGAATAGGGGTTGAGGCAAACCGTCTGTCGGGATATTTGCTATACCTCCGAACAAAAACATATATGTGATGGTCGTAAACAACGGTTGGATGATGTACCATAAGGGTCCTAGCACTGTTTGTTTGTATGCAGTTACGATGTCCCGGTGTATATACCTCTTTATGAGGTCTCTATACTTCCATATCTCACCGATATTCAGGGAAAAATTGTTTTCGCGAGGCTTTATTACAATATCCCAATACCCTTTCTCCGATTTCATTTAATATGATTTTTGTTTGTGTTCTACTGCTCAGCATGCAAAGGTAACTATTTTTGATGAATTATTCATTAAAACAATAGTTTAGATTGTGAATAATCTTGATTAATAGTTAATAAAAAAAACCTATATGAGTATCACTCATACAGGCTTCTGTAATCTTTAGCTGTTATAGCTCAGATTATTTCTTTGGTGCAGTAGCAGCAGCGATTGAATCTTCAATAGCTTTTGCAGCAGTAGCGATTGAATCTTCAATAGCTTTTGCTTTAGCAGCAGCTTCTTCAGCAGCTTGAACTGCAGCGATTGAGTCAGCAGTAGCTTTAGCTTTAGCTTCTTCAGCAGCTTTATTACTACATGATGCGAAAGAGATTGCAATAACAGCAACAGCAAATAATACTAATTTTTTCATTTTTCTTTTCTATTAAAACTTAAACGGTAAATGTATTTGAGTTATTTCTGATAACACGATGCAAAGATATATATATTTCTTTACATGTTGTATAGCATAATTATGTTTTTTTTAGTGTTTTTCTTATTTTTCTCCAAAATTATGTGTTTTTATATGTTCGCCGGAAATAACTGTTTAGTTTTCATAGAGATATCTTTTTATGCTTTTTTTAGGAGTTTTCTCAAACTCACTCGGGTATATCTGTATTGCCGTTATGTTTTCATAGCTTGCCAGCTGTTTATTCAGGTTTTGCCTGTTTTCTTCCATGATAGCCGGAAGCATTTCCTGCTCAACGTGTGCGGCATCCATTGTTTCGTAGTCGGGGTGAGTTAATGCGACCAGCTTTCCGTTCCGCTCAACTACAAGGCTTTCAAGTACAAACGGCATATTGTTTAAACGGGCTTCTATCTCTTCCGGGAATATGTTTTGTCCGCTTGGGCCTAACAACATTGTTTTGCTGCGTCCTCTGATAAATATCCTGTTGTTGCTGTCTATTGTCCCCAGGTCGCCTGTCCGCAGCCATCCGTCTTCGGTAAATGTAGCTTTGGTTGCCTCTTCATTTTTATAATATCCCATCATTACATTCTCACCTCTGACCTGAATTTCGCCTACGGTATTGTACGGATCGTCAGAGTCTATTCTGACTTCCATTATATTATCCAATATCTTACCGCATGATGTCGGGATGAAATCGTAGTTATGGTCGTATGAAATAAGGGGCGCGCATTCGGTCATTCCATAACCTACAGTAAACGGGAATTTTATTTTGTGCAGAAAAGCTTCCACTTCTTTGTTTAAAGCGGCACCGCCGATAATAACCTCATGGAAGTTGCCACCCAGTCCTTCCATCATGCCTTTTCGTATTTTTGAATATATCTGGTCTCTTACAATTGGTATTTTCAGGGCCATTTTAATGGCGGGCTTTTCTATTTTAGGGAGTATGGATTTCTTGTATATTTTTTCTATAACTAATGGTACGGAAATAATCAGATGAGGCTTTATCTCGGCAAAGGCTTCTGCCAGTATCTTCGGTGAAGGTGCTTTTCCCAATAAGGTCGTGTGCGAACCTTCGGTTAGGGAATAAAGAAACTCAAACGCACAGCCATAGGCATGTGCCAACGGTAGGAACGATACAATATTTTGTCCTCTGAACAAGAGCTTCAGGTAATGGGCATGTGTAATATTACCGGCCAGATTGTTGGCCGAAAGCATAACGCCTTTGCTGAACCCGGTTGTTCCTGAGGTGTAATTAATGAGCACAAGTTCCGAATTATCTACTTTGGTATAGTTGATGTTATCCTTTTTATATCCGTCGGGATATCTTTTTTTCATCTTTTCGTCCAATGAGTCGACAATAAAAGATAGCTTCTCTCCTTTTTGTTCATGCAGGCATTTGTACTTATTGTCATTTACGGAGAAGACGCCTCTTACTTTAGGCAGATAATCTTCGTCCAGGGAATCCCAAATCTGACTGCTGGAAAATAAAAGTACGGCTTCGGAGTGATTTATGATATGCTGTACACTGTCGGCATGAAAATCCTGTAATATAGGTACTATGACGCCCCCGTAGGTAATCACAGCCAGATAGGTTACACACCATGGTATATTGTTTTTGCCGATAAGGGCTATCTTATCACCTTTTTTTATCTGAGCTTCTTCCAAAATAATGTGTATACGGGCTATTTCGCAGGCTAGGTCCTTATAATACAGTGTTTTTTGTTCCGAGTAATCGGATAATCCTTTCAGTTCCCAGTTATTTTTGAAGCTGTTGGCATATAAATCGATCAGGTTTTCTTTAATCATGAAAATTGCTCATTTTAGGTGAATTTGTGCAAAAATAAATAGTCTCCTTATATTCTACAAGTATTTTATCGCTAAAATTGCGACAATTGTTGTAATTTTGTACTCTTTTAAAATGCGGGTTCATTCGAATTTGGCGCTATATGGTTTAATGCCAGATGGATGTATGATTTTCCCGGAATTTTATCTGTATGGTAAACAGCCTGATATTTTCGGATGTTTAATTTATGGTTCTTTGAAAGTTGGAAAAAGTAATAATATAAAGTCTGTATTTCGTGTTACTTTTGTTACTTTTTGATATAGTTACGAGTTACTTCGCCCTTCGGGCAGTTACAAGATACGAGTAGACAAGATACGAGATACAAGATACGAGTTGTTAACTGATGACTGTTCACTGTTTTCTGTAAAGTCGCTTCCTGCCATTGGCACACCGGCATATTATTAGTTAATCAGTGCATCGATTTCTGTTACTTTTGTTACCTTTTAACTATATATTGCAAAAGAAGGTTAATTTAATGAAGGTTTTGGCAGGTTGATAGTTAACATACAGGTAGCTCGTAATTTGAACCTGTTACCTTGTTTATATAAGATTTTTATGGTTTTTTAGATATACAATACTGGAGTTGACAATGGAAACTTGTCAGCTAAAAGCTAAATACAATGATAGATAATTCGATATTTGAAAATAAAAAGGCAGCCTATCTCACATTAGGATGTAAATTGAACTTTGCCGAGACCTCGGCCATCGGGAAACAGCTTTCGCAGGTTGGTGTCCGTCGGGCAAGAGAGGGGGAAACAGCGGAGATATGTGTAATAAATACCTGTTCGGTTACTGAATTTGCAGATAAAAAATGCCGTCAGGCCGTTCGGAAATTAATTAAAGAGAATCCCGGGGCATATGTGATCGTGACGGGCTGTTATGCTCAGCTCAAGCCTGAAGATATAGCCGGGATCGAGGGCGTCGATATCGTGTTGGGTTCTGAACAGAAGCTTGACGTAGTTGCTTATCTGGATGAATTGAAGAAGAAAGATAAAGGAGTAGTCCATACGTCGAAAACGAATAAAATAAAATCTTTTGTACCTTCCTGCTCGCAGGACGACCGTACCCGCTATTTTCTGAAAGTGCAGGATGGCTGTGATTATTTCTGTTCTTTCTGTACCATACCTTTTGCCCGTGGGCGTAGCCGTAATGGTACAATTGAGAGTATGGTAAAACAGGCTCAGGAAGTGGCGGCAAAAGGAGGAAAAGAAATTGTGCTTACGGGGGTGAATATCGGTGATTTCGGACGTACGACCGGAGAAACGTTTTTCGACCTGGTTAAAGCGTTAGATGAGGTGGATGGCATTGAGCGTTATCGTATATCTTCTATTGAACCTAATTTGCTGACGGATGAAATTATAGATTTTGTGTCAAAATCGAAGCGTTTTGCGCCACATTTCCATATTCCGCTGCAATCAGGCTCCGATGCTGTATTGAAATTGATGCGCCGCCGGTATGATACAGCACTGTTTCGTCACAAAGTGGAAAAAATTAAAGAGATTATGCCCGATGCATTTATCGGGGTGGATGTAATTGTAGGTACAAGGGGAGAAACGGATGAATATTTCGAAGAAACCAGACGGTTTCTGGAAGGTCTTGATTTTTCTCAGCTACATGTTTTTACATATTCTGAACGCCCGAATACACAAGCCTTGAAGATAGAGCACGAGGTAGACCCCAGGACAAAACATGCCCGATGCAAGGTTTTGCTGGATCTATCGGATAATAAACTGGAAGCGTTTTACCAGTCGCAGCAGGGCACACAGCGTAAGGTGTTGTTTGAGCATGCACAACATGATAATATGATGTATGGATTTACCGAGAATTATGTGAAAATAGAGACGCCGTATCAGGCGGGTAAGGCAAATGAAATAAAAATAGTTACCTTAGGGGACTTTAATAAAGTAAAAACAGCACTGGTAGAAAATTAAGGAATGAACAGACTGTTATATTATATACTATATATATGGATGTATTTACATGCCCTTCTGCCATTCAGGGTATTGTATATATTATCCGACATGCTTTATTTTTTCGTCTATAAAATAGCCGGTTATCGCTTGAAGGTAGTCAGGCTCAATCTGGAAGCCAGTTTTCCGGAGAAAACAAAACAGGAAAGATTGGCCATAGAGCAGGAGTTCTATCATCACTTTTGTGATTATTTTGTTGAAACATTGAAGATGCTGCATATATCTGATGAAGAAATGCAAGCGCGGATGCAGTTTGAGAATGTGGAGCAAATAAAAGAGTTGATGAAAGATGGAAATTCTGTTTTGATGTATCTTGGACATTATTGCAACTGGGAATGGGTCACATCTATAAATCTGGTCTTTAGGCAAGAAGGTAAAATCCTGGGTGAGATTTATAAGACATTGAAAAATAAAGCGATGGATGATTTGTTTCTCAAAATACGTAGTCGCTTCGGATCTCTGGCTATTGCCAAACAAGATACATTCCGGGTTATTGTAAAACTCAGGAACGAAGGAAAACAGATCTTGATCGGTTTTATGGCAGATCAAACACCTGCATGGCGGAATATTCACTACTGGACTCCTTTTCTAAATCAGGAAACCCCTGTATTTACAGGAGTGGAGCGTATTGCAAAGCAAACCGGTTTTGCGGTTGTTTATCTGGATATGGAGAAAATAAAGAGAGGGCATTATAAGGCTACCGTTCGTCTGATTACAGATGATCCTAGGGAAGAACCGGAAAATAATATTACAGAGACATATATCAGGGCTATGGAAAAGACCATCCTTCGCAATCCGGCTTACTGGCTCTGGACTCATAAGCGTTGGAAACGTACACGTGAAGAAGTGGAAGCAATGCAGCAACAAAAATGAATAAAGTAGCAGTTGTTATTCTTAACTGGAACGGCAGGGCGCTTTTAGAGCAATTCCTGCCTTCCGTGGTACAATATACTACATATGCCGATGTGGAGCTCATGGTGGCTGATAATGGTTCTACAGACGGTTCTATTGCATTTCTTCAATCTGTATATCCTCAGATTACCCGGATAGTCTTGCCCGGGAATTACGGCTTCGCCGGTGGATATAACAAGGCTTTACAGGAGGTGAATGCCGAATACTATGTCCTGCTCAATTCGGATGTAGAAGTAACTGAAGGCTGGCTGTTGCCGATAATAAATCATTTGGATAATAATAAAGATATCGTTGCGGCCCAACCCAAAATTCTTGCCCAGAGAAATAAAGCGTACTTCGAATATGCAGGGGCATCGGGGGGATTTCTCGATAAATACGGTTATCCTTTTTGCCGTGGGCGTATCTTTATGCATGTGGAGGAAGATAAGGGGCAATATGATGAGCCTGTTGACGTGCTTTGGGCTACAGGTGCCTGTTTGTTTATCCGCTCTAAAGATTTTTTTGAGGCAGGAGGCTTTGATGCTTCGTTTTTCGCTCATATGGAAGAAATAGATCTTTGCTGGCGTTTGAATTGCCGTGGAAAACGGATTGTATGCCTGCCCTCATCGGTTGTTTACCACGTAGGTGCTGCTACATTGAAGAAAGAAAGTCCGCGCAAGACTTTTCTCAACTTTCGTAACAATCTGATTATGCTCTATAAGAACCTGCCGCAGGAAAAGTTGAAGAGAGTGATGGTAGCCCGTCTCATTCTTGATTATATAGCGGCTGTTCAATTTGCTATTACCGGAAAATATGCCAATGCCAAAGAGGTTATCCGCGCACACAAAGACTTTTATGATAACAGAAGGTCATATCGTCAGGCGCGTCTCGAGAATCTGCAAAAGAGGGTGACGGAGGAGATCGAAGCCATTTACCCGAAAAGTATTCTTTCTGCATATTACCTGAAATGGGTGAGAACTTTCTCTAAACTACAGGGTTTTTGATTAACTTATAATTATTCTGCATATCAGGATTGTTTATATGCACTTTTTCAGAGAATCTTTATCTATAGTTGTGAGCGTATGACTTTTATACAGGCTCCTCGTTCTTTGAAAAATTGATATACCATACATATGATGAAAAAAACGGTAATGATCTGCCTTCTGTTATATTCTGGAGGGAAATAATTCGCCTGCGCCCTTAATTTATTCTAAAATTGATATCTCTGTTTATTTTTCTTGTATATTTGAATGTTTTTATTAACTGAAATATGAAAAGGGTTTTCTCTGTACTATGTTTACTTCTGTTTCTTTCTGTATCGGTTAAGTCCCAGGAAGAGAAGCCCAAGACGTATATAGATATAGCCGCTATATATGAAGGTGATACCATTGCCGTGGTTCAGTTGAAGCCTGTTTATATTTTTGGACAGATCAAATTTAAAAATAATAAGGAAAGGCAGGAATACTCTAAATTGGTACGGGATGTAAAGATAGCATATCCTTATGCCAAAACAATAGCATACTCCATCGTTGAGACTTATGAATATATGGAGACCTTACCTACTGAAAAGGCTAAGCAAAAATATCTGGAAGATGTGCAAAAGTACATGATGGACGAGTATAAGCCTAAGATGAAAAAGATGACCAAGAATCAGGGTAAAATATTGGTAAAGCTTATCGACCGTGAATGCAATACTCCTTCTTACAATATTGTAAAAGCTCTTGTCGGCAGTTTCAAGGCGGGAGTATATAACGCTTTTGCGGGGCTTTTTGGTAATAGCCTGAAAACGAGGTATGACCCTAATGATAAGGATGCATCAATAGAAGCTATTGTTATCCAGATAGAACAGGGTACTATTGACTATAATTACGCCCGTAATTATCACGGATTCAGATAAAACTGCAAATAAGACAAAATAAAAGAGAGTAAGTTTCCTTGCTCTCCTTATCCATTGAACTTTCGGTTAAGAACCTTTTTAACCTAAGTAGCTTTTTAATAATTTGCTTCGTGAATTCTGACGCAGGCGCTTGATCGCTTTTTCCTTGATTTGACGTACACGTTCCCGTGTGAGTTGGAATTTATCACCAATTTCTTCCAGGGTCATTTCCTGATATCCGATACCGAAGAACATTTTGATAATTTCACTTTCTCTTTCTGTCAATGTTGATAATGCACGCTCGATTTCTTGTTGAAGCGATTCGTTTATCAACATACGGTCAGCAATTGGGGCGTCGTCATTTACAAGTACATCCAACAAGCTGTTGTCCTCACCTTCGACAAAAGGTGCGTCCATAGAAATGTGTCGTCCTGAAACTTTCAGCGAATCGGCGATTTTATCAACCGGTATGTCCAATTGCTCGGCAAGTTCTTCTGCTGACGGTTTGCGTTCGTTTTCCTGCTCGAATTTGGAGAAAGCCTTGCTGATTTTGTTCAGCGAACCCACCTGATTGAGAGGAAGGCGTACGATACGCGATTGTTCTGCTAATGCCTGCAATATAGATTGGCGAATCCACCATACTGCGTAACTGATAAATTTAAACCCTCTGGTTTCGTCGAATTTTTCTGCAGCTTTGATAAGTCCCAGATTTCCCTCGTTGATTAAGTCGGGTAAGCTTAACCCTTGATTTTGGTATTGTTTTGCAACAGATACAACAAATCTAAGGTTAGCCCTTGTGAGTTTTTCGAGTGCGGCCCTGTCACCTTTTTTTATGGCTTGAGCCAACTCTACTTCTTCCTCGACTGTAATCAGGTCTTCACGACCAATTTCTTGCAAATACTTATCCAGAGATGCACTCTCACGATTTGTAATTGACTTCGTAATCTTTAACTGCCTCATATATAAATATATATGTTAAAATGTCCCAAAAATGTTTGCAAATATAGTAAAAATAATGCTATATATGGCTATCTGTTTGGGCCGAATGTCAGATAGCTTTAGTTAATAATACTCAATTGTTGTTTTTGCTTACTTACTTAAAGTTTATATCTAAGTTATATACAAAATAAATAACGCTTAAGTAAGATGTTTAGTTTTTACTTAAGCGTTATTTGATATTTGTTAAGTTAATATTACTCGCTTAAGTCGACAGCGTAATATTTCCTTGATCCGTTAGCAGTTATTCCGGTTATGAATAGCGCCTTATCCTGGCTGTTGGCTGTTGTGGTGATAATGCGTTCCACTTCGCTGGCCGAAGATACTGGTTGATTGTTGATTTTCTGTATGATAAATCCTTTGGCAATACCTTCTTTATGGAATTTGCCGCTACTATCTACACCGGCCACTTCTACGCCGTAGCTAACACCCAAAGCTTTCTTCCTTTCGGCAGTAAGATCTTTGAATGCCGCCCCTACGATGGCTATGCCGTCTTCTTTCTTTACAACCGAAGTGCTGCCGGCACTGTTTTTGAGGGTTACATCGAATGTCTTGGTTGAAGCTCCGCGTACTATATCTACTTTAACTTTGTCTCCCGGACGGAACCTGTTTACTTGTTCCTGTAATTCGCTTACTGTTTTTACCTTCACGCCGTTCACTGCTGTGATAACATCACCTTCTTCTATTCCGGCCTGTTTGGCAGGGCTCATATCTGCAAATCCCCCAACATAAGCACCTTCGTTTATTTTCAGGTTCTTTGTTTTTTCAGGATCAGCTTCTTTTGCCGCAGCAACTTCGCCTATCTGTACGCCAAGAACAGCACGTTGGACGGCACCGTATTCTTTGATGTCGGCCACTACTTTTCCGGCAATCGAAATAGGTACGGCAAATCCATATCCGGAAAAGTCACCGGTCTGAGAGTAGATAGCAGTATTGATGCCTATCAGTTCACCATTGGTGTTGACTAATGCTCCACCGCTGTTACCCCTGTTGATGGCTGCGTCGGTTTGTATATACGACTGGATACTCATATCTACGCCGTTGCGGCTCCCTCCACTTATGTTGCCACGGCCTTTGGCACTAACAATTCCGGCTGTAACGGTAGATGTCAGGTTGAATGGATTTCCTACTGCCAATACCCACTCCCCAACTTTCAGATTGTCGGAGTTCCCGAATGGGATATATGGAAACTCTTTGCCTTCGATCTTCAGTAGTGCTATATCGGTCACAGGGTCTGTTCCTACCAGTTTTGCCGTATATTTACTGTTGTCGTTCAAAGTAACTTCTATCTCGTCGGCTTTATCGATAACGTGATTATTAGTGATTATAAACCCGTCGGCAGAGATTATAACACCCGATCCGAAGCCTACGCTTGGCTGAGGTTGTCCGTAACCCTGTTCCCCACGGTCACCGAATCCGAAGAAATATTCGAATGGGTCGATCATCCGTTGGCGTCCCTGACCTTGTGAAGCCTGAGCCTTCACTGTAGACTTGATGTGTACTACTGCATGAATAGAATTTTCTGCAGCTTTTGTAAAATCAGGATAGCCGTCAGCAGTCAGGCTTGCCAGATGTATGCCTTTCTGATCAAATTCGGTTCCGTAATTATAAGTATCAGCAGCGCTGTATCCTCTTTTGTAGTCCATGAAGCTATACATGCCATATGTAGCTCCTATACTCACTAATGCAACCACAACATAGGTTGAAATATTCTTCCAAAATTTTTTCATATGCAAGTATCGTTTAAATTGTTTATTAATTCACTTTATTTTTATTTCAAATGTAAACACAAAAAGTGTACACTTAGTGTGGGGTAACTCTATTTTTTAACACTTTTAACCGAGACGAAAATCTTTATTGCAATTTTAACAATTCGACCGGACTTTTTGTCAGTTTAACGTAAATGTTCTAAAGGAAAAGATGGCAATCTTTTGAAAAAACGTATCTTTGCGCCCAAAATAAGGATGCAGATTTTTTGTCTGACCTTAAGGGATAATTCATTCAGTTAATGAAATTTTTAAATGAGAAAAACTTTACATACTTTCCTTATATTGATAACGGTATTGCTCATATTATTCCTATTGTCAATAGTTTCTATAAAAATAGGCTTCTTTCCTCTGGAAAATCAGTCTTTCAAAGAACTTTTTCAGATAGCAAACGCACTGTCGGGAGTCAATTATATCATTTTCTTACTTATATTGGTCATCTCTATCTTTATCAGTGTTTACCATATAATAAAGATAAATTTATTTTATCTTCATATGGTATCTTTCTGTTCGTACATCGGCAGGGCGATAAAGAGTATATGGAACGATTTGAAGGACAGGTATGTGTTGTTGATATTGCTTCCGCCCCTTATCGCATCCATCTATTTCGCTATTGTATTGCCGATATCGTATGACGAGGCACTTACCTATGTCGATTTTACAAATAATCCTGTCTTATATTGTATATCGTCTTATCCGGCACCGAACAACCATGTCTTTCATTCTATAATAACGCATATAACCAAGCATATTCCGTTTTTTGATATCTTATTCCGCTTACGGATATCATCGGTTGTTGTCTCTATTCTGACATGGGTTATTGCTTATTCTTTTGTCAAAAGATACTATTCGAGGAAAGTGGCATTGTTTTCTGTTGCCATTTCTTCCATGTTATTCATGTCCATCTATTATAGTTATATGTCGAGGGGATATGCTTTGGTAGCTTTCTTCTTTGTCATATCTCTGTATGCTACATTTAATATAATAAAGTACGGCAGCCGGAATAAAGATTGGGCTATATTCTCTATATGCAGTGTTCTCGGATTTTATGCTGTGCCATCTTATCTTTATCCCTTTGTTACCCTTAACTTTGTTATTTTGCTCTATAACTATAGGAATATAAGGCAGCAATTTGTATTCAATGTATTTATAACATTGGCGACACTGCTTTGCTATATGCCGATTATATTGCATCAGGGTTTCGGAGTGTTATCCATTACTCCGGGAGACCGTATGGGGGTATTAAGCTTGTTTCCTCTTTTCTTTAGGAATACATTCAGTGAGATTTATGGCCTGCACCTCATATACACTTTTATTGCCATCGGTATACCGTTTATAGTTGCCCTGTTGAAAAAAAAGAAGGAAATTCTTAAACTTTGGATTATTTTTGGTTTGGCCCCGGTTGTCCTGTTGGCAATACATTCGGTGATCCCTTTCCCGCGTACGTTTATATACTATGGCTTTATCGTTGTTTTCCTGATGGGGATATCGGTGTCGGAATATATAGAAAAGATACCTGTAAAATGGCTTACTGTTATGCTTCTCGTATTGCAGGCAGGGTTGTTTTATAACTTCAAAAATAATATTGAAGAATACGAAAGTTTTAATATCGGCTTTCACGATGTAAGCGAGAAATTTATCGAAGAAGGTAAAACTTTTTATGTACTTAGCGGACTGAATATAGAGAGCCATAAATTTGAGATGATGCTGAGGGGATACGATTACAGTAAATCAAAATATGACAGGATATTCACAGACTTTGAAAACTTCAGGCTGGTGAATACAGATACCCTGAAGGGCAATTTTGATTATATCGTTATCGACAGGCCCTGGGATAAGACAGAGAAGAGAAAGCCTGTTTATTCCAATAAGACATTGAATGTATATATAATGGAATAATTAGATATATGGGGGCTTCTATCCTGTTTATTATAGCTGTATATTTTGCGGTACTTTTGCTGATATCCCACATTGTGAGCAGAAAAGACAGCAATAATGACGCGTTCTTCCTTGGGAACAAAAAATCTCCCTGGTATATCGTTGCTATAGGTATGCTGGGCGACTCTATTTCGGGAGTGACTTTTGTCTCTGTTCCCGGCATGGTGGGGCAATTCGACATGACATACATGCAGATGGTCTTAGGCTTTTTCCCCGGATATCTCATTGTGGCCTTTGTGTTATTACCCTTATATTACAAACTCAACCTGACTTCTATTTATGGCTACCTGCAACAGCGTTTTGGCTTGTTCTCATATAAAACAGGGGCGTCATTCTTTATATTATCGCGAATTGTAGGAGCGGCCTCTAAATTATATCTAATCGTATTGATCCTGCAGACATTGGTTTTCGACCAGTGGAATATTCCGTTTTATGTAACGGTTATCGTTATTGTAGCCCTGATATGGACTTACACGCACCGAAGCGGGATGAAGACAATCGTCTGGACCGATGCCTTGCAAACTATATGCCTGCTGGCGGCATTAGGCCTTATCATCTGGCAGGTGGCTTCGAAGATAGGATTCGATATTTCGCAGGTTGCTGATACTATTCAGAGTAGCAGACATAGCCGCATCTTTGTTTTTGATGACTGGGTGTCGAAGCAAAACTTTTTTAAGCAGTTCTTTAGCGGAATACTCATTGTGATAGTCATGACGGGTCTGGATCAGAATATGATGCAGAAAAATCTGACATGCAAGACCCTTAAAGATGCCCGGAAAAATATGGTCAGTTACGGATTTGGCTTTATTCCTATGAATTATCTGTTTCTGTCGCTGGGTATATTGTTGCTCGCATTTGCAACCCAATATGGGATTACACTTCCGGATAATCCGGACCAGATATTACCGATGTTAGCGACCGAATATTTAGGTATGCCTGTACTGATCTGTTTTACCATCGGTATTATCGCCGCGTCTTTTTCCAATGCAGATTCTGCGTTGACTTCTCTTACTACCTCAGTGTGTGTGGATCTGCTGAATGTGGAGAAGAAGGAGGCCGAAGAGGCTAAAAAGATAAGGGGTAGGGTGCATCTGCTTGTCTGTATTGTATTTTTACTGGCTATCTTCTTTATTGACCATATAAATCAGACGAGCATACTGGATACTATTTATAAAGCGGCGTCATATACTTACGGACCTTTGCTGGGACTATTCTTTTTCGGTCTGTTTACAAAGATAAATATAAAGGACAGGTTTGTCCCTGTTGTCTGTATTCTTGCCCCTCTGTTAAGTTATGCCTTAGAATATACTTTACTACATACTTTGGACTACAGGGTGGGATATGAGATACTTCTTCTGAATGGTTTACTGACCGCAGCCGGATTATTCCTCTTGTCAAAAAAGGGTAATGAGATCAAAATTGGGTTGAATTGAAAAAGTAACAAAGGTAACAGATATATCAGTGAACAGTGAACAGTAAACAGTAATGTAGCTTTCTCAACTTATGACTTACTACTTATTACTTAAAATTTACTACTTGTTAAAAGGTAACAAAAGTAACAGTCTTTTTAGCCTTTGTGCCCTTTGTGATTCCCTTCGTGTACTTAGTGGTTAAAACTCTTCCACAAGGGGCACAAAGATTTACACAAAGAGCACTATATAAAAAGTAACAAAAGTAACAGATATATCAGTGAACAGTGAACAGTCATCAGTCAACAACTTGTATCTCGTGTCTTGTCTACTCGTATCTCATATAACTTTCAACTTACTACTTGTTAAAAGGTAACAAAGGTAACACTTATTTCAGTTAACAGTCAGCAGTTAACAACTCGTATCTCGTATCTTGTCTACTCGTAACGCGTAACTGCCCTAGGGCGAAGTAACTTGTAACTATAAAAAAGGTAACAAAAGTAACACCTTTTTAGATATTTTTCCGGTGTTACTTTTCTGCAATCTTATAATTGATAATAAATAATTTCAAAGAACGACAAGATTATCGTTGTCTTTAATCTTATTATATAGATAAACCTTTTTACTTTTCTCAATGCAAATATAAAATAAGTAGGGACGGTAATTTACCGTCCCTAATAACTATTTAATAGAATAAATATCACTTTATCTTTTCCATTATCTCATGCAATGCATTCGACAAGCCTTCTATATTCTTTCCTCCTGCAGTAGCAAAATGAGGTTGCCCGCCTCCGCCGCCTTGGATATGTTTAGCTGCATCACGGATTATCTGAGAAGCATTTAGTTCGTGATCCTTCACCAGATCGTCACTAATCATCAATGTAAGCATCGGCTTATTTTCATATTGGGTAGCCCCAACGAAAACTGAATTGACAGGGAACTGGCTCCTGATCTGGAATGCTATATCTTTTGCAATATCAGCAGGGAATGGTCCGGCTAAAGAATATATATCTATACCGTTGATAACCTGTTTTTTCTTTATTAAAGCGTCCTTTACCTGAACGATTTTTTCCTTGACGTATTCATCCACCTGTTTTTTAAGTTCTGAATTTTCTTCGAGGAATTTCTGGAGAGCCTGAGTCAGATTAGGCGTATTGTTGAAGAATGATCTCACTTCGGTCAATATATCCTGTTGCGTATAGAAGTAGTTTTCACACGCCTCGGCTGTAATAGCCTCTATGCGGCGTACACCGGCGGCAATAGAGCTTTCATTCACAATACGGAATGATCCGATACGGCCCGTAGATGAAATATGTGTACCCCCGCAAAGCTCTACGGAGTCACCGAAGCGTATAACCCGTACGTCATCACCGTATTTTTCGCCAAACAGGGCCATCGCTCCCATTGCCCTGGCTTCGGAGATAGGGACATGGCGTTTCTCATCGCGGGTAATATCCTCGCGTATTTTTGCTGTTACAAACCGCTCCACTTTACGTATCTCCTTATCCGTCAGTTTCTGGAAATGTGAGAAGTCGAAACGCAGAACACCGGGAGATACATATGAACCTTTCTGTTCCACATGGTTTCCCAGTATTTCGCGAAGGCCTTCGTGCAATAAGTGTGTCGCGGTATGATTACACTCGGTAGCGGTACGGTTCTTCGTGTTGATGCGTGCAATAAATGTAGCTGTCACATCTTCGGGTAATTTAGCAGAGAGATGAACCGCCAGGTTGTTCTCACGTTTTGTATCAGTGATTTCTATTTTCTCATCATCATGTATCAACCAGCCGCTGTCGCCGACCTGTCCGCCCATTTCGGCATAGAAAGGTGTGCGGTTAAGCACTATCTGGTAAAATTCATGATTCTTTTGTTTTACTTTCCGGTAGCGGAGTATCTCCGTTTCACATTCCGTGAAATCGTATCCGAAGAATTCCGGGTCGCCTTCTTTCAGAACTACCCAGTCGCCTGTTTCCACAGCGGCGGCATTACGGGCACGGTCTTTTTGCTTCTGCATCTCCGCCTTAAAGCCGTCGTTGTCTACGGTCATACCGTTTTCGCGAAGGATAAGCTCTGTAAGGTCGAGCGGGAAGCCGAATGTATCATATAGTGTAAAAGCGTCGGCGCCATTCAGTTCCGTTTTATTTTTCGCTTTTGTATCGGATATTTGCTTGTCGAGTAATTTAATACCTGTCTCGAGTGTGCGCAGGAATGATTCTTCCTCCTCCTTTATCACTTTCTCTATCAGCGTTTGTTGTTGGATAAGTTCCGGATAAGCCCCGCCCATAGTCTCTATCAGGGCAGAAATGAGCTTGTACATAAATGCCTTATGCTGGTCGAGGAATGTATATCCGTAGCGAACGGCACGGCGGAGAATACGCCGGATTACATAACCTGCTTTAGCATTCGATGGTAATTGCCCGTCGGTAATTGAGAACGCGATGGTCCGGATATGGTCAGCAATGACACGCATAGCGATGTCTTGTTTTTCATCCTGTCCGTAAGTGCTTCCGGTTAATCCCCCGATAGCTTTTATAATGGTCTGGAATACATCAGTATCATAATTGGAAGTTTTCCCCTGTACTGCCATACATAGCCGTTCGAATCCCATACCGGTGTCGATTACTTTTGCAGGTAGCGGTTCCAGTGATTTGTCAGCTTTACGGTTAAATTGCATGAATACAAGATTCCATATTTCAATCACTTGCGGATGGCTTTCATTTACAAGGGTCAGTGCGTCAACCTTTGCGCGTTCTTCGTCGGGACGTAAATCTATATGTATTTCCGAACATGGACCACACGGTCCGGTATCTCCCATTTCCCAGAAATTGTCTTTCTTATTTCCGTTTATAATGCGGTCTTTGGATAGGTATTGCTCCCAGTATCCGGCAGCTTCGTCGTCGCGTGACAGGCCTTCTTCGGGACTGCCTTCGAATACCGTTACATATAAACGGTTCTTATCCAGCTTGATAACTTTAGTCAGATATTCCCATGCCCATTCTATAGCCTCTTTTTTGAAATAGTCGCCAAAAGACCAGTTGCCAAGCATTTCGAACATCGTATGGTGATATGTATCGTGGCCGACTTCTTCAAGGTCGTTATGCTTGCCGCTAACACGAAGGCATTTCTGTGAGTCCGCCACACGTGGATATTTAATAGGCGCATTTCCCAGAATAATGTCTTTGAACTGGTTCATACCCGCGTTTGTAAACATCAGAGTAGGGTCATCCTTGATAACCATCGGGGCTGACGATACTATCTGGTGTCCTTTGGAAGCAAAGAAAGATTTGAAAGAGTCACGAATTTCTTTAGAAGTCATCATAGTTTTAATGAGTCAATTTATAATATGCCGATGTGCCGATTTATTCTACCTGATAACTTATAATATTGGCATATTGGCACATTTTCACATTAGCATATTTATATTAGTAATTTCAATTTGCAAAAATAGTTCAAAAACTTTACTTTTGTCGAACTCTCTAAACAAAATATCGGAGAAGTACTAAAAATGAAGCGAAAAGTATACTATCGTTACAATCCGCAAACTCTCACATATGAACGGATTTATCCTGGCATGAAGGATAAAGTTATCACCGTTTTCCGTCATTTGATATCGGGCATAGTGGTTGGGATAGGAGCTTTGATAGCATTTGTTTATTTCTTTGGTACCCCTTGGGGAGAGGCTCAGAAAAAAGAAAATCAACTCATACTTACACAGTATGAAGTATTGTCGAGGCGGGCCGACGAGATGTCTAAAGTTTTGAGGGATATACAGCAGCGTGACGATAATCTGTACAGGGCTATTTTCCATGCCGATCCTATTCCTACATCTATAAGGACATCGGGAGTAGGTGCCCCGGGCAGATATGATTACCTGACGGAATTGTCCAGTCCGGAGCTTATTATTCAGACAACGAAGAAGATAGACTATATTTCAAAGCAGATCTATATCCAGTCGAATTCTTTCGATGAAGTACTGGGTATGGCAAAAAATCAGAAAGACCGTCTTAAACATATACCAAGCATTCAGCCGGTTCCTGATAAATTTCTGAAACAGATAGCGTCAGGATATGGTACGCGTATAGACCCTATTTACGGAACAGCCCGTTTCCATGCGGGAATGGACTTTGCATCCAATATAGGTACTCCCGTATATGTCACGGGTGACGGGGTGGTTACCCTTGCCGACTGGAAGCAAGGTTACGGTAAGTGTATTATAGTTGACCACGGTTACGGCTATGAGACTTTGTATGCGCATTTGAATGATTATAAAGTGCGTTATGGCCAGAAGGTTACACGTGGGGAGCAAATCGGTGAGGTAGGGAATACCGGAAAGTCTACCGGCCCGCATCTTCACTACGAGGTTCATGTAAGGGGTGTTCCCGACAATCCGGCAAAGTATTACTTTATGGACTTATCTCCGGAAGAGTATGACAAGATGTTGCAGATAGCCGCTAACCACGGACAGGTAATGGATTGATGTCAGTTAACAGTTAGCAGTAAACAGTAAAAAAAAGCTAAGAGCTATCGGCTAATAGCTAACGGCTAAAATATGAAAATTGATTTAGAAAATAGTAACCGTTTGTACTATTCCATCAAAGAGGTTGCAGTCCACTTTGGTGTAAATGAATCATTGCTTCGTTTTTGGGAGACCGAATTTGATATAATCAATCCACGGAAGACAGATGGCGGCGCCCGCCAATATACCAGGAAGAATATTGAAGATATTGCAGTCGTATATCATCTTGTAAAAGAAAAAGGGCTGACCCTGGAGGGCGCCCGTCAGACTTTGAAACAAAGAAAAGATGAGGAAACACGCAAGGTACAGGTCATACAGAAACTGGAACAGATAAAGAAGGAACTGGAAGACCTGGAGCGTGAGTTCGATAATACCCTTGACTGAAAACGTTCTATACCGGTTTTATAAAAGACCAGTGATTATGGATAATCTTCCATTCATTTGCTACTAACTTATAAACCTCAGTACAGTTCCACTTATATACCGTTTCCCCTGTGTATGATAGCAGATTATAAGTTAAGACCGCCATTTCATCTGTAGCCTGTACCACAGGTTCGATCATTTCATACTTATCTACCAGCACCTTACCTCTCATTTCCTCGTAAAGAGTTTCTATTTTATCGAAGCCATCCGATCTTTTCTCCAGAAAAGGGTCGAAATAAGTGAAGTCCGGAGTGTATAGCTCCAGATAGCCCGACGGATTACCGTTGTTCCATTTCTCTAATGCGGCTGTTTCCAGTGCGATAATCTTTGTTGCGATGTTTTTGTGATTCATGTTTGTAATGATTTAAATTATTTCATTACAAAGGTATTATCTCGCTGTAGAATGCTGGTAATGCATATGCTGGGGAAAATAGCACTTTTTATGGTTTATTGGTATTTCGGTATTGTAAAGGTGTATGGCCTGTTTGTTTCCTGAAAAAACGGATAAAGTATGATGTATTTTCGTAATTGAGAGACGCAGCTATGTCTGATATGGAATCGGATGTATATAAGAGCATTTTTTTTGCTTCTTGTATAAGCTTATTCTGAATAACTTGTTTGGCGCTAATCCCCATTGCCGATTTTATCAGTTCGTTCAGATAATTTGGAGTAATACAGAGTTTGTCTGCATAATGACGGATAGAATGGTTTTGCTTATATCCGATGTCTACAAGTTTTATAAAAGTGTCGGCATGTCTGTTTTTTACGTTTTCGGTATTACCGGAAGATGAATTTCTAAGGATATAAATTCTGTCCAGTGATTTCAGTATCTGATATAGTAACGCTCTTAGTATATGCTTATCTTTTTCTTTATAAGAGTCTATTTCCTGTTTGATCTCATTTATCAGCCGGATAATGTGCGCGGCTTCTTCTTTAAGGCTTAATTTATTAAAAGCATGCGAGCCTTTGAAATATGATAAGTGCTCCAGAAAATCAGGATCATTAAAGAAGGTGAGCAGAAATTCTTTTTCAAATATGAGGGCGTAACCGTCTGTAATATTATCGATGTCCCACCAGCGTATCTGATTGGGTGAGGAGAATATGATATCCCCTTTCCGGACATAATATTCCTTTTCATCAATTTTAAACTTGCCATAGCCATCTGTAATCAGGGTAATGTCATAGTATCCCAACCTATGGATTGCATCCTCTTTCAAATATTTCTTTATATTCTTTAGCCGGACAACATCAATTAACAGCTCTTCGCCATATTTGGTTTTATGGAAGGCGTATTGTTTGATCCGGTACATAAGATATACGTTTAATGGCTTTTGTAATGCCTTTTAAAATTGGAAATAGATAAACGGCTGAGGGCCGCTCGACATTGTAGCATACACCAGCCAGAATGCTAATCCGGCCAATCCTGCTTTGAATACCAACGGAGTACTGTTGAACCCGGCTTTTACCAGATTTACAAACTTCTCAGGTAAGAAATGCATAACATATCCTATGGCGACAAGGATAAATACATTCTTGTATCCTTCGAGAACAACCAGCCAGTCGTGTGGTGCGAATGTCAGGTTGCCGATACTCATAATCACGTCACCGGCCAGTTCGAAACTACCCGCGCGGAAGAATATCCAGCAGAAGGCCACGAAGTGGAATGTGAGCAATATGCAGATGATACGGGTAAAACGGTTGTCCGGTACTTTTATAAATTGTTTGAAGAAACGCTCTACCACCAATATTCCCCCATGTAATCCGCCCCACATGACGAATTTCCATGATGCCCCATGCCAAAGGCCACCGATAAGCATTGTGAGGAACAGATTTATATAGGTTCTTATTTTCCCCTTCCGGTTACCTCCCAAAGAAATGTACAGATAGTCGCGTAACCATGACGATAGAGATATATGCCAGCGGCGCCAGAATTCTGTGATGGATTGTGATTTATACGGAGTCAGGAAGTTGGGTGGAATGGTGAATCCCATCAGTAAGGCCAGCCCGATTGCCATATCTGAATACCCCGAAAAGTCACAATATATTTGCAATGTATAGCCATATACAGCCATTAGGTTTTCGAATGCCGTATAGCTCAATGGAGAATCAAATACACGGTCGACAAAGTTGGTAGATATATAGTCCGATATGACGGCCTTTTTTATCAGACCTATCAGTATAAGGAATATGGCTGTACTGGTTTCCTCTCTGGTCAAATGTAATTTTTTGTACATCTGCGGGAGAAAGTCCTTTGCCCTGATGATAGGCCCTGCTACCAGTTTAGGGAAAAAGCTGATATAGAAGCAGAAATCGAGGGTAGACCTGGCCGGTTCCATCTGCCTGCGGTAAAGATCTACGGCATAGCTGATGGCCTCGAATACGAAGAATGAAATACCGATGGGCAATATTATATTCCGGAAAGATAAATCACCGTGAAATATCGCGTTAATGTTATCAATCAGGAAGTTTGTGTATTTATAATACGACAGCATCCCCAGATTGGCTACAATGATGAGTGTAAGCAACAGTTTCCGTGAAGAAGGTTTCTCTACCTCATACATCTTTTTTGATAACAGATGGGTAACAACAGCGCAAACAAGCAGCAGTATATAGTAATTCCCTCCTGCTTTATAATAGAAGAATAGCGAGAAAACAATAATATATATCTTACGGAAAAGCTCATGCTTCTGAGACTTTGTGAGCACATATATAATATAGAATACAAGGAAAAGCCCAAGGAACAGCGCACTGTTGAATAACAGGGGATGCTCGGGGTTATATACAAACCACGAATAAATGTCCAGATTTCCAAATAGTTTAGATATGTAATCGGGAAGATATATGTCGGTTATATTTAATAGTGTTTTCAATTTATCTTTTTCTTCTTAAAATTATTATATGCGTCAATAAAGTCGGAAGCGAATAATTGACCTTGAGCCTGGTATCCACTGCTTGTGTAGTGGACCTTGTCCCGGGCAATCAGACGTGCATACTCTCCTTTGGGCGCGATACCTGATGCTCCCCCCATACGTGTATATAAATCCCATACAGGCAGGTTACTTAATCCCATAAGGGCATTGCTGTAGTCTGTGATATAGGTATTTACGCGACGGCGCCGAAACATGGATGGTGGCGGGGTCATAACCAACACCGTTGCGAAAGGATTCAACCTTTTTATATTTTCTGCGAACTCCTGTATCTGATAAATATACTCCGTATCGGATAGTTTTCCGAATGACTCATTTGTGCCAAAAGACAAGATCACCAGATCGGGGCGGAGGATAGGCAGCTGTTCAAAAAACAACGGATATTTATTATAATCCGATAGTTTTGCACCATTAACTCCTATCGAATGGTATATGACACCTGGCTTGTCATTTTCTATGACAAACCCGTTGAGGTTATACATCGGTTGCTTTTCAGCCGGTAAAATAGTTATACGGCTCATCAATGTATCGCTGGTATAGGATGAGTAATATGGTTTGGTTACCATATTCACATAGTCTATACTGTCTTTCGCTATATTGGATGTCTGGGCTTTGGTCTGTACAGGCCTGGTACTTCTGGCTCCTGCTTTTACCGGAATTTTAAGCCTCTGCTTTGGTCTTATCATATTCGACTTCATCCCGTTGGCATTCTTTATCTGCGCTACGGTAACTCCATATTTCCGTCCTATTACCGATAAGCTTTCCCCGCTTTTCACGGTGTGGTATCTCATCCCTATAGTAGATGCCGTGACGGTACCCGATGAAGAAACCTGTAATGGCTCGGCTGTTACGGACATTCTGTATTGGGGTTCTTTGGTCGGATATATGATTTTTACATTATTAAACTCGTATCCTTCCTGCGTAGACAGTTGCAGAACGAAGTCTTCGGCAGAAGTGTATAGGGCTATCCCGCTCAGTCCCACACCTACATCGGCAACAGGATATACATTCAACAGGCTCTGCCATGTGGCATTACATGCATATTTTACATAACGGGGACCGTTTGTCCTCACCAGACTGTAAGGGAATGTAAATCCGAACCCTCCGTTCCCGAACTTGATCTGTAGGGCTTCACGGATTGCATTGGTGAAAAAGTCAGCCTGAATATGTGAATCGCCTATATGCACTATATTAACTTTACCTTGCTTGTTTTTCTCTAAATTGTATAATTTCTCAAAAATGGCTGAGAGTAATGCCTGATTAGCAAAAATATTGTCACCGTTATCCTTTGTCTCCTTGCTGTCGTATCTGCCTTTGGCAGAGAGCATCAATGCAGGCAATAATAAAAACAGGAAGAATAGGGGTAGTATTTTCTTTGCAAACTTCATCGGCAGGTTATTTTCTTTATTGTTTCGCTTTAAATTTCGTGTATCCTTTATCTATTTCACTATATATCAGTTTGGCCACTTTCTTTGAGCCGGAGCCGTTGAAGTGGGTATAATCCTTATTGGCCAGTTTATTATCTACCCAGGTTACCATCGAACCTTTGCCTCCCATCACTTCATACAGGGATATAAAGCCGGAATTGGTCTTGCGTGCATAATTCCGTTGCGCATTGGCGAGAGGAACCACAGCTGGGTCGGTTTGCATAGTCCCGTCTATCTTCAATGCCCTGTCTGCTGTGGAAATGACTAATATATCGGCATTCGGGAAGCATTCATGCAGATTGTTCACTACTGTTGTCATATTCCGTTCGTACCAGTTGTAATTCAATGAACCATAGCCTAATACATTTGCTCCATAGTGAAGGATTATCAAATCATAATTCAGTACCTTATCGAAAGCATTCATCAATGCCGGGTTTAGGATGGACAGGGGCAGACCCGAATTTCCACGGGTAGAAAAATTATCCACATGCACACCTTCTCCGTTATCGAAATTGAATCCGTAGATAGGTATGGAATCTGCATTATGGAAATTGACCTGTATCGATTTGGCATTGTGAGACGAAAGGGACAGTGTATTTAGCAGATTTACAGGATTCAGGATCTTGCTGGATACCGAATCTTTATCTGCCGCAACCGTTACATAGGCTTTGCTGTTATTACCCCTGCCGTATAATAATACGGGATTATTCAGTTGGGTCGAATGTTTCTGTGACTGTGCTTTATATCTTACCCAATATGTTTGAGCAGGATCTTTTGCAAAGAAAACCTGCCCGTCTATACCAAATGGTTTCATCGGTTTCTTCACTTTTACAAATGATTGGGAAAACCAGTTTTTAGAATACTGGTGCGATATAGACCCTCTGGCCCCTGCCGAGAGTGAGGATACGGCCACATAGCCGACACCTTCTCCTCCATAATTTTCCTGAAACTCACTGCGGACGTCTTGCACTATGTAGTCCCCGTCGTTCATGGAGTCTCCAAAATAGGCGATTCTGACCTTACCTGTTTTTGTCTCTTGCAGTTCATGCAGCTTGGTGTAGAAACGATTGAGGTTTTGGTATCCGTCAGCTGTCAATGCAGGATTAAAGTTGGCATCTACTTCTTCATAAGCCTGAACTTTTGTACTATCCGGCTCTATAACCGGTATGTCATGTATTTCTGTTGTATCGCTCTGAGCCATAAGAGCCATGCTATCCATCAGGATATTTTCGTTCGCTTCCACATGTTCCGAAAACAAGCGTTCAGGCAAAACTTCCTTGAAAACTAAAAAGGCTGCTATGGATAAGGCTACGAATAAAATTGCCTTACCAAAATACGAATTATTAGATGTACTCACAATCAACAATTTAATCTAATGTTTTATTTGATTCTGAAACTGTTTTTCTAAAGTTGTGCAAAGCTACTTACTTTTCGCTAAAATATATTATGAGAGAAAATATTTTAGTGATATTTTACTTTTATGTCAACGTATCCGGTTCCGATGATCAGATAAAACAATAGCTGTTTACAGATACAAAAGTATATTCTATCTTTCGTATTTTGTCATTGTTTCAGTACGTTTGTACCAAATACGGCGTTTACTGTATGAAATTTGGATTTCTTATGGTGAAATAGAGCGGTTAATATTTTGCTTTTGCCGTAATGTGTTCTATTTCTATTTTGAATGTGGCTGTCCGGCTCCATGATTTATCCATATACTTTTCACCGAGTTCTTCATAGTCCGGTGAATATTTACGGACCAGCAGGCGCAAGGCCTTTCGCTTCTCATCATCTGACATATCTATGCCGGCTTTGCCGAATACGATAACACTTTCGAAGAGGGTTGTAAACTGTTCGGCAATAGGTTTGGTAACACCTACGACGCAGAATGAAACTTTATCGTTTTCTCTTAATATATCCAGTTTCTGCCCCTCCGGCGCACAATGGAAATAGAGGCTGTTACTTTCTTTGTCAAACGCATAGCTGATGGGTATCCCATAAGCATAACCATTCTCTGTTGTTCCTAAGCTCAGGAATCCGTATTCGGAAGTTTGCAGTAGTTCGGTAATGCGAACCTCATCTTCCAGTATTCTGTTTTGTCGTCTTACTTCTCTGAACATTTGGCCTCCCCAACCCCTCCAAAGGAGGGGCCTTTGGTTTATATTTATAAATTACCCACTCTGTTCACCTCCCTTTCGGAAGGTTGGGAGGGGGCTTAGTATCCGTTCCAATAATTATTCTTCGCCTTCTCTCTTGGTCTTTTCACGCTCTCGATAGGAAAGCCGATTACGAAACTATTGGTATAGTGGTGGGTTTGTATATCATGTACTTTCGTCTGATACCACGAACCAAGATAGCCTACGCGGATAGTATATTTATGTATCGGTACATCTACTGTCAGGTAATTGCGCAACGCCCGCTGATTATGCAATGAAGCGAAATTGACTACCCCGACGGAGTTACCTAACGAAATCTCATAATAAGATTGTCCGTATTTGGGAGAGAACAGCATACCCATAAAAGGCGTATCCATTTGCCAGCGTACGGCAAACCATTTGAATTTATAGGATGCTGTAAGCGACAGGTTCAGATTGGTATATCCACGTGCAGTGGCAGGATTATTCCCGTTGCGCTCATTATAAAGTACGCCTGCATTGATATCCCACAGCCCACCGACACCGAAGCGGAATGCATCGGTATTATACAGGCTGTAATGTCCGCCGATACGGTAATTTGCCAAAGCCCAGTATTCAGTGGCGTTCTTTGCCGGATTGTCCCCTTTGGAAAAGTCCAGTTCAAAGACCTGTTGTTTGTAGAATTTATAATTGAGCCACGTGGTACGGCGCATTTGCTCATACATCAGATGTATGGAAAATCCTTTGTATTCTAATGGTGACAAGTATGTGTCGTACATATTGGCAGAGCCAATGGATGCAGTGATGGTGTTGTTGGTGATAAGAGGTTTTGGAATACTTAGACCGGAGTCATCAATAATTATTGATACTTGTTTTATTGCATCAGCTTCAATGACTACAGTTTTCAGAGTATCTTCTTTAATTTGAGAAGAAATACTGCTGCAAAGAAGTAAGCAGCATGTCAAATACAGATATCTACTCTTCCTTATCTCCATCTTTAAACAATGATTGTTGCCCGGTTATTTCATCTATGATATCCGATATAGGCCGGTTGTCGATTTCGTCATCGTCGTCATCTATCTGTACTTCGAATTTCTTTTCTTCTTCCTCTGCTACTTCGGGGAAACGGATAGGTTCCAGTTCCCTGATCTCTCCGATTTCGAATGTCGACAGGCGTTTGCCTTTTGCTTTAAAGCCTTTTACTGCGATGAATTCATCGGCATCTATTTCCAATGCTTCACGGTAATTATCACGACCACCGAATGTAACCTGTATCCGCGGATAAACAATATCGGTCAGTATATGTAATTTCGATTCATGATTTTCTCCAAGGAAATTCTGTTTCTTTGCTGAGGCTTCGAATGCAAAACGTTTCAGATACATGAACTGCTGGTCAGCATCAAACAGTACGGCTGTCCAGGTCTTATTCGCGTCGAATTTCTCTATACGGATAATACCTGCTTCGTAGTGATTGGTTACATCAAAATTTGAAGTATAGAACTCCCCGTTTTGATTAACTACCAATATCAGGTCATCGCTCTGAAATTCTCCGAGGAATTTGCCGCGTCCGTCATAGTTAAGGCGTAATACATCCTGGTCGAACCAGACTTTGCGTCCTCCGAGGGTCGAGCCTCCTTTCTGTTTCAACGATATTTTATGCACTTCTGCTTTTGTGAGAATATTACCCATCGACTGGCGTCCTTTGATGGCTATATCGCTGAAGTCTTTTTCGAAAACGAGTATTTTCTGGCGTGGTTTGGGTTTCAGTATTACACGTATTGTTTCCGCCTCTCCGTTAGGATTCGCGCTGAAATATACAATCCGTGAGCCTTCCTTACCCTGTGTTACATCGTATTCCTTATCGCGGGTGATACCTGTTACAGCAAAGCGTTTAATATAATCGGGCCCATGCTTTCCATGACGGTATACCACATTGTAAATTGTACGGTTGTCGTTACGGCGGAAGACATAAAGATACAGTACGTTTTTGCCGACGAACATTTTATCACTGACTTTTACAATCTTATATTTCCCGTCCTTATAGAAAATAATAATATCGTCAATGTCGGAGCAATTACATACATATTCGTCTTTCTTTAGCCCTGTCCCGATAAAGCCTTCTTCGCGGTTGATGTAAAGCTTTTCGTTGGCTTCCACAACCTTTGTAGCCTCAATGGTATCGAAACTCCGTATCTCCGTTTTACGGGGATAGTTCTTGCCGTATTTCTCTTTCAACATCATATACCATGAAATGGTATAGTCTACGATGTTTTCGATATCATGCTTTATTTCTTCTATTTCTTCTTTATATCTGGCGATCAGTTCATCCGCCTTGTCGGAGTTGAATTTGAGGATACGGCCCATTCTTATTTCCATCAGTTTCATGATGTCTTCACGGGTTACCTCGCGGATAAACAGTTTGGCAAATTTAGACAGGCGTTTGTCGATATGTTCGACAGCGGCATCCATGTTCACGGCGTTTTCAAACTCTTTATCTTTATAGATGCGTTCTTCGATAAATATTTTTTCGAGAGACGAGAAATGGAGTGTTTCTTCCAGTTCGCTCTTTTGTATTTCCAACTCAAGTTTGAGTAACCTTTGTGTATTTTCGGTCGTATCTTTGAGTATTTTGCTGACAGCGAGGAAATACGGCTTGTTATCTTCAATTACGCAGCAGTTTGGAGAAATGCTGATCTCACAATCAGTGAAGGCATAGAGCGCGTCTATTGTTTTATCAGACGAAACACCGGCAGCCAAATGTACATGAATTTCTACATTCTGGGCTGTGATATCGTCTACCTTACGGATTTTTATCTTGCCTTTGTCATTTGCCTTCAGGATAGATTCTACGACCGAAGACGATGTCCTTCCATAAGGAATATCACTTATGACAAGTGTTTTATTGTCCAGTTTGGATATTTTGGCACGTACTTTTACCGAACCGCCGCGTTCTCCGTCATTATATTTGCTTATATCTATATATCCCCCTGTCTGAAAATCAGGATATAAAGTAAATTCTTCTCCTTGCAGATGCGCTACGGCAGCATCGCATAATTCGTTGAAGTTGTGAGGGAGTATTTTAGAAGATAACCCTACGGCAATACCTTCAGCACCCTGTGCCAGCAATAAAGGGAATTTTACGGGCAGGGTAATGGGTTCTTTGTTACGCCCGTCATACGATGGTTTCCATTCGGTTGTCTTAGGATTAAAAAGCACTTCCAGTGCAAATTTAGAGAGGCGGGCTTCTATATAACGGGGAGCGGCTGCACCATCCCCGGTGAAGACATTTCCCCAGTTTCCCTGACAATCGACCAGTAAATCTTTTTGGCCCAGCTGTACCAAAGCGTCACCTATAGATGCGTCTCCATGCGGGTGGAACTGCATGGTGTGGCCTATGATATTTGCCACCTTGTTGTAACGTCCGTCATCCATTCGCTTCATCGAATGCATGATTCGTCGTTGTACGGGTTTTAACCCGTCGGTAATATGCGGAACGGCACGTTCGAGTATAACATAAGAAGCATAGTCCAAAAACCAGTTTTGGAACATGCCTGACAAATGTAGCTGATTGTCGCCCGAGTCTTTCACTGGTACCTTATAATCGGAATGGCTGCTGTCATTCTCCGATTCCTCATCCATAACGGGTTCGTCGTTCTCTAAATTCTCTGGTTCGTCGATAATATCTTCGGGGAACATGTGTAATATCTGATTTTAAGTAAAAGATAGAATTTAATGATACATTCCGGATTGCAAGCTGTTTCTTTACTACCCAAAGTAATAAACAGGTCTGCGATCATAGCTATTTCAAAACTCGTTCAAAGATAGTTTTTTTTGCTGTGAAATCAAAATTGATAAATGAATATGGAGAGGGTAATTTATTATTATATTTCGCTCTCTTATCTTGTATGTTTTTTGATATTTTATATCCCGCAAAACAACTGCAGGAGATCTGTTAACTTACAATTGATACTATTAAAATCCTATATTTGTATTTGAATAGTATGAAGATTACAATGATACATATTAGACATATATATTTCATACAACAGATCGCCTGTTTAATACATAAAGTATCTTTGGATAGTGGATTATATCAGGAATAATCTATTTTTGTATTAAATTAATGAGGTAATGCAGAGATATCTTGTATTGGCAAACAGTAACGACCTGGTGAGGGTCTCTCCCGAGAGGATAGTCTATATATCTTCCGACGGGAATTATTCCACTATGGTGCTGGTCAATAAGGAAGAGCATCTGTTTTCGTTCAATCTGGGGACTTTCGAAAAGGTTATTGAGCAACAGCTGGCCAACGATGCAGGTACTTTTATACGTCTGGGTAAAAGCCTGATTATAAATGCACAATATATCTATTACGTGAACGTTTCCAAGCAGCAGATTATTCTTTCAGATATCAGCTTTCCTCATAAATTTGCACTTTCTGCTTCGAAAGAAGCTTTGAAAGCATTGAAGACAGTATTGGAAAATAGTATAAAAAGCAGGAGATCCGAACAATGAGCAAGAAAGATATACAAACAGAAAACGAAGTCTACTTTCTTGGCTCAAAAGAAAGTAGGGATAAAAAGCCCGCCTCCAAAAAGAGGTGGTGGCTCATAGCTGTGGCTTGTGTAGTGATAGCAATAATAGTAGCATTGTTGATATTGCTATTGCGCAAACCGGATGCCGATTATTATTTCGAACCTGAAACGGAAGAGGCTGTGCATACGGCTGGTATAACTCCTGATACGATAAAGGCTATATCCGGTGATACCATAAAAGGCTATGTGGAAATATTGGAAGAAACGGTTAACGATGTGCCTATGTTTGTTTACGTACCTCATCATGCAACACTGTCATTATCTGTAGGTATGCCGGATAAGTCAGATTCAACGATTGTTCTCATCACACAGGCTGCCGATATCAGGGGTGATAATTACGAGATAGTAGGCGATTTTGTCCTTGCCGGGGAAAAACTATCGCGGGGTGTTGCCAAAACAGGATTTTGCGCGGTCATTGACGGTGAAGTTACTATCGGGGTTTCGGATAATACTCCATTGTTGCAAAAGGCGATTGAATCGAAAGGCTATTTTTTCAGGCAATACCCATTGGTAGATAATGGTGTACTGATAGAAAACAATCCGAAGAATAAATCGATCCGCAGGGCGCTGGCTACACGTTCCGGTAAGGTGATAATGGTAGAAAGCCGCAGCGCCGAGTCATTCCATGATTTTGCGCAGGCGCTGGTCGATATAGGGGTAATTGATGCGATATATCTGGTTGGAAGCAATACTGCATTTGGCTGGTACTATGACAAATACCACGTAAAGACTGAATACGGAAGTACCCAGTCTGAAGAGCTTAAGAATATATCTTATATCGTTTGGCGTTCGCAATGAGATACCTGTACGGAAATCACTCCCATCCCTCGTATCCGCCATCGATGCTATACACATCTTCAAAACCCTGCTCTGTAAGGAATTGGGCTACCATTTGGCTGCTATTTCCATGATAGCACATGACTAATATGGGATAGGTCTTATTTGTCATTGACACAAATCCGGGTATGCTCAGGTGGGTAAGATGTGTCGCTCCTTTTACGTGTCCTTGCCGGAAGCTCTCTTCATCTCTGATATCTACCAGTATTGTTTCGGGATTCAATAGTTTTTCTTTGGCCTGATGCGGTGTAATTCTCTTTAACGGCATTCTTTTCTATTGTTATTAGTTTATTCTATATATTATTTGATGTTATAGATTGAACAAATTCAACTGGTTTTTGTTTTTAGTCTTAAAATCACAAATAAAGGACACTGACGTGCAAAAGAAACTATTACTTGCCTTATTGGCAATTATTCAATCATCCCTGATACTCGCTCAATCCGGACCTGCCTATAGGAAAGGAACATTCTTCGCCCTGTGGGGCTGGAACAGGGATGCCTATACGAACTCCGATATTCATTTCAAGGGTAATGATTATGACTTTACTCTCCATAAAGTGAAAGCATCAGATAAACAAAATAAGATCAGCTATTTCAATTACCTGCGTCTTGATCGGATAACCATTCCTCAAACAAACTTGCGCCTGGGGTATTTTATAAAAGATAATATGGCTATAACTTTAGGTGTAGATCATATGAAATACGTTATGGACCAGAATCAGACCGTAGATATAGACGGACATGTAAAGCCTGAATACCAGTCTCATGTGAATGACGACGGTTCTATAAAACTGACTGACGACTTCCTCACATTTGAGCATACCGACGGGCTTAACTATATAAATGCAGAACTGGAATATTATAAGAATTTCTTCCATAAAGGTATTCTTAACGTGAATGGTCTGATCGGCGGTGGAGCCGGATTTCTTATGCCCCGGAGTAATGTTATGATGATGGGGAACGAACGGCACGACGCTTTTCATCTCGCAGGATTCGGGTTGAATGCGAAAGCCGGGCTGGACCTAAATCTGTGGAACTTGTTTTTTATACGTTCCGAAGTGAAAGAGGGATATATTAATATGCCAAGTATAAGGACGACCGTATCGTCGGACGACAAAGCTCATCAGGCATTCTGGTTTGCAGAACTGACTTATGCATTTGGGTTTAACTGGCATTTTTAGAAGGATATAAGTGCCTGTAGAATAGATTTATATATACTCGGTGTAGTATTTAAAAAGTGTTTGTTGATTTTAGAGTAACCAGAAGTAAGTATTAATTAAGTGTCTGATAACCGGTTACTGTTAACAGCATCCCCCTTTCGGGCCCTGGGGGACTGTTAACTTAAAAAAATCATAACTCATAACCTATAACTCATAACTAAATCATAACTTTGCATACTTGATTTGTAAAAGCTATAGACCATGCCAGTTAATATACCTAACAATCTTCCGGCGATTGAGATTCTGAAGAAAGAGAACATCTTTGTAATGAACCAACTCAGGGCAAACGAACAGGATATCCGTCCTTTGCGTGTGCTCATTCTCAATCTGATGCCTATTAAGATAATGACGGAGACTGATTTGATAAGGTTACTGTCAAACAATCCGTTGCAGGTAGAAGTAGAGTTCCTGAAGCTGGAAACCCATACTTCTAAGAACACTTCGGAAGAGCACCTTGAAATGTTTTACAAGAACTTCAGTGAGGTGAAGGATGATTTCTATGATGGTATGATAATAACAGGTGCACCTGTGGAACTGTATGAATTTGAAGAAGTGACTTACTGGCCCGAAATATCTTCTATATTCGACTGGGCGCGTACTCATGTGACATCTACATTATATATATGCTGGGCGGCACAGGCTGCCATGTATCATTTCTACGGAGTGAAAAAATATCCGCTACCGGAGAAAATGTTCGGTGTATTCAAGCATATTGCCCATGATAAGAAGTTCCCGTTATTCAGGGGGTTCGACGACGAGTTTTATATACCTCATAGCCGCCATACAACCGTAACACGGGAAGATGTGCTTCGGCATCATGAGTTGAAAATACTGTCGGAGTCGGATGATTCCGGTGTCGGAATAGTTGCATCCCGCGGAGGACGTGAATTTTACCTGACAGGACATTCCGAATATGCACCATATACACTTCATAACGAATATATACGGGATGCGGAAAAAGGCTTACCTATAAAGATTCCGCTCAATTATTATAAAAATGATAATCCTGAGAACGGGCCGGTGGTACGATGGTCGGGGCATGGTAATCTTTTATTTAATAATTGGCTCAACTACTTTGTATATCAGGAAACTCCGTATGATAAAACGAGAATCAAAGACTTGGGTAATATAGACCCTATGAACGAGGGGTATATGTACCATATCTAAGTTCAATCAATAAACAAATATTATAAGAAAATAAGCTTTGCTGAAAGCGCGCAAAATAGAGCTGCTTGCTCCTGCTAAGAATCTGGAATGCGGTATTGAAGCCATCAATCACGGAGCGGACGCGGTGTACATCGGCGCACCGAGATTCAGTGCGCGTGCAGCTGCCGGAAATACACTTGATGATATCAGGTCGCTGGCGGAGTACGCACATCAGTTCGGAGCAAAAGTGTATGTCGCCCTGAATACCATATTGACAGATAGCGAATTGCAGGACGCCGAAAAACTCATCTGGCAGTTATATGCCGATGCCAAAATAGATGCGCTGATAATTCAGGATATGGGTATCACTATGCTTAATCTTCCACCGGTTGCATTGCATGCAAGCACACAAATGGATAACCGGAGCGCGGAGAAGGTGAAGTTTCTCGAAGATGCAGGATTTAAGCAAATCGTATTGCCCCGGGAATTGACAATAGATGAAATAGGCGAAATTGCCGCCCATGTAAAAACTCCTATCGAAGTCTTTGTGCATGGCGCATTGTGCGTATGTTACAGCGGGCAGTGTTATCTCAGTCAGGCTTTGTCGGGGCGAAGTGCGAACAAAGGAGCATGCGCCCAGTATTGCCGTTTACCGTACACGCTGGTTGACGCTGACGGAGAAGAGATAATGCAGAAGAAGCATTTTCTGTCGATGAAAGATCTCAATCTGTCGGATAATCTGGAAGAATTACTGGAGGCTGGCGTCAGTTCCCTGAAGATAGAAGGACGGTTGAAAGATGTTTCCTATGTAAAAAATATCGTTGCCTATTACCGTATGAAGCTGGCTGCAGTCATGGAGGGAAATCCCCAATATATAAGGGCCTCGTCGGGCAAATCTGTCTATACATTCGAACCCAGTCCGGAGAAAAGTTTCAACAGGGGCTTTACCAGATACTTTCTGCACGAACGCAGTCGTAATATGTGGTCGGTAGACTCACCCAAGTCGATAGGTGAACCGATCGGGAAGATTACTGAGATTACCACAAAATATATAAAGGTTAATGGTGCCAAAAAGATACACAACGGCGATGGCCTTTGCTATTTCAATAATAAAAAAGAGCTGGAGGGTATCCATGTTAACCGTGTAGAAGGAGAGCTTATTTTTCCGGCAACGATTCCCGATGTTAAGCGTGGTACTTTTGTGTACCGCAATTATGACCATGAGTTTGAAAAGTTGTTGTCGAAGAAATCGGCGGAACGCCGTATAAGCACGACTATTGAACTGAATGAAATTTCGTTCGGCTTTTCTTTAGAAATTACCGATGAAGACGACAATTATGCCATCCTCAATTTTGAAACAGAGAAGCAAACGGCTCTGAAAGACCAAACTGAAAATATCCGGAATAATCTGAGCAAGACGGGTAATACGATATTTAAAGTGGAACAGGTCAATATAAACTGGAACGATAGTTGGTTTGTCCCGGTGTCGCTGTTGTCGGAATGGAGAAGACAACTGACAGATAAACTATTATCCGTAAGGAAAATCAGATATCAACAGGAAGTTGTCCCTCATAAACGGACCTCGCATGCTTTTCCTGTTAAAGATATTACATATCTGGGGAATGTGATGAACGAAAAGAGCAGGCAATTTTATACGCAACATCAATCGTCGGTGATACAGCCTGCGTTTGAAAAACAGGGACAAAAAGATGTCCCTCTGATGTTTACTCGTCATTGTATCAAACAGTCATTAGGTTGGTGCCCGAAAGAAGGAAGCGAAAAACATCCTTACAAAGAACCTTTCTTTTTGATATATAACAATACGAAATTGCGTCTTTGGTTCGATTGCCGGAATTGTGAGATGAAAGTATTTAACGATTCGTACGCAGAATAATATATATATTGATATTTTCTGTATCTTTGAACCTGTATTGGAAATACCTGATATGAGTAATGCATGCAATTCAATGGGATACTCTCAAGTCTTAACCTGCTGTTGTTGTTTTACTTATCAATGTAATAAATAGGTCTGCGACCTTATTCATGCTATGCTGAAAAGAATTGTAAGATATACCTGGCCCCCTGCGGTCATTGCTGTTATCATTTTTTATCTATGTTGCCTTATCCCTACGGATGATATACCTGATGTCGGGTTTCAGTTCTTTATCCCTGCCGATAAGATTGTGCATTTCCTGATGTATTTCGGTCTGGCCGGAGTGGCATCTTTCAATTATATCTTTTACAAAAAAGGGCATATTATTATATTGAAGCTTGTTGTTTTCGCCATACTGGTCCCAATAATTTACGGGGGAGTAATAGAGATAATACAAGCGGAATATTTCCCGGGAAGGAGTGGGGATTGGTACGATTTTCTGGCTGATGCGCTGGGTGTACTGGCATCCTTACCTATTTCCCTTTGGTTTAGGCGTTTTATGTTAAACAGGCAATTACAGGAAGAAGACATATGAAAAAGTCAATCGTTATTTTGTTCGTGTTATTTTTCTCAATGAGCATATTTTCTCAGGAAGAAAATTACCAATATAAAGTAAAAGTGGGAGATATTGCTCCCGATTTTGAAATGAGTTTGCCTTCGGGGCAAAAGGTGAAATTATCCTCTCTGAGAGGTAAGGTTGTTATGTTACAGTTTACTGCCAGCTGGTGTGGAGTTTGCCGTAAGGAAATGCCTCATATAGAGAAAGAGATATGGCAGAAGCATAAGGATAATCCGAATTTTGCGTTATATGGCATAGACCGCGAAGAGCCTGCCGAAACAGTATTGAAATTTGCCAAAGCGACAGGAGTGACTTATCCTATCGGTTTAGACCCGCAAGCGGATATCTTTGGCACTTACGCGGAAAAAGAAGCGGGGATCACAAGGAATATCATCATTGATAAGAATGGAAAGATAGTAATGCTTACCCGGCTTTTCAAGATGGAGGAGTTCAACGAAATGGTTGCCCTGATTGATTCTTTACTTTAACAGTGAGCAGTAAACAGTAAACAGTTATCAACTTGTATCTCGTATCTTGTTTACTTGTAACTCGTAACTTTTTTATTAAAAAATGAGTATCGTTATTATAAAATATAATGCAGGGAATATCTTTTCGGTAGAACATGCTTTCAAACGTTTGGGCGTTGAAGCTATTGTATCTGCTGACAAAGAATTGATAAGGACTGCTGACAAAGTGATTTTCCCGGGGGTAGGAGAGGCCAGTTCTACGATGCATCATTTGCGTCAAACAGGATTGGATAAGCTTATTCCCGATTTGGAGCAGCCTGTGCTGGGTATTTGTCTGGGCATGCAGTTGATGTGCGCCCATTCCGAAGAAGGCGATGTGGATTGTTTGAATATATTTGGTGCGGAAGTAAAGCGCTTTGCATCCGAAAGACACGAAGATAAAGTGCCTCATATGGGATGGAATACAATTACAAATCTGAAAAGTGAGGTTTTTGACGATTCACTGGAGGGGGAATTTGTATATTTTGTACATAGCTATTATGTAGCCAGTTGCAAGCATACGGCAGCAACAACAGATTATATCCTTCCATTTAGCGCGGCCATCCATAAAGATAATTTTTATGCAACCCAGTTCCATCCCGAAAAGAGTGGGGGAGTGGGCGAAAAAATATTAAAGAACTTTTTGTTGAATACCTAATACCAATTTATCATGGATAAGTACGATGAATTAAGGAAGCTGGAGGAGCTTAGGGCTCAGGGAGCAATTTCGGAAGAAGAATTTCAGCAGGAAAAGCACCGGATATTGAACCCCGGCAGCTATGGAAACGATGGAAGGGGATTAGGTGGTATACAGAAAGATACATATATCGTGCTGATGCACCTGTCGCAGTTTGCAGGCTTCCTGGTTCCGGGATTAGGCTTTATCCTTCCCATTGTGCTGTGGCTGGTAAACGCAAAAGAATATCCGGAAGTAGACAGGCATGGAAAGAATATCGCGAATTTCATGATAAGTATGCTTATTTATGCGACAATAGCCGGTATCTTCTGTATCACGATCATAGGGATTATAATAGGGCTTCCGATGCTTATCATCATCGCGGTACTCGAAATCGTATTCATAATCATTGCAGCAATAAAGGCCAGTAACGGAGAATATTGGAAGTATCCGTTATCAATCACCTTTTTTTCTTAAATAAACAGAGCATGATAGAGATTATCCCTGCTATAGATATTATTGACGGTAAGTGTGTTCGCCTGTCGCAAGGCGATTATAATGCAAAGAAAGTATATAACGAAGATCCGCTGGAGGTAGCGAAAATGTTTGAAGGCGCGGGTATCCGCCGTCTTCATCTGGTGGACCTCGATGGCGCGAAGGCAAAGAGGGTCGTCAATCAGGCTGTTCTGGAAAAGATAGCGTCAAATACATCCCTCGTCATTGATTTTGGCGGAGGGGTACAAAGTGATTCCGATCTGGATATTGTTTTCGATTCGGGAGCTTCTATGGTTACCGGAGGGAGTATCGCAGTGAGGGATAGAGATTTATTTATCTCCTGGATAGCGAAATACGGCAGTGAAAAGATAATCTTGGGGGCTGATTGTAAGGACGGTAAAATCGCTGTTTCCGGTTGGCAGGAGTCTACATCGGTTGATATTATTCCTTTTATAAAAGATTATAAAGCGGAGGGTATAAAAAAAGTTGTCTGTACCGATATCAGCAAGGATGGCATGCTTCAAGGTCCGTCTATCGACTTGTATAAGGAAATCCTGAAATCTTTTCCGGATCTCTGTTTAATTGCAAGTGGCGGGGTCGGTAGCTTTCAGGATATACTCGATTTGGAGAGTGCGGGTGTGCCTGCTGTTATTTTAGGAAAAGCTATTTATGAGAAACGGGTGACGTTGGACGAATTAAGGGTTAAAAGTTATGAGTTATAAATTCTTAATCCTTCATTCTTAATTTTTCATTTTTAATTAAAATACGTGTTAGCGAAAAGAATAATACCTTGTCTTGATGTAAAAGACGGGATGACCGTGAAAGGAACCAATTTTGTGAACCTCCGGGAAGCCGGAGATCCGGTGGAACTCGGTGTGCGTTACAGCGAACAGGGAGCCGATGAACTGGTATTTCTTGATATTACGGCATCGCACGAGGAGCGTAAGACATTTACCGAATTGGTAAAACGTATTGCCGCAAATATAAATATACCTTTTACCATCGGTGGAGGTATCAATGAATTATCGGATGTAGACCGCTTGTTGAATGCCGGAGCGGATAAGGTTTCTGTAAATTCCACAGCCATAAGAAATCCGGAGATAATTGAGAAAATAGCCAAAAACTTCGGTTCACAGGTTTGTGTTTGCGCAATAGATGCTAACTTTGAAGACGGGATATGGTCATGTTACACCAGCGGTGGACGTAACAAAACAGATAAAGAACTTTTCTCCTGGGCTAAGGAAGCTGAAAATCTCGGCGCAGGTGAAATCCTTTTTACCAGTATGAATCATGACGGAGTGAAGACCGGATATGCGAATGAGGCATTACGCCGGTTGTCCGAAACATTGAATATCCCTGTTATTGCCTCCGGCGGGGCCGGGAATATGGAACATTTTCGCGATGTATTTGTTAATGGTAAAGCAGACGCAGCCTTGGCAGCCAGTGTTTTTCATTTTGGCGAGATAGCGATAAAAGATTTAAAGGATTATTTGAAAAAAGAAAATATAAACGTAAGATAGTTTACGTGAATCAGTATTTGAGAACTTTATCTATATAATAATAAGCTATTAGCTGTTAGCCGTTAGCTTATAGTTCTTTGAAAAGTTGAAAAGGCCCCCTGGCCTCCGAAGTGAAAAGAGAATGAACCCTTCAATCCTCCAAGGGGCAGGGCTGTTAAGTTCTCCACTTTGTTCTGTTATTTTCGGCTGTCATTGGCTCCGCTTCGCTCTGCCGAACGTTGTTTCTGAGTGGAACGAAGGATCTCTTTCGATTAAAGAGATGTTTCACTTCGTTCAACATGACAAAGAGGATATAAGAATGCAGAACTTAACAGCCCTCCCCCAAAGGGGACTTACAGAGAGGGGGAAAAAAACAGATAAAAAATAGTGGAAAAAGTGTAACTTTTGTAACTTTTTTGATATAGTTACGAGTTATTTCGCCCTGTGGGCAGTTACGAGTTACGAGTAGACAAGATACGAGATACGAGTTGTTAACTGTTTACTGATATATCTGTTACCTTTGTTACTTTTTGAAGGAGATGCTTCGCTCCACTCAAGCATGACAGGGTATAATAGTTCTCAAAAGCGAACGGTTAATAGCTATCAGCTAATAGCTAAAAACTGTTACTTCTGTTACCTTTTAACAATATATAGTTAATAAATATAAAAATAATAAGACAAAAACAGTAAAAAAAGTGTCAGATATGTCAGGTTTTAACTAAACGTAGTTAATAAACGTAAACAAGGTGATAAGTGATGAGTTAGACTTTGCATCTTTGCGAGAGAAACTTTTTAAGGAAGAGATGCTTCGTTCCGCTCAACATGGCAGAATATGAAGGTTCTCAAAAAGCTAACGGCTAAAAGCTATCAGCTAATAGCTAAAAAACTGTTACTTTTGTTACTTTTTAACTATGTATTGTCAATAAATGTGAAAATTAAACACGACTAAAATTAAAAATATGAATCTCGATTTTGACAAAGTAGGCGGACTGATACCAGCCATTATACAAGATAATGAGACAAATAAAGTGTTGATGCTTGGTTATATGAATGCTGAGGCTTTGCAGAAAACACAGGAAACGGGAAAGGTGACATTCTTTAGCCGTACAAAGCAGCGGCTTTGGACAAAAGGCGAAGAAAGCGGGAACTTTCTGAACGTAATCAGTATAAAAGAAGATTGCGATAAGGATACGCTCCTGATTAAAGTGAATCCGGTTGGCCCGGTTTGCCATACAGGAGCAGATACTTGCTTCGAAGAAGAGAATAAGGAAGATATCCTGTTTTTTAAATATCTTCAGCATTTTATTGAAAAACGTTACAAAGAGATGCCGGAAGGCTCTTATACGACATCACTTTTCGAGTCAGGAATAAACCGTATGGCTCAGAAAGTGGGCGAAGAGGCTCTGGAATCGGTAATAGAGGCATGTAATGGTACCGACGACCGTTTGATATATGAATCAGCAGATATGCTTTATCACCTGATTGTATTGTTAACATCAAAAGGTTTAAGTCTCGAAGACCTTGCAAGGGAGCTTCAAAAACGTCATAAGAAAAACTAAAAACTAAAGGTGAAAAGTGAAAAATGTTTATCAATCTTCATTTTTAATTTTTCACTTTTCGTTCTTCACTTTTCACTTTGTACTGACATAGTTATGGATAAGGATGTAATTATAAAATATGAAGGAGTTGATTTGGACAGGGATGGCAATAACATCCTCAGTGATATCAACATTTCTATAAATGAAGGTGAATTTATATACCTCATTGGGAAGGTCGGTTCGGGAAAAAGCACATTCCTGAAAAGTCTTTATCATGAAATACCTATCGAAAAAGGTCATGGCCGTATCTTCGATTATGAACTTGAAAGTATAAAGAAGAAGCAAATCCCTTTTTTAAGACGGAAAGTGGGAATTGTATTTCAGGATTTCCAATTGCTTATCGACCGTACAGCTGCCAAGAACCTTGAATTTGTTCTTCGCGCTACCGGATGGAAGAATAAAGATCTGATAGATATACGGATCGGGGAAGTTCTTACGCAGGTAGGCATGCAGAATAAAGGTTATAAGATGCCTCATGAATTATCGGGAGGAGAACAGCAACGTATCGTTATAGCGCGTGCCCTCCTTAATTCACCTGAAATTATACTTGCTGACGAGCCGACGGGGAATCTCGATCCCGAAACGGGAAACCAGATCGTACAACTTCTGCATACAATATCGCAAGGTGATACTGCTGTTATAATGTCGACACATAATTATGCTGTTGTGCAAAAATATCCTGGAAGAATCATCAAGTGCGAAGATGGATATTTGAAAGATGTGAAAATGGGGAACCAGATACAGTCACATAATAACCATGATAACTGAGTAATAATATAATAGAGGGAATTATGGAAATAAGAGAATTAGATCTGACAAGAGGTAACGAAGTTTCATTTATTGAAAACCTGTATATAGAATCCTTTCCACTAAGTGAACGCCGCCCGGTGGAAACAATGCTGGACCTATATAAAGGAGATTCGCCTTTTGTTATTGCCGTAACCCTCGAAGACAATAATATAGTGGGATTCCTCACTTACTGGGATCTAGATGAATTTATATTTGCCGAGCATTTTGCTATTTCGCCCGAGTTCCGCAATGGAGGATATGGGCGTGAAGTGATGGATTTATTTATAAAAGATATCGCCAAACCCATTATTCTTGAGGTGGAATTGCCCACCACTATACTGTCGGAGCGCCGTATCGGATTTTATCAGCGTATCGGATTCAGGTTGTGGGAAAATGTACAATATCAGCAGCCGGCATATCATAAAGATGGTATTGCCATTCCTATGAAGTTGATGACATACGGAAGTTTGGATGTAGAGAAGAATTTAATCGATATCAGAAGCAAGCTGTACAGCGTGGTGTATAATTGCTAAATAAGAGCAGATAGCAGGCCTATAGTGTAAAAAACCTTCTTTTCAATTGAAAATAATAAGCAAAAATTTTGAAAAATTAAAAATAGCCTATATATTTGCACTCTCAATTGCGAAAGTAGCTCAGTTGGTAGAGCACGACCTTGCCAAGGTCGGGGTCGCGGGTTCGAATCCCGTCTTTCGCTCAACCTCTGAAAGACATCAGAGAGAAAAATGAGGATAATAGCTTCCAAATCAACAGATTGGAAGCTATTTTTTTTGAATATCCATTCCAGTTAACAGACTAAGAAAAGCCACTAACAGACACCGAATCGGTACTCGCTGGGTACCTATTCGAATTCACCTAAAATTGGTACCGATTCGCCTACTTAAGTCATTGATTTGTCGCATAATGTCCGTCAATCTGTCCTTCTTTCAGGACAAATTGAAACTATTTTTGCAATTTTAAATTAATGAGTATGAAACGAAGCACTTTTAGAATCCTCTTTTATATAAAAAGAGGTAACCCAAAGAAAAATGGGAATGTTGTTATCATGGGACGTATCACTATCGATGGAGAGCGTTCTCAGTTCAGCACCAAGTTAGAAATCAATCCTACTGTCTGGGATAACAAATCCGGCAAAGTAAAAGGCAATAACGCAAAAGCTGTAAGCATAAATAATGCGTTAGACAATTTTCGGGGTAAAGCTACCATGCATTACAACAAACAGATGGATGTAAATGGGTATGCCCACCCCGAAAAGATTAAAAATGCCTTGTTCGGTTTGGAAGAAAAGAGTAAAACGATCATGTATTACTTCAACAAATTCAATGAACAGTACAAGTCAAAAGTAGGAGCAGTTGTAACACGAACCACTTATTTGAGATATGAACTGGCTCAAAAAAGGTTGGGTGAATTTATGGAAGAAACACGCAAGGTAAAAGATATGCCTTACCGTGAAATTACTACGGTTTTCCTTCAGGACTTTTATTTATTCCTGCGGAATAAATATAAATCAGGAAATAATAATGCAATGAAGACTATTCAACATGTCAGAGCAGTATTTTTTTATATCAAAAACACAGGGGAGCATTTTGCAGATCCATTCGCCAATTTTAAAATCAGTTTTGAAAAAATCGAACGCTCCTACCTGACTAAAGAAGAACTGGAAATATTATACAATAAAAAATTCGGCTCGGAACGACTTGAAAGAGTCCGGGATGTTTTTCTTTTTTGCTGCTACAGCGGTTTATCTTATTCTGATCTGTATAATCTGACAAAAGAAGAAATAAAGACAGGTATTGACGGTAACTTATGGATTATGGATACAAGGAATAAAACCGGAGTGCCCTATAAAGTACGCCTGTTGGATATACCTGTAGCTATCCTGAAAAAGTATGAGTATTTGCAGGAAGATGGCAAGTTGCTGCCTGTAATCAGCAATCAAAAGATGAACGAATATTTATTGGAAATTGCTAATCTTTGCGGTATAAATAAAAAAATCACCTGCCACGTAGCCCGACACTCGTTCGCAACCCTCTGTCTAACAGAAGGAATGTCTATTGAAAGCGTTTCAAAATTATTGGGCCATACAAAAATAAAAACGACACAAATCTATGCCCGAATAATTGATAGAAAACTAAGTGATGATATGGATCAACTGGCAAAGAGGCTTAAAGGTCCGGACCCAGATTGTTCTACCCTAGCTGTTTAAGCGAATCAATACAAATTCAATTTAAGAATAAAAGCTATGGACTTAGAAAATATAAAAGATAAAATTGTCATTGTCAGAGGACAACAAACCATTTTAGATAGTGATGTCGCAATGTTGTATGGCGTTGAAACAAAGCGTGTCAATGAAGCTGTAAAGAATAATCCGGATAAATTCCCTGAAGGATATATTATTTACCTGTCAAATGATGAAGCAGATTCTTTAAGGTCGAAATTTTCGACCTTAAAGAATCCGGGACGTGGAGGGCATTCTAAATATTCTCCGAAAGCATTTACAGAAAAGGCTCTATATATGATTGCCACAATCCTGAAATCGCCAAAGGCAACCGAAACAACAATATCTATCATTGAAACTTTTGCTAAAGTAAGAGAACTTTCAAGAAATATCTCTGAATTACATCAGCAGGAAGACAACAATACCCGTCAATCCATGTTGCAGAAAAGCGGAGAGATCATTGCTGATATAATTTCCAGCGACTTTGAAACAACGGACACGGAGACGACCGTAGAACTTAATCTTGCGATACTCTCTGTAAAACACACCATAAAACGAAAGCCGAAGAAATGAAAAATTGAGTAACTAAAATAAAAACAATATAGTATGAAACGAAGCATCATCACAATAGTCGAAAATTTGGCATCAACACCTACAGTCAGGATTATTTCTGATGCAGGCTCAGAGATATGGATGTCTAAACCTGAAATAGCCCGACTACTTATGGTTTATCAAAATACCATAAGCAATAATTTACGGGCAATTTTCAAGGCTGGTATTTTGAATGAAAAAGATGTTATCAGAGAGTACAGATACAAAAGGCAAAATACTGAATGCATTGCGGTTTATTATAATTTTGAAGTTATTATTGCATTATGTTACCGCATTTGTTCGTTTGGAGCACAGGTGATTCGGCAATACGTTAAAAGTAGGTTAAATGTTGAGGACGATAATAAAACAGCGTTTAATCAACTTCATAAATTATCCCTTTTCTCTTTAAATTAAAAGGTATGAAATCTAGCGATTCTGTTATTATGCCCGTTACTCCCAAAAGAGTAACGGGCATATTTATTTGTAATTTATTATTCTGGGAATAGCCTCTTTTTCATAATTGGTTGCAGAAATTTCTTGTTTTCATTGAGGTATAAGCTAAAAGTCACTTTTCTTCTTGATCTATTGCTATTAAAATAGCTTCCATATTTTCGTCTCCCTTCTTTTTATATTCCTCAAAGAACTGCTGCATTCTTTTGACTACCGGAATATGAATAAAGTTATCAAAGTATTTTTCCTTAAGACTAATGATGACCTTCTTGTTTATAAAATCGATATAGTCACATTCAAAAAAGAAAGGCAGATAGCTCTTATCAATCTCATTGACTTTTGAATCCACCGTGTATTTTAAGATAATACGCCCATCTTCACGTCTGGGAGGCATAAACAAATTTAGTTCCGGGAAAAAGCATACCTCAAATTCATAAAATATTTCAACATCTGTACAATCATCGAGAAAGCTGTAGTGTCCATTCCATCTGCTACGTAAATCAGAAGCAATAAGAGGCATTTGTATTTTCTTGTTAATTCTTTCCATAAGGCTTTATATTAGATTATTATAGGCTTATTACATTAATCACCAATCTATTTTCATAATTATTTTCCCAACAGTGCGGGATTGCTCCATCTCTTTGTGAGCTTCGATAACATCATTGATCGGATAAACTTTAGCAATATGGGTTTTGAGCTTTCCCGTTTCTGCCATCTGTACAATCTCTTGCAATACCTTTCGGTCAGGATGCACCGATACGAATTTTACCTGTTTGTGTATCAATAGGTCTTTTATAAGGCTCAAAGACATGTTCGTATCTATATAGATGCCATTGGGAGCCAATATTGGCTTTATCGCATGAAATGAAGAATTAGATACCACATCGAATATGATATTATACTGTTCCGCTTTTTCGGTAAATTTTTCGTTTTGGTAATTTACCGTATTGTCAGCACCCAATTCTCTACAGAAAGCCTCATTTTTCCCACTCGTTACAGCCGTAACTTCCGCTCCGTAGTATTTAGCTATCTGTACGGCATAATGACCGACTCCGCTACTTCCCCCATTAATCAAGACTTTATCCCCCTGTTTTATTTTACCGAGACTTACCAATGCCATCCAAGCGGTAGAGGCTGCCATTGGCAAGCCGGCGAAGATCGTTTCATCAGCAGAAGGATCTATCTTAATTGCATATCCAGCATTTATTATTACATACTGGCTGAATGCCCCTCCTTTAAGGGTTCCCAGCAATGAAAGAATCTTGTCTCCAATCTCCAGGTCATTAACATCATCCGATTTGTCCACTATACTTCCGACAATATCGAATCCCGGTTGAGAGCGAGGAGAAAACCATCCTGAGAATATACGGAACAAGCCTTTCCTGTTTTTCCAATCAATCGCATTCAGGGACGAATATTGTACTTTTACCAATACTTGTCGTTTGCTTGTTAACCGGGGTTTGTCACAATCTATAATTTTGAGAACAGAAGTATCCCCATATTGATTTTGTGTTACCTTTTTCATATCTGTATTATATTTTGTTGTTTGGCTGTGTTCTTGTTTATTTTCCATAGAAAGTAAATAAATCCCAACGATATACACAAATCTATAATGCCTATTATTACGAAAAGGAAAAGTAAATCAGCCGTTATGTGGTAATAGATGGTAAATATGGTAAATAATGTCCGTCCTATAGCATTCATAATAATAATCCCCTTATTGCGAAGTGGATCTTTCGATACGTAAAGGATGATAGCTCCTATCAGAACCAGATCAATGCCCGCCGTATTGATGAATAGTGCATGGAACGGATCGGTAGGAATTGTGATTAGTGCATTTTCAAATCCACATAAGGAGTTCAGCGTATTCCAAAATTGAAGGTAATGTTCGAAGAGAACCGGAAATATAAATAAACCCGCAGCGATGATATTAAATGAACCGCTAAATCTCAATAATGCTTTAAACTGATTTAAAGTCCTGAATTGTTCTTTCTCCATAATTTTGATATTTATAAATATAATTTAGTCAAATGACTAAATAGGATTAAATAAAATTATAACTTGATATTGTTTACTATAGTTTCTGTAATATGCTTCACACGTTCTTTCAGCATCCGGTTGTAAGAACGCTTATCTGAATAAATAGAATGAAGCAGGCAATTTCTTGCAATAAACGGATATAATGACAGGGATTGTATGTCGGTACATATATCGCTTGGGTTAATCTTCTTAATAAGTCCGTTGGCTATCGCTGTTTCGAGTTCAAGATAGAATAGCTCGAAATTGCTATTTAAAGTCGATTTATCCTTATGACTGTTTATGATTGACAGCATCAGGTCTGTATTTACGGACAATTCATGCATGACGAATGAAGGTAACTGCGGATATTTCATACCCATAGAAACATAACCTTCAACCATCATTTCTATTTTCTCAAATAGGCTTTTATCAGAAATAAGTGCTTTGTTAAGTTTGCCGAACAATAATGAAAGGGCTTCCTGAAAAACGATCTCAAAGATTTTGTCTTTTGTTCTGAAATAATAATGCAGCAAAGCTAAGTTTACCCCTGCTTTGCCCGCAATATCCCGCACAGTCGTACCCGAAAATCCTTTTTCATAAAAGAGTTCACGGGCAGCGTCTATCAGTTTCTGTTCTACTTCTTTATTCATGCTGAAAATTTTAGTCAACCGACTAAACCTATGCAAAGATAGAAAGACTATTTGAAATCGTAAAATATCAGTCTTCTAATTTTAAAATACAGTTTTTTACATTTTTATTATCCTGAAAAAGTAGATAAGGAGCTTGTTATTCGTATTTATATGAATGTATCCTGCGAAAATATTCTCCGCTTGCTATGCTTTCTCACAGCAGAAAGATATACTATTACTATATCTTCCGGCTGCATCCGCATAATCAATCACTACAAATACATTCTCGGATAAGAGAGCAAGAGTACATCCGGTAGGTGTACACTTGCCTATAGCCTGTTAATAAGGGTTGCTAATGCTTTTCGTATTTTTAATGATGCCGTGAAACTGAGCTACTTGTTTCACGGCCATTTTTTCCGCCCTTCTCTAATAACCATCTCCTCATTAGGCTAGGAACAGGCCAGTTGAGATTTCTATTTTTCATAGGCAAAGGTATTCCATATTCCCGGTACAACTAAAATTCTGAAGCCCTGAAGGGTTTTGTGAAAAATCTTCCTCTTCCTTCCCTCCGGGCGAGCGTATTTATTCCCAAAAAATTTTGTCATACCGCCAATCTGACCTTTTGCCGCCTATAAAACAATAGAAACCTCACTGGCTCCGTCCCGGCATAAAAAAAAAGTCGATGATTATGAGAAGAACAGAAAAAAATAAAGAAAACAATATTTCCTACTTTCCATCTAGCATAAAATTGGTGTTGGTGGTAGCGTTGGTAGGTGTCCTTGTGTGGGCTTTAGCTTCCGTTACAGTGTCTTTCGGGTGGGTGGTGGCTCTGTTTGCCTTTTATCTCCTATTCCGTCTGATATGGCATATAATAAAGCTGATTATCAAACTGATATTCTCTATCCTTTTTCTACTTCTTCTGATTTCATTGATCGCATTATTTATCCTTTAAAACCAACAGATATGTATTACACAGAACCATACAGGAAAATAGAATTTACTGCCAAATACCAACAGCAGGAGAAAGTATATCAACTATTTGTGACAGCACTAAAAGCCATTAAACCCATAATTGCCCAATATGACGGTAAAGTGGTAAATGTCAGGTTGGTAAAATCAGCAAAAGAAGTTATCAAAGGTGTGTATATCAGCTTGTCGGGTAACACGATCAGTATTAGTGTAGATAGCCTGACAAGGATGTACAAAAGTGGGAATACTCCGGGCAACGGTAATATAGATAAGTCCAACTGTGACTTTACCATCTCAACAGATGAAAACAAACGGTTGGATAGTGTCAAGACCATTGAAACCATTAACGAAGAAATAAACTACCTGATAAGCGAAATCACAGCTATTCTAAACGATATATCATTCAACTATGATAAGGAAGTCGAAGAATACAAGAAGCTAAAGCAAGCGATAAAAGACTATGAGCAAAGGTTTTCCAACAGACTAAAGAGATATATCAGAATAGATTAATTACCCCTTAAAAACTTAAAAAGCAAATTATCATGACAAAATTATATTCATTATTCGGTGGTACAACAACCGATACAAACATAAAAGCAGTAGAAGTAAACCAAGTCGTTCAGATGCAAGGCTACAGTTATGACCGCTATGTAATCCACAAGATTATCCACAACGATTACGGCTACCAATATCATTTGATAAACCTCCGCACCCTTGATATGCAACAGTCAAGAATCATCAAACCATTGAGCCAAAAGTTTGGTATCGGGATGTATTACGATGAAAACAATATCGAATTTATGCCCGAAGCAGAAGTAGCAGAACTTTATGCCAAAGCAGACGCAAAAAGAGAAGCGAAGAGGGATGCTCAGAAGAAAGAGGAGGAACGCAGGGAAGCAGTAAGGGTAATCGGTCGCAAATGGCTACAGGAGAATCTGCCCGATGATGCACAGGCACTCATTGTTGCCCGATTGAAGCAGGACGAAAGCGACAGCCAAAGCGATTACTATGCAAGCAGTACACAATGCACCGTCATTCTAGGCTTTTCCAAGCATAAAAGAGACAGCAATAAAGTCGGCAAGCCTTTGAAGTCATCTGTTTTCGGTAAAACAGTTGGCTTTGATGGTTTGGAAAAGCGTATGACAGAATCTTCTCTGAAGATAAAAGAGGGAAAGGTTCGGGATCAGACACGTAAAATAGTATCCGGTGCATTGACTACATCACAAGATGAATGGGAATTCAGACGAAAACTCCAATCCTCAAATATTGATCTGGTATTGAGGCGTAATGATGAAGGAAGAATATACGGTGCTACCTTTATCAATCATAACAACCGATGCGTACTCAATGGATCACGGCTCGGTAAGGAGTTTTCTGCCAATGTGTTGAATGAAAAATTCAGTAGCAATGAGTATATAGATAATACACAACCACAAACTATCCAACCGGCAGATGTGTCAACGATAAACAGTCCGGTCAATTTGGAGAGTATAGGAAGCCTGGTCGATTCGGTGTTGGATATTCCTGTATTTGACAACTCGGCTAACCCGGATGCCAATAATCGACAGTTGAAGAAGAGGAAGAAAAAAAGACGTTACGGCAGACAGATGTAAAGACTTGGAAGCCTATAATTTTCGCATGAAAATATTTGTTTACGATAGGTTCTACTCACCGGAACCTATCTTCTTCATACCATTTCCCTTCTTTGTTCTGATATAAGCTCCCGACAGCATAACCGCTATACTCTTTTCTATAAAAAGAATATCTTCCATCTCCATCATCAAATCCATAAAGGTCAACTTCGCTCATTCTGGCGATAATGGGAAAACCATAGCCGTTATTTTCATGACAGTGGCATTTCATTTGAGGGCGTTCGTTATTAAATGTACCAAATACAGTGCGAGCCAGAAAATCTTCATCCTGCACGGACCCGCAATGTTGGCATTTATTACTCCAATATTTAATCGGTCTTTTCGGGGACAGCAAATAATCCCATTGAGGAAATACTTTCTGGATAAGCCGGGCTGTGGGAAACGGTATAAAGCGGATATGATCGAAAGAATATAAGCCGTCGCCTTCATCCCAACGTTCTCCCTTTTTATTCTGTTCCTTCTTTATATGGAGGGATTGGGAAGCTAGAGATATTACAGAAGTTCTGTTACGGCATTGGTTGCATATTACCGGAGCTTCATGGATATAAAACCCTTCGCTAATAATGGCAACGGTATTTTCAGGGAGCCAATGATCAAAAGTTTCGGGAGTGTCATCGTCTGTAAAATAGAAACATTTGAAATCAGGGTCGAATTTTCCACCTTCTGAAAAGAACAACTTTTCTTTTCCTTTGGGGACACTTACAATTGTTCCTTTATATCCGGCTGTATACATGATAGGTTCTGTTAATGTAACTTTTGTAAAGATATAATTAAAATAAAGTAGTTGATTGCTTTTACTTTAACTTTTCAGTTTTTGTGCCACTAACTGCCATACTAACGCCACTTACTACAAGCGAGCTATAAGTAACTGCATAATAGCATGTTAATCCCTCATTTTTGCATTTTACCAATTAAAAGTACATAGTATGCAACAAGAAGATGATTTAAGAGGACTCGCAAAAGTCATGGACTTTATGCGGGCCATTAGTATTTTATTTGTCGTTATCCATATTTATTGGTTCTGTTATGAGTCAATAGTCGAATGGAAAATCAACATTGATGTAGTAGATAGAATTCTACTGAACTTTAACCGAACAACTGGATTATTTAAAGCATTATTGTTCACAAAGCTTTTCTCTGTTTTATTCCTTGCTCTTTCCTGTCTGGGAACCAAAGGAGTAAAAGAAGAAAAGATTACATGGAATAAGATTTATGTGCTGCTTGTGATCGGCTTCCTGTTATTTTTTGTGAACTGGTGGCTATTGGAACTACCTTTTCCATCCACTTCCGGTAGCCTTATTTATATTTTTACGCTTGCCTGTGGCTATTTGTGTTTACTGGTAGCAGGTACGTGGATGTCACGTCTTTTGAAAAACACGCTTATGGATGACGTTTTCAATTTAGAAAACGAATCATTTATGCAGGAAACCCGCTTGATGGAGAATGAGTATTCAGTTAATTTACCGACGAAATTCTGGTATAAAAAGAAAATATGGCGCGGATGGATAAATGTAGTTAATCCTTTCAGGGCGAGTATTGTGTTAGGTACTCCCGGTTCCGGTAAATCATACGCGATCGTTAATTCGTATATAAAACAGCAGATTGAAAAGGGATTTTCAATGTATTGTTATGACTTCAAGTTCCCGGATCTTTCCACTATTGCATATAACCATCTATTGAATAATCAGAAAGGATACAAGAAAGTGCCTAAATTCTATGTGATAAACTTTGATGACCCGTCCCGTTCACACAGATGCAATCCCATCAATCCCTCTTTTATGAATGATATTTCAGATGCCTACGAAAGTGCCTATACTATAATGCTTAACTTAAATAAAACGTGGGTCCAGAAGCAGGGAGATTTCTTTGTAGAGTCACCAATAATTTTATTTGCGGCTATTATTTGGTATCTACGAATTTATGAGGATGGAAAATATTGCACGTTTCCCCATGCAATAGAATTTTTGAACAAGCGATATGAAGATATTTTCCCGATACTGACATCTAAGCCCGATTTAGAAAATTACCTGAGCCCTTTCATGGATGCATGGCTTGGCGGTGCGATGGAACAGTTGCAGGGGCAGATCGCATCAGCTAAGATTCCACTCTCCAGAATGATCTCCCCCCAACTCTATTGGGTGATGTCGGGTGATGAGTTTACCCTCGATATTAATAATCCGGATGAACCCAAAATATTGGTGGTAGGCAATAATCCTGACAGGCAGAATATATATGGTGCGGCACTCGGTTTATATAACAGCCGTATTGTGAAACTCGTGAATAAAAAGGGGCAGCTAAAAAGTAGTATTGTAATTGATGAGTTGCCGACTATTTATTTTAAAGGCTTGGATAATTTAATTGCCACGGCTCGCAGTAATAAAGTAGCCGTTCTTCTAGGCTTTCAGGATTTCTCGCAGCTAAAGCGTGATTATGGTGATAGGGAAGCCGCTGTAGTCATGAATACGATTGGTAATGTTTTCAGTGGGCAGGTAGTTGGCGAAACCGCTAAAACATTGTCGGATCGCTTTGGTAAAGTATTACAAAAACGATCTTCGATGACAATTAACCGACAGGACAAATCAACTTCAATCAGTACACAAATGGATAGTCTGATACCAGCCTCAAAAATTAGTAACTTGACTCAGGGAATGTTTGTTGGAGCAGTCGCAGATAATTTTGATGAACGGATAGAGCAGAAAATATTCCATGCTGAAATTGTCGTCGATAATGAAAAAGTAACAGCAGAAACGAAAAACTATAAGAAGATTCCTGTTATTACCAGCTTTGTAGATGAGAATGGCGTGGATCGTATGAAGGAGCAAATACAAGAGAATTACAATCGCATTAAAGCCGAAACGAAACAAATCGTAGAAGACGAGCTAATTCGTATCAAAGCTGATCCGGAATTAAGTAAATTACTGCCGAAGGATGAATAGTAGATAAATAAATACTCAGGGTGATCAAACGATCACCCTGCTGTTAAGATGTAATAGCTAGTTACTTTAGATTGTTTTTCTCATCATCACGATCCATTCTTGCCTCTAATGCTTTTATTAATTTCTGTAGAAAGGCTGTCCGGCTACCGCTTTTTGTACGCATTTTATAGTAAAAATCGGAACATCGTTCGATTTTTATGTTGAATGTTTCTCCTAAGAATTCGACAAAAGCTATAACCTCGGCATCTCCATTATTAACACATTCTGCTTCTAGTATGGCATATGCAAGTTCAACAAGATTCGATATATCTGCTGTCCATCGATATTTTGAGTGTTTCTTCGAATTCTTCTTTTGTGGAATCGATCCATTTTCAGTTCTAGCCCAATTAATTACACAGTCCAGCATTTGGATAGCTTTGGCTATATAATCAAATATCTCATTTTTTCCCCGATTCGCATTCAGTTGCTTTTTTCTGTATGGATACAAATTCTATACGGGTATAATTTAATACAAAGCAAATAGACATATTGTCTCCCGATGATTTACAAAAAGCAAATAATGTTTTTATAAAATCTTCGTATACATCTTTTATTTGATTGGATTTAGAAATTTTATTTCCTTCCATATTCTCTTGAATATAAGAGAAGAATCCTGTATCTAATAATGTTTTCATCATATTGAATAAATTTAAATTGTCAATAATAGCCTATTTGTTTTTACCAGTATTTACTAAATAATGATATCATTTAGCAGATGCTTTTTTATCTCTTTTATTCCATGCCAATCCGGATAATGGACATTTGCATGGAGGACCGCCTTTATATGACATTCAACCGGGCTATCAGCTTCTATTGTGATTTCTATGGGATTATCCGTTATAAAAATCAACTTGTATGTTATTTTTACCTGAGAGGCTTTGCTCATCTGTTCCCTTGATCTATCTGTCAATGATATATTTACATTTATCCTTCCTTTCCGAATGAAAAGTCTTTATCGGCAAATAAGGCAGCAAGTCCCGTAAGCTGTTTCAGCCGGAGAATCTCGTCCATATCCATACCTACGTGTTTGGATATCCATGCCGGAGACCGCCCCATCGATACCAGTTCCCTGACAATGCCTGCCATCAGGTCGATGTCATGGGAGCCCCTTGCCCGGTTATGGCGGACGGTTGAAGCCATCCGGTCGTCCAGCTTGCGTTGTGATTCCCGGATAAAAGTTACCGGCAGGCGTCCGTAAGTATTTTGGGAGATTTTTTTCGAACATTTTTCCGCCTGCCTGCGGTGGAACCCGTCCACGATCCTGAACAGGTTTTCTTCGGGACTGGTAACAACCGGCATTGTATAGCCGTCTTCTTCAATGGAGGTAATCAATAATTTCATTTCGGGAGGGGCTACACTGTTCGGGTTATAATCATTCCCTTCTACATTTTCCGTTTTCTCCCAGGCAACAAAATCCACGGGCTGATGGCTGAGCGGACTAACCTTGTGCAACATCATACGCACATAATTCAGAGTGTCTATCTTATCCTCCGTATCAGGTATTTCCGCTACCAAACGGCAAAGCTCTGTAATTAAATTTTGTATAGTTTGATTTGCTTTCATAGTATATTCCTGTATTTATCCAGTAATTCTTTTTGTCTGAGTATCTGGCGCCTGGTGATGGAAAAGGAAAGCGTGTGGCAGGTGATATCGTTTTTCAATATGGCCATGCACATGCGTTTCCATGAGAGGAAATCCGTCTTGTTGTCTAATCCCGGCAATACATCGGGAATGGTTTTGAACTTTACCACATACTTATCCCCTTTTCCCCGGTTACTGAAAGTGCGGGTATTAACAATGGTGTCAGGGTCAAGCTCTCCAATGTCTTCGTCGGCAACCGGGCATCCCGTCCTGTTCCAGTAACGGATGAAGCGGATGAACTTGGTCACGTAAATATTCCGGGTTTCTTCCGGCAGGGTATCCAGCAGGAACTTGCAGTAGCTTTTCCATGTATGGCCTTCCGGTAGGGTGATCCTTCGCGCACCCGTGGCTTTGGTTCCACAATAGATATTCCCGAAATTAGCGCCGCTGACCCTGTCCACCACCCGAACCCATGTATCCGGCTCCAGTACCTTGAACAGGTTCAACCCCGCTTTCTGCTCATCCCCGTAAGGTTCGCATATACGCATTTTTGATAAGGGTACTCCCGCTTTGTAAAACAGGTCGTAAATACGGTTATACGGTTTGCGGAATTTCCCGTTATATACCCAGATATCGGAAGTTTTCCAATCGAATACCGGATAAAAATTGTAAACCGTATCCGATATGCGTGTGGAATATTTCTTGTCTTCGAATGTTACTTTATCATCCCTGCTGACAGCACGGTAGCGGTTCAGGCTCTCATCCGAGCGGATACCGACCAGGCAAGCTGTTCTCCCCGCACTTTTAAAACTATTGAGCCAGTCCCCGAAACGGGCGATAAACTCTTCGAAAGTCATATTTTGCTTATAGAAACCGAAAGGGTTGTTTTCTTCACCAATGACAAAAGGATGTTCCGGCATAGGGCGCACCCATTTCTCTTTCTTGTCCGGATCCCAGAATATCCAGTACGGTTCGTACATGGATACGGCATTGGTGGTTGTCATGGGTAGGCACACCCAGTACGGCTCGATCAGGTCGGCGTTTTCCATGTACATCTTTTCCACAAAATCCATCGTGGCTTTATAAGATGCTTCCACGTCGATATGCAGCAGCGATATTTTGCGGGTTATCCGGTGGCTCCGCATATAGTCCAGCACCAGGTTGAGAAGCACCCCGCTGTCTTTGCCGCCCGAAAACGATACGTATATGTTATCGAAACGGGAAAAGATATAGCCGATACGCTCCATTGCTTTCCTATACACGTCCTTTTCCTGCATCATGATCAGATAACTTTTACCATTTTGGCATACCGGACAGCCTTCCTTTCCAGTGTAAAGCCGAGTTTTTCCAATAGGGGGAACTCATGCTCTTCAGCCATGAAAGTTACGACTATTCCTTTTTCCATATCCGGAAGGGCTTTCTCCAGCAGCATTTCCAGCACCTCGTTATCCTGCCAGGTGAAATCATTACATATATGTCCGTTGCAAACAGACAGGAATCCGGTTACCAGGTTCCTGTTTTTCAGGGATACATACCACAGGTGGTCTTCCGTGTTCTTGAACGGATAGCCCCCGTTCATCCGTATCACCACCGGGTTCATTACAAAAGGGCCTATCAGGTTGTGCAACCGTATGTCCGTGCCCCATATTTTTTCAATGCGCTGTACCTCCTGAAGGGTTGCCTCTGCTGTATTTATCATTGTACTCATAGGCTTTTTATAAAATGAATAAGTTCTGATTTGTCTGAAAGCGATTGCTTCAGTTCATAGGCCAGCTTCCCTTTCCGTTGCAGGTTACTGACGATAGCCCGGTCTATACCGGAATTGGTAACAAACCGTTTGACCGGTACATTGCCGGCCATTCCGCAATCCTCAATATAAGTGAAGCACCGGCGGTAGTCGGCATAACGGAATGAGAGGCTGAAAAACAGGATCTGACTGAAATTCCGGATGTCGCTCAACCTGAAGTCCGGGAAATAGAGCGTGGATATCAGGTACTTTTTCCCTTCAAGCATAAATTGCTCTTTTTCCTTTGTGAAACAGCCCTTTCCCCTGTTACCGATGACCGCGCAATTATCCGCACCCAGAAACATCCGCAGCAGGTCAATCTCGAACAGGAATTTACAGAATATGATGCTTTTGTCTTCCAGATGCTCCTTTAACAGGGGGAGTTTGTTCGTGTCATAACTTTGCACATCACAACCCCTGGCTAAGGGAAAGCCGCACACGATCTTCTGTAACTGGATGAATATGCGGAACACATCATAAAGGCCCAGTTCGTTTTTCTCGATCATCGTGAGCAGTTCGTTTTTTTTCCGGGAATAATAATACCGCTGTTTTTCGGTCAGCTCGCAACAGATGGTTTTCACCGGCTGATCCGGCTGGCTTTCAGGCCGAATTTCGCGGTAATAGGTATATGGCTTCACTTTTTCGACCAGGTATGCAAGGTTTTTATATCCGAGTATCTGGGTTCCGCCATACCCGCCGTAAATAATATGCATTCGGGCGAAATCTTCCCAGCGGTAATAGCGGAGAATCAAACGGCTCAAGAGGTTGTATTGCATATACACGTCATGGATGTTGCCCACTATCATGGATTCGGTCATGATCAATTTATAATTGCACCTGTCCGTAATATCCTCCATTCGGCGGGAGCGCACGGACTGCGGGGATTTGAAGAGATGGCAACTGTCAATAATGACCATCGTCGCCGGATCGGCATCCGCAGCCAGGAGTTGATACCGCCGGATGTTATGGCTAAGGCTTTCGATCGGGACAAGAAACACCGGAAAGAAAAGGTCTTCCCAAAGACTGAAAAACTTTTCTTTAAAAGGCTCTATGTCGGCATGCGGAAGAAAGATAAATAACCGGCGTATTTGCCCGGCCCTGCGCCTGCTCCCGGCGAGTCCGATAGCGGCAGACCACCTGAAAGAACGGGATTCCGAGATCAGGGCTGCCGCTTTCCGTGTGCAGAGGAAACGGACTGCATCCCGTTCTTCCTGGGAAGCGCCGGACAAAAAGGGGGAGGTGTTATCCCTCAGGCGCAGGTGTAACGGAATATTGCGGCATTGCAATTCACAATCATGGAGGATCTCATACAACTGTTCATTCAGGTTCCCTTTTATCTGTTCGGCCTCCCGGTCGCACCAGCTTTCATTATAGACATCCGAACGTATCCTCACAAAAAGTTGCAACCTGGCATTTATAACCTCAAAGAATACTTTTATAGTAACCGGGTAAGGACAATCAAGGCTATACGGGATATATAGTCTTGTTCCTGACGGCGACTGGTATATGGCCGCCCCTTTGATACGGTGCCGGAGTTTTTCTAAAAGATATTCCATAAAGCACATGTATTAATTCATAAATACCGTTTTATAAGCAGCATAATTACATATGCTTGGGCCATATCATGCCTTATGGTATAACCACGGAAAGCATTACAGATACAAAAAAAAAGAAAAACAGTACGTATATACTGTTTGCAAAAATATAAAATTATTCGTTTATACAAGTACTTTGATAGATTTTTTAGTAAATTTACATCATAATCCCGGATTTATAACAGCCTTGCGGAGTTCGATAAAATCTGTTATCCTTTTTATTTTCAAGTCTATGTATATGTAAATCCGTTTATTTGAAAGACAAGTGATTGGTTAAACCCCGTTATTGGCCGGAATACATGCCGATTATAAAAAATATAAAATAAACAGTATATTTGTATCTTCTATTTTCAGTATACAACAAAATGACCAAAGGCAGGAATATCAAAGAAACAATCCAGGAAGAAGCTTTCAGGCTGTTCCTGTCAAAACCATACGATAAGGTAACTTATACGGATCTGGAAAAAGCCACCGGCTTCAGCAGGGGCGCCATACTGCACCACTTCAAGACAAAACTATCCCTTCTCGAACAGGTTGTTGACAAATACGTCTTCAAGAACAACTCGGTATTCGACCTCTACAATGAACAAATAGGGATGAGTTTCCTGAGTTTTATCCATATATATTGTGACTGGGTGGAAAACCGGAAAAGGGAATTCAGGAGTATGGGAGTGGAAAACTACAGTCTCGCCGTGGTTAACATAGCTATGCAGGCATCCTATTTCTATCCCGGCATGGTGCAAAAATTGTCCGAATTCTCTTTAAAAGAGAGGGAAATCTGGAGTTATATCCTAAGGCGCGGAATTGAATCGGGAGAGCTTCGCAAAGACATCGACATTCCTTTTATCGCCCATAATCTCCAGGACACATATTACGGAACCGCCTTCACGGGATTAGCCCGTCCCGATGGGGCTGATATCCCATTTTTAAGGAAGCGGTTCTTGCACATTTATGAATCGATAAAAGCCTGACCTGATTTAAGGTTCAGGTTTTCAATCCGGAGCGTGTAAATTTCACAAGACTGCATACCGTATCTTTTGATATACACAACAAGCAGCATAAGTATTTCATCACAAACTGCTTATAACGATATTAAGATGATAGCTTACTACTATATACTATTATAAGACTCTCCTTTTTCATCCCTTTCCATATTTTTGTCGGACAGTATGTGTATACTCTTTCGAAAATAATATCTGTTCAAAATATACATAACAGCATTTAGTACAAAAATAAGCACACAATAATCCCTAAGATCATTGAGATATTATATAAAAACATTTAAGAAGTTTGTTTTTATATGCAAACACTACTTTTTGAGACAAGGTTGATGGGATATCAGCCTTGTTTATTTTCATTAGATGCCACAGGGGATTTGTTAAATTTATTCATGTCTTACTCATTGCTGAGAATAATTTCTAAACGAGTAATCTTGCTGTCTTTTGTTTCCATATGATAGTCCAAAGCAACCGGGCTTCCGTCAAAATCTCCTGAGACAACAGCCGTAAGAATAGCCTTTGAATCGGTTCCTGAATATTTCGTTGGCTTCATTCTTGTCTTGAATTGTTGATTGGCGTCTTCAATCCAATTCTTTATGGCCTTTTGACCCTTATATTCTTTTTCTTCGTCAATGACAAGTGCTGTTTCTGAGAAACAGTCGGCATAGGCCTCGCTGTCATAATTTTTCTGTGCTGCTAATAAGTCTGATATGACTTTCGGTAATTTTAAATGCATTGTTCTTGTTTTTTTAAGTTATTATATAGTGGGAATAGTCCCTCCGTCAATTATATATTCTGTTCCTGTCAGGTATCCGGCTCGGGGCGAGACTAAAAAGCCGACAAATTCCGCAATATCTTCGGGTTGGGCAGGCCTTCCGATAGGTATTCCTCCCAATGCATCCATCACACTCTGTGTGGCTTGCTCTACCGTGATGTTTGAACTTTCTGCGATTCTTTCCATCATCCGGGTAGCAGAACCGGTCATAATCCAACCGGGGGAAACCGTCAATACACGCACTCCTTTGGAAGAAACCTCTTTGGACAGACCTTTGCTGTAATTAATCAACCCGGCTTTGGCTGCTGCATAAGGAAGAGTGGATTCATGCAGAGGTAATCTTCCCTGAATGGATGCGATATGAATGATAACGCCATTTTCCTGTTCTATCATTTGCGGTAAAAAGCCTCTGTCTAGACGGACGGGCGCAAGTAGATTGGTCTTGATCCCCGTTTCCCAATCTTCATCTGTTAGAGCGGCAAAGCCTCCTCCCGGAGTTTCTGAGGCACCAAGGTTATTTACTAAAATATCGAGTCTGCCGAATTTCAATAAAACCCCTTCCACCACTTTTTGAGTCCCTTCCGGCCTACTTAAATCAGCGGGAATAAAATACAGGTTGGAGTTTTCCTCTTCCGGTTCATTTCTTGCCGTAATGACAACGGTTGCCCCTGCTTTTAGCAACCGTTCCGCGATTGCTTTTCCTGCACCTTTGGTTCCACCTGTTACCAATGCTATTTTGCCAGACAACTCATTCTTAAAATTAAATTCCTGTTTCATACTTTGTTTTTTTTGATACAAAATTAGGATGTATGCCGAATTTATACAAGTACGGAAAAACGAATCGGATAGGGATAAATTATTCTCCTATTGTACAATTTTGGACATATGAATATATTTGTACCATGTATGAAAGAAAGATACCGTTAAGCTTGAATTGCGGGCTCGACCTGATTGGCGAAGTCCTCTACGGCAAATGGAAAATCCGCCTATTGTGGTTTATCCATGAAGGGTATAAACGTCCGAGTGAATTGCAACGTAAAATCCCTGATGCTTCCCGCAGAGTCCTCAATATACAGTTGAAAGAGCTGGAGGAACATGAACTGATTACGAAAACGATTTATCCGGTAGTCCCGCCAAAGGTTGAATACAGCCTGACTGAATTTGGCGAAACATTAATTCCCGTTCTTTCAGCGCTAGGGCAATGGGGAGATGAACATCAGGAACGTTTACGGTATCTGATATTAAAGCGATTAGAGCAGGTTCCCATTGACAAGGACGTAATTCTTTGATATTTTCTGTAAAAGCTTTTCATCCGGGCGATATGGTTTATTTCCTAAAACTTTTGAATAAAGTATGATCATACTAAAAAAGGATGTGTATAAATTTGATCAGGCCACAGCGACTGTTCCCTAATACATGAATAAATAAATCGAATAAGTATTTCATCACAAACTGATTACAACGATATTAAGATGATAGTTTACTACTATATACTATCATTAGACTTTCCTATATCATCCCTTTTACATACTTTTGCAAAACAGTATATTTGTACTTTTTATTGCATTTACTAAAGATATAAAACTTCACATAGGATGTTCAAGCAAACCGTATTGCTATTGGCAGTATCAGTTACCATTTTAACAAATCTGTATTCTCAGGAAATGCGCCGGGATGTTTTTCTGCCGGAAGGAACGGTACTGCCGGCAAGGCTACCCGTGTTGAGTATCAAGACCAACCTGCTGCATGATCTCGCAGCAACGATGAACCTGGGGGCTGAGGCACGCCTGTCGGACTACCTGACCCTGGATCTGTCGGCAAGCTACAATCCCTGGACATTCAGTGATAACCGCAAATGGAAGCATCTGCTGATCCAACCGGAGCTTCGCTACTGGATTCATGAACCGTTCAACGGGCATTATCTGGGAACACACCTGCTCTACAACAACTACAATATCGGCAACCTGGATTTGCCGCTTGATATATTTCCCGAACTGAAAGACTACCGTTTCCAGGGCCATGCCTGGGGCGCAGGCTTCTCCTACGGCTACCAGTGGATACTCTCCCGTCGTTGGAATCTGGAAGCCACCTTTGGTTTCGGGTATGTATATACCGATTACAGCAAATACGAATGCCACACCTGCGGACGTAAAACAAGTGAGGGAAGCAAACACTGGTTCGGCCCCACCAAAGCGGGTGTTTCACTAATCTATATCGTCAAATGAGGTCAGATAGCCTCGAAAACAGATAATAGCTTACTTAAAAGCATAGATTTATGAAGCAATATATTTTAACTGTTTTTTCGTTTTTGATTTCCTTATCCGGATTTTCCCAGGGTCTGATTATAGTAGATGCACGGGAGTTCGGAAAAAGGGATGACAGTCTTTCAGTCGATCTTCTGATCAGGATCAATCCCCTTTCGATAGAAGCAGGACAGGGGCTTTGTATCAGTCCGCAAATAGAAGCAGGCGATTCCTTACTTTCGTTGCCGCCGGTTATCGTACTGGGTGAGAATAAACGGAGGGTGATAGCCCGTTTTAACCGGGATGTGGCGGATAATTCCATATCTGCGCGTATAAGCAACGACACGGTATTGTCCTATGCGGCAAAAGTTCCCTACACCTCATGGATGGATTCGGCCCGCTTGCAGGTACTGCAGGAGACATCGGGCTACCGGGGCAGAAACACCCTGATCGCTTACCGCTTAAATAATGGAGTAAAACAACATGCGGTGTTCCACCCGGAAGATATACCACTTGCAGTCCATCCCACCTCTCACAAATATGCCATAAAACGCCGTCGAGACAAGGCGTATATGGATTTTCCGGCTGATAACTCTGTGATCCTGCCGGGATTCATGCGTAACGCCATAGAACTGGCAAAGATTGAATGTAATCTCCGCGAAGTTCAGGATAATCCGGATGCCCGTTTGCTGGGCCTGTATATAGAGGGTTATGCTTCCCCTGAAGGTTTGTATATCCACAATGAACGCCTTGCCGGGGAGAGAGCCCATGCTCTGAAAGAGTATATTAAAAGCCGATTTTCCATTGATGATAACCTTTTGCGGGTTACTTCCCATGGTGAAGACTGGGAAGGCCTGACGGAACAGGTCAGGGCAAGCAGTTTGCCGCAAAAAGACAGGATATTGGACATAATAGCTACTGTACCGGTTGCCGAAGGCAGGGAGTCGGCCTTAATGCGGTTAGACAAGGGCGTTCCTTACCTCAGGATGCTAAAAGAAATGTTTCCGGCTTTAAGACGGATCGAATACCGGATCGATTATGAAGTGAAGGTATATGGGGAAGGCAAAGAAGAAATAAATGAATAGTAAAAACTTATAAACGTTTGTAAAATAAAAATGAGATAAGACGGATATGATCAGGTGTTACCTTTAATATATTGAGAACCAGTTTTTTATTCTTAAAATTAAATAAAGAAAATGAAAATGAAAACTAAATTTAAGTATGCAACATTACTCACAGTAGCTTCGCTACTAGGTTTTACCGCTTGTTCAAGCGATGATGAAGTAACAGGCAAAACACCGGAAACCGGGACGCCTACCAATTTTTCACTGAGTATTTCACAGCCCGTGACTTATGCGGCCGATCCCAATGCCACTGCCGATGAGGTGACCATAAAGACCGTGGACGTGTATATCTACGATGCCTCCAATGCGTTTATCAAAAGGCAGTCTCTGGTTGTTGCGGATTTCGATGACCTGGGCGATAACAAATGGCAACTGAAAGATGCTAAAAAAATTGCCACCACTACCGGGGCTAAGAATATCTATGTGGGGGTTAACCTGCCGGCAACGCTGGCTACTGCGATTGTCAATACCGATCCAGGCGCTGTTGAGCAGGCTATTACCGCTGCAGCAACCGAACTGGGTAATACGACCACCGGCTTTGCCATGTTCAGCCGCCTGGTAAAAACGCCCACATTGGTAACGACCGGCGATCCGGATTATGCCACGGAAAATACGGTAACGGTAACGGTTGCCCGCCTCCTGGCAAAAGTGGTGGTGCAGGAAGGGAACCCATTCTCCTCATCCGTAACCGGAGGTACGGTATCCGGCCTTCAGTTTGCAGTGAGCAATGTCAACAAGAAATTCTTCCCCTATCCGTCGTCAACCTTCAGAGACCCGAACTGGACATCCCCCTGGAGTGTACTGACGGACTTTATCCCGGCACAAAGCAGTGACTATAAGACAATCAATCCCAATGCAACAGCCATCACTATTGCTGACGCCGTTTATACGACGGAGAATACTTCACAGGGAAATGCCCAGGGTGATCATACCTATGTTTCCGTGCGTGCAACATACACACCTTCCAGTATTGTCAAGCTGAACACTGCCGGAGATGCAGCTTCAGGGTTTACTGCTGATGATTCGTACAATGCAGGAGAGACATTCTATCTGGTAAATGCCGGTGGACAAAAGTATTTCTTTAAGAGCTCGACAGATGCTGCTGCCTATGCCACAGACAAAGGTACATCCGCAATAACATATACCAACGGATTGGCATATTACAATATATTCCTGAATCCGGCGCCTCAAAGCGGCCAGGAAAATAAGTTTGATGTTTTGCGTAATAACATCTATAAGGTGACCATTACCAAGATCAACGGGCTGGGAAAACCGGGAGACATCATCACAGACCCCACTGAAGAAATCGATGAGCCGACCGATATCTCAGTTACACTGGATATCGAACCCTGGACAATAGTTACTCAGGAGAACGAAATCTAAAGAACAAACAAATAATACTGTCCGGCCATCAGTCTTCCCCTGCTGACGGCGAACCTTGTAAAATGCAGGAGGCTGTTCGGGCCGGACGTTTTATTGATACGATTTTCTATTAATCCAATGCATGGCGGGCCAGACCTTGCCAGGTATATTTACCGCTGGAACCATATATGCCAGTAGATAACGAAATGAACAAACTGATGAAACGAGTATTCCGTTTTTTCTCTTATCTTACCACGGTACTCCTGTTGCTGCTGCATTCCTGTATCGGTGAAGATAATACGGACTGCCCTCCCCAAAACGTACGGGTGTATTTTGCTTACCGGACGACCTACTCTCCCGGATTGCTTGATCCGGCTGAAGTGAACCGCTTCAACCTGTTCGTCTTCGACGGGAATGGCAAATTCATCGGGGAATGGATAGACGAAAGCCCCTCGTTAAGTCCTCTGTATTATATGGAGCTTCCATTGGACTACGGAACATATTCTTTTGTCTGCTGGGGCGGATTCACCCAGGATTGCTACCAGGCAAATCCGGAAGCATTCATTCCGGGCCAGACCGATATTAATGAGTGTATGCTGCGCCTGAAAAGGACGGAAAGCAACATCATAGACCATCATCCGAACCATCTTTTCTACGCCAGGCTGGACATTGCGGAAGTAATCAGGCCGGGCATGAACTTTACACTCGACCTGAAACAAATTACCAACACGATCAACGTGACCACCGAGGGAATCGATTTCCCGGAACATACTTACAGCCTGTATATCGAAGACGATAACGGCGACCATACATTCGACAATTCCTGTGCTTCGCTTACGAAGCTACGCTATATATCACCTTGCTCGAAAGATAAGGACGGGCAACCCTACGGCTCTCTGCGCGTACTCTCCCTGAACGAGCAGCGGCCCACGCCGGAGTTGGTACTGACAAACGAAATTACCGGTAAAATATTCTTTTCGGCAAATTTGGTGGAACTGATCCTCAAGCTCAGGGAGCAAGGGATAACCGTCGATCTGGAGGATATTCATACCTACGACATCCACCTGAAATTCATGAAAGTATCGGATACGGACATGGATGTGCAGGTTTCCATCAACGGATGGATAATTAACGAAACACTGAATGAAATATAAAAAGAAAGCATTATAAGTAAAAGTGTGTGTATGTATAAAACCAGGCGGGACGAGATAATCTGCGTGGTTAATAAGCAAACGGGCGACGTACGGTCTGGGAATATAAACACACAGGATATAATACTGTAAAATAATGAAAAGATTAAAAATGATATCTTTTTTGCATACTCTGACATTTCTGATGCTGGGGTGCATGCTGTTTTCATGTTCGGAAGAACGGGAAACTTTCCACCCTTCCGCCGGAAACAATACGGAGCTGGCTTTCGGTGTGAATCTTCCCGCTTCCTCACCCGGGACGTATGCCCTGACGGCAACGGACGAAAACAAACTTGCACACGTATACGTGCTGGCCTTCAAAGCCGAAAGTGGCCAATACAAGCTTTACGACTGGGCTGAAACCGGCACGATACAGGACAACGGAGAGATCAGCAAAAAGAAATTTACGGTAACCTTCACACGCCTGAAACAGAACGAGGCTTACAGGTTTGTCCTCCTGGGCAATGCGAAGCCGGAAGTTAACGCCCTGTTTGATGGCGGTACCGGAGAGGGAGCGGAAAAAAATGCGATGCTTGCGCAGTTGCAACTGTCGGGCATTGCCCGCTGGAATAATGATCCGGACAGCAACGGTTACCGCGACATCCCGATGTGGGGTGAAGCTTCGGACGACAAGACAATTACCCCGGGGCTGACCGTCGCAGGCCTGAAACTCCTGCGTATGGCAGCCAGGATAGATGTCACGGTGGGTGAGCCGGCCCAACCGGATTTCAAACTAAAAACTGTACACTTGTATAACAGCCATCAAAAGGCGCGTATCGCACCCGATCCGGCTAACCTGGCGGCAGGTTCTTTGTCGAAAGTGGAAAAACCCACGCTTGCTGCGGGCAGCAATGTCGTCAAAGGACCCTTGGACTATACCGTTTCGAATGATATATCGCTCGAAAGCAGCATCTATACCTTTGAATCGGAGGTTCCTTATGAAAACAGTATTCCCGTAACCGATAAAATGACCTGCCTGGTGGTCGGCGGAGTTTACGGCAACGACGCCACCCCGACTTATTACAGGATAGACCTTGTGAAACAAGAGGATGACAACACCCTCTCGTACCGGGACATCCTGCGCAACCACCGGTATACCGTCAGGATCACCAAAGTGAAAGGACAGGGATACCAAACGGCCGAAGAGGCCTTTAACGCCAAAGCCGTGAATATAGAAGCAGAAGTCATTGCTTTGGATGAGGCGGATATTACCGGAATCGTATCCGACGGGCAATACTGGCTGGCCGTATCCCAGGAAACCTTCACTTTTTCGCGTGACAGCCGTACGGCTTTGAGCAAAGACAATACGTTGACGGTGAAAACAGATTACCCCGGCGGGTGGAGTGCAAAGCAAATCGCAGATGGCGGCAATAACCCCGTAAGCTGGCTTTCGGTTAGTTCTGCCGGGGGGTATTCCGGTTCCACGGATATAAAACTGATCCTGGAGGAAAATACGGGATCAGACCGTACGGCGTATATCTACCTGAAAGCAGGACGCCTGGTTTACAAAGTAACCGTGACGCAGACCATTACGTCAGGTATTGAGCTGTATATTAAAGATGCCGGGGGAAATGAAATTTCCGAACTGTTCTTCCGGGAACCGATCGGCGTACAGCCTGCCGCACAGAAATTCGGTTTGTTCTGGTTCCCGGCAACATCGGATGTAACGGTGAGTAGCCAGATGGCAGGAACGACGCCCTTTACCTTTGACATTACCGGAGGATCGGATAAACCGGTCACATTCAATAATGGTTCCGGTGAAATATGGTACAACACAATCCTTCCTCCCGCTATCTCCGGTGCGGATGTGGCGGATGATCCTTTTAAGGAATGTATTTCGAGATTCGATTTCACGATATATAACGGTCAACGCTATATGACAAAGAGCCTCTTCTTACGCCAGGCAACTTACAACCTGGTCGTAACTGTAATCGACGGGTTTTACCACCTCGACGGCAGCAATTATATGTTTGCAGTAGAAAGTAACACCGGATGGCGGATCAAGTCGGTAACGGATAACAGCAGCTTGCTTAACCTGCAAGGGCAGGACAATTTAATACCGGGAGTCGGTGACGGGAATAATACCTCCGTGACCTACACTCCGATACGTTTTACAGTAAAAAACAGGCCCACTGATGCTGTATCCGACATGGTAACCATCGTGCTCGAAAGCACGGAAACCCAAAAAAAGTTTAATGACGTAACCCTCAACTTTAACCTGATGGGGCAAATCATATCTCCACCGGCACACAAAGGCTGGGCAGGCAGTAATATCTACTATGACCAGACATTGGGACACCTGACCTTTGATGACGTAGGTGTAACCGATCACATGTACTACAACGGCGTTATCTTCAAGTGGGGCAGCCTGTATGGCATTTCACCTATCCAAAATTATACTGTTCTCACAAAAAGATACCCGCCTGACGGAGGAACAACGACAGGAGGATCATATGATGATATACCTTTTATCTCCGATGCAACGAATGTACCCTCAAACAGGGACAGGGCTTATCTGTATGAAGTTACGGATGGGAACTCAGGGAAAGGAGACATATGCAGGTGGCTGACGAAGAAAGGCTATGCGCCTGCCGGAAAGAAATGGCGCATGCCCACATCGCGGGAGTTCGACGGTAGTTATACATATCAAACCGGAACTTTCGGTAATCATGAATATGGAACAGGCGCTGTGAGAAGTGGTGTGAGCAAAACGGGCACTGCTGCATTCTTCCCCATGTCTCACTATCGCCATTGTACCGGAGCTCTACAGGAGAGCGCCAGTACGGGTAACGGTTATTACTGGACGGCTTCCCCGGGAGGTACAAACGCATACTTAATGAAATATTCCAATAAGTTTGCAGGTATATTCAACGGCGCTGATATCTACCATGAAACAGAAGGCCGGTGCAGGGCTCACCCCGTGCGCTGTGTGGTGGAATAAGTATCAAGATTCAATACAAAGAAATCACTCGTATAACGATGAAAAGAAAAAGAAGAATTCATATTTTATATATATTGGCATTCCTGTTGGCGGGGTGCATGCTGCCTTCATGCTCGGAAGAGCAGGACATCACCCCTATTTCCGGCAGGAACAATACAGAACTGGCTTTCAGCGTGAATCTTCCCGCTTCCTCACCCGGGACGTATGCCCTGACGGCAACGGACGAAAACAAACTTGCACACGTATACGTGCTGGCCTTCAAACCGGAGGGTGGTCAATACAAGCTGTATGACTGGGCTGAAACCGGCACGATACAGGATAACGGAGAGATCAGCAAAAAGAAATTTACGGTAACATTCACCCGCCTGAAACAGAATGAGGCTTACAGGTTCGTCCTCCTGGGCAATGCGAAACCGGAAGTCGACGCCCTGTTTGAAGGCGGTACCGGAGAGGGTGTGGAAAAAAACACCATGCTTGCGCAGTTGCAGTTGTCGGGCATTACCCGCTGGAACAACGATCCGGGCAGCAACGGTTACCGCGACATCCCGATGTGGGGTGAAGCTTCGGGCGACAAGACAATTACCCCGGGGCTGACCGTCACAGGCCTGAAGCTATTGCGTATGGTAGCCGGGATAGAGGTAATGGTGGGCGATCAGGCCCAGCCGGATTTCAAACTTAAAACGGTACACTTATACAACAGCCATCAAAAGGCGCGTATCGCACCCGATCCGGTTAACCTGGCGGCAGGTTCTTTGTCGAAAGTGGAAAAGCCCACGCTTGCTGCGGGCAGCAATGTCGTCAAAGGGCCCCTGGATTATACCGTGTCGAATGACGTATCGCTCGAAAGCAGCATCTATACTTTTGAATCGGAGGTTCCTTATGAAAACAGTATTCCCGTAACCAATCAAATGACCTGCCTGGTGGTCGGTGGTGTTTACGGCACTGACGCCACCCCGACTTATTACAGGATAGACTTTGTGAAACAAGAGGACAACAACGTTCCCCGGGACATCCTGCGCAATCACAGGTATACCGTCAGGATTACCAAAGTAAAAGGACAGGGATGCCAAACGGCCGAGGAAGCCTTTAACGCCAAAGCCGTGAATATGGAAGCCGAAGTCATTGCCTGGGATGAGGCGGAAATCACGGGGATCGCATCCGACGGGCAATACAGGCTGGCCGTATCCCGGGAAACCTTCACTTTTTCGCGTGACAACCGTACGGCTTTGGGCAAAGACAATACGTTGACGGTGAAAACCGATTACCCCGGGGGGTGGAGTGTAGAGCAAATCACAGATGGCGGCAATCCGGTAAGCTGGCTTTCGGTCAGTTCTGCCGGGGGGAATTCCGGTTCCACGGATATAAAACTGATCCTGGAGGAAAATACGGGATCAGACCGGACGGCGTATATCTACCTGAAAGCAGGACGTCTGGTTTACAAAGTAACCGTGACGCAGACCACTGAGGCGGGTATCGACCTCTATATTAAAGATGCCGGTGGAAATGAAATTTCCGAGCTGTTCTTCCGGGAACCGATCGGCGTACAGCCTGATGCGCAGAAATTCGCGTTGTTCTGGTTCCCGGCAACATCGGATGTAACGGTGAGTAGCCAGATGGTAGGAACGACGTCCTTTCCCCTTGCCCCGGAATCGGATGTACCGGCCACATTCAGTAATGCTTCCGGTGAAATATGGTACAACACAATCTTTCCTACCGCTATCACCAGTGCGGATGTGGCGGATGATCCTTTTATGGAAAAGATCTCGAGGTTCGATTTCACGATAACCAACGGGCAACGCTATATGATGAAGAGCCTCTTCCTGCGCCAGGCAACTTACAACCTGATCGTAACTGCAGCCGACGGGTTTTACCACCTCGACGGCAGCAATTATATGTTTGCAATAGAAAGTAATACCGGATGGCGGATCAAGTCGGTGACGGATAACAGCGGCTTGCTTGCCCTGCAAGGGCAGGATAATTTAATACCGGGAACCGTCGGCGGGAATAATATCTCCCTGACCTATACTCCGATACGTTTTACAGTAAAAAACAGACCCACTGATGCTGTATCCGGCACGGTAACCGTCGTGCTCGAAAGCTCGGAAACCCAAAAAAAGTTCAATGATGTAACCGTCAACTTTAACCTGATGGGACAAATCATATCTCCACCGGCACACAAAGGCTGGGCAGGCAGCAATATCTATTACGACGAGGGATTGGGACGCCTGACCTTCGATGACGTAGGCGTAACCGACCACCAGTATTACAATGGCGTCGTTTTCAAGTGGGGTAGCCTATGGGGCATTTCTCCAAACGGCAGTTATTCTACCAATACTTCTTCCGGCACAAGGCTTTACCCGCCTGAAGGAGGAACAACAACAGGAGGATATGCATATGGTGATATACCTTTTATCTCCGATGCAACGAATATATCTGATAACAGGGACAGGGCTTATCTGTACGAAGTTACGGATGGGAACTCAGGGAAAGGAGACATATGCAGGTGGCTAACGAAGAAGGGCTACGCACCTGCCGGAAAAAAATGGCGCATGCCCACTTCACGTGAATTCAACGGCGATTATTCCCTGCAAACCGGGGATGCCGCTAATAATGCCTATGGAACAAGTCTTGTGGAGAGAGGTGTCAATAAAACAGGCGCAGCTTTTTTCCCTTCTTCTTACTGGCGTAATTGTAGCAGTAGTGTTCAGAGTAATACTACTAATGATGGCAGCTATTACTGGACGGCTTCTCCGGGAGTTACGAACTCATATTTAATGAGTTTTACCCCGAACTTGGGAGGCTGGATCGGCGGTATTAATATCTACCATAATACAGAAGGGCGGTGCAGGGCTCACGCCGTGCGCTGTGTGGTGGAATAAAGAAGTAAAAAAATACAAGTGTAGTTTTGTAAAGTTTGTGTTAAGGGGCAGCCCTGTGAGTTGCGATAATTCGCCCGGCTGCCATTTTTTAGCATAAAGGAATAACAAGATAAAGCAAACAGTAACCCCAGCGGATACTATACAGAATATAAGAAACGATAAACCAATGATAAAAGCGAAAAGAAACGATATATCTGATTCATGGTACGATTTAAATTATATGCCGAAAATATTTTGCAGGTTCTCGCCGGATCGGGTGCATCCTACCTATGTGCAGCGAGGGATGAAGAAACAACAGGCAGCAGCCTTGAATTGTTTACCGGTGAATGAATGGATAATGGGAAAGGAGCAGAGAGAGAAATACCCACACAAGTCGAAAAAATATCAACAGTATGAATTCGGCTATGAGGAATATATATTTCCCCAATATATACTTTTTGATTTTCCTTAAGGACCATGTTGGCTGGGAAGCCGGCCTGGCCCGTTTTTTTATTTATTCAAGCAAATACAGAAAAATATATGGACAGGGAAATTATAACATACAGGGTAATAGCTGATAACGAGCCGGGTGATGCACCAGTTTCCTCATGCAGAAAGCATATTGCCCTGTTATGCGGAGGACAAGTAAGGATGCATGGAAAAGATAGCCTTACAAAAGCAATGCTCCGGGTGGCGTTTCTTTCGTTAGCCTTATTGTTTGTTTCGTGCGGGAAAGAACAGGAACCGGATATTGTAACCCGGGTATTGCTGGTTTACCTGGGTGGCGACAATAGCTTGTCCGGCGAAAGTAATGAAAAACTTGAAGCCATTAAACAAGGCTATGACGGCCGGTATGGAACGAAAGTGCTGGTTTATCACGATATGCGGAACTCAGCTCCCCGACTGCTTGAAATAAGCGGTAATACAACCGCCGTGCCTCTGAGGGAATACGAAGCGGAAAACTCGGCAGACCCGACTGTTTTCCGGCGTGTGGTCGCCGAAGCAAAAGCGATGTATCCCGGAGCGGTTTTCAACCTGCTGGTTTTTTCCCATGCTTCGGGCTGGCTGCCTGCGGGTATGCTGATTAATCCCCGGTCGGCGGTGCAACCCCGGTCTGTAATTACTGACGGCAGTAACGAGATGGAACTGGTCGATTTTGCCGGGGCCATACCCGACGGGGCTTTCAGGCATATCATTTTCGAAACCTGTTTCATGGCGGGCGTGGAAGTGGCTTACCAGCTCAGGGATAAAGCGGAGTACGTATTGGCTTCGTCGGCAGAGATCGTCTCACCCGGTTTTACGGATATTTACCGGCAGCATACAAACGAACTGGTATATGGCGACCCCGTAAAGTTTATCCAAGCGGCATTCGACTATTTCGATAAACAGGAAGGCTACATGCGTTCTGCCACATTTTCGGTAATAAAAACGGATGCTCTTGACGTCCTGGCTGATTATATCAGGAAAAATTGCAATTCAGAGAAAGAAATTAATGCAATGGATATTCAGCATTTCGACCGGAGCAGTTACCGCTTGTTTTCCGATTTCGGGGAATACTATACGGGCCTGCTTGAAACGGAAATGCAAAAAGAATATCTTTTGCGGCTGATAGGCGGATGTGTGGTGTGGAAAGCATCCACGCCTTCTTTTATGGATGGATATAACGGCTTCACCATCCGGAAACATTCGGGAATGACCGCCTATATCGTGCAGGAACGGTTTCCGGCGCTCAACGAAGCCTATCGGAGACTGGATTGGTACAAGGCTATAACCGTGGATAAGGAATAAGAACGTAAATCGTTATCATTTATGAATATATTAAAAAGATTAGATTGGGTTAAAGTTTTGATATGGGTGGTTTATCCGTGCGTTTTCTTTGTGGGTTTTATTTATACACTTTCCACATGCTGCGGCTGTAACGAAAAAAAACGGGAAGAAACATACCTGAAGGAGGCAGGAAATACTCCCGTAAAAAAAGAATTTCAAATGGTTACTGTTCCCGACGGATTGAAAACTTCAGCTGAAAGGGCAGATTATCTGGTCGCACATTACTGGGATCATTTCGATTTCGGTGATACTGCTTATATCCACCTGCCGGAAGTTACCGAACAGGCGTTTGCCGATTATGTGGACATACTGCCCCGTGCCGGTAAAGAGAAAGCATATGCGTCCATTACCGCTATGCTTGACAGGGCGGTGAAAGAGGATGCCGGCGGAAAGGTATATCCTTATTTCCTTTCATTATACAGGCACTACCTGTATGATCCAAACTCCCCGCTGCGCGATGAAGAGTATTATATTCCGGTGACGGAATATCTTACGACTGATATTGTCAGTGATATGGTGGCAAAAGAGCGGGCTAAGTTCGACCTGTCGATGATGCTTAAAAACCGTAAAGGAAACATTGCAGCCGATATCGTTTATACCTTTGCAGACGGGAGCAGCGGCAACCTGCAGGCATTGAAAAACGAATATACCCTGCTTTACTTTTATGACCCGGATTGCCCCAATTGCAGGGAGACAACGGCTTACCTGCGTGAGTCCTCCCTGATAAATGATTTGCTCTTTACCGGGAAACTGGATATACTGGCTTTGTACACGGACAGCGACAACCTGCTATGGCGGAAACATTTGCAGGGAATGCCCCTTTCCTGGATCAACGGCTATGACAAGGAGTATGCGGTAAGGAGTAAATCCCTTTACGACCTGAAAGCCATTCCAAATCTGTACCTGCTGGATAAGGAAAAACGGATACTGCTCAAGGATGCAGATGCAGCCACCGTAGAGCGTCATTTTGAGATGTTAGTGGCCAGATTATCCGATTTACGATGAGATGATTTAAGGATTAGATATTGATATACATATTGCTTTATTTTTTTAATTGATACTATTTATTTTCAATGTATTGATGAAGCAAAGGATGGAAGAATGAAGAAGCAGAAAAAGGGGAGTAGTTAACTACTCCCCTGAAAGTTTTTGATAACGACCTATTATTTAGTTTGTTGCAAAAAGATTATTTTTCATCTTGTTTATTCTTACCCTCTTTATCCTTTCGGATTATGAGATTTCGTAAGAAGTCAAGGGCTTTCATTCGATTGAACGGTTTACGGTCGAATACTTTTTCTTGATGGTCGTAAATACTCCCAAAACAACAATTGAATATTTTTTCAAAAGCATCTGCAATTTGGTTCAGGTGTCCGGGTTTACTGTTCCGTTGGAATACTTTTTTTGAAAAGAAAAGAGCTATTACAATTTTCGCCAAAGCAACAATCCCCAAATCTTTGGACTTAGGGAGAATATAAAGGTCGGATTGAAATGTTTGTAGCTCAAATTGTTCGAACTGTTCAGGATAGCGAATTTTTAGGTTCAGAAGTTCTAATTCAGCATTAATAAGGGATAACGCTTTTTTATGATAGGCAAATTCTAGGGCATTTTTCCCCTTGCCCATATCGATAAAGCGGTTCCATACCGACTAACTCAACACGAGTAATATTCAGCATCCGAAAGGTTTCCGAAAGGCTATTTTCGGATTGACTGACAGTTCTTAACCCTTCCATAAAGCACCCATAGGCATTTTGCATTTGTTCGTTTGTGACTTGTTTAGATCCAGACAATAAACTGAATAAACTCCCTTTCAAGCACGATAATGATTAAACGCCACTTCCTACCATTTCGAAGCCACTCACTACCACCAAATTAATATATCGGATAAGCCCCATCCGATCTGACTATTTTCGTCCTGCATTTATATTGATGCAATAATTTAACAATTAAATTATGGACGAAAAATTAAAAAACAAAGAAACACTTTTGGTCGTCAATAAAAGTGACGGCAATAAAGTAAAAGCAGTCAAGGGAGTAGATAATCAGGGTAATCTCGAATCTGTTGATCCAAAAGCAACGAATCAAGGTGAATTTATTCAAATTGATGAGAAAGCAGGTATTCTGGAAAACTTTTTCTCTAACCTCAAAAGGGAATTTCAAGACCCGACTCATTTCAATTTCTTCCGTTCTCCTATCGAGAAAATTGAGAATATCGCTTCTGCTTTAAAGGAAATGTTTAAAGATGAAGATGGTAATTCCGTTTTTTTATCCCAAAGCCGTGTCAATCCGGAGGACTTCAACAAACAGCAAAAGACACAAGATCAGTCCCAAGAGTACAAACCTGTGGATGAAAGCCGTATCAATTGGGGACAGTTGGAAAAACTCGGCGTTACCCGCGAGATGCTGGAAGAGCAGGGAAATCTTAAAGCTATGCTTAACTGGCATAAATCACCGAACCTGATACAGGTAAACCCAACTTACGAAGGGATTGCATTTCAGGTACAGGTACGATTATCCTTTGAGGAAAATCCCGATGGCAGTATCCGTTTGAAAGCGGACAGTTATCAACCTGCTCCTACTTTGGATATTCCCTTTCACGGAGCGACATTGACCGACCAAGACAAAAAGAACCTGCTTGAAACCTCCAATGCCGGAAGAATCATTGAGCTTACAGGAGAGAAAGGTGAGCAAATTCCATCCTTCGTTTCTCTGGATAAGTTAACAAACCAACTTGAAGCAATACCTGTGGCTAACGTTGCTTTTAAGGATACTCTGAAAGAAGCCCCTCTTTCTAAAGAACAATTACAATCACTGTATGAAGGCAAAAAGACATTAGTGGAAGGCATGACATCCAGAAACGACAGGCCCTTCGATGGCTATGTCCAGTTTAATGCGGCAAAAGGATCTCTTGATTTCTCCTATGACGGACTGGACCGGAATAAATATAGGCAGAATAATAAACCGGAACAGCAGGAACCAAAGCAGCAAGTACGTATCCCTGACAAACTACTGGGGGTGAATCTGGATGAAAAACAACAAAACTCACTTCGTGAAGGAAAAGCCGTATATGTTCAGGGTATGATGAAAGACGGGCAGGATCAACCCTTCAATGCCTATGTAAAAGTAAATGATGAAAAGGGCAAGCTCGACTTTTTCAGATGGAATCCGGATAAAGCTCAGAAACAGGGAGCCGAGGTTAAACCTGCCGAAGAAAGCAAAACACAAGTCGCTGTCAATTCACAGGGTAAGACCAGCGAGAGTCTGAAAAATGTAAAAGAACCGATAAAGCAGGGCCAAACTTCTCCGACACAACAGCAGGCTGAGAAGCAAAAGGAAACGCAACGTCCTACCCGCACTGTAAAAAAGAGCGGCGGAGTAAAGATGTAGATTTCAACCTTCTTAATAAATCCATTTATAACAAAACGGTCTATCGGTCGTAGTGACCAAAGTATAAATAAATGAGGCTGTGCCTCCCACTAAAAATCCATAATAAAAAAATGAAAGTAATCATCGCAGAAAAACCATCTGTAGCCCGTGACATTGCGGCTATTGTTGGAGCAACCAGCCGTAAGGACGGCTATCTGGAAGGTAACGGTTATGCTATTACCTGGGCTTTCGGCCATCTGGTCGGGTTAGCCATGCCCGAAGAGTATGGGATCAAAGGTTTTCAAAAGGAGAACCTGCCCATATTGCCGGACGACTTTAAGCTAATCCCCCGCCATATAAAAGAGGGTAAAGAATATAAACCCGATCCGGGGACAATGAAACAGCTCAAAGTCATTCGTGAATTATTTGATAAGTGCGAACGTATCATTGTCGCTACCGATGCGGGACGAGAAGGCGAGTTGATATTCAGGTATATTTATAATTATTTGTCATGCAGCAAGCCCTTCGACCGCCTTTGGATCAGCTCACTCACCGATCAGGCTATCCGGGGTGGTCTGGAAAGCCTACGGGCGGGATCGGAATATGATCATTTATATTACTCAGCCAAAGCCCGTAGCCAGGCGGATTGGCTTGTCGGTATTAATGCCTCACAAGCTTTATCCATATCAGCCGGATCAGGTGTCTGGTCTTTAGGCCGTGTCCAAACCCCGACATTGGCAATGGTCTGTTCACGCTATCTTGAAAATAAAGATTTTGTATCGCAGAAATACTGGCAGCACAAACTCAATCTATCAAAAGAAGGGAATGTATTAGGTCCTGTTTCCGAGGATAAATATAATGACCGTATGGAAGCGGACAATATAGCCGGACAGATATCTCAGAATGGAATAGCAACAGTAAAGTCCGTAGAGAAAAAGACGGTAAAACAAGAACCGCCACTTCTCTATGACCTGACGGCTTTGCAGAAAGAAGCCAACAGTAAACATGCCTTCTCTGCCGATAAGACCCTATCTATTGCCCAGAAGCTATATGAGGGAAAGCTAATCACTTATCCCCGTACCGGAAGCCGTTATCTATCTGTGGATGTATTTGAAACCGTCCCTGAATTACTTTCCGGTTTCAAAGAACATAGCTTGTATGGTGAAACGGTAAAACAACTAAAAGACCTGAATAACCGCAGTGTCAACGATGCAAAAGTAACCGATCATCATGCCATTATCCTGACGGGAAACAAGCCCGGCAATTTATCCGGCGATGAAAACTTAATTTTCGACATGATTTTCTGTCGCATGCTGGAAGCATTTTCTACCACTTGTATTAAAGAACAGACAACTGTCCGTTTTGAGGTGCAGGAAAAGATATTTTTAACCAGAGGAGCAATCATTAATCAGGCGGGCTGGAGATCGGTAAGCGGCGTAATGGCTGACGAGAACGAAAAAGATGACAACAATACCTTGCCACCACTTGAAGAAGGCGACCAGTGGAATATCGATTCAACCGACACGCTCGAAAAGCAAACTAAGCCCCGACCGTTACACACGGAGGCCAGTTTACTCTCGGTAATGGAAACCTGCGGAAAAGAACTTACGGATGAAGCCGAACGCGAAGCTCTTAAAGAATCAGGCATTGGCACACCCGCTACCCGTGCGGCTATCATTGAAACGCTTTTCTCCCGTGAATATATTGTCAGGGATAAAAAATCCCTTGTTCCGACCAATAAAGGATTGGTCGTCTATCTGGCTGTCAAAGACAAGAAGATTGCCGATGTCGCCATGACCGGATCATGGGAGAATGCGTTGAACAAAATAGCTACAGGGGAAATGAATGCTGCCGACTTCCACAAAGGGATTGAAGTCTATGCCGGACAGATCACAGCCGAACTTTTGACTATGCATCTGGAGCATAAAGACGAAAAAGTCAAATACATCTGTCCCAAATGTAAAAATGAGAGTGTCGTATTACTGCAAAAAGTGGCTAAATGTAAGAATGAAGAGTGCGGCTATGTCATTTTCCGTAATAAGAGCGGCAAAGACCTGAGTGATAAACATCTCATCGACCTGCTGACCAAAGGTAAAACCTCCCTGATTAAAGGCTTTATGAGCAAAGCCGAAAAAACCTTTGATGCCTGTTTACGGCTGGATGATACGTTAAAACCCGTATTTGAATTTGATAATACGGGTAAAAAGAAGAGCGGGAAAAGATAAACCGATGTGCATATTGTTATCAACTATTTGTAAATAACATTATCTTTGCCACTAAGAATCATAGTCATTACGAAATTGTTTTTTGTTTTAACTATGGATTTTTAGTGGTGCACTCGGAGAGGGATCTCCGGGTGCTTTGCATTTCACCCTCTTCTCTTTGTCGTAAATTACAATTATCTCCTCCTACATTTTTTGTAATCGTAAATTTTGTATAACAAAAGAGGCTGTGCCTCCCACTAAAATCCATAAACATATGAAACAAGAACAATCTCAGGGCTTGTCTTATTACAGGCTGTCCCTACTTTCCTTTTTAAAAGAGTCACATCCTGAATTATTATCCGATATTGATTTTATCTCAGCTCGAAGCGATTCGGCTGCCGAAGCTTACAGCCAGGCTATAAAATCCGGACTCGATCACATCTATGCGGAAGAAACGGCCAATCATATCCTCTATGAAGGTTTACATTTCTCCCTGCTCGATACATTAATAACTATCCTGTGGAATGAATTTTCCGTCGAAATCCCTGAAGGTGAAGCCAGGGACTTCGCCCTGTTGCTATTGCCACGCTGTTCTGACCTACAGGAAAAGTATGCCTTACCCGATGACTTCCTAAACTCTCCCGATTTTGATCTGCTGTACACCGAGTTAACCGGTTTTATCTCACTCTATATCGAAGAAAATGGCTTACAATAAGAAAGAACGCCTGCGAGCCAATATAGATGCGATCAAAACCGTGTTTATGCTGGAAAAAGAAGGCCGTGAGCCTACACCGATGGAGGCTGGAATCATTCTCAAACAATATGCGGGATTCGGAGGACTTAAATGTGTCCTTAATCCTGCAAACTCTCTGGCTGATACAGCATATTGGGCAAAGTCGGAACTGGAGCTGTTCCCTTTAGTGGCAGAATTGCACCGTGTTCTTAAAGAGAACACCGCAAACGAGAATGAGTATAAACGGTATATGAACAGTATAAAAAATTCTGTGCTGACAGCGTTCTATACTCCTCCTGAAATTGTTACAGCTTTATCTGAAACGTTACGGGATAGTGGTATCACCCCGATACGTGTACTTGATCCATCGGCAGGGACAGGTGAATTTGCCCATTCTTTTTTTGAAACGGCAGACCATAAGAATGAGTTGGTCTGCTTTGAAAAAGATCTTCTGACAGGTAAGATGCTATCAGCACTCACTCCGGGGCATAAAGTAAATATCGAAGGCTTTGAAACCATCGAAAACCGTTATAACAACTACTTCGATGTGGTATCAAGTAACATACCCTTTGGGGATATGAATGTTTTCGATGCTGCCTTTATGAAACAAGACCAGTTGCATAAAGATTCTACCCGTGCCATCCATAATTATTTTTTCATCAAAGGCGTTGAAACATTACGTGAAGGAGGTATTCTTGCCTTTATCACGTCACAGGGAGTCATGAACTCCCCGAACAATATGCCCATACGTGAGTGGCTGATGCAAAATACAAACCTGGTATCTGCCATCCGTTTACCCAATAATCTCTTTACGGATTATGCCGGTACGGAAGTTGGCAGTGACCTGATCATATTGCAAAAGAATACGGGGAAAGATTCGAAACTAAGCTTCTGGGAAAACCTCTTTGTGGGCACAAGCCAGTCCGAACTGACAGGCATTTATACGAATGATTACTTCTATAATCATGGAAGAGTAGTACAGACCAAAGCAACCATCGGTACTGACCCATACGGCGAGCCTGCACAGGTTTTTATCCATGAGGGCGGAGTAGAAGGTATGGCTGCCGATATGCGAAAAATGCTCGAAAGTGATTTTAAAAGTTACCTGAATTTGGATTTGTACAATGGCCGTGCCGTTATACAAAAACAACCGGAACCCAAAGCTGCTATATTATTCAATGAGGAAGTAAAGAAAGAGATTGTAGAAAATAATTTAGAAACTTCCGGGCAAGATAAATCTACCTATCCTGATGACCTTGATCCATTCTGGCAGGCTGTTGAAGATCACTGGTTTCGAAATGAGAAGGAATCATCAAATAAAGAAGAGGAAAACATCAGTAAAGTACAACCTCCCGAAAATAGATCGAATGAGGAATCCCGAAATACTCTTTTTGATGATAAACCCCAATCCGTGAAGCAGGAGGCATTGGAGATCGATGTCTCCTCTCAACCTGTTATGAGCCTGTATGACTTGTTCGGGTTTACACAGGAAGAACGCTCACAGGTGAAACCTGTACGGGGAGGCAAGAAAAAGGCTGCACCACCCAAAGGAAAACCCGTGCAACTCAGTATGTTTTCATCCAACGGGCAAGCTCCCCCCAATAATAACAAAGCGGCTTATCCCGTTTCCGATGCACGGAAGGACGAACAGCAGGAAGCCCTGCGACAGGAAGAAAAGAAACTATCATTTGAACCACGCCCGTATTCAGGTGAATTGAAGGAATTTCATAAAAAAGGCTCATTGGTTGCAGAAAATAATGGGCAGATAGGTTTTTTAAGCGAACGTTATAAAAACGATGCTGTATTCCAACCATTGGCTTTATCATCTAGTGAATGTGGAAAAATAAGACGGTACGTTAATGTTCGTGATGCCTATCATGAGTTATATAATTATGAAGCTGTAAACCTTCAAATTGGTTCAGAACTACGGGAACAATTAAATCTCAAGTATCACTTTTTTGTATCTAATTATGGTAACCTGAACGACAAGAAAAATCTGGATGTCATCAAGATGGATACGGGAGGAAAAGAAATTCTATCCATAGAACGCTCCATCGACGGCAAACTGCAAAAAGCGGATATCTTTCACGGGCCTGTCGCTTTCAATCCGAACGAATTGAAGGTAGCGGGAACTTCAGACGAAGCCCTGGTCGCATCCCTGAATAAGTACGGAGAAGTCCGTTTGGACTATATGGAATCCCTGATGACTGATAAAAGCCGGGAAGATATGGTAGCCGACCTGCACGGACGTCTCTTTTTCAATCCGCTTATTCAGAATTATGAGGTACAAGACCGCTTTATAGCAGGAAATGTTGTCGAAAAAGCGGAAGCCGTTGAACGGTATCTACAGAACCATCCCGATGACCTTCCGGCGCAGGAATCGCTGAAAGCCTTACAGGAAGCTACGCCTGAACCTATCAGGTACGAGCAACTTGATTTCAATTTCGGAGAAAGGTGGATCGATATGTCCCTTTATGAGGACTATATCAGCAAACTGTTCGAAGCCAATGTTACGATAGATTATTATGCAGCCCGTGATGATTTTACGGTAAAGGCAGATAAAAGTAACCTGATCATCAACGAAAAGTTTGCCGTTCAGGGAGAAAGCAAGCTCTATACGGGGATGCACCTGTTAAAGCATGCTTTGCTTAATACAACTCCCAATATTACCAAAACAATTACTGTAAGCGATCCTGAGACAGGAGAACCCAAAGACGTTAAAGTACCCGACGGACAAGCCATACAAATGGCGAATACCAAAATCGATGAAATCCGAAACGGCTTTAGCGACTGGTTAGATCAGCAATCCCCCGGATTTAAAAACGATCTGGCGGATAGATACAACCGTAGATTCAACTGCTTTGTACGTCCGCAGTATGACGGATCACACCAGGCTTTCCCCGGGCTGGATTTAAAGGCGCTCGGTATCCCTGATCTGTACCAGTCACAGAAAGATTGTGTCTGGATGATTAAGCAAAACGGAGGCGGGATCGGAGATCATGAGGTGGGAGCAGGCAAAACCCTTATTATGTGTTGTGCAGCCTATGAGATGAAACGTCTGGGAATGGCAAACAAGCCGATGATTGTCGGGCTAAAGGCGAATGTACATGAAATAGCGGCAACATTCAGGACGGCATACCCCAATGCAAAGATACTTTATCCCGGCAAAGAAGATTTTACACCATCCAAACGGGTGAAAATCTTCAATGATATTAAAAACAACTCCTGGGATGCCGTTATCCTGACACACGACCAGTTCGGCAAGATACCGCAATCACCCGAAATGCAGCAACAGATATTCGAAGCAGAACTCGAATCAGTGGAAGCAAATCTCGATGTATTGCGCAGTCAGGGTAAGGAAGTATCCAGAAGGATGCTCCGGGGATTGGAAATTCGCAAACAAAATCTGGAAGTCAAGTTAGATAACCTTGCCGATACGATTAAAAATCGTACCGATGATGTAGTGGATTTTAAGATGATGGGCATCGACCATTTGCTCGTAGACGAGTCACATTCGTTCAAAAATTTAACATTTACCACCCGTCACGACCGTGTGGCAGGGCTTGGAAACCCCGAAGGAAGCCAACGGGCACTCAATATGCTCTTTGCTGTACGCACCATTCAGGAACGTAGCGGCAAAGATCTGGGAGCAACATTTTTATCCGGTACAACGATCAGTAATTCACTGACGGAATTATACCTCTTATTCAAATACCTGCGTCCAAAAGCGTTGGAAAATCAGGGTATTAACACCTTTGACGCATGGGCAGCCGTTTTTGCAAAGAAGAGTACCGACTATGAGTTTTCCGTGACCAACCAGATCGTACAGAAAGAACGTTTCCGATACTTTATCAAAGTGCCGGAGTTGAGTTCCTTCTACTCCGAAATAACGGACTTTCGCACAGCGAAGGATATCGGTATAGACCGTCCCGAAAAGAATGAGATACTGTATAATATCCCACCGACACCGCAGCAGGAAGTGTTTATTGAAAAGTTGATGCGGTTTGCTGAGACGGGAGATGCTACCCTGTTGGGTAGAGCAAAACTGACAGACAAAGAGGAAAAGGCAAAGATGCTGATCGCAACCGACTATGCCCGTAAGATGTCGCTCGATATGCGGATGATCGACATGGCATATGGCGACCATGTCGATAACAAAGCCTCTCATTGTGCTGCTAAAATAGCGGAATACTACAATAAATATGATTTTCAGAAAGGGACACAGTTCGTGTTCTCAGACTTGGGGACCTACAAACCCGGAGAATGGAATCCGTACTCGGAAATTAAACGTAAGCTGGTGGAGGATCACAAGATACCCGCCCATGAAATACGCTTTATACAAGAGGCTAAAACCGATAATGCGAGAAAGGCTCTGATTGCAGGGATGAATGAAGGACGCATACGGGTAATATTCGGTTCTACCAGTATGTTGGGAACAGGAGTCAATGCACAAAAGAGAGCTGTGGCGATTCATCATATTGATCTGCCCTGGAGACCGAGCGATTTGGAACAGCGGGATGGAAGAGCCATTCGAAAGGGGAATGAAATAGCTAAGTTATATGCTGATAATAAGGTAGATGTGTTGATATATGCTGTCGAAAAAAGTCTTGACTCGTATAAATTCAACCTGCTTCAAAACAAGCAGTTATTTATCAATCAGCTAAAGACCAATAATATGGCGACACGGACGATTGACGAGGGTAGTATGGACGAAGGATCGGGTATGAATTTTTCGGAGTATGTAGCTATTCTTTCGGGTAATACCGACCTGTTGGAGAAGGCTAAGCTGGAAAAGAAGATTACCGCCTTGGAGAGCGAACGGCAAGCGTTCAACCGAAGTAAATCATCTGCTATCTATAAATACGAAGATGCTACCCGCTCGATTGACAGCAATAACGAGATGATCTCCCGGATGACAAAAGACCTTACAACGTTTAATGATAAGGTACAGGTCGATAAGGATGGAAGTAAGTTGAACCCAATCATCTTGGATAATTTCAAGAGTGACGATCCGAAAGCTATCGGAGAAAAACTAAATCAACTATCGGATAACGCACGTACCAATGGTGAATATTTCAAGATCGGAGAACTTTACGGCTTTAGAATCCTTGTTAAGACGGAAGAAAGCCAGAAAGAAGGCTCTGTGTTCAAAGATAACCGTTTCTTCATTGAAGGGGAGGGCAATATCAAGTACAGCTATAACAATGGGCATATTGCCCTTGATCCGCTGCTGGCATCGAAGAATTTCATCAATGCATTGGAGAAAATACCGAACCTGATGGAGAAATATCAGGCGGATAATCAAAAGCTGGAAAAAGATATTCCCGTACTAAAAGAAGTAGTTAATTCGGTTTTCCGTAAAGAACCGGAGCTAAGGGAACTCAAATCTCAATTGGATTCTTTAAACAGGCAGATTAACTTAACGTTGTCCAATAAGGATAAGCAGCCGGAGGAAGTACTAAACAAAGAGACTGGTTCTGTAGAAGTAAATCCACCTCAGAATAAAATGCCTCCTTTAGAAACAATATCGAATGAACGCTCCGGACAACCTATGAGTCTAAAAGAGATTATCGATGCGAATAAGGACCGTATTATAATTGCTTCGGTAAGTAAACCAAAGGATAATGAGGATACAGGTGATATAAAAAAGAAGGTATCTAAGGGAATAAAAATGTAATAAGAAAATCCCGCCTTGTTATCACAACAAAACGGGATGAAAGAATGTAAAACCTAAAAAAAAGAATAATGAACAAACCAAATCAACCAATATTAATTAACTATCAACAATCTCTTCTTCTAAATTATCTGAATCGTTTCCTTTATCCTTCCCAAAATTCAGGCGTATAAAATTACTGACATCCGACTCCTTGTAAAAAGTTTTCTGGTATAGAGTATGATAGGGTAGCTCTCCCGAAGAGCGATACCGCTGCAATGTCCGTTTAGAAATATTCAACAACTTACATAAGTCGTAATTGTCATATAAAAGCTCGCCGTCAAGGTAGCATCGCTGCTTTGCCATACTAACGAGTGTCTTATCTATTTTATCCAGGCGCTTGATTATGTATTGCATCTTTTTTTCAAAAAGTTCTCTTTCTATAAACATAATATTAGGCTTTAAAATGCGAAGTAATATCTCTATTCCCGGAATCTCAATGAATAGTTCCTTTTAAAATCATCTATCGTAACGGGATCGGATTTGATAATCCGTTCATCCAAACAACGCTCTATTTCTGAGAGCCTATATAAACATCGGCCACGAAGCATAGAATAGTTTATTATATTCTCCTTTCGTAAACGTTGTAATGTGCGGGTACTGATGCGTAATAACTCAGCCACCTCATTACTATCCATCCAGATGTCACTAGCAGAATCTTTGCCTTTGGATTGTTCTGCTTTTACAACGAAATTTGCAATCCGGTCTATTTTTGCTACCAGCTTTTTGAAAGCTTCATTGTCAATTGTTATAACTTCCATATTTGATTAATTTTGTTTTCATACTGCAAATATGGGATGATTAAAACAGGTAGTTTTCATACTCGCCAGCGACTCGCCTGATTTCTTTTGAAATATATTGATTCTCTCAGGAAGAAAGTCTCTTTATTCAATTTATTCTGTAATAAAAATTGTTAGATTTGTCATAAGAAAATAAGCTTTTAATATTAAGCTTCCTTTTATAGGATTCCGAAGGGCACAAATACAAGTAACTGAAAATATAATATATACAAAATACATTTATATAGTCCGATACATATGGATAATACTACAAAGAAAGCAATAGCTTATAGCTTATTAGCACATGTTAAAACATCAGGAACCTTATCTGATGGTCCTATAGATATATTCATCCCTCTAGTAAAGAAAGGATTACACTTTATGAATATTAATAAAGGACAATATAAAGGTGAAAGTATTGCCGAAATTAGAGAGATTATTGAAAAACATTACTCTATTGATATTCCCATCCCAGTATTGAAAAGCATCTTAAAAAAAATAGCAAATGATATAAATAAGGAAGAAAAAATATTTAAACTATATCAGGATAATAGTTTTTGGATAAAAGATTATGTTTTTGAGGATTTTGATGAACATATCGAGAAAAGTAAAAAAGAGATATTTGTACTTCAGGACATGTTTAAAGAATTCTGTAAAATCAATAATGTAGAATACAATGAGAATAGCTGTATTATAAAATTTATAGAGAAAAATAAAGCTTCTATTTCTTATTATTTGGCTAATACGAAGAAATCCAATGGGAATGATTTTACTGTAGCCGCTTCATTTGTCGATTATTTCAGAAAATACCCTCAAATCTATGCTCAAATCAGAAACTTGTATTTAGGATCAATACTTACCTGTTATTTAGATTATGAACCAGTAAATGCAAATATGGAGGTGACTCTATTACTTGATACAAATTTTATTGTCAGCCTATTAGATTTAAATACGCAGGAATCGACTCATACTTGTAACAAATTATTAGATATTTGTTTAAAATTGGGGTATAAATTTAGGGTATTAAAGGATACTATTGAAGAGACAAGGGCCTTATTGGCATTTAAATCATATAATTATGATAAAGAGGTTATCACCAAATATATTAATAGAGAAGACATATACAATGCCTGTGAGAGAAAAAAATTAAGCAGTGTTGACTTAGACAGGATATCAGATAATTTGGAGAGTACTTTGCTTGATAAGAACGTGATTACCATTCCGAATACAGATAAATTAAGAAATAAGGCAAAAATAAGTAACGAATATTCTATCTTAAAAAAATACAGGAATACAGATAAGGCCGCTCTTCACGATGCTATGGCTCTTATTTATGTAAAAGACTTGAGGGGAAAAAGAATTCGTGATTTTGAAAAGATAAATTGTTGGTTTGTTAATAATGCAATATCCCACGATATAGATAATGAAGGTATAGATGCTCTTTTAAATTCTGAAGATAATGGATTTCAACCAGAAGTAATAAAGGCTGACGATTTATTAAATATATTGTGGTTAAGTAAACCCAGTGTGAACTTAGAACTGGCAAATAACGATTTAGTAGATATGGGATTGACTTCTTTGGTTGCTTTTACACTAAATGAATCTTTACCTAAGGCAAGAATAATAAAAGAACTCGACGAGAATATACAAAAATATAGGAAAACTAATTTTTCTGATAGAGATGTATTACTACTTGCAACTCGTATTGCAAACAGACAAGTTCAGAATGTTGAGAATTTAAATGATTTAGCAAAAAAAGATTCGAACAAATTCGCTGATAAGATAAAGGACGAAGCTAGAAAACAAGAAGCTATAGAAAAAGAACGTGCGGCTAAATTTGATAAATTATTTAAAGATCTGAATGATAGAATAGTAGAACTCGGAGAAAGAAGAAAAAGAGTTGAGGAAAATCTGACTATTCAAAAAGATGAGGAGGTCAAACAAAAAATAACTGAATCCCAGAAAATTATAGACGAAAAAGATAGGAAAATAGTTCAATTAAGAAAAGAAAATATTCAGATAGAAAATAAACGACGAAAAAAGCTAAGTGATGATTATATAAATAAAGAACTTAGCATATGGAGAAGGAAAGCTTGTATCTGGGCTGGAATTTGTTTGTTCATATTTATAGCCGCTATTATATGGTTGGTCTTAGAGTGCCGTAGAAATTTATCTGAAGTTGATAGTAAAATTAAAGAATTCTCACAAAATAGTAGTATTGCAGGTTCTATAGCTATTTTTATGTTTATAGTGAATTCATTTGTGGCCAAAGCATTGTATGACAGATATCATAATTACTCAAATATAGAGAATTATAAGAAATCTATTCTAATCCCAGATGACTATAAACCTTTAAAAGATAACTAATTATTATAAATGTCATATATATGCATACATAATATAGTTGCAGATTTAGAATAAATATGACTTTGAAATTTGTGTAATTTTAAAAAAAAGAGGCTGCTTTTTTTACTCCTAAACAAAAAATCTCCAAGGGGTCAATTAAGATTGGCGGATGGGGTCTCTTTTAGTGTTATTTCCACCTATCTCCGGAAAGAAAATAAAGCTGACTCAGAGTATAAGGGAGCCTGGAATGCTTTGGGAATACCCTAGGAAGAAAAAGGGGTAAAGAATCGGTAGGCGGTTACGATTTAATACACGAATCAGGGAAAGAGAAAGTCAGAAGGAAAGCAGAGGAAACGGTGGGTATTTATGGAGGGGTACGACCAATCTGTCCGAACCGGCTCACAGGATGTGTAGATCTAACTGTATCAAATCCCCCTTCTAAAATTTAGGAAATCCGCTTGTCTGTCTTACCTTTGTGCTTAAGCACGTAAGTGGCGCCGGTAAGCGGGCCACAAATGGGCTCATTGAATTCCCGGACTGTGCGCCAGTCTTCAGGGACAAATTACAGAGAGGTTCACAAATAATATATGATACCAATAACGCATTAAATTATGGCCACATTAAAATTTATCCTGCGCAAGTCCGTCAGCGGAGCGCGCTGCAAGGGCAGCCTGTGCCTTCGCCTGATCCATAACCGCAAGGTCAAAGTCATCACCAGCCCTTTCCGGCTTTACCCCCACGAATGGGACGGGGCCGGGCAAAGGGTACATCTTCCTGAAGAGGGCTCCCCGCGCTACCCTTACCTGTGCAAGGTAACCGAAAGCCTTTGCGCTTACGGCGAACAATTCGAAGAAGCGGCCGGGCGGCTGGAGAAATCGGGGCGTTATACCGTTGATGACATCCTTTGCAGTTACCATAGGGAGCATAACCCGGCCAACCTTTCCGGCTTTGCCGGGCTGCAGGAGCGCAACCTGCTGCGTGCCGGCCAGGAACGTACCGCCCGTGCTTACCGCACCGTCAGCCGCGGGCTCATCACATTCAATAAGGGGCGTGATATCCCCTTGAGCCATATCAATGCCTGTATGATGAAAGAGTTCGAGGCCTACCTCAAGGAGCGTGGAAAGGCCATGAATACGATCTCTTATTATATGCGTATGCTGCGTGCCATCTATTGGAAGGCCGTCAAGGAGAAACTGATCGATGCCCGGCGTGAGAATCCTTTTGACCATGTTTTCACGGGCTTCCAGAAAACCCGTAAACGGGCATTGGATATCGAAAGCCTCCGCGCGCTGAACAGCCTTGATTTTTCGGCTTTACTGGAACGGCAAACCCAGCCGCCTGTAAATGCGCATAAGCAGCTTAAAGAAGCCCCGCGGGAGGATAAAACTACAGACAGGGCCCTTTATACTTCGTGGCGCTACTTTTTCTTTTGCTTCCATGCCCGGGGGATGAGTTTTGTGGATATGGCCTACCTGCGCAAGGAGAATATCCGCCAGGGGGTGATCAGCTACTACCGCAAGAAGACGGGCCAGAAGATCGAGGTGACGGTCACCCCTTCTTTACAGCGCATCATCGACAGCTTCAGCGGCGAAGTCCGTTACAGCCCCTACCTTTTCCCCGTCATCCGGGATGCGGATAAATCCCCGCGCCTGCAATACGAGAACGGCCTGCGCCTCCAGAATAAGCGCCTGAAAAAAT
>NZ_JBHSGN010000051.1:0-23440 GCF_042654545.1 Dysgonomonas termitidis
GCTTCTTCGACTTCTTCCTTAAATCCGGGCCTGTTCTTTTTCCAGTCATAGAAAGTCTGACGGCTGATCCGGAGTATCTTACATATTTCAGATACTCCGTGAAGGTCTTGTTCTATCATTTCCACGATGCGTGCTGCGGTTTTGTCGTTATATTTCATAATGTTAAAGGTTTTGCCCCTCCTGTCCTCTCCACAGGGGAGGCGGCAAAGAGGGTATTGTTTGTTAATATACTATTTATAAAAGCTGATGGCTAGCAGCTTCTACATATAGATAAATGATTTGGATTTTGATAATATGAATTCGTAGTGATGTTATTCTTGCTGTATAGAAACGTTTGATTTTTCTAACGTGCCTACCGGCTTATATTTGGCTAACGCCGATTTGCGGATTGAATACCCCGCCTGCTGGACGAGGCCGGAATCGCGATGCGACGGCAAGACAGCGGCTCTTCAGTCTTTAGCACTGTGTGCATCAGCCTACTCGTAACTGCCCACAGGGCGTAGTAACTTGTAACTAAAAATCAAACAATTTTATACAACAATAATCACTTCAACTACTGACTGGTATTATTAATTTAACTACTGGTTTGTATGAATGTTAATAGACGCGAATTAAAAACGTAACTGCATAATTCTTATTACCTTTGGGATTCCGAAAGATACAGAACGATGGATTTCAGATTAACGTCTTATTACAATCCCACCGGAGACCAGCCGGCCGCAATCGCTGCGCTGTCGGAAGGGATCATGCAAAACCTGCCTTCACAGACATTACTTGGAGTGACGGGTTCGGGTAAAACGTTTACGGTCGCTAATGTTATTCAGAATGTAAATAAACCGACATTGGTTCTTAGCCATAACAAGACTTTGGCGGCTCAGTTGTACAGTGAGTTCAAGACATTTTTCCCGGACAATGCGGTCGAGTATTTTGTCTCTTACTATGATTATTATCAGCCCGAGGCGTATATTCCTTCCACAAATACATATATAGAGAAAGACCTTTCGATAAATGAAGAGATAGAGAAACTCCGGCTGGCAACGACCACATCCTTACTGTCGGGCCGGCGCGACGTTATTGTGGTATCTTCCGTTTCCTGCCTTTATGGTATGGGAAATCCCGAGGATTTTGAAAATTCGACCATCTCTATACATGTCGGTCAAAAGCTTGTCCGCGATGTGTTTTTGCGCGGACTGGTCAGTGCTCTGTATTCCCGTAATGAGGTAGAGCCCAAGGCCGGAAATTTCAGGGTAAAGGGGGACACTGTCGATGTATTTCTCGCCTATGGAGACCCTATTGTGAGGGTGGTATTTTGGGGCGATGAGATAGAGAGTATAGAGTGTCTCGACCCGCTGAGCGGCGTCAAGATAGATAAGTATGACGATTTTCGTATCTATCCCGCCAATCTTTTTGTGACTACCAAGGACCGGATGGTGAGGGCTATAGCCGAAATAGAGATAGACCTCGGACGCCAGGTCGATTTCCTGCAGTCCATAGGCAAGCAACTGGAGGCGAAACGGCTTTATGAGCGTGTGACATACGACCTGGAGATGATCCGTGAAGTAGGGCATTGTTCAGGTATAGAAAACTATTCGCGTTATTTCGATAACCGTAAACCGGGCACACGTCCGTTTTGCCTTTTGGACTTCTTCCCTGAGGATTTTATGCTCGTAATAGATGAGAGCCACGTGACCATCCCCCAGATACGGGCGATGTACGGTGGGGACCACTCGCGCAAAGAGAACCTGGTGGAGTATGGTTTCCGCCTGCCTGCGGCCCTGGATAACAGGCCTTTGAAATTTGAGGAATTCGAATCGCTTGTACCTCAAACGATATATGTAAGCGCCACCCCTGCCGATTACGAGCTGATGAAATCGGAAGGGATAGTCGTGGAACAGTTGATACGGCCGACAGGCTTGCTGGACCCTCCTATCGACGTTCGCCCGAGCCTGAACCAGATAGATGACCTGATGGAAGAAATACAGATACGTGTAGAAAGGAATGAGCGTACACTTGTCACCACGTTGACCAAGCGGATGGCGGAAGAGTTAACCGCCTACCTCTCAAACAATGGAATGAAGTGCAGCTATATCCACTCCGATGTGGATACGCTGGACCGTGTGCAGATAATGGATGACTTACGCAGCGGGCAGTTCGATGTATTGGTCGGGGTAAACCTGTTGCGTGAAGGACTTGACCTGCCCGAAGTCTCACTTGTTGCGATCCTGGATGCGGATAAGGAAGGATTCTTACGTTCTCACCGCTCTCTGACGCAAACTGTCGGGCGCGCAGCCCGTAACGTGAACGGAAAAGTGATTTTCTATGCAGATAAAATTACTGAGAGCATGGAGAAGACGATAAATGAAACCAACCGCCGTCGCGAGATACAGATGGCTTACAATAAAGAGCATGGCATTACTCCGCAGCAAATACGCAAAGCGCGTGCTTCGGTGTTCAGTTTGCGGAAGGAGGAACAATTCTCGGTGAAATCGTACACTCAGGATTCAACTATTGCGATAGCATCGGAAGACAAAATACGATATATGACCAAGGACGAGCTGAAAAAGGCGATTGAAAAAGCGCGTAAGCAGATGTCTGCCGCCGCTAAGAGGCTTGAGTTTCTTGAAGCAGCCCAGTTCCGCGATCAGGTGATTAAGCTGGAAGATGAGTTGAAGGCGAAAAAGTAATTGATTACGCGAATCAATATTTGAATCAATTTTGCTTTGGTATTTATTTTTTTTATCCGCTGAATCCTTTTGAGGCAAACCCCTGGATTCTCCCCCGGAACGAACATTCTGTCCTTGTCTTGCAGTATTATTTTCCCCGCCGTTTTATTCATAAAATTTCTTTTTACAGGCCATTTTGAAAGTTTAACATATTTTGTTTGAAAGATAGCGGTTAAATTTTTTATTCAATATGTGCGGATATATAGTGTCTTTAAGTTTATTTTTGTTAATGATAAAATATACTTATGGAAAAGATAATTATCTGTACGGAAATTCAAAACGGGTTATTGAATGGATCTCAACCTTGCCATACTTCGACCGATGAATATAATGGTATGTCTCTCACCGACTTTATTAAAAAATTCAGATGGTTTAATGTAAAATATCCGGATAAAGATAACAGGAAGCAATTCCTGATAGAACTTCGGCAAGAGGACTGTGTAATTACATGTAAAATGATAGATAATATATGTGTCGGCACATATATTATTGAAAACGATTAATATATTTATACTATAAGCTCCGGTTGAGCTTTTTAATATTTCTCATTGAAAAAATGTCATATTCTATAATTTTATCGGGATTCTTTGGATTTTACATACTTTGTTGGTCATTTATAGTTTATTCTTTGTGCAATGCCTCAAGTGATATAGAATTATAATAAACACGATTCTCTATTCAACGATGTATGTGAGTTTTAAACAATCGATTGTAAGTAAGCAGATTATTGTCTTGTCAGGAAGCCCCCGGGATATTGAAGGGGGCATCTTTTTATGGTGTTTTTCAATGGTCTTTTATCTGATAGGCAAGGCAGAACTGTGGTTGTGTCGTCTTTTTACGTAATTGTAAATATTTTTTTTGAAAAAGTTTATCTATAGGGTGGATAGCTGTTAGCGGTTGGTTATTAGCTGTTAGCTCTTTGAAGTATTGACAGGCCCCCTCAATCCCCCAAAGGGTAGTGCTGTTGGGTTCTGAATTCTTATATACTCTTTGTCATGCTGAACGAAGTGAAACATCTCCTAAATCGAATGAGATCCTTCGTTCCACTCAGGATGACAGCAGACAATAACAGAATAAAGCGGAGAACTTAACAGTCCTGCCCCGCTCGCGCAGACGTTCCGTCTGTGTGTTGCGTAGCAAACATTTTTGCACTATCAATAAGACACGGACTGGAAGTCCGCGCAAGCGGAGGAGTTTGACTCCGTCGATTTGCAACTCAATTGGCACATCGGCAAATTTACTAATCGGCACATTAGTTTTCTGTCAGATATGTCAGGTTTTAACATTATATAGTTAATTAATGTAATAACCGATGGTTATAGCTACCAATTTTCGTGTGTTTCCCCACTATCGAAAAAATATATTTTCTATATTATCCGAATGTAAATTGTATTTTTGCAAAAAAGAGTCTCCCTTTTTATCAAATCATAACTATGAAACATCTGCTTCTATATAATAAAGAAAATATGAGGAAGTCCGGCTTGTTGGCATTCCTTTTAATTACCGGCATCTTGCTCTCCCATGCGTCATATACATTGCACCGGGCGGACAAACTCGATTTGTCAAATAATGCGATTCTGTGCATGTATCAGGACAGAGACGGCTATATGTGGTTTGGGACATACGACGGGCTGAACCTGTATAACGGGAAAAATACTTTTGTTTACAGGTCCGAATTCGACAATGAATTTTCTTTATGCAGCAATATTATTCATAATATCACGCAAGCAGATGAAAACAGCCTGTGGATATCCACATTTCTGGGCCTTAACAAATTTTCGCTGAAAGAAAGAAAAGTGATAGAATCATATCCCGAATTGCCGGAAGCCAAACTCCTTGCAGCAGATAAAAATGGAAACACGTGGGTAATAAGCAAGAAGAACTATATATCTCATTATAACCGCGAAAGTAAGAGTTTCACGAATATTCATTTGCCGGGAGCCGATATGGCTAATATAAAGGCTATGTTCGTCGATGGCAATGACCATCTCTATATGGTTACTGCCGATGGAAAACTGAAGAATATAGAAATCGCCGGCGATTCCAAGAAGAATGATATCAGGCTGCAGGTAAATGAATATCTGCTTCACGATAGAAATGTAATAAACGCATACTATGAAGACAACAAGATATATTATATAAGTGCCGAAGGGAAACTCTATCTGTACGACCTGTCGGATAATAAGAGGATATTGATCACAGACCTGTCGTCACTGATAGTAAAATACGGAGGAATATCCCGGGTGGTGTCTTTCAAATCTGATTTGTTTGTTTCCTTCAATGATAATGGGCTGATAAGGCTGGATGTAGAGAATAATTATCAACCTGAAACCGTATATCTCGGGATAAGGGTATTCTGTTTGCTGAAAGATAAGAAGCAGGATGTACTCTGGATCGGGACCGACGGGCGGGGGGTGCAAATGTATTATCAGGGACACGATCTGTTCGGGAATATTATATTCGATAATTTTCTTTCAGGTACTCAGAAGCCGGTCAGGTCTATCTACGCCGATGAATCACAGAATCTTTGGGTAGGGACGAAAGGTGATGGCATCATGCGGATCAGGAACTACGATGAGCACAATCAGCGTGAAGTATCCCAGTCCCAGTTCATAAACTACACAACTGCCAACGGGCTATCGAGTAACCTTGTATTTTGCTTCCTCAGAAGCAAATATAGGAATGTGCTCTGGATCGGGACCGAGGGGCCCGGGTTCTCATATTACTCATATAAGGATAACACAATAAAATCGTTATCGGAGGAGGATGGATGTACAATCGGGAAAGTTCATTCGATTTGTGAGGTGAATGACTCTACCTTGTGGATGGCAACGGCCGGAAATGGTTTGCTCGAAGTTATCATAAAGGATGAAAATTCCCGTCTTTCAGTTAAGTCTGTAAATGAATATGTGCTGAAGAAAGGGGATAAGACCTGCGTGGAATTCCACTCTATGTTTTATGACGGAGCATCTACTTTATTTATCGGAAGCCGTGGAGGATATGGCGTGGTCCGTTATAATATAAAAAGTAAGCAGTATGATTTTATCCAGATGAAAAATGCTGAGAATACAGCTATCGGAGATGTATTGTGCGTTTATCAGAGCAAAGACTCTACTTTTTATATCGGAGCCAGTTCGGGGATGACCCGTATCCAGTTCTTGAAGGATGGAGATACTGTGATTAAGCAGTTTGACAGACGCAACGGGATGATCAATGATATGATACACGGAATACTTGAAGACGCGGACGGATGTATCTGGTTAAGTACAAATAAAGGTCTGATAAAATATAATCCACGCAACGACTTTTTCCATAATTATTCCTATCCGGACTTAAAGGTGACAGAGTTTTCCGACGATGCCTATTGGAAGTGCCCGCAGACCGGACGGCTTTTCTTCGGTGGAATAAACGGGCTGACATGGGTAGAACCTAAAGAGGTCAACCTTCAAAGCAATTATAAACCTGACCTGTACTTCTTCGACCTGCAAATAGCCGGGGAGAGTCGTTCACTATATGATTATACAAACAAAAAAGACGGGTATCTGGAGATCGGGGCCAATATCTCTTCATTTACCATTTCGTTTGTTGCGACGGATTATATAAACGGTGATAATTATGAATATTCTTATCTGCTCGATAATTATAATACGGCGTGGACCGAGCTTCAGAAGACCAATGAAGTTACTTTCACCAACCTGCCGCATGGCGAGTATATACTGAAAGTGAGGTACAAGAATGATGTGTTCGATTCGGATGAGAGATATTATTCTTTAAAAATCAGGAAATTGCCGCCGTGGTATCTGACCGGCTGGGCTTATCTGGCATATGTGGTAGTGTTTGTCCTTATTTGCTCTTATGTTATATATCTTATCCGTAAACGGATAATGGATAAGCAGATGCAGATCGCCCAGAAGATAAATGAGGAACAAAAGGAAAAACTACTGGAAGCGAAATTGAATTTCTTTACTAATGTTACCCATGAGTTTTGTACACCCCTTACGGTGATAAAAGGAGTGAGCGACTATATTGAGAAGTCGGCGGAAGTGGATAAAAATATCCGCAGATATACGGGTATATTGCGTGACAATGTTGCCAACCTGAGCGGGCTGATACAGGAGATACTGGATTTCAGGAAGATGGAAGAAGGTAAGTTCGACTTCAGTTACATTGAAGAGGCTTCGGTATCAGACCTGGTAAAAAAGCAAGTGGAGTGGTTTGTCCCTATTGCAGAAGAAAATAATATAACATTTGAAACATCGGTCCCTGACGCTTTATATTGGAATACAAACATCTTTGGCTTCAACAGGGTATTGGTCAACCTGCTTTCCAACGCCTTTAAATATGGTACGGAAGAAGGAGAGGTAAAGGTAACGGCAGAAATAAACGAGGAGGAACTTATCCTTCTTGTGTATAATACAGGACAGGGGATAGAGGAGTCAAAAATACCGACTATATTCGACCGTTACGGCGTGCTTGAAAGTATGGAAATAAACAATTCATATTCGACGATGACGTCACGTCACGGTTTGGGACTATCTATCTGCTACGATATTGTGGAATCGCTCGGAGGTAATATTTCAGTCAGGAGTGAAGTCGGTAAATTTGCTGAATTTATGGTAGTATTGCCGGCGCTTCAGGTAACCGGGGAAGGGCAGCCGGCCGGTGATGAAGACAGCCTCCCCTCGGAGTTTGAATTGTTGAGACAATCCACGGGGGCAGGACAAACCATTTTAATCGTAGATGATAATAAGGATATAGTATGGCTTATCTCTGATATTTTGTCCGGTAGTTATCATATAAAAATTGCTTATGATGTAGCAGAGGCTCTCAGGATTATAGAATCGGAGACACCTTCCCTTATTATCACCGATATCATGATGCCGGGAATGGATGGTCTCGAATTTATAAACAAGCTGAAGAATGATAAATTCACAAAGCATATACCGCTTGTGATCGTATCGGCTAAGATCAGTGAGAAAGAACAGGCGGAAGGTCTGGATATAGGAGCAGACGCTTATCTGACCAAACCTTTCTCTCCGCTTGTGCTTCGTTCCGTTATAAACCGTTTATTGGTCGTGAAAGATGAACTGAAAGATTACTTCTATTCTCCCGAAAGCGCATATAAGTATTCGGACGGGCAACTGATCCATCAGGAAGATAAGGCCTTTATGGATTCTGTTATCGATATTATATCGGATAATATGGAAGAAGAGAATCTGCGGCCCGAATTTATCGCGGAAAAGCTGAATATGAGTACCCGCAGCCTTTATCGCAAGTTCAAGAAGATAACGACCCTTTCGCCTAACGACTTCATCAAGGATTACAGGTTTGCGCAAGTCTCCAGGTTGCTTATTACAACAAACCTCACCATTCAGGAAATCATGTATAAGGTGGGGATTAACAATAAGTCATATTTTTACCGCGAATTCTTGAAAAAATATAATATGACCCCCAAGGAATACCGCCTGCGCAAGTGATTTGACGCGATTTCCGGGCAAATCTTGCATTAGTATCTTAATATACCAAATAAGTATCCCAATCTGCCAGTGGTGAATTGGGATACTTATTTGCGTAAAGGAGATACTTCAAAACATTTTTATATTAATTAACATTGCGAATGATTTTTCTTCGGGATATCAGAATCAGACAGAAAGTAAAAAGGAATTTTGTTTAATAAGTAGTGCACATATATTTTTATCTCTAAAGTAAACAGTATATATGTCCAAAGCAATGCAAAATACAGCAATAATAAACGACATTTTTTCATCTGAAAATTTGGCGGTTAGCTGTATTTTACTAGAGAGAGAGAGAGAGAGAGAGAGAGAGAGAGAGAGAGAGAGAGAGAGAGAGAGAGAGAGAGAGAGAGAGAGAGAGAGACGTAATTTACTAAAAAATAGTTTAATCTTAGCAGAACAGAGATTTAAAGAATCTATTTGTTCTGGATTTTTATACGTTAAAAAATCATTGACCTTATTTCAGAAAGTTAAAAACCTTCTGGAATAAGGTTTTTTTGTGTGCGTAATTTTCTGAATAACCTTCTTAAAACCATTGTGTTGATGTATGGTAAATATATTTAATTATTAACCTTTAAAATCTTTCTTTATGGAGAACCAGCTAATCCTTTATTTATGATGTTCAGGCACTGAGGTATTTTTTACCTCTTTTAAGTAAAGTGTGTATTTATTCCCAGTTAACTTAATTAAAATTATATTATGAGAAAATTTGTAGATAAAATTTCAACATGCTACTACAAAAGCTATGGTAGGCGGATGCTCTTTTTGCTACTCATGTTTATATTCGTCCAGTATTCATTTGCTTCGGGATCTGCAAGTAATGTGAAAGATATTGATAATGTGGTACAAAACGGAACAATTGTAAAAGGAATTATTAAAGATCAGAGCGGAGAGCCATTGATCGGCGTAAGCGTTGTAGTGAAAGGAACTACTACCGGAGCTATTTCTGACGTAGACGGATTATATTCGGTAAGGGTTACTGACACTAATCAGACGCTGGTTTTCTCCCTTGTAGGATTTCTTACTCAGGAAATAGCATTAAAAGGACAGACTTCCTTAGACGTAGTGATGGCTGAAGACGCTAAACTATTAGATGAAGTTGTTGTCGTTGGATACGGTACGCTGCGCAAATCGGATGTAACGGGTTCTATTTCTACGGCTAAAGGTAGCGATATTATCAAGAATCAATCATTTAACGCTCTTGAAGGCCTGAAAGGTAAAGCTGCCGGTGTAAATATTTTCTCCAATACAGGACAACCGGGCGGGGAAATGCGTGTTATAATCCGTGGTATATCCACGATCAATGCCTCGGCAAGCCCATTGTATGTGGTTGATGGAGTGGTTATGTCAAATTTCCAGTTTCTTAACCCGAATGACATTGAGTCTATCGAAGTCCTGAAAGATGCTTCGTCTGCTGCCATCTACGGTGCCCGTGGTGCCAACGGCGTCATTCTGGTAACGACCAAACGTGGAGGTAATACCGGAAAACGCGCACGTGTTTCTTATGATGGTTCCATGTCCATTAGTACCATGGCAAGATATATGGATGTCATGGATTCTTATGAATGGATGGCTACGTTTAAACAAGGTTTGGAAAATGCGAATGCATGGCAAGGCAGGAACTTTACGACCGATTTGTCGCAAATATTCACAGACCCGCGTTTATTCAATGCCGACGGATCACCTATTTATAATACAGACTGGCAGAAAGAAGCATCCCGTACAGCTTTCTCTCACAATCACCAGCTCAGTATCCAGCGTGGCGACGAAAACTCGTCGGTAGGGGCATTTATAAACTATACGGACCAACAGGGTGTTTTGCTTAATTCTTATTTTAAGCGGCTGAATGCGAAATTGGCCTATGACGACAAACCAACCAGCTGGTTGTCGACCGGTGTTAATTTATTGGTAAACCACACATGGGGTAACAGAACCTCCGATAATCCGTACGGACAGGGAGCTTTACGTACTATGATAGAACAATTGCCGTTCCTGCCTGTTGAGCTGGATGGTGTATATGCGCAGACGAATGACATCAGAACAACTTCTATTCCTGTAAATAAGGATAATCCTAGTGGCTCAAAACAAGGATTTGGCCCTGAAGGTGTAGGTAATCCTGTCGAATTGCTCAGGCGGATGGAAGCCATGCAATATAAAACACAGATATTCGGTAATGCGGCTTTGACATTCCATATTACAAAAGACCTCGATTTAAAAACACAGTTCGGTATCGATTACCAGAATAACCGCAACCGCAACTATACACCGTTTACTCCGCGCCCAATGATCAATCAGGCATCGACAGGTTCGGCTTCTGAAAACACATCGGGTACACTGTACTGGCAGGAAGAAACATATCTGACTTTCAATAAGACTCTGGGCAAACACTATGTGAATGCTATGGCGGGTATGTCCTGGCAAGAACGCGATTATACATATTTCAGCGCTTCAGCCAGCAAGTTTACCGACGATTTTTATAGTTACTACAATCTGGCGAAAGGAGAAGACCGTCCGGGCGTTAGCAACGACCATGACAGATGGGCGATGAACTCTTATTTCCTGCGTGGGGTTTATAACTATGATAATAAGTACATGACTACCGTAACCGGCCGTTATGACGGTTCATCCAAATTCGGGAAAAACAACAAATATGCTTTCTTCCCTTCCATCGGTTTCGGATGGATGGCTTCTAATGAAAACTTTTTGAAAGATAATCCGGTCATAAGCAAATTAAAACCGCATGCATCTTTCGGGGTAACGGGAAACTCTGAAATAGGAACGTATGCGTCGTTGGCTACAGTAAGCCAGTCGAATACTATTCTCGGCAATGGCCTGAAAATTGTATCTTATCTGGACAGGATGCCTAACCCGGATCTGAAATGGGAGAAAACAAATCAATTCGATATAGGTGTTGAGCTGGGATTGTTCAATAATCGCCTCAACCTGGAAGCATCGTACTACTACAAGTATACAACCGACCTGCTGCTTGACCGTCCATTGCCGGAATCGACCGGTTTTACATCTGTTAAATACAATGTAGGGGAAGTTTCGAACCGGGGGCTGGACCTATTGCTTACCGGACATATTTTTGACAGCCGTGATTTTCAATGGACTTCTACCGTCAATCTCAGCTTTAATAAAAACCGTGTTGAAAAACTGGATGAAAGCTCATCGGTAGACCCGATCACCGGTAAGCGTCAGATTCTTCTCGATGGTTTTGTCGGCTATGATATGTTGATCCGCGAGGGTGAAGAACTTTCTACATTCTACGGCTATAAACGTGCAGGTATTTATGACGGTAATCCGGCTAACTGGGATGCTACGACAATGAATATACCTTCTACTATCGGTGAAAAGGTTACATATAAGGAACGCCAGATTTTAGGTAATGGTTTACCTGATTGGATGGGATCTTTCATTAACACCTTTAATTATAAGAACTTCGATTTGACTCTCGACCTCCAATTTTCAATGGGTGCGGATATTATGCAGGAGTATTTCCATTCAACTGAGGGCCGTTTCCTGACAAGCGGGCTTGACCGCCTTTATCAGGAAGCATGGCATCCTACGCTGAATCCTAACGGTAAAGCGCAGGCAATACGTCTGGCTAACTTCGGGCAAGGAAACAACGCCAATGCCGATGACACCTGGGTTGCCGACGGCTCTTATCTGCGCGCTAACCTGATCCAGCTCGGTTATACATTTAACTCTGATGTTATCAGGAAAATGGGTCTTTCGGCTTTACGCTTATATGGTGGTGTGAACAATGCCTTCCTGATCACTTCATCCGATTATTTGGGATACGATCCGGATAACTCATCCCGTTTGGGTGATAACAAGTGGGGAACTAACCGTCAGTTCTTTACCTATCCGCGTCCGAGAACATTTACGTTCGGTATCAACGTTTCATTTTAATTCATAGTATTAATATAAATCATAAAATAGTAATCATATGAAATTGCATAAAACATATATATCCATCTTTTGCATGATTATATTATCATTATTGATGAGTTCATGCGATAGCTTCCTGGAAGAAAAGCCGCAGGATGAAAAGACTGCCGGTCAATTCTGGAAGACTGAAGCTGATGCTCAATCGGCTGTAAATGCTCTTTATTTCGGTGGTGTTCCGTATCTGAACAATACTGATGTGGATGGCGGATGGACCCCCAAAGCAACCATGTGGGGCGGCGTTATGTCCGGACTGTTTGTTGACAAACGTAAAGACAGAACCTTTACCAATGCATCTGAAGGCTGTAACTTTAATATAGAGTCGTTCAATTCAACGGCGCTGAAGTTGTGGCATGAGTTTTACAAAGGTATTTCCCGTGCAAACTTTGTTATTGCCAATATTCCCACAATGACAGGCGTATTAAGCGATACCCAGATAAGGAATTTTACTGCACAGGGTAAATTCTTCCGGGCATATGGATATTTTTACCTGGTAAAAGAGTTTGGCGATGTTCCCTATGTAGACCAACCTTATACATCTTTGGAGGGTATATATAAAGAACCTTCCTCTGCGGAACAGGTGTATAAAAATATCGAAGCCGATTTGCTCAGTATTATTGAAGGGGATGCATTACCTAATAAGGCATTCTATGACAATGGCTGCTATGTTACTAAAGCAATGGCACAGACTCTTCTTGCGCAAGTGTATCTGCAATGGGCCGGAGCGCCTCTGAATGGAGGAAATGACTACTATACCAAAGCTGCCAATATGGCGATGGATGTTATTAATGGAGGCCAGCATATCCTCGAGCAGGCCAGCGGCAGCAGTGATAGCATTTATTCTGCCTTTAATGTTATCAAGACAACAAAAACATCCAAAGAAATTATCTTTGCCAAGGAGTATAATCAGACCCAGTATAATGTGGGAAACTCTTATGCATGCCGCTCGATCGGCGCAGACGCTTTTCAATGGAATGTGTTCTCGCCGGGTGGAGATGTTTTGTATAATGCGTACCTGCCTTGCGATATGTTGATAAACAGTTATCTTGTTGCGGATATCCGGTCACATGAAAAACAATTCTTTTTCTGGGAATATACAGGGGTAGATAAGAATAATGTAGTGGTTACCAAAAGATTAAACAATATCGGTAACTGGGCATGGTTCGATGAAACCTCTTTAAAAACGGGTAAAGACGGCGACTATAATATGCCGACGTTCCGTTATGCCGAAGTGTTGCTCATTGCAGCCGAAGGCCTGGCCCGCACAGGGAAAGAAGGTGATGCTGCAGGAGGAGCGAGGTTCTATCTTAATCAGGTGCGGACACGTGCGGGGATTCCTAATGAAACAGCTACCGGAGATGCTTTAATACAGTCTATCCTCACCGAGCGTTTCCACGAGTTCCCATTAGAATTCAAAATTTGGGATGATATTCGCCGTACACGTTTATATCCGGAAGAAGATGGAATGAATTCAGGTAAATTGAAATGGGTTGCACTGGAATCAGCAAAAATCCAGAATAAGCCGGATGGAAGTATCAGGGTAGGTGCTATTCCTGCATATGCATTATTATGGCCTATTCCATTGAGCGAAATGCAAGCGAACCCGTCTTTGCAAGGCCATCAAAATCCGGGATGGAATTAGAATAGCTGTTTACGGCCTTTCTCCATAAGTAACAGGGCGCTTTTCTTATTTACATTACTCTACGGAGAAGGCTTGTATATACTCTTTATGCGGATACTCATTTTTCATGGGTATCCGCTTCTTAACAGAGAAAACATACAAATGTCCGTTATCGTTTGTATAAGAGATCATAATGTATGTTTCTGATAATAAGGGGCATAGTTCAATGACACGCTGCTCGGTCAAAATATACTTTTAATTCAAAGGGAATAAAAGGGCTATAGCCCAATTGTATATAATTTCAGTACGATAATAGAAGAAAGATACACAGCAAGCCAATTTAAGTATTCAGGATACCTTTATTGCCGAACAGGATAATTAACCTTTTTCCTATAATAATTATACTTGCATCAGATCTAAACCCTATAACGAAAACATAATGAGAAGAATTTTATTTTTGGCTTTTGCTTTATCATTCCTGACCTGTCAGAGTCAGGAAATTAAAACGGATTATCCGCAACTGACAGACAACAACCTCACAACCTATTATATAGGTAAACCGGGTACAAACAAAATGACATTCCAGGTCTCGTACAACTCTCCTGTACTGAGTTACAAAATATATTCTTCGGGCGATAATCCCGCCCACGACCCGGCGAACTGGGTGCTGAAAGGTTCCAATGACGGAAAGAAATGGACTGTCGTTGATGAACGGAAAGATCAGAAATTCTGCTCCCGTTTTCAGGAAATATTATGCGTCGCACAAAAACCGGCTGCATATAAACAATATATGCTCGAAGCCCGCACAGCAGATAAAAAAGAGAATCTGGTCATAGCGGATGTATTGTTATCAGACAGGAATATGCTGGCAGGATGGGAAGATTTCAACTACCCGAATATAGATTTTGAAGTAAAATCTCCCGGCACAGAAGGAGCGAAAGTATATAATCAATTGGTGCAGAATCCCGATGAATATATAAAATACCATGCCCGTAAAGTCGCTGAAATCTTATACTATACAGACAGGGACAGCATAAACGATGTAAGAAACATCAGATATACACTGGAAGATCAACCGGGTGTCTCGGCAAAAGGAGGCAGTACCCCTAACATCAATATTTTCTACAGCACGCAGCATATCGAAAAGTCAGCGAAAGAATCCCTTTTCAAGCTCGATTTCGAAACACGAGGGGTACTTTACCACGAACTTACACATGGTTACCAGTATGAACCGAAAGGGATAGGTAATTATGGAAATAATAAAACATTCTGGGCATGTATAGAAGGAATAGCCGATGCCGTAAGGGCTGAGGCCGGTTTATTTGATATGAGTACACGTAAGCCGGGCGGTAATTGGATGGATGGTTACCGCACCACCGGCTTTTTTATCCAGTGGCTTACAACAAAAGATCCGGATGCTATCCGTAAGTTCCACCTTACTGTGGAAAAAATGGATGTGTGGAGCTTCGACGGAGCTATAAAACTGGTTTTCGGACCCGAAGCCAGTATCGATGGAATGTGGAATGAATATCAGGAATTCCTGAAAAAACAATAAACTGATATATGCAAATGAAATTAAGCACACTCACTCTTTCTTTTTTACTTATGAGCGGTATAGTATCCGCGCAGGACAAAGTATCTTTTGTCAATCCGATGATAGGTACGGTAAAAATGGGACATACATTCCCGGGAGCATGCGTACCCCATGGGATTGTCCAGTTAAGCCCGGATACGGATACTATCCCTCATAGTATAAATGGCGTGTATCAAAAAGATACTTATAAATATTGCGCGGGCTATCAGCACGACGACAAAACGATTGTAGGATTCAGCCATACGCATCTTAGTGGAACAGGGCATTCCGATCTCGGGGATATCCTCGTTGTACCCGTAACAGGCGAACTGAAGTTCAATCCGGGCGTGGCCGGCATTCCCCGTTCGGGTTACCGTTCGAGCTATTCGCATGATACGGAGGTTTCCCGTCCGGGTTATTACGAAGTCGTACTGGACGATTATAAGGTAAAAGCGCAGTTGACAGCTACCGAAAGAGTAGGAGTGCATAAATATACTTATCCCGAAAACGAAGAACAAAAGATATTGCTCGACCTTGTTCATGGCATCTATAATTACGATGGAAAGGTATTATGGGCAAGCCTGAGAGTTGAGAACGACACTCTGATTACAGGCTATCGCATCACCAACGGTTGGTCGAGGGAAAATTATACCTACTTCGCCATATCTTTGTCGAAGCCGATAAAAAACTATGGCTATGTAGATCGTGAGAAACCCAAATATACGGGCTTCTGGCGGAAATTTAATCTGTATAAGAATTTCCCTGAAATAGCAGGCCGTAAGATTGTAGCCCACTTTGAATTTGGTTCGGATAATTCACCTCTTGTAATGAAAGTCGCCCTTTCGGCAGTAAGTACAGAAGGAGCGCTCAAAAATCTGAAAGCGGAAGCAGCGGCAAAGTCATTCGATAAAATTGTCGCCGAAGCCTCGGCCAAATGGGAAAAAGAACTGGATGTGATAGATGTAAACGGTGATGCCGACAAGAAGACAATGTTCTATACTTCCCTTTACCATACTATGATAAATCCTTCGGTTTATCAGGATGTGGACGGACAATACCGTGGCATAGACCATAATATACATCAGGCGAAAGGATTCACCAACTACACCATTTTTTCCGTATGGGATACTTACCGTGCGCTCCATCCGCTGTTCAATATTATCAACAGGGAAAGAAGCGTGGATATAGTGAACTCAATGATAGCCCATTACGAACAGAGTGTGCACAAGGCATTGCCTGTATGGTCGCATATGGGAAATGAAAACTGGTGTATGATAGGCTATCATTCCGTATCGGTACTGGCCGATGCCATCGATAAAGGCCTGAATATCGATAAGAAAAAAGCACTGGAAGCCATGATAAGTAGTTCGAATGTCGATTATTACGATGGAACGGGCGAATATAAAAAATTAGGCTATGTGCCTTTCGATAAAAACGGTAGCGGTTCGTCTATTACACTCGAATATTCATATGACGACTGGACGATTTACAATACAGCTCTGAAAGTGGATAATCAGGCGGCTACGGATACTTATAAAAAGAGGGCCTTGAATTATCATAATGTATTCGATCCTGAACTGGAATTTGTCCGTGCCCGTTACAGCGACGGACGCTGGAAGACTCCGTTCAATCTGCTGAGTACACACGGGGAGGGCTTTATCGAAGGAAACTCATGGAATTACTCATTCTATGTGCCGCACGATGTAAAAGGACTTATCAAGCAGATGGGAGGAGATAAACAATTCGTACAACGCCTCGATTCTCTTTTCATCATGCATTTACCCGATGAATTTTTTGCAGATACGGAAGACGTTACCCGCGAAGGCGTGATGGGTAACTATGTACACGGCAATGAACCCAGCCATCATATCGCTTACCTGTATGCATGGACGTCACAGCCTTGGAGGACCCAGTATTGGGTACGCGAGATCATGAACCGGATGTACCGTAATTCTATCGACGGACTTTGCGGAAATGACGATTGCGGGCAGATGTCGGCATGGTATATCTTCTCGGCTATGGGATTCTATCCTGTTTGTCCGGGTTCGAATGAATATGTGTTCGGTGCTCCGTATTTTCCTTACATGAAAGTGAAGGTGGGTGACGGAAAATATCTGGAAATAAAAGCAGATAAGGTAAGTGACAAGATGCGTTATGTAAAATCGGTTAAGCTGAACGGAAAGCCTTATACAAAGGCGTATATCACATATGACGATATAAAGAACGGAGCGGAACTGACATTCGAAATGGCTGCTGCCCCTAATAAGAAAAGGACATTCAGCGAAGAAGAGAAACCTTATTCATTGTCAAAACAGACAATTTAAAATATATCAATATGAGAAAGATATATTCTTTAATGCTCGTGCTATTCTTGTCATTGTCCGCTATGGCCCAGGCGGGAAAACCTTTGGTACAACTTCAGCAGGAGTTTGTAGATCTGAGGTTCGGGATGTTTATCCATTTCAATATACCGACATTCATGGAGGACGATTGGGCCGATCCCGATGCATCCCCCGCTATATTCAATCCGGCGAAACTCGATTGTAACCAATGGGCCAAGACAGCCAAAGAGGCCAATATGACGTACGGCTGCCTGACTACCAAGCATCATAGCGGATTTTGTATATGGGACACGAAAACTACCGATTACAATGTGATGAACAGCCCTTTCAGGAGGGATGTGGTGAAAGAATATGCCGATGCTTTCAGGGCGCAGGGCTTGAATGTAATGCTTTATTATTCTATTCTCGATACACATCATAAACTCCGTCCGGGATGGATCACGCCGAAGCATATAGATATGATAAAAGCCCAATTGACCGAATTATTGACCAACTATAGGGAGATAAAGGCCCTGATTATCGACGGATGGGACGCTCCCTGGTCGCGTATCTCATATGATGAAGTTCCGTTTGGGGATATTTATTCCCTGATAAAGTCTTTACAGCCGAACTGCCTTGTTATGGATCTGAATGCAGCTAAATATCCGGCAGAGGTTTTGTATTATACGGATATTAAGTCGTATGAACAAGGCGCGGGTCAGCATATTTCGAAGGAGAGCAATAAACTTCCTGCATTATCCTGCCTGCCCATCAATTCGGCTTGGTTCTGGAAACCCGATTTCCCGACAACTCCGGTGAAATCGCCTGAAATGCTCGTCAATGACAATATCATCCCTATGAATGAGGTTTATTGTAATTTTATCCTGAACGCGGCCCCTAACCGTGACGGGCTGATAGACGCCAACGCGGCCGATGCTTTCAGGAAGATAGGAAAACTATGGAAAAATAAAGGACCTGTCGCTAAACTGCCGGCTTATCCTGCCCCCGTTATTTCTAAGAATATTGCAAAGAATAAGAAGACAAATGCCAGTTGGAGCAACGATATGAATATTATGGATTTTGCCAATGACGACAATTTCCGTTCTGCGTGGGAATCCAACAAGGCCGTAAAAAAGCCCTGGCTCGAAATCATTCTGGATAACACAGAACTGGAGTTCAATTTGATTACCATTGCTCAAAGGGGGGAAAGTAATTTCAGCAAATACCGGATCGAGTATTTCCACAATAATAAATGGCTACCTCTTTTATCCGGTGAAAACAATGATATAATAAAAGTACATAGATTTAATAAAGTTTGGGCCGATAAAGTCCGCATACAAATAGATGAATTTAGTAAACCTCCCGTTATTGCCGAATTTGGAGTATATAATGAGCGATAAGAAGTAACAGAAAATATTAATGATATATTCGAATGATAACCTATGTTAGTTATTGTGCATACCAGAGTAATAAATAGGTCTGCGACCTTAACTACACGCTAAAAAAGATAATATGAAAAGTAAATTGCCCTTAGGGCTCCTTCTCTCGGCCTTATTGCTGGTCTCGTCATGTAAGGAAAAAACTCAGATTGCGGATGAATCGGCGGACCTGTCCCTCAATGCCTATGTAAATCCTTTTGTGGGTACATCCGGATTCGGAAACGTCTATCCCGGTTCGCAGATACCTTTCGGGGGGATACAGATAAGTCCCGACACTGATAAAGATTATTATGATGCCGCTTCCGGTTATAAATACGACCATATGACCATTATGGGTTTCAGTCTCACACATCTCAGTGGTACGGGGATTCCCGATCTTGGCGACTTCCTTTTCATCCCGGGGACAGGAGAGAAAAAATTTATACCCGGAACACATGAAAATCCCGGTGAGGGATATCGCTCACGATACAGCCATGAAAGAGAATGGGCTTCTCCAAACTACTATGGAGTCGACTTGCTGGATTATGATGTGAAAGCCGAAATGACCTCGGGCTTACGTTCGGGTATTTTCAAATTCACATTTCCTAAAACAGACAGCGCATTTGTTATGGTGGATATGGACCATGTACAATGGTTCAAAACAACATGGTCGCAACTCCGTATAGAGAACGATTCTACCATCTGCGGTTTTAAGCTCGTGAACGGATGGGGGCCTGAACGCTATGTCTACTTTGTAGCCCGGTTCTCCAAACCGTTTACCCGTTCGGGTATCATGCAGGACGGCAAGCCTGTTATCTATGATACAAAGCGTTTCCGGAGCGACCGTGTTGCCTATGGGAATAAAATCATGGGATGGCTCGATTTCGATACAAAAGACGGAGCCGGAATAGAAGTAAAGGTCGCTATATCATCAACAGGAACTTCAGGCGCATATACAAACCTGAAAGAACTCGATAATCAAAATTTCGAAAGCCTTAAGAAACAAGGTGAAATATTATGGGCAAAAGAACTTGGTAAATTCAAGGCCAAAGGCACAAAAGAGCAACTGGAAACATTCTACACTTCGGTTTATCATGCGTCCCTGCATCCTTTTGTTTATCAGGACGCGGACAATAATTACAGGGGACATGACTCGAATATACATCAGGCCGGTAAATTCACCAATTATACAGTATTCTCTCTATGGGATACTTATCGTGCCCATCATCCGCTACTCAATCTCATAAACCCTGAACGTAATGCCGATATGGTAAATTCCATGCTGGCGCATTACGACCAGAGTGTGGAGCATATGCTGCCTATCTGGTCTTTCTATGGAAATGAAACATGGTGTATGATTGGCTATCATGCCGTGTCCGCTATTGCTGATGCCATTGTAAAAGATGTGAAAGGGTTCGACTACGAACGGGCTTATCAGGCGATGAAAAGGACTGCGATGAATCCTAACTACGATTGCCTGCCTGAATATACCGCGTTGGGCTGGGTGCCATTCGATAAGGAACGGGAATCTGTATCCAAGACACTGGAATATGCTTATGATGATTACTGTGTAGCTATGGCCGCAAAGAAACTGGGTAAAGAAGAAGACTATAAATACTTCCTGAACCGTTCGCTTGCTTATCAGAACCTGATAGACCCGGAATCCGGATTTATGCGGGGGCGCGACTCTCATGGAGAATGGCGTACACCTTTCGATGCGGTCGCTTACACCGGGCCGGGGTCGGTACACGGTTGGGGTGATATTACCGAAGGATTCACTTACCAGTACACATGGTATGTGCCTCAGGACGTACAAGGATATATCAATGAAATGGGAGGGGACGAGATATTTGCCCAGCGTCTCGATTCCATGTTCACAATGGAGTTGCCGGATGATATCCCGGGGGCGCACGATATACAGGGACGTATCGGGGCATACTGGCATGGCAACGAGCCCTGCCACCAGATACTATATCTCTACAATTATGTGAAACAGCCATGGAAAGGACAGGAAAAGATACGTTATGTACTGGATACCTTCTACGGAAACAAACCTGATGCGTTAAGCGGGAATGATGATTGCGGACAGATGTCGGCATGGTATATCTTCAACTGTATGGGCTTCTATCCCACTTGTCCGTCGAGCAATATATATGCTATCGGTTCCCCTGGGCTTGAAGCCGTAGAGATGACTCTCGGCAATGGAAAGAAAATATCCATGACTACAGAGAATTATAGCAAACAGAATGTCTATATCCAGTCTATGACCCTCAACGGGAAGGAGTATAACAAGACTTATATAACCTATAACGACATAAAGAACGGGGCTGATATAAAGTTCGTTTTGGGAAGTAATCCGAACAAGGACTGGGGTACATCCGGCGAATCTGTTGCGCCGTCTATATCGAAGCCAAACCAAACATTGCGTTATCAAAAGAGTAATTAAATAATAAACAGGTGAGAGAAATGGCTGTCTCAAAAGTATTTTTTACTATCTTTTTGCTCCTGTGACCGTTGGTTGTCATGTTGAACGGAGTGAAACATCTCCCTTTTCAAAGTCGAGATTCTTCACTCCGTTCAGAAACAACGTTCGGCAGAGCGAAGCGGAGCCAATGATAATAGGAAGTAATACTTTGTTAGCGCAATATTACTTTTGAAACAGCCACTTCTTTATTAAATTATGATGGACGGTCAGCATCTCCAGCCATTTTAAATAATAGCAATCTGAGATTTGACGCGAATTGAATATAAAAAATGCAAAAAAATGACTGGAATAATATTATTCTGACTACTTTAGCGAACTAATTATTTAATAAGTAAATATAATTGAGATAAACCAGATGAACACATTATTATTTCTAGGCAACCTTGGGACCGGGGAGATTATTATCATCGCCATTGTTGTTTTATTATTATTCGGGGGAAAGAAAATTCCTGAACTTATGAAAGGTATCGGAAAAGGCATCAAGAACTTCAAAGACGGGGTAAACGGCCTTGAAGATGATATAAAAGGTACTACAGAGAAGATAGACAACAAATAAGTTTGTTCTGTCATGTTAAGGATATATGAAACCCGGGCTTTACAGTCTGGGTTTCTGTTTTTTATAAATTAATCGGGCGAAGGGAAACGGGTATCTTCATTTGCCCGGATTATTATTCAATTATGGAAATATCGGAGATCAGAGAGTTTACGCAGGAAGGGTTTAAGGCTGTACAAAAAGTTTACGCAGGAAGGGTTTAAGGCTGTACAAAAACTTACCGGGACATTAATATCTTCCGGTACGATTCATTTGACAGAATCATATTATAGGAAGCTACTGGCTTCAGATAATAGTTATCTGTTCTTTATTACCGATGGTGGGAATATTGCCGGCATGCTTACTGTCGGCGTATATAAAAGCCCGACAGGGATAAAGGCATGGATCGAAGATGTTGTAGTTGACGATTCATACCGCGGGCAGGGCTTAGGCAGATTACTTGTAGAACATGCGATAAGCTTTGCAGGATCGTTGGGAGCCGGTTCATTGATGCTGACATCCAATCCTTCACGCGTAGCGGCCAATAAGCTTTATCAGTCTCTGAATTTTGCACGCAAAGAAACAAATGTGTACCGTATGGCGTTTGAACAATAATATGATTAGTAATGCGCGCTAATATTTAAAGGCCGGGTGTTACTTTATTTATATAATTTTATCTATATGTATAAGCTGTTAGCCTTTAGCTGATAGCTATTAGCTCTTTGAAAAAATGAATTAGCAGATTTGTAAATTAGCATATTAGCAAATTAGCAAATGAATGAAATAGTGTAACCTTTGTTACCTTTTGAAAAAAGTTACAAGTTTGCCTCACCTTCGCTTCGGCGAATGTTATTTCTGCGCCCTTCGGGCAGTTACAAGTTACGGGTAGACAAGAAACAAGTTGTTCACTGATGACTGTTTACTGTAAATAGTGTTCTTTGTGTAACTCTTTGTGTCCCTTGTGGTAAAGAGTTTTAACCACCAAGTACACGAAGGAAATCACAAAGGGCACAAAGGCTAAAAAGACTGTTACTTTTACATACGCTTCGCTCCTGTGACCGTTGGTTGTTACCTTTTGAAAAAAGCTACAAGTAGACGAGATACAAGATACAAATTTTTTAACCCGTTTACTTGTCTACTTGTATCTTGTAACAAAGTTGTCAGATATGTCAGGTTTTAACAACACAGTTACGAGTCACAACCTGTAACTAAAAAATGAATATTATTACATTACAATAAATATAATAAGTTCCTATGTTTAAAATCGGAAGCGATGGCTGAGTAGAAAAAATAAGCTATATGT
>NZ_JBHSGN010000052.1:0-14439 GCF_042654545.1 Dysgonomonas termitidis
GATGGGTAAAATTGCCATCGCTTTTATTTATCTAATTTTTTAAATACTGATTCGCATTATTAATTAGCTCATATAAATCAGAGCATAGAAATGACCGGCGAGTTAAAAACTCACTAACATAAAGAAGTAATTTCTGATATTATTATAGAATGGGGATGCTATTCTTCGTAATTATATCGTACTGTCACTAATACAAAATTTCGTCCTCCAACATCGAAATGAAAGACAAATCTTGTATCAGTTTTCTGTATCTTATCAAAAAAACGACAATTGCTAGGTAAGATTTTCTCATTTTCTTTCTTTTCCGCATATTTTGTTGTAGATGACTTATCATTATCAAAAGCCGTAAATAATTCATTCAGCAGGCTTTCATTATCAGAGAATACAATTTTTGTCGTAGTTCGCTCTAATTGCCTGGTATCAGGATTATTCCTGTTTATAACGGTTGTCTCTACATCCTTCAGGCTTTCGCATTTTGCAACCCATTTCAATAAATTTGATTGTGCAGAAAGATTAACAGTCGTAAATACAAGTAGTAGAACGGGTAATAAATATTTAAATGATCTCATATTATCTGCTTTTTGAAATTAATGCGATATGTTATTATCTATATTAAATTATTTCTCTGATTCCAGTTCAATATTGTCTAATTCTTTCTCTCTTTGATATATTTCATTCAAAATTTCTCTTTCTATTTCTTCCGGATTATCTATGCTATATGTTTTGACGCCATTCACCACCATATAACTACCCTTGTATGGAGTTTCATTCTTAAGTAAAGGGTTGACTACTATTAATAACAGGATCGTGGCTGCAATCCCTGTAATATACAGCAATAATTTGTTTCCGGATTTCTTTTGTTTCCAGTCTTTTGAACCGGATAAATCAGTATTTAGTTTCTTGGAAATATCATTGCAAAAATAGCTAAACACCGGTTTATATTTTTTAAACTCTTCCGGGATATTAGATTGATCAAAGTAACAATACAATTCGTCCTCTTCACCTGATGTCGTCTCTCCATCGAAAAACTTTTTCAGTAACCGTTTTATATGTATATCTTTATTTTCCATAATTATGAACTTTGAAATACATTTCCTGAATTTTTTTTCTTGCCCTTGACAAGTTCATTCGTATAGCGGAAGGATCACTCCCTGTTATAGCAGCTATCTCATCTATTTCCAGCCCCTCAAGATGCTTCATTTTAAGAAGGGACTTTTGCATCGGTGGTAAATTATCTATTATTTGATTGATGATCTCTGCATCTTCCTTATATGATAATTCTTTTTCAAGAAAAAACATATCTTCCTTAAATACTGATATATCATTCAATTTACTTCGCAGTTTTCTCTGTCGAATTACATTTAAGCAAATGAATTTTGTCACTTGAATGGATAGGGCAGATATATTCGTGTGGCTGTCAAGTTTACACCTCATATCCCATAGCCTTAAAAAGGCTTCCTGAACAACATCGTCCGCGTCTTCTTTGTTCGAAAGCATATTGAAGGCATAATTTTTCAATTTTACCTTCAATGAAACGACTTGTTCTATAAACTGTTTTTTATCCATCTTATATTATTATATAACCTGAAATCATAAAACATAACATCGGAAATAAAAAACAGGAGCAAATATTTGTATTTTATGTTAAGCCTGTTGAATATATAATAGATTAAATAAATTATAATCTCTTTTTTTTCATCTTTATCAGGGCTACATTTTGTTTTTCCTTATCCAGCCGTTCTTCTATATCATAGGGAGTATATCCTAGTTTCGAATATAATAAGATTCCTTTTGTGTTGGTATTGAAACAAGAAATATACATTTCTCTGATATTATATTTCTCCAATGCGATAGATTCCATTGTTTCAATCATATATTTACCTATCCCTTTGTTTCGAAAATGAGAACTGACAATAACATTCCCAATCGAACAATAATTATTTTCTTTAACCTCGTAAAAGTTGGCAAAGCCTACAATTTCATAATCGAGCAAAATAACTGTTGAATCGGAGCGATTTGCCACAACTGCTTCTAGTTGTTCAACAGACAGTGGATAATAGTCTGCTTTGGGAAACATAAAGAATAGTTCCTCCTCATTTTGTGGGAGTTGGCAGACCTTTTCCAAATCACTTGTTTGAGCTGATCGAAAGGATAATTTAAAACTCATTTTTGATATACTCCTCTTTTAACATAGAATAATATAGGCGATCTATGTATTTTTCGTCCATATAGAAAAAATCTCGTAATGTTCCTTCGTAAGTAAAATTACATTTTCGAATAACTCCTTGAGATGCTGCATTCCCCTCTTTATGGCATACTTGTATCTTATGAAAATTCACTTTGTTAAAGCAAAAATCTAAAACACATTTTACCGCCTCTGTCGCATAACCTTTTCTGTGGAATTTACTGCCTAATGCATATTCAATCTCACAGAAATGATTCTTGTTATCAACCAAGAATATAGCAATTTGTCCAATACAAATTCCGGACTCTTTCTCAACGATAGCCCAACGGTAATAGTCTGTTCTTTGGTAAGAATCGATATACTTGTCTAGTAGCTCTTTCACCTCTTCTTTTGTCGTATATATAGGCTCTGAATATAGCGATTGAATTTCAGGATCACTGATCCAAAAACTTAACATATTATTGTCATCTGTATATTGGAACTGTCTTAGTATAAGTCTTTCCGTATTTATGGCTTGAGTTCCGCTGTGTTTTAGCATGTTGTTTATTTATTTTATAGTTATACCAATCATTATAATTGTTTTAGATGTATTATTCCAAACGGAGTGAAGCATGTTGCAATCTACAATAAAAGAATTATTCTCTGCTATTATCTGTATCTTAGTTTTGTTTTCAAACAATACTTTATTCTTTTCGTGCTTCAATATAAAGCATAGGAATTGTAAGCCTTAACTCTCCATGTTGATTGGCATATTCATTCAGTCTACGCTCGAAAACATCGAAAAAGGCCTGTTTGTGAGTATCTTCAAACATATTTCTCCATGCGTCAATGAAACCGATAATTATAAAGGGTTGATTAAGAAAGGCTGAGCCATTATAGTATCTCATTTGATATTCAGATTTTATTGTTCTTATTATTTTAAATCTGCTATTTTCAAATAGTTCTACTGAACTTTTCTCAGTTCCCCGATGGTTTATATGATTATCTAATCCCAAAAGATATTTTTCTAATTTTAGCTCAAACAGGGTTTCCCTGAATAAGTTATAGAATTCGTTGAAAGTACCTGTAAGATTTGTAGTCGCACAGAATATCCCTCCATGTTTCAAGGTACGATAACTTTCATTGATAACTTTCGAAGGGTTTTCAAAATTGTTTATTCCCAGATTTGAAGTTATTAAGTCGAAATAATCATCCGGAAAATTAATATTTTCAGCATTACCCTCGATAACCGATATATTATCAAGTTGCAACACGTCTATTTTACCTTGAGCTCTTTTTACGGCTTCGCCCCACGGGTCGATCCCTACAGCTTTACATTCACTCCCAATCCGGTTTGTGATCTCAATTAAAGGAAACCCTGTACCACAACCTATATCCAAATAATTTTGATAATTCTTAATCGGGAAATTATCTAATAGCATTACTCCGAAGGGAGATGCCCATAATCCTAACTCATCGCAAACATTTGTAATATCACGATTCAGATAATTCAATTCTTTATTTAAGTAGTTTTTCATCGTTATTTTCTGGTATTTATACAACTATGTTAAAACCCCATAGCTTTTTTTATTACTTCCATTTCTTTTTCAGAGGTCAGCATTTTTAATAATTCAAATGCGACATTAGGAGCTGTCTCCGGACAATAAGACGTGATAATATTACCATCAACTACAATTGATTCGTTCACAACAATAACTCCAAATTTTTCCAGCTCTTTTTGCCGATAACCGTTATCTAAGTGGTAAGTAGTTGCTTTCCTATTCTTAAGAATCCCACTTTTCCCTAAAGGCAATGCTCCGGTACATACTGTCGCAATAATTTTACCCTTTGTATTAAATTCCCTGATTAATTCTAAAAATCTTTCGTCATACACTTCTTCATAAAACCCAAATTCCCCAAACCCACCAGGTATTGCTAAAGCGTCATATTCGTCAACGTTTATCTCTCCAATGGTTTTGTCTACTAAAACAGGTACATTAAATGTGCTTATAACTTTTTCAGTAAAGCCACAAGTATCAACTAACAAATGATGTCCATAATCAACTCTGGCCCAACCAAAAATATCTATAAAAACAGAAAATTCCATAGTTTCAAATGCCTTTGCCAGAAATACTAATACTCTCTTATTTTGCATACTTCTCAAAATTATCAATTTATTTAAACCTATCAGTTTTGCTATTCTCAATTTAGAACTAGCTTCTTTCGGATTTGTATATAACGATTAAATTTTAGGATCGCAAATTCAATAAGCTATTATATCATTATCTATGGAATATTGAAATTGCCATAAAAGTATTTATGCTTTGAGTTCCAATATGCTGTAACATGCTTTATTATTGTGTAAATTGTTAAGATTCTAACATTTATTGATTTACAGTTCTTTTGAAAAACAAATACTTTTTTCCATATCCTTATATTGCCCATAATTTGGAACCTGAACATAATTGTTCTTTTTATATAACCTCACAGCATCGGGCAGCATATTCCCGGTCTCTAAAATACATTTCTTGAATCCTAATTGTTTTGCCCATGTTTCTAATTCTATCAACAACTTGGTTCCGACACTTTGCCCCCTTGCAGCTATGGATACAAACATTCTTTTTACTTCAACCGTATCAGTATCATATTCTCTGATTGCTCCACAACCAATTGCTATTCCACCAATGTATGCAATAATGACATGTTTTATAGTTTCAAGATTATTGTATTGTTTACATTCGGAATGAGCCTTCCGGTCGGCATTTGTCAAATGCTTTTCCAGTTCAATAACCAGTTTTAGAAAATCTTCGTTTTCGGAACCTGTCTGTCTAAATTCAATTATTTCTTTCATTATACTTTCGAATGAAATTCTCGTCGTTTAACATATTTGTCTTAGTTCAGGTTTATATATTCTTGTTTGAGTATTGAATAGTATAAACGATCAACATATTCGAATTTAAATAAGTTTTTCCGAATTTATGGCTTGAGTTCCACAGTATTTTAGCATACAGTTTATATTTATTTTAGGGATATACCAATCATTATAGTTGTTTCAGAAATATTATTCCATACAGAGTGTGGTTTAAAGCCTTCTACAATAAAAAAATCATTCTCCGCTATTATATGAATATTGTTATCAAACAATACTTTAGCCTCTCCTTTAACTACAATAAACAAGTGATCGTGTTCATGTGTATGTAACTCTGTTGGTCCACCTCCATTTGGTTCCAAATAAGCAATAGAGCCATTTATTATTTCACCACAATCCCCAAATAGCTTTTTAGAAAGAAAGTTGATGTGGTTGGGTGGTGTAATAAAGTCTGATAATTTATTCATACGGTTTCATTTTTACATTTTAAAACATATATCTGCTTTTCAGAGTTATCATCAAATATTTGTTCTTCAAATCCTCCAAACTTGTGAATAACTGTAAACCCAGCCCATTCTATATATGAATCTAATTCTTGAGGGAAAAACAATCTCATATCCAAATTTTGGATAGAATCAAATTCTCCGTCAATAAAATAATGCCATTCTATACGATTGATTTGAGTTTTTCTTTCGTATTGCATTGTTTGTTTTATCAATATTTCTCGTCCATCATCTGTTGTATATGTCGCAATCTCCTTCTGTTCTTTTTCTCCTTCTACGAGATATTGAATGTTCGGATTAAAGCAATCTAACAGGAATAGACCTCCTTCTTTGAGATGATTTTGAACAATACTAAACGTCTTAAATAAATCTTCATTGTGATATAAATGATGAATAGAATTGAAAGGGATAAAAATGAGGTCATATTTTTTCTTCAAGTCTAGAATTCTAATATCAGCCTCGATAAACTCAATTTTTAATCCTGCATTGGAGGCTTTTACTTTCGCTTGTCTGATCATAGAAGAAGTGTAATCTACCCCACTGATATCATATCCATCTTTTGCTATTGGAATAGTAAGTCTACCTGTACCACAACAGAGTTCAAGAATTTGGGTATCCTTGTTTTGAGGTAACCATCGCTTGTAAAATTGCAAATCATTTATGTGGGTATTCATACCATCATAAATATCGGTATCGTAAATTAAATCTCCAACTTGATAATTACTACTCATCTCTATTCGATTTCTCCATTATTATCATACATGCACTATCACATGTTCGGCATACTTCCCTATATCCCAACTTTGTATAAAGATATAATGTATTGGGAGTTATCTCTCCTGTAAATAGCAAATATCTTGAACAAGTAGTAAACTTTTTCTCGATTTCAACCATCAACGCTTTTCCTATACCTTTATTCTGATAATTGGGATGCACGATTAGTTTTCCTACATGGCAAACATTCTCCTTATCAACATAAGCTCTCACAGATCCAACAATCTCATGATCTTGTGCATATTTTAGAATGATACCCTTATTAAACTCCTGCAATAATTCATCATAAGTCTGAATCATTGGTTGGATTTCAGTATTATCCAATAAATTTGCAACAGGACAAAATGCTGTCTTTTGCAATTCTAATATATCCGGCAAATCGAATATTGTGGCTTTTGGTATATTCATATTTGTTGATTTGACTTCAGCCATTTATAGGATTTTTTTTGGAAAATACTTATTAACCATATCCACAACCTCATTTAACCACTTTTTCCGCTCCCGGTCTGCACTGCCTGCAATAACGCGGAACATTTTTCTATCGAATTTTGTTATTCCACAAAAATCAAAAATACAATCCTTCCAAATTCTATGAAGAGGATCTCCGAATACATTCTCCTCTCTTTCTTTAGGTGTATTAGATGTGTTGAAAACCAACCCTATTTTAGCTTTCAGAAGTCCGATAGGCAAACCTCCTCCATTGTCTCCCTCAGGGAATGTATAAGCGATATTTTCACGAAGGACTCTATCTATCCAACCTTTTAAAATAGCGGGAGGTTGTCCCCACCAGTTCGGATGAATAATAATAATTCCATCCGTTTCTTTTATTTCTTTCCAATGCTGAATAATTAAGGGATCTTCCGATTTATCGGAAATGAGTTCTTCGGGAGTTATTACCGGTTCAAATCTTTCCCCATACAAATCGTGGAAATAAATAAAATGACCATTACCTTTTAGCGTTTGCGTAACTTTACTCGCTATTGCATGGTTAAAACTCTCATTGTAAGGATGTGCCAATATGACTGATATTTTCATATATTCTTTATAATTTTACCTATGTTTATTTTATATCCTGCTTTGTAAATACAAACTATTTATTCCTTTCTTTCCAGATTTTCATCTCTTCTGTCACAAAATAATCAATCATATTCCGGTATATTGTTGCTATAAGCTCTGGAGATATGTTATGTTTCTGTGCCAGTTCTCTTTTAGAGGCAATGACTTGTTCTACCCTTTGTTTATCCTGCACAGCCTGTTCCGACTTCTTGAATTTAGAAGCTTCTCTGACATATTCAGCTCTTTTTGCAATAAGGGCTACAATCAATTCATCCGTCAGATCTATACCGGAACGTACTTCTTCAAGACTCTCGCATCCGGAAACTACACCACCTTCATTCAAATTTTTTTTAATATTTCGACAGGCGTATAGGTTCGCTTTGCTGTAGCTTCAAGATTTTGCCCCTCTTCTTCATAAATACGGTGAAAGAACACATGCATTGCTTCTCCGACTTCAATCAAATGTCTGTCATAATCGTAGAACCGTACCGTTCGCTGACCCCATATCTCTGTATTGATTTCATGTAAAAATTCTGCCTCACTTTGTTTCAACCTATGATATATCTGTTCCAAACATTCCGTTTCGAAGCATAATTCGAAGCGGCTGATAGTGTTTACATCATAAATATTATCATCGCCCAATGTCTTGGAAATTATATTTTCCTCAGAAATTTGCCAAAGAGCAAATCCCTCTTTGAATATAATATTTTGTTCACCAAAGTCGGCTGTAACTGTCAGTCCCAATACCTTTTCGTAAAAATAACGGGAACTTTTTGCGTTTTTTACAAAGAGAACCGGAGTGCATTTCTTCAAATCCATATTTTATATTCTTAATATTTCTATAACAAAATCAAAGTTGTTGTCTAAAGCGTATTTACAACCCTCTTATACCCAATTCTCATAAGATTGCTAAGTTAACCCTGTTTTATTATATTATATTTTAATTAGTAAAAAGTTTATAATGCCATATAATAAATTTTTTAGAAACAATTGATATTAAGCGTAGAATATGAATATGTTTAACTTGATTTTTAAGTAAGAATTTACATTTTGGCGCGAAATATATTATGGATTATATTATATCATTTGGCGGTTTAAATACTACAACATCGGTTATTAAATCTCACTTCTATAGCAAATAATTATCCGTATATTCTTCAGGCAAGCTATTGCAGCGGTTTTCCGGCTTTGCAAGGTCTGCCATTCGGCGTTTAAGTGAAAATCTCCACTCCTTACGGACTGTATTTTCCCTTAAAACCTTGCCACGCCGTACCCCTGCAAGCTTAATCGCCTGAAAATAAACGGATACCTGTGTCTCAGGGGATTCGAAGTATTAATAAAAAATAATAGTATATGAGTGAAGTATTGACAACTCCTGCCGAAACCGGACAACTCAGTCAGATCAGGACCATTCTGGGAGTATATTTCCCGAAAGTAAACTTTAATTGTAGTACTGACTATAAGGATGATTATTGTTGTATCCTTATCGGTTATACAGATGGGATATCCCTGACCAGGGTTAAAAATGCAGTAAAGGGATTTAACCTTCCTCCCGATCCTCAGATTCAAAAAAGAGGAGTAAAAGTAATTGTCGAACGGAAAATGAGTCAGCGGATAAAGAACCTTATCCAGGGAGAGATCAAAACCGTATTTGCAATGGATCATTTGCCAAAGGAAGACGATTGGTTCGAACCTATAAAGGGCCCTGTCCGGGTTTATATGAATAAAATATTTAATATGCGCGATTTTGAATAACACTAATATGATATAGGATATGGAAAAAGAATATCACATGCTGAAATCCAAAGAAGATGTTATCAGCGAAAAAATGAAATCCCTGATAGAAAGAGCTATTAAGGAAAATAACGGGCGCATCACTTTCACAAAAGAGGATGACGACGACGATTATCCTTTGACAACCATCCTTTCGGGACGAAAGGATATCTATTTCATTTCCATTACGGATGTCTATCTGGATAATGGCGGACTTATTTATGCTGATGGAATAGATGATGATACCGGCTGTCGCAAAATCGAATTCAAGATTGATCCGGATCAGTATTCCGATATACTCTACTTTATCGCATATGTCCTGGGCTGGACAGGCAATCGACAAGAATCACAAAATATGAAGGATGCGATTAATTCCAATATCATGGAAATGGCATGTAATTTGGCTGAGAAAGAAATGGTGGACGGCTATGGAAAGCTTCCTGAATACTTTGCAAACTCAAACGGAGAATATACAGACTTTTATCAAGACGTATTTAATCCGCTTTATGATAAATACTATAACCGCATTGCTGATTTAGCAGATTTTAAACTCCGGTATCTTTGAAATATCATATTGAAAATGAATGCAAACTACCTGAATTACGTACTGAGATGGATAGCCTGTATGAAGCGTATAAAAAAGAGAATGGGAAAGAGCCGTTATATGCTATAGTCTGGCTTGAAAATAGAATCTGTTATGACCTGCAATGGCCGGCGACGGTTAAACTGGTGCAGGAAGTGGATGAAAAAGAAGATGAGCAGATCTATATGAATTTTGACGGGTATGCAGACCTGAAAAAATGGTTATATTCCACCTTGGAAGAAGACAGTGACAGCGAAGATATCTGGCGTTACGAGAATACGGAGTACCGGATTGAGTTTATGGATAGATTATTGATAGATGATTAAAAAAATGAATATATGAAATTGGATGATATTCAGATATTCCTATTGCCTCTTTGCGGTTTTTCTTATGAAGAATCGCAAAACTTTTCTTTGGCAGAACTTAACAGGTTGTGGAAAAAGGGAAAGATAACCAAATATAAACTCTCAGGCTTTCTGCAGGATGTTAATGATGATATTCTCGTAGATAATACCAATAACTGGATAGTGATACATGGATTGTCTGAAGTTATGGCTGAACCAGTAGTTCAGCCCGGCAGATAAAGTAAATAAACTGATTACAAATTATATATAGGTAAACTGAGAGGAAATTTCCCGGGTTCATTTATAGACAAATAGTATAAACAATGAATAATCAACACATAAGTATAAAGGTAGGTGATATCGTAAAAGCCAATTATGGCTCGGTCGTTTTTGCATTCGCCAATACAATCACGGGAAAGAGTGAACATCTTAATATCCCTCCTTACGCTATTGTTACAGAAGTAAGAGCAAAGGAAAAGCCGGATACACAAAATATTCAGGTAAAAATAATCTTCGATGCAACATCCTTTGCCGATTATAAAGAAGAAGAGCTGGAGGTAATTTGTTCTACCGGACTGAAAAATAATACACGTAAACCTACACTTAGGCAAGTTCAGAAAGAATATGAAACAAGTGAAGTGGTAATGGGAGAGATGTTAGCCTCTGTCCCGGCTGATGGTTTATCTGTTGAAGAGGCGTTTTACTTGTATCTGAAAGCTATGAATTGGGCGGAAGGTAATATCTTTTTTCGAAAATACGATGATGAGAGAATGGAAGAAATAGAGATAATACCGGAAGTATAGATTTATCATGAACGGAAATTAAAAACCCCATGCTTAACTTAAGTATGGGGTTCCGTTTTAATATAGTTTTTATAAAACATATTTACTCAACGATGATATTCCCTGATACAATTTCATATTAACCTGTCTCACCATCCGGAAATATTATGCATTCATTCAAATCTGATTATTGTACAGTCAGCAGGGAACGCTGGCTTATGGAATTTCTTGATAAAATAGATCTGGATGCATTACTAAAACAGATTGACGAAACAAAGAAATACCGGCAGGCACATCCCGGCTGGGAGAGGCCTGTCGTGATGTATGGCATCCGTAAAAAACATAAGTGTATAAAAAAAGAAGAAATAGCTGTTGTAATCGACCTGATGCCATGGCAGGATAGGGCACGTATGGCAGAAACTCATTGGTATAATATAATTTATAAGCGCCCGGCAACAGATTTGGAATGGGAGGAAATGAAACAGAAGAATCCCATTAGAAGATATTGGATATGGTCCTATTTTATAAAAAAAGAATGGACGATAGATCGCATCATATCCCATATCGCACGGGATGACTCTGAAGAATACGGAATCGATACCCAAAAACTTATTGAAGCCTTTGAGAATCATTACGGACGAAAAATCTGTGTTAACAGACGATTAAGCCCCATTTTATTAAAACTGTACTGATGGATGTCAAATATATTTCATCCATAAGCTTTGGTAAAGATTCGCTCTGTCAGACATTGATGCTGATAGAAAAGCAATATCCATTGGATGAAGTGGTATTTTATAATACCGGCATGGAGTTTCAGGCATTGTATGACACACGAGATAAAATGCTTCCAATACTGCAAGCCAACGGAATTAAATATACCGAACTGTATCCGGAAACACCTTTCCTGTATTCGATGTTGGAAAGACCTGTGCGAAAACGGGAAACAGGGCTAATCCACCAATACGGATACTCATGGTGTGGCGGCACTTGCCGCTGGGGTACCAGCGAAAAGTTACGTGTCCTCCGCAAGTATATTAAGGATTCGATGTATTATGTTGGCTTGGCTGCCGATGAACAGTTCCGATTCGAAAAAGAATGGCGTCCTAACCGAATACTTCCTTTAGCCGATTGGGGGATAACGGAAGCCGAAGCCCTTGCTTATTGTTATGAAAAAGGTTTTGACTGGAGGGAAAACGGTATCGCCCTATACTCAATACTTGATAGAGTCAGTTGTTGGTCTTGTGGGAATAAAAACCTGAAAGAATTATATAATATCTATCTGTATCTGCCTGATTATTGGGAAAAATTAAAAGATTTGCAATCTAAAACGAACCGCCCTTACAGACGTAAATGTGGCGAAACCATCTTCGATCTGGAAAAGCGGTTTCAAAAACGAGCTGCTTCTGAAACTTCGTCTCCACCAAATGCCTCATTCATATCATTAAACTGATAAACTATTTGATCTGTCTATAAAACAACTGTTTTATTCTTAGTTAGTTATAATAATCCTGATGCTTCTTTTATTGCATAAAAAGATATAATACTACCAATAATAAGGTCTTTAAGTTGGAAAATAATAACGATTAGTATATTACCAGGCAGGAATTATACCTGAATATATTGCTACCGATAAATTGAATACATCCACAAAGAAATGGGATATTATGAGATATATAATATTTTTACACTTTTGATAAAACCACATCCACATTATTCCCATTACAGTGGTTGAAATTACGGTAACAACTGTAACTATTGGTATATTGAACCAAAAATGCCAAAATAAATAATGAGAGAAGCCAAAGAGAATAGCAGAATATAGTATAATAAATATACGGTTGAATGGAATATGGGCAAGAAGCCCTCTCCAAAAAGTCTCTTCAAATATCGGATTGATAACTGAAAAAATAAGAATGTAAATCATATATTCAAAAGGGACTAAACCTATTTTTAATATAGATACATTCAGCGGAATTAATGCAGGAAAAATTACACCAGCCAAAATCCAGGAAACTTTCGGAATCGGTTTAAATGAAAAATTGAAAATATCCTTGAATGAAACTAAGTTAATTTTCTTTGCAATAAAAAACATTAATAGAATTGTAAGATAATAGCCAATAAATGATGGAAGCCATGATATTTGAGGCTCAATTTTTTTTGTGCAAATTTCAACAATTATTTTAGTTATTATTAAAACCAGAATAGGAGATAAAACTAAAAAATATTTTAAAATTGGATCTTTCTTCATTTCAGCTGTATTCATATCAATATGTTGAATTTGATTTTCTTTACATTTTGTTTATTCCTTAAATACGAAGAAATATATTAACTATTTTGGGTATACTATTAAGTACAAGATATCTATTTAGAATTTCCATGCAGTTATTTATGCAAGGAACCTATTATCGAAATACTTTATTTGAATTATATTTAAATGTAACCTTACATAACTTTCAACTCAGCATAATAGTTAAGGCTTCATTTTTCATGCTTCGCAAAAACGAAGCCTTAACTATTATATTAATTAATTTATTAAAGAAAGCGAAATATGAATGATGGATATTATCGGATTCTTTTTGTCTTATAAGACGAAGATTTATTTCATGGACATTCCTTTTAGCAGAGACAGGAATGAAAATACAGAAGGTTATATATATTTTTGATAAATAAGAGAAATAACCAATTTATTATTAAATCAAATTTTATAAAATACAATCAAATGATAAGTTTGAGAATTGCTGGTAAAATGCATTTATACAAAAAATGAAAGTTATATAGGGGATATTATTATTCTCAAAACTGCCAAGTCTGGTACAGAGCTAAAGCATACTTTATCAGTAGATATTTAAATAACCGAAATTATACAAACAAGCTATTAAAACCATGAATCTTCCTTGTTATTAACAACCGGGGATATGTATTATACAATCGGGGATATACTGATCCTGAAAACTTCAGGTTCTGGTATTACGCCGGTTAACATTAACAAAAAACAGTTACATTGAAAATAGGAATAATAAAACTGGAATATCATCCATGACACAAATCATTTATACTGATAAAATAATTAAAGGATATAATCACAAATAAAAGCCTATATTATAACAGTTTCATATTATTTTACGTTTTGGCACATTAAATATTTTACATTAAAATAATTTTTGTTTTTCAATTAACCTCAATTTTGTGTCGGTTTTAGAACTTATATGAATAATCAATATTGAAGACAAAATCCTTATTTTTTAAAACTTTACAATTATTGGATATGACAATTAAGAATTTCCTTCATTTTATCTTTGTATTTACTATTTTTTCTATTAGCCCCGTAAATTTACAGGCTCAGGTAACAATTGGTTCCGGTATACCTCCCTCTATGGGAGCTTTGCTGGATTTAAAAGAATATGATTCAGCCAACGGTGAATCAAATTCAACAAAAGGCCTGCTGCTTCCTCGTGTCAACCTTACTGATTGGAGAAGTTTATACCCGATGTTCTCTACTGATCCTGATTATATAAATAATATGGGAGATAAAAAAGTTCCTATGTTTAAAATCGGAAGCGATGGCTGAGTAGAAAAAATAAGCTATATGTT
>NZ_JBHSGN010000053.1:0-283 GCF_042654545.1 Dysgonomonas termitidis
TGGGAGAAGGAGCTGGCCGCCTGCCTCCGCCGCGAGTTCCGCGACAAGATCGCGCGCCGGCTGAAAGGGCATCACATCCGCGGGTTTTCGCATGATTATATCACGGGCTTTATCCGCAGGAACAAGAAGGCCTGGCCTTATTTCTTCCGGACGGATATCGCTAAGTTTTACCCGGCTATCCGGCACCGCGACCTGATCGTCGGCTGCCAGGTGGCCTACCGCGAACTGCTGGGCCTGGACTACGTGCCCAAAGCCTTTAAGAAACGCTATGTGCCCAACCTGA
>NZ_JBHSGN010000053.1:324-1414 GCF_042654545.1 Dysgonomonas termitidis
CGGTATGGCTCGAGGTGCAGCGCCGCTTCAGGGTTCCCTTTATCGTTTTTATGGACGACGTGTTCATCTGTACGGAGTCGCAGGAACAGGCTGCGGATATCTACGCCTTCCTGCAGAATACGCTATCCTTCAGCTACGACCTGGACCTGAACACGGAAAAGACGCAATCGGGCCGTTTTTCTGACAAGGCCGTCGAATTCTGCGGCTGGCGCTTTGCAGGGGGCTATGCCCGTATCTCCGACGCGAAGATCACCTCTTTCCGGGAGCGGCTGACACCGGAAATAAACCGCTGCAGGGGTATCGCCCCGCACGCGTTTTTTAAGCGTGTCAACAGGAAGGTAGACGGCTTTGCCAACTACTATAAGCATGGCGATGTGGGTAAGCAGTTCGAGTCGCTCGACGGCTTTGTAAGGCAGGAAGTACGCCGCTGGCTGGCCGCTGAAGGGCGGGGACGCAGCTATTCGAACAGTGATTTGCACACCTTCGGGCTGCACAGCTTCGAGCTGGCTTACCGCCGATTACGTGAGCGCTCGCCCAAAGACAGGGCACAACTGAAACAGCCCACACCGGACATCGACGTCCAACCGGCCGACAGCCGGCTACAACGCCAACAATTGGAGCTGACCTCTGTGATCGACACCAAGCTGACCGAGATGCTGTCCCTGCAACGACAGCAGGTGAACCTGCTAAAAAAGATCGTGGAAGTAGAAGCCTACTGACGGATGTTCCGTCACCCGGAAGCAGGATGAACAGGATACGATTTGCCGGGACGATCAGGAAGCGGATACAGCGGAAGCTTGAACGACTGTAATAAGATAAAAAGTAAAAGTAAAAGAGAGTAGGATGAGAAAAAATAATGCTTATAAGAAAATGCAACGGTTCAGGAAACGAAACAAATGTATAGCGATGGCATACATCAAAAATATGCCGGATAAAATGGCCGGTCGAGACATATAAAAATAAAAAACAAGAATCCGGGAAGAATTGATAAAGGATGACCCGGCGACTATTAACCCTTCAGCATGACGAAAATGAAACATTGGAATAACATAATACCGCTGCTTTTGTTGCTGCCTATACTGGCCGCCGT
>NZ_JBHSGN010000054.1:0-164261 GCF_042654545.1 Dysgonomonas termitidis
ATGGGTAAAATTGCCATCGCTTTTATTTATCTAATTTTTTAAATACTGATTCGCATTAATAGTAAATATAGTAAATAATGAATCTTATCTTAATCATGAGAAATGCAAGAATTTTTAAGTCCCTGAGACTTTTATTTTTATTTTTTCTTATCCCGGCTTTAGCTTTTTCTCAAAACATTTCTGTAAATGGAGTTGTGAAAGATATTGCAGGAGAGCCCATTATTGGGGTCAGTGTAGTAGAATCCGGTACTACCAATGGTACTATAACAGATACTGATGGTAAGTTTTCCATTTCAGTATCCCCTCAAGGTAAACTTACTTTTTCGTTTATCGGATTTGTAATGCAGACTGTAAATGTTTCCGGAAGGAATCGTATAGATGTGGTACTCGAAGAGGATAACAAGATGCTCGAAGAGGTAGTGGTTATAGGCTATGGTACGCAACGGAAAGAGGCGGTAACAGGTTCGGTCGCATCCATGCGGGGCGATATAGTACGCGAAGTGGCGGCAACGAATGTATCGACCGCTTTGCAGGGACGTATCGCCGGGGTGGAAATGACTCAGACTTCATCTAAACCGGGAGCGGAAATGCAAATCCGGATTCGCGGTACACGTTCGCTGAGTGCCGACAACGCCCCACTGATCGTGCTTGACGGAATCCCTTTTTCCGGTTCCATCAACGATGTCGACCCGAACAGTATCAAAAGTGTTGACATATTGAAAGACGCTTCGGCTACCGCCATCTACGGGTCACGCGGAGCCAACGGGGTAATACTTATCAGTACCAACCGCGGCTATGCCGGGCAAAAAGCACAGGTAAGCTACAATGCTTATTATGGTACAAAAAGCGCTATTCGTTATCCGATGATGAACGGCCAGCAATTCGCAAAGCTGCGTGAAGAAGCGGCAAGAACCATTAAGGAATTGGGGAAACCCGATTCTCCATTCACTAATTCTCCGGATGAGTCGAACGACATTAATACCGATTGGCAGGATATGCTTTACAGGCCCGGTACGATAGTCAATCACGATATTAGCATGACAAAAGGCAGCGAGGATGGCAGCTATGCTTTCGGACTCGGCTACTATCTCGATCAGGCAGTGATACCAACCCAGCAATACAGCCGTATCTCGCTCCGTGCCTCGGTGGATCAGAATTTCGGTAAATATATCCGGTTCGGACTATCATCCAATTCAAGCTACGGACTCACTTCGGGCACCCAGATCAATACAGGCGATGCCCTTGCGAGCTCACCATTAGCTAATCCATACGACGCGGACGGTAATTTAAAGCGTTCCGTGCAATCCAGTGCTACCGATAATTACCGGATATGGACAAAGGAAACTTTAAAAGAAGCAAAAGACTTGTGGATGAGCGATGCCAAATCGCTGGCTTCTTATAATAACATTTACGCGGAAGTAAGCGCCCCCTGGATACAAGGTTTGAAATACCGCATCAACCTCGGCTTAAACGTCCGTTTTGGAACGGGTGGAGGTTTTACGGGAATAGGCGTTACCAGCGCATCCGATCCGAATGCACCATCCTCGGCGTCAATTAATAATTCGTTGAGGACCAACTGGGCGGTTGAAAATTTATTGACCTACGACCGCACCTTTGCCGAAAAACATCAGATAAACGTGGTAGGGCTTTATTCTTCCGAACAAACTCATTATAACCGTTCGGAAGTTTCTGCGCGTGATCTACCGGCAGATCATTTTCAATACTACGATCTCTCGAAAGCCACAGGCGAAATATTGTTGCCCAAAGGCGGACAGTCATACCAGGTATCCGGCCTGACGTCATGGATGGGCCGTGTGATGTATTCATACGATAACCGTTACATGCTTTCAGCTACAGTGCGCGCGGACGCATCCTCCAGATTAGCTCCGGGATATCAATGGCATACATATCCGGCTGTTTCGGTCGGTTGGAACATCAATCGTGAAGCATTCATGGAAGATCTGAAATGGATAGATCAGTTGAAGCTGCGCGCAGGCTACGGTGAAACCTCTAATCAGGCGGTAGATCCCTACAAGACACTCGGACTTTTAGATACACGCTATTATAATTTCGGCGAAGACTATTCGACAGGTTACTATCTGTCCGAGTTACCCAACGAAAAACTGGGCTGGGAATACACTACCACATATAATTACGGCCTGGACTTTTCATTGTTCAATGACCGTCTGAGCGGCACCGTCGAATATTATACACAGCACACCAAGGATATCCTGTTGCGAGTAAACTTGCCAAGCACATCCGGAGTAGGATCTTATATGGCAAATATCGGTGAAACTTCAAATAAAGGCTGGGAAATTTCTCTTAACGGTAAGATTCTGGATAATCTCAATGGCTGGACATGGGAAGCCGGTATCAATTGGTACACCAACAAGAATGAACTACTGAAACTCAATTCGGGAGAAGATAAAAATGAAGGTAACTGGTGGTTTAAAGGACATCCTATCAATGTAGTTTACGACTACGAACAAATCGGTCTTTGGCAGGAAGGCGACCCTTATTTGCAAATACTCGAACCGGGTGGTAACGCAGGTATGATCAAAGTAAAATATACCGGCGAATATGACGCCGATGGCAAACCTGTAAGACAAATCGGAGCTGACGATCGTCAGATTATACACCTGGACCCTTCCTGGCAGGGAGGTTTTAATACCCGCGTAGCCTATAAGGATTTGGACCTGACTGTAGTAGGCAGTTTCCAGAACGGAGGAAAATTGATTTCCACTCTCTATGGAGGTACAAGCTACCTTAATATGCTGAACGGACGCCACGGAAATGTAAATGTGGATTATTGGACACCTGAAAACACCGGAGCCAAATATCCGAGGCCAGGAGGTATAACGTCGAACGATAATGCCAAATATGCCAATAGCATGGCTTTGTTCGACGCGTCTTATATGAAGGTACGTGTCATCACACTGGGTTACAACTTCCGGCAAAAATGGCTAAGGGATGCCGGCATTGATAAATTGAGGATATACGCTACGGTACAAAATCCTTTTGTATTGTTTTCACCTTATCATGATGAAACAGGACTGGACCCTGAGACAAACTCGAGAGGAAATGAAAATCAGGCTGTCACTACCCAATTGCAGGATCGCTTGCCTATTGTAGGATATAGTACGCCTAATACGCGGAACTATCTGTTTGGTATCAACTTAACATTTTAACATTTAAGAATATGAAACGTAACTTATATAAAAATATTTTGAGAACAGGCGCGGTTGCATTGTTCTTGGCGATGGCTTCCTGTTCTGATATTTTGGATGAGCAACCCCGAAATATATACGAACCCGGCTTTTACAAAACTGAAAAAGGCATTGAAGGTGGATTGACAGGCCTTTACGGGACGCTGCGCCGGGTGTATGGGCAACCCTATTACTATAATGCCTGTGAAACAGGAACAGACGAATATACTTACGGCTCTCAGGCAGACCAGAACTTCAAGAACGCAGATTTGACGACCGGAGCGGTTCCCGATGCTTCAACCAGCCGTTTCGACGTGATCTGGAATGTGGCATACGCGGCCATCAATAATGCCAGTGCCATTATTACTAATGGAACGGAAGCGAATATGCCGCCGGCGCTTATTGCCGAAGCCTCTTTCTTCCGGGCTTTCTACTATTTCCAGATGGTACAAACCTTTGGCGGCGTACCTTTGGATTTAGGCAGCGGCGAGTTAATGTTCAACACCACACCATCACGTGTTTCTACCCGGAACACAGTACCGGAAGTATATACCCGCGCTATATTCCCTGACTTGTTGTCCGCAGTGGCAAATTTACCAGAAACCCCTCGTCTGACCGGGGCAGTGACGAAAAATACAGCACGGCTCATTTTGGCAAAAGCCTATCTGACTTATGGCTGGTGGCTCGAAAACCCAAATAATATCCCTACTTTTCCTGTGTGCGAACGTACCGATCCTAACGGGCACAATGCGGCCTGGTATATCCAGCAGGCTTATGATATATCGGCTACAGCCATTGACAATCCGGGTTATTATCAATTACAGCCTACTTACTACGATGTACATGTGTTCACTAACGACCGGAATAAGGAAATCATGCTTTATGCGGACCACACGGAAAACAGCGCCCAGTACAACGAAGGAAATGTTATTGGATGGGATGGAAGCCCGAACAACACCAACGAAGCACAAAATCAGGCCGTATGGATGGTAACCTGGTATTTCCAAAATGTTCAGAGCAGTAGGACCACCGGCTCATGGAGCGGAACAGGTACATTTTTCCGCAGTGCGCAGGCTGGACAATCATTCAGCCGTATGTGGAGCCGTATGGCTACTCCCATCAATATTTTTAATACCACATTTGCCGACAAAACAAACGACTCCCGTTTCGATGGAACTTTCGCTACGGTATATCGCGGCACATGGAATCTTGCTGGCAGCAGCGCGCCGTCGGTACTCTATAATGCCAACTATATGCCTATAACACCCGGCGAACCGGCTGTTTCTTTCCTTGCTTCCGATCCGGGAGGTATAGATTATAGCAACTCGGTTTATAAAAGTAATTCCGGGCTTGGAGTTTTGCCGGGCAGAGCCGATTTTGTAATGCCTCTGGGTAAAATTTCCCGCACCGTATTTCCGGGACTTTGGAAACTGGGCATTGCCCGCAAAGGGACCGACTACAATGATGATAAAGCTGCAAGCACCCGCCCGTTCAATATCCTGAAATTTTCAGAATTTTACTTCATCGCGGCCGAAGCAGCCGTAAAGGGAGCCACAACGAAAGGGTTAAGTACCTGCGATGGTACAGCCAGAGGTTTAATTAATGTGATTCGCGCCCGCGCAGGAAAGTGGAAGTTCAGCGTCGCCGGCAATATCACCAAAACAGATGATTACAGTGCCGCTTTAGTCGCTGCTACGCCAGCTACTATTAATATTAATTATATTTTAGATGAGCGTTCCCGTGAATATTATGGAGAAGGTTACCGCTGGCACGATCTGGCACGCACCCAGAAATGGGAAGAGTATGCAGGCAGTTACCAGATCTGTTCAACAGCCGGAGACGCTGCTCCCATAACAGTGAACCGTGCCATAGAGAAATATCTGTACTTACGTCCTATCCCGACGAGTCAGCTTGATAATATGGACGGTGACGAGGCTTATAAGAAAGCTTTTCAAAATCCGGGATATAATTAATTATCAGTAGAAAGCTTTTACATCTCATTGAAGGGCTGTTCTCGGGCAGCCCTTTTATTGAAGGACATTTATATGAAAAGAAATTACTTTATCGTACAGTTTTTCTTTGTAGCAATACTTTTCAATGCTCAGACAGCAAAGTATCCGCTTATCTTTGCCGATGTTCCCGAGATGTCGATGGTACATGTCGGTGATACTTACTATAATACCGGAGGATATACTGGTTTTGATTATTTCACGATCAGTGGGGAAATAACCGTAAACCGGACAAAAGAAGCGAGTACTTCGCATCTTGTAAAAAGCGGCACTGCTACCCAGTTGATAGTAAATGATAAACCCTTTCTTATCCTCGGTGGTGAGTTAAGTAACTCATCGGCAGCTTCAGGAGAAGACATTGATCGTATTTTCCCGAAACTGCAACGCATGGGGCTTAATACGGTTTTAGTTCCGGCATATTGGGACCTGATCGAACCCATCGAAGGCAGTTATGAGTTTTCACTTGTCGATAAAGTTGTTAAACAAGCTAGGAAAAACAATTTGAAAATCGTATTTCTCTGGTTTGGGGCATGGAAAAACTCTATGAGTTGTTATGCACCCCTATGGTTCAAGAAAGATTACAGAAAATATCCCCGAGCATACACTAAGGCCGGAAAACCGCTCGAAATAGCCAGTTCTTTTTCTGAAAATGTGTACCTGGCCGACAACCGGGCTTTTTCTCAATTGATGAAATATATTGCATCCATTGATAAAGAGGAAGGTACTGTAATAATGGTACAAATAGAAAACGAAACAGGCATGCTCGAAGATGCCCGCGACTATTCGGCAGAAGCAAATAAATTATTTAATGAAGCAGTTCCTGAAGTTCTGATAAACTATTTAAGCAGGAATAGGGATACGCTTCATCCTCAGATACTCAAAAAATGGGGGAAACAAGGCTTTAAGAAAAAAGGCAACTGGCCGGAAATATTCGGTACAGACCTGTATACGGACGAAATATTCATGGCTTGGTCGTATGCCCGTTATGTAGAAAAATTGGCACAGACTGCACGTTCGATACATAATATCCCTCTTTATGTAAATGCCGCGATGAACAGCCGCGGACGCAAACCCGGAGAATATCCCTCCGCAGGGCCATTAGCGCATCTGATAGATATCTGGCATTGCGGAGCACCTAATATCGACCTATTGGCTCCCGACCTCTATGATAAAGGCTTCGCCAATTGGGTGGCTCAATATAAACTGCATAATAATCCGCTATTCATACCCGAAGTAAAATCAGGCAAGAATAATGGAGTACAAGCCTTCTATGTTTTTGGCGAACACGATGCAATCGGCTATTGTCCATTCTCAATAGAAAACGGAGCGGAAGATGCCCCCCTGACACAGGCTTATTCTAAATTAAGGGAGTTGATGCCTGTACTTACCAAATATCAGGGACGAGGGCAATCCAACGGGCTCTTATTCGACCAGGAAAACAAGGAACGTATTTTACGATATGACGACCTAAAAATTACCTGCCGCCACTTTTTCACCCTGCCTTGGGATTCGCGTGCAACTGATGAAAGTATCTGGCCTGAGGGTGGAGGGCTTATCCTTCGTTTGGCAAAAGATGAATATATTATAGCAGGCAGCGGCATTGTTGTCGAATTTGAAAAAGAAGGAGAGAAAAAAGCGATCGATGCAAAAAAACTTGGAGAAGACGGCTTTATGAATCAGGGAGGACAACAAGTTAAACAAGTAGCATGGGACGACAGCCTCAGAGCAGGAATAGGAACAGTAGACGAAATCAGCATAAATGAAAATGGGACATTTAAATACATCCGCCGCCTAAACGGAGACCAGACCCATCAGGGACGGCATATACGTATCGGAGCCGATGATTTTAGTATCCTTCATGTGAAACTATACGAATACAAATAATCCGACTATATTTATGAAAACAAAAGACTTGTACACCTGTTTGTCAATGCTGATACTGATTATAGCCTTTTCCCGTACCGGAAATAGTCAGACAGCAGATTTTCTCTATTTTCAATACAAGGGACAGGATACCTGTTTCGCACAGGCTATAAACGACCGGAACCAGTATTTCAATCCGGTTCTCAGCGGTTTTTATCCCGATCCGAGTATCTGTCGCAAGGGTTCGGATTACTATCTGGTAACCTCAACGTTTTCATACTATCCGGGTATCCCGATATTTCACAGTACCGACCTGGTAAACTGGGTGCAGATCGGCAATGTGCTGAACCGGCCTTCGCAGTTGCAACTTAAAGCCGCAATCCGGCTCAGTGGAGGAATCTATGCTCCTACAATCCGCTACAACAAATACAATGATACTTTTTATCTCATTACTACCTGTACTGACGGAATCGGCAATTTTATCGTGAAAACCAAGAATCCGAAAGAAAATAACTGGAGTGAACCGGTCCCCCTGCATTTTGGCGGTATCGATCCCGATATTTTTTTCGATGAAGACGGAAAGGCGTATATCGTACATAACGACGAACCGGAGGGGAAACCCGGATGGGACGGGCACAGGTCTATTTGGCTGCGACAGTTTAGTGTTGAGGGCGACTCTATTTTCGGTGAGAAGAAAATGATTGTAGACGGAGGTACGGACAAAGCCAAACATCCGGTGTGGATAGAAGCTCCGCATTTATACAAAATCAATGGTTATTATTATCTCCTATGTGCCGAAGGAGGTACCAGTGTTCAGCATTCAGAGGTTGTTTTCCGCTCCGAAAGTATTTTTGGTCCTTATATCCCCTGGAGAAACAATCCGATTCTCACCCAGCGCGACTTACCGGAAAACCGTAAGAATCCGGTGACTTCCGCCGGGCATGCCGACCTTATACAAACAGCAGAAGGCGACTGGTACGCTGTTTTTCTTGCCTGCCGCCCATACGAAGGCAATTATTACAATACAGGTAGAGAAACATTTATGCTACCTGTGACATGGGTTGACGGATATCCGGTGATTTTGAAAGCGAACGAGGAAATTCCTTACATTGTAAACAAAGCGAATCTCCAGCCGAATGCAGAAAGTTATAAAGGTAATTTTACATGGAAAGGCGATTTCGACGACGAAAAACTCGATGACCGCTATTTGATGCTGCGTACTCCACCTGAAGATAAATGGTGGAAAATCGCTAATGGAATGCTTACACTCAGTTCTACCGGAAGCACGATCTATGAACCGAATCAACCGGCTTTTACAGGTATCCGCCAACAGCATTTAACTTTTTCGGCGCAGATAAAAATGGATTATTTACCGGATAATGAAGGGGATATTGCAGGACTGGTTTGTTATCAGCGGGAGAAACATAATTTTGTTTTCGGAAAAACCACTGACGGGAACGGCAAGTATTATCTTGTATTGAAACGTGCTGAAGGGGATGTGAAAACCATAGCGAAAACTGAAATTCCAGGCGGTACAGACAAAAAAGCGGTTACCTTGAAGGTAGAAGGCAAAAAAGATAAATATTCGTTCCTCTATTCATTTGATGATGGAGAAAGCTGGAAAACAATAGCAGAAGATACTGACGCGAAAAATCTCAGCACACAATCGGCAGGAGGATTTTCAGGTACAATAATCGGTTGTTATGTTTATAATGACACTACTCCTGTCGATGACAGAAAATTGCCGGCAAAGGACATTGCGAACCCTTTCGGTGTAGAAAGATTTGTGTTTTCCTCTGCCGGGCAAAAATATCTTTCTCTGGTCGAAAGCGGCAAGCCTGTCCAGGTAATTTCCGATGTTAATGACTATGCGGGTGTGATCCGTGCGGTCGGCGACCTGAAAGATGATTTCAGGAAAGTTTCAGGTAATCTACCGTCTGTTTCCGGCAAAACGGCGATTATTATCGGAACGGCAGGAAAATCGGCCATCATCGACAAACTGGTCAGAGACGGCAAGGTAGATAAGAACGAACTGACCGGAAAAAATGAAAAGTATGTGATACAAACTGTCGATAATCCGACCGGAGATATACAAAAGGCATTGGTTATTGCCGGAAGTGACAAGCGGGGGACAATCTACGGAATTTACGAACTTTCGGCGCAAATCGGCGTATCGCCCTGGTATTGGTGGGCGGACGTCCCTGTCGAACACCGGGAAAATCTGTATGTAAAGCCGGGAAAATATACCGACGGCGAACCGGCCGTAAAATACCGGGGTATTTTCATCAATGACGAAGCGCCCGCTTTTCAGGGTTGGTGCGTTGAGAAATTCGGCGGTGTCAACTCGAAGATGTATAAACACATGTTCGAATTAATTTTACGCCTTAAAGGGAACTTTCTCTGGCCGGCTATGTGGGGAAATGCGTTTTTCGATGATGACCCTCTCAACGGACAATTGGCGGACGAATACGGCATCGTGATAAGTACATCGCACCACGAACCGATGGGACGCGCCCACTCTGAGTGGAAACGTTATGGCGGAGGCGCTTGGAACTATAGTAAGAACCCGAAGGCCCTGCAGAACTTCTGGAAAGGAGGAATGGAACGGATGAAAAACTACGAAACGGTAGTAACCGTAGGTATGCGTGGCGATGGGGATGAACCTATGAGCGAGGAGAGCGATATCGCATTACTGCAAAAAATCGTAAAAGACCAGCGCAAGATAATATCAGAAGTTACAGCTAAAAAGGCAGAGGAAACCCCTCAGGTATGGGCTTTGTATAAAGAGGTTCAGGATTATTATGACAAGGGGATGCGTGTGCCTGACGACATTACATTGCTGCTTTGCGACGACAATTGGGGCAATGTCCGCAAACTTCCCGACCTTAACGCAAAACCACGTAAAGGAGGATACGGAATGTATTACCATTTCGACTATGTAGGAGGCCCGCGTAATTACAAATGGATAAATGTCAGTCAGGTACAGCGCATTTGGGAACAGATGAACCTCACATACCAATACGGAGTGGATAAAATATGGGTAGTGAATGTCGGCGACCTGAAACCGATGGAGTATCCCATCTCTTTTTTCCTCGATATGGCCTGGAATCCCGATAGATTTAATGCGGACAACCTCCTGCTTCATACCGAAGAATGGTGCGCCCGGCAATTCGGGGAAAAATATGCAAAAGAGTCTGCCCGCCTGATAAATCTTTATACGAAATATAACCGCAGGGTTACACCCGAACTGCTGAATGAGAATACATACAGTCTCGAAAATTACAACGAATTCGAAACGGTCGTAAGCGATTATCGTAATCTGGTAGTGGATGCTATGCGCCTATATTATCTGATTCCAAATGAATATAAGGATGCCTTCGACCAGTTGGTTTTGTTCCCGGTAAACGCTTGCTCCAATCTGTACGAAATGTACTATGCAGTGGCCCGAAACAGACACTATGCCGCCAAAAGGGATATACGCGCAAACTATTGGGCTGATAAAGCAAAAGAGTGTTTCGCAAGGGATTCCATACTCACAATGCATTATAATAATGACATAGCCGGAGGAAAATGGTCGCATATGATGGACCAGATACGTATCGGTTATACCAGTTGGCAGCAACCTGAAAAGAGTGTGATGCCAAAAATAGAATACATTGTGCAAACAATGATACATAAAGAAAAGATATTCGCCGAAGCGGACGGCTATGTGTCGATCGAAGCCGAAAACCACACAACAGCCAACAACGGGGCTAAAGTGTCATGGGTTATTATTCCCGATTTAGGAAAAACCGTATCGGGTGTAACAACTACGCCTGTTACCGAAAACCCCGGTAAAGACGTTTATCTGGAATATAAAGCCGATCTGAAAACAAAAGGAAAAGCCAGATTGATAGTCCTTACATCCCCGACATTGAATTTCAATGCCAATAAAGGATTACGCTATGCAGTCTCCTTGAATGGCGGGGAGGAACAAATAGTAAATATAAACGGACATTATAAAGGCGAACTGGGACAATGGCAGGCCGAACAGATCATAGAAACTTCTACCATCCATAATATTGATAAAGAAGGTATTCACACGATCCGTATCCGCCCTCTTGAACCGGGTATCGTTTTTCAAAAAATAATGCTGGATACGGGCGGTCTGAAACCGAGCTATTTAGGCGCGCCACAAAGCGATTTAAAATAAAGATATTACAAAAATGAGATCTATTAATACATCATTATACAGGACGATATCCCTGTTGATATTAGCAGTATCGGTATCAGCCGTCCAATCCGCAATAAAACTGCCGCGCCTGATAAGCGACGGGATGATTTTGCAGCGGGATACTCCCCTGCAACTGTGGGGATGGGCCTCTCCGAAAGAATCTGTCACTATAAAATTCATGGATGAAACATACCGGACTAAAGCTGATAAAAAAGGTGACTGGAGAATTGTATTACCTGCACAAACTGCCGGAGGGCCATATACGATAAATATCAATGAAATCACAATAAAAGATGTTCTGATAGGTGATGTATGGCTCTGTTCGGGTCAATCGAATATGGAACTGCCAATACGCCGCACTCTCGATTTGTATGCAGATGAAGTAAAAGAAGCAAATAACTCTCAGATAAGACAATTCAGGGTACCGATGCGATATGATTTCCAGAAGGAAGAATCGGACTTACAGGGTGGAGAGTGGAAATCCGTAACACCTTCAAATATCCTTGAGTTCTCTGCTGTCGCCCACTTTTTTGCAACCGATTTATACAATAAATATAAAGTACCTGTAGGGATCATCAATACTGCAATCGGAGGATCACCTGCCGAGGCCTGGATCAGTGCCAATACATTAAAAAACTATCCTGCCCTTGAAGCCGAAGCACAAAAATGTGCAGCACCGGGCTTTATTGAAGAAACAAAAAAAGAGGAACAACAGGCAAGTAATGAATGGTACTCGGCAATGATAAAGACAGACAAAGGCATTGGAAAATGGCACAAAAAGAATATCGAGACATCGGGATGGAACGACTTTTATCTGCCGGGATTATGGAAGGATAAAGGCATGGATGTGAAAAACGCAGTTATTTGGTTTCGTAAAGAGTTTGAGGTAACAAAAGAGGATGAAGGAAAACCCGCTATCTTGCGCCTGGGTTATATAATTGACTCCGATTCTGCCTTTGTAAACGGAACGTTTGTGGGTACAACAGGCTATCAATATCCGCCCCGTATATACCAGATACCCGAAAATACATTAATAGCCGGTAAAAACACTGTTGCAATAAGAATAGTGACAAATGCATGGGGAGGTATAAAAGAAGACAAACCCTATAAGGTAATTATCGGGAATAGGGAGACAGACCTTACCGGAGAATGGAAATACCGCATTGGTACAGAATTACCGCCTCCTCCGCCAAATACATTTTTTCAGTACAAACCGATGGGCCTGTATAACGGGATGATTGCTCCTGCAGTAAATTATAAAATAAAAGGGATACTGTGGTATCAGGGAGAATCCAATACAGGCAAAGCAAAGGAATACAAAGCTTTATTTACTGACCTCATCAATGATTGGAGAGAACAAAGGAATGAACCGCAACTACCTTTTATATATGCACAACTTCCCGAACTGAACAAACCTTGGAAGCAACCTGCCGAAAGTGGAATGGCCGAACTCAGGGAAGCTCAGCGTCAGGCTCTGCTCTTACCTTATACAGGCATGGCTGTAACACTAGGCTGCGGAGAATGGAACGATATCCATCCTTTAAACAAAAAAGATGTTGCCCGCCGGCTGGCACTGGAAGCAAAGCGGGTAGCCTATGGTGAGAACATTGTCAGTACAGGACCTCAACCGGAAGATATGCATATTGAAGGAAATACCATTATCCTCACATTCCGTTCTGTAGGTGAAGGCCTGTATTCCAACAGTATAATCAATGGCTTCACTATTGCCGGTGCAGATAAGAAGTATGTATGGGCCGAGGCCGCGATCCTGAACAAAAACCAGGTAAAAGTATGGAGTGATCAGATACCAAATCCCGTATCGGTAAGATATGCATGGGCTGACAATCCCGAAGGGGCGAACCTCAGAAATAAGGAGGGGTTACCGGCATCCCCGTTTATGACAGAACAATTAAATAATAAATAATTAATAAACACATGAGAAACAAAACAATATTGGTAATGGCACTCTTAGCTTCCTTTACGGGAGTAAAAGTCACTGCGCAGAATTTGGTACAAGCCCCTGTGGAAGCCGCTCCCGATAGGCTTACGGTGAATACCGAAGGTGTGAATGATGGCTTTGACTACGAACTCTGGTACGACAGAGGCGATGTAGGTATGATACTGAAAGAAGGCGGTGCATTCGAATGCTACTGGAACAATATCAACAATGTCCTGTTCCGCACAGGCAAGAAGTTCGATTGCACAAAAACGCAGGGAAAATTTGACTGTACGAAGACTCACGATGAAACCGGCGACATTTCCCTCAACTACGGTTGCGATTACCAGCCGGAAGGAAATTCATACCTGTGTGTCTATGGCTGGTCGGTCGATCCGTTGGTCGAGTTCTACGTTGTTGAGTCTTGGGGCAACTGGCGTCCGCCCGGATCACTATCTAAAGGGACAGTTGAAATAGACGGCGGCACGTATGACATCTATGAAACTACGCGTGTAGAACAACCCTCAATCAATGGCGACACTACTTTCCAGCAATACTGGAGTGTTCGCGCCAATAAGAAGACCGAAGGCATCATTTCCGTCAGCGAGCATTTCAGGGCTTGGGAAAAACTGGGGATGAAACTGGGGAAAATGTATGAGGTTGCACTATGTGTCGAAGGCTATCAGAGCAGCGGTAGGGCCAATGTGTACAGGCATACGCTGACCGTTGGCGACACCACGATAGGTACCGGCCCGGAAAATAATGAAAAAGTATCCGTATCGCCGCCGGATACGGCCAGGGATTTCGCAGAATAAATCTAACAATATCAATATAAAATAAATAATTATGAACGTGAATATAAGTGAGACTAAAGGTTTTTACAAGCTGTCGTGGCTGCAACGAATAGGTTTCGGTAGCGGAGATTTTGCACAGAATCTGGTATTCCAGACGGTGATGCAATATGTTTCCATTTTTTATACCACTGTTGTCGGATTACGTCCGGAAACCGTGGCGGTAATGGTGTTTATACCGCCTGTTATAAATATATTCGGGTCTATGGCGTTGGGCGCATTTGTAGATAAGCATAATCCCAAATGGGGAAAGTACCGTTCTTACCTGATTATTGGAGGCGTTCCGCTCATGGCATTTGCTGTCCTCTGTTTTTGGAATGGCTTTCCCGGGTCGACAGTGTATGCTTTTGTCACTTATATAGGGCTATGCCTGCTCTACACGGTGGTCAGTCTGCCTTACGGAGCACTGTTTGCTTCACTTACCCGTGACGGGGATGAAATGACCAAGCTTACCTCTACCCGTATGGTGCTTGCCAACCTGGGCGGATTTACTGTGGCTTTCGGTATCCCGACAATCGTGCAATCGCTCTCTCCTACCCGGACATACAATACCTCGGGAGATGCCCATGCATGGTTTATCACCATGACTATACTGGCGTTAATCGGTTTGGCTTTATTGATTTTCTGTTTCACCCAAAGCAAAGAACGTATCGTAATGGAAGCCGATAAAACGTCGGAAGTAAAAATCTCCGATCTATGGATGGAATTTATCAGGAACAGCCAGTTGCGCATTGTGGCATTATTTGTTTTCACGGCTTTTGCGCTGATGTCAATATATAATGCGGCGGGGGCTTATTACATGACATACAATGTACAGGCTTCTAATTACACGGGTTGGTTCCAGGGAATAGGCTTTCTGCCGGCATTCATCTTTATGCCGTTGGTCCCTGCCATTAAAAAGGCGATTGGTAAAAAGCAAATGTTTTATGTATTTCTGTCTGTCGCTGTTCTCGGAATGGCTTTGCTCTACATTGTATCGATAGTTCCCGCGCTTCGTTCGCAAATCTGGATCATAATGGTGGCGCAATTTATTAAATCCACAGGCATCATTGTCGCTACAGGCTATATGTGGGCGCTGGTTCCAGAAGTAATCACTTACGGAGAATACACTACAGGCCGGCGTATTTCAGGTACGGTAAATGCCATTATCGGAATTGTTTTTCAACTCGGGATGGCTATCGGCCTGTTTATCCCCAATATAGTCCTGGGATTCGTCGGTTTTGACAAAGATAACGCCGTATCGCAATCTGCTCTTGCCCAACAGGGCATTTTATGGCTGGTGGCCGTAATACCAGCAATACTGCTCATTCTGGCGATGTTTATTATTTCAAGATATAAACTGGAAGACAACGTAATAGACAAAATAAATTTGGAAATTGAAGAAAAGCATTTGAATAAGAAATAAGTAAACTATCGTCCAAATAAAAACAAAAGAAATCATGAAAGTATCGACACTAATAAAAAATCAACAGCAATGAAAAAAGCAAAATACTTATTTCCGCAGGACTATATGGCAGACCCGTCTGCACACGTATTCGAAGGTAAAATCTATATTTATCCGTCCCATGACTGGGAAAGCGGCATTCCCGAAAATGATAACGGTGACCATTTCAATATGAAAGATTATCATGTATTCTCACTCGACGAAGTGGACGGGCCTATCACAGATCATGGCGTTGTACTGGCGGCAGAAAATATACCGTGGTCGGGACGCCAGTTGTGGGACAGTGATGTCGCATTCAAAAACGGTAAATATTATCTGTACTTTTCACTGAAAGATCAAAATGATATCTTCCGTCTAGGTGTAGCCATCAGCGACAAACCATACGGGCCGTTCATCCCCCAGGAAAACCCGATCAAAGGAAGTTACAGTATCGACCCGTGCGTATTTGAAGAGAACGGGGAATATTACATCTACTTCGGCGGCATCTGGGGCGGGCAGCTTCAACGCTATCGGAATAATAAAGCGTTGGAATCTGCTGCCTTTCCGGCAGATAACGATCCGGCTATTTGCGGGAAAGTCGCACGTTTGAGGAACGATATGCTGGAGTTTGCAGAAGAACCCCGCGATGTGGTTATTCTGGACGAAAACGGGCAGCCAATAACACAGGGGGATACAGACCGCCGCTTCTTTGAGGCTTCATGGATGCATAAGTACAACGGAAAGTATTATTTCTCATATTCTACAGGCGACACTCATCTCCTTTGCTATGCCATCGGTGATAATCCTTACGGGCCGTTCACTTACAAAGGGGTAATCCTCACTCCAGTTATCGGGTGGACTACTCACCATAGTATCGTAGAATACAAGGGTAAGTGGTATTTATTCCATCACGATTCTGTACCATCGGGAGGTAAGACATGGCTCCGCAGTATGAAAGTCATAGAGCTGGAATATAATCCGGACGGAACCATAAAAACAATTGAAGGATTGGAGAAATGATTTATCTATAGAGTATGGCTAATAGCTTTTGGCCTATAGCCAGCTCTTTGATATTTTGTATTTAAAATTTAAAGATTGATCAGAAAAAGTAATGAAAAATGTAACCTTTGTTACCTTTTAAGAAAGTTACGAGTTACTTCGCCCTTCGGGCAGTTACGAGTTACAAGTAAACAAGATACGAGATACAAGTTGTTAACTGATAACTGTTGACTGTTAACTGAAAAAGCTGTTACATGTGTTACATGTGTTACCTTTTAACAAATATATAACCTAGCGACTATATAGACATGAAATATACCGTTTATCTATTTTTACTATTCCTGTTACCTTTGTTACTTTTTGCAGAAGACGGCAGCCGGCTATGGCTGAGATACAAGCCTCTTACAGGGATGCAAAAAGAAAAGGGTAACACGTTCAGCTCCATTGTCAAAGATGAGAGGTCTGCAACACTCGACATTGCGTCCGGTGAATTATCTTCAGCATGGAAAGAACTTACAGGAAAGGATATATCTTCGGCAACATTACAGGATGGCTCTATTGTCATAGGAACTACTAAAAGTAAAAACATCAGGTCATTGTTAACGGGAAAAGAATTGAAAGACCTCACCGACGACGGTTTTATAATACGTTCCGTAAAAAAAGGTAACAGGAATTATACTGTAATTACTTCTGCAGAAGAAAGAGGAATATTGTACGGAGTCTTTCATTTTTTACGCCTTGTTCAGACCGATAGCTTCAGTGACAACCTGAATATTGTAGAAAACCCGAAATATAAAGTACGCATATTGAATCATTGGGACAATCTCGACCGTACCATAGAACGTGGCTATGCAGGGTATTCACTATGGAAGTGGGACGAACTGCCCAATACGCTGTCGCCACGATACGACGCTTATGCACGGGCGAATGCTTCGATAGGTATTAACGCCACTGTCTTAAATAACGTGAATGCTACGCCGGAAATACTGACGGGTGCTTATCTGGCAAAAGTAAAAGCATTAGCCGATGTATTCCGTCCCTACGGGCTTAAAGTGTATCTTGCCGTGAATTTTTCATCTCCAAAAGAACTCGGAGGCTTATCTGATTCCGATCCGCTTAATCCGGCAGTAAATAAATGGTGGAACAATAAAGTAAAGGATATTTACAAACTGATACCTGACTTTGGCGGTTTCCTCGTCAAAGCCAATTCCGAAGGGCTTCCCGGCCCGCAGGATTACGGCCGCACCCACGCCGACGGGGCGAATATGCTGGCTGACGCCCTGAAGCCTTATGGCGGTATTGTCATGTGGCGAGCGTTCGTCTACAATCCCAGCAATGAAGATAGAGCAAAACAGGCATATTCGGAGTTTACACCACTGGACGGACAATTCCGGGATAATGTAATAATACAGATCAAAAACGGGCCTGTCGATTTTCAGCCACGCGAACCGTTCAGTCCTCTGTTCGGAGCATTACGCGACACACAGGAAATGGTTGAGTTCCAGATAACACAGGAGTACCTCGGATTCTCCAATCATCTGGTATATCTTTCGCCAATGTTTAAAGAAACGCTCGACAGCGATACCTATTCAGATGGGGAAGGCCCTACCATTGCAAAGATAACAGACGGAACATTACGTTCCGGTAAAGTAACAGCGATATCTGCCGTAGCAAATATAGGAGAAGATACAAACTGGTGCGGGCATCATTTTGCACAGGCCAACTGGTACGCCTTCGGACGTCTGGCATGGAATCACCGATTGACTTCGGAACAAATAGCAGACGAATGGATAAAAATGACCTTTTCAAATAATAAGGACTTTATGAATCCGGTGAAAGACATGATGCTGTCATCGAGAGAAACTACCGTAGACTACATGATGCCGCTGGGGCTGCACCACATATTTGCATTCGGCCACCATTACGGACCTGAGCCCTGGGGAGATGTTCCCGGCGCCCGTCCCGACTGGATGCCTTGGTATTATCATAATGCAGATAGCACAGGACTGGGCTTTGACCGCACAATGAGCGGAAGTAATGCCGTATCACAATACTTTCCGCCATTGAATAACATCTATAATGATATTGCGCTTTGCCCCGAGAACCTCCTGTTATGGTTTCACCATGTACCATGGGATTACAGGCTGAAAGACGGGAAAACGCTGTGGGACGGGCTTTGTTATAAATACGATACGGGAGTACGGCAGGTAAGAGCTTATCAGAAGTTGTGGGACAGGATGGAAGAATATGTTGATGGGCAACGCTTCAGGGAAATACAATCGAAATTGAGGGTACAAGCCCGGGATGCCGTATGGTGGAAAGATGCCTGCCTGCTTTATTTCCAGACTTTTTCTAAACGGCCGGTACCTTACGATATAGAACGGCCGGTACACGAACTGGAAGACCTGAAAAAGATAAAACTGGAAATGAAACATCATAATTAAAATGAAGGATGAAGAATTAGGAATAAAGAATTAATCTTTAAACCCTTAATTTTTTAAATCTTTAAATATAACTTATATGGAAAAGACCTGGAGATGGTTTGGTAAAAAAGATAAGATAACCCTGTCTATGCTCAGACAGATAGGAGTTGAAGGTATTGTAACGGCCCTGCACGACATTCCCAACGGAGAAGTGTGGCCATTGGAAGCAATAAACGATTTGAAGAATTATATTAAGGATGCAGGCCTCCGCTGGTCGGTAGTAGAAAGCCTGCCTGTAAGCGAAGCCATAAAATACGGAGGAAGCGAATCCGATCAGTTGATAGCCAATTATATACAAAGCCTGGCTAATCTGGGAGAAGCAGGTATAAATACGGTATGCTACAATTTCATGCCCGTTATCGACTGGATACGCACCGATCTTCAATATCCATGGACGGACGGTACTTCTTCCCTGTATTTCGATAAGATTCGCTTTGCCTACTTCGACTGTTTAATCCTTAACCGGGAGGGAGCTGAAAAGGACTACACTCCCGGGGAGATGGCCAAAGTATATGCGTTGGATAAGACAATTACCAAAGCAGAAAAAGAACAATTGATAGATACCATAATTGTAAAGACACAAGGCTTCATAAACGGGAATATCAAAGAAGGAGACAAAAATCCTGTCGCAATATTCAAGAACCTGCTATCGCTCTATAAAAACATTGGCAGGGACGCATTAAGGGAGAATATGAAATACTTTCTTTCGCAGTTGATGCCTGTCTGCGAAGAATATAATATAAACATGTGCGTCCATCCGGACGATCCCCCGTTCCAGATGCTGGGACTCCCGCGCATTGTAACAGATATAAAGGATATAGAATGGATTCTCAACGCCGTGGACAACCCTTACAACGGCCTTACATTCTGTGCCGGTTCACTTAGCGCCGGTGTACATAACAATGTCCCTGAGTTGGCCCGCAAGTTTGCATCACGGACACGTTTCATCCATCTGCGCAGTACGGATATTTTCCAGAACGGAGACTTTATAGAAGCTCCGCATCTTGAAGGCCGAGGCCATCTGATAGAACTCGTCCGCATCTTTGAAAAGGAAAATCCGTCTTTACCTATGCGTGTAGATCATGGAAGACTCATGCTCGACGATGGAGACAAAGGTTATAATCCCGGCTATTCATTTTATGGGCGTATGTACGCCCTTGCCCAGATGGATGGTGTGATAGCGACTATAAAAGATGAATTAAAGCATAATATAAACATTTAAATAATAAAAAGAAATGAACGAACAATTTAGTGTAAAAGGGAAAGTCGCAGTCATCACAGGAGCCGGAGGAGTGCTGGGCGGAAGTATTGCGAAGAGTTTTATCCAGTCGGGAGCAAAAGTCGCAGCCTTGGATATCCGTAAGGAACAACTTGACGCACGGGTAAAAGAATTGACTGCAGAAGGGGGAGAAGCGATCGGTATCGTCGGAAATGTCCTCGATATGGAGAGCTTACAAAATGTGGCAAAAGAAATCGTCAATAAATGGGGACGTATAGACATTCTGCTGAATATCGCAGGAGGAAATACCCCAAGAGGGACATTAGCTCCGGATCAGGCTTTTTTTGATATGCCTCTCGAAGAGTGGGAAAAAGTCACCAACCTGAATATGAACGGAACCGTTTTCCCGTCAATGGTTTTCGGAAAGATAATGGCGGAACAGAAGAAAGGTTGTATTGTAAATGTTTCTTCTATGGCGGCCTATTCAGCTATAACACGTGTGCCGGGTTATTCGGCTGCAAAAACGGCAGTCAGTAATTTTACCCAGTGGCTGGCTACTGAGATGGCGTTGAAATACGGTGACGGAATAAGAGTTAATGCCATCGCACCCGGTTTTTTCATTGGCGACCAAAACAGGGCCGTACTTATTAATCCTGATGGTTCGCTGACAGACCGCAGCCAGAAAGTCCTGGCTAAAACACCGATGGGCCGCTTCGGTGATATTGCTGAACTTAACGGGGCCGTACAGTTCCTGTGCAGTGATACCGCCAGTTTCATTACGGGAGCTATATTGCCTGTAGACGGAGGATTCAGCGCTTTTAGCGGAGTGTAAAGCAACAAAACCAAAATTTAAAACCCATGAATAACATAAAGAAAAAACAATTATCAGTTATTGTATTGGTTTTCTGGATCTCGTTTTCCGGATTATTGGCTCAAGAATTGTCCATTCCTTGGGATAAAGGAGCTTTTGAGACCGGAAAATATCGTAATCTGTTAGCCGAATGTGGCTATTCCGAACAGGCAATCGATGATAAAATTAACGGGATTTTCGATGGATTATTTAAAGGGGAAAACAAAATATACTTTGAAGCAGAAGATTCTTTGGCTTATATTTCGGACATCAAGAACCATGATGTCCGTACGGAAGGGATGTCCTACGGAATGATGATTGCCGTACAATTCGGCCGTAAAGATATATTTGACCGCCTCTGGCGATGGAGCAAAAAATACATGCAACATCAATCGGGAGCTTTAGAAGGATATTTCGCATGGAGCTGTAAGATCAATGGCATCAGGAACGCGCAAGGCCCTGCTTCTGACGGCGAGCTTTATTACATTACCGCGCTGATTTTCGCATCAAACCTATGGGGTAATGATTCCGGCATTGATTATCTGAAAGAAGCACAATACATATTGGACTGTATGATGAAAAAAGACGGGACGGATGGCGTTACAAATATTATCAACATGAATCACAAGCTGATAACCTTCGTACCTGACATAAGAGGCGAACGTTTTACTGACCCCTCATATCATATTCCCGCTTTTTACGAGGTTTGGGCGAGTTGGGCTAAGGACGGAAGAGCCGGTTTGTGGCGTGAATGCGCCGTCAAAAGCCGTGAATACCTGCATCGGGTGGTTCATCCTGTTACAGGTTTGACACCGGATTACAGTAATTACGACGGTAGTCTTTTAGGGAACGGCCGCGTCATAGGCGATGCTTTCCGTTTCGATTCGTGGCGCGTGCCGATGAATATCGCGCTGGATTATTCATGGGCCTGCGTTGATAAAGAATGGCAGCGGGAGTACGGAAATAAGATCCAAAATTTCTTGTGTCAACAAGGAACAGACCGGTTCCCGGATCAATACAATGTAGATGGAACAACGGTTAAAGACACGTTACAGGCAGGCGGATACAAAGCCCTGAGGCATTCACTGGGATTAGTCGCCTCGGCGGCGGCAATATCCATAACCGCTACACACGGGATCAGGAAAGAATTTATCAATGAATTGTGGAATGCGCAACATAAACCATACAGCGACGGCTATTTCGACGCGTACTATGACGGGTTATTGCATCTTTTCTCTTTTATGCATTTAAGCGGACGCTACCGCGTCATTTTACCGGAAGGAAAAGATCAAAACGAGAACCCGAAATGGGTCGGAACATGGTCTGCCGCGCCTCAATTGGTCGAGCCGGGTAATATGCCTCCTTCTCCCGGGTTAAGTGACAATATTTTACGGCAAATCGTCAGAGTTTCAATAGGTGGAGAAAAGGTCCGGCTGCGTTTTTCCAACGGATTCGGAAATCAACCCGTAACGATGAAATCAGGGGCTATCGCCCTTGCAAAAGAAGATGGTAAAATAGATGTTTCCTCTGAACAAAAACTTACGTTTCAAGGTAAAGACAGCGTAACCATACCGCCTTATGAAGAAATATATTCCGACCCTGTTCCCTTTCATTTCGATAATAACGCAAGGGCGGCAATTACCATTTATTTCGGAAAAACTTCGCCGACACTCACAGGACACCCTGGTTCACGTACGACCTCCTATCTCTTCAGCGGGAATAATTCAATGTCAAGTTTAACGGACACTTTGAGAATCGAACACTGGTATATTATCCAGGGTATAGACGTACAGGCGACACAGGAAACAGCCGTTGTCGCCGTTCTGGGCAATTCTGTTACGGACGGCCGGGGATCGGGTACGGACAAACAAAACCGATGGACGGACATTCTTTCAGAAAGGTTATTGGACGATCGTTCCTTTACAAGGGATCGCGGCGTTCTGAATCTGGGAATCGGAGGGAATTGCGTTGTCCGGGGCGGACTCGGACCGACAGCATTAGAGCGCTTCGACAGGGATATTCTTTCACAAAGCGGTGTGAAATGGCTGATTATTTTGGAAGGGATCAATGACATTGGCGGTATCAGAACCGGAGAAACAGTCTCAGAATGCATTCAAGAATTAACGGACGCATATACGCAGATGATAGACAAAGCTCATTCAAAAGGAATAAAGGTTTATGGTTGTACCATATTGCCATTTGCAAAATCATTTTACGACACTCCGTTCCGTCGGGAAGCATGGAAAAAAGTAAATGATTGGATACGGAAAAGCGGCAAATTTGATTCGGTTATCGACTTTGCCGAGATAATGCGGTCACCCGGTAATTCCGATATCATCATGGAGGGGATGCACTCCGGCGATTTTCTCCATCCTAATGAAGCAGGATACAAAAGAATGGGGGAAGCTGTTGATCTGAGCTTGTTTAGCGATTAATAAATTACCGGAGCTATATTGCCTGTGGACGGAGGATTCAGCGCTTCTATCGAGTGTGAACCGTTTTACATAATAAGAAGTCTGTTTTTTATAGCAATTGTCTCTTTCAGCAGAGAATTAGTATTTGGCGGATTAAAATATCAGTTATATAGAAAAAGCTATTGTTATAACTGGAAAAAATTCCTACATTTGCTCTATTGATAATATGCGGAATTTAAAATCTAAAACATACTGATAATATGAAATTTGTTGTTTCCAGCACTGCTTTATTAAGTCACTTGCAAGCGATAAGCAAGGTGATCAACTCAAAAAACACGTTGCCTATTCTCGATTGTTTCTTGTTGGAACTGGAAGGCTCTACGCTGACACTTACTGCTGCTGACTCCGAAACCCGCCTGGTCACTTCCCTCGAAGTAAACGAAGCGGATGGTAACGGAAAGTTCGCGGTAAATGCAAAGAACCTGCTGGACCCGTTGAAAGAACTTCCCGAACAACCACTTACATTTGAGATAAACAACGACAATCTGGAAACATTCATATTTTTCCATAACGGTAAATATAATTTTATCGGACAAAGTGGCGATGACTATCCTCAGCCGAAAGAACTGAAGGAAACTGCCGTTAGCCTGACCATCGAACCACAGGTACTGTTTGCCGGGATCAACCGTACATTGTTTGCCAGTGCCGATGATGAACTTCGTCCTGTGATGAACGGCGTATTCTTTGATATTACCCCTGAAGATTTGACTTTCGTAGCATCAGACGGACACAAACTGGTCCGTTGCAAAACCTTATCAGCAAAAGGAGCCGAAAGGGCATCTTTCATCCTGCCGAAAAAGCCAGCTAACTTACTAAAGGCCATTCTTCCGAAAGAAGCTGAAACAGTAGAGATCAAATTTGACGAGAACAACGCATATATAAAGATGGCGAGCTATACAATGACTTGCCGCTTCATAGAAGGGCGTTATCCAAATTATAATTCCGTTATTCCCCAGAATAATACAAATAAGGTTATACTAGACCGCCAGGCTTTCCTGAATGCCCTAAAACGCGTATCGGTCTTCTCTAATCAGGCAAGCAACCTCATCAAGCTCCAGCTGACCGATAAGAATATTGTAGTAACAGCTCAGGACATCGACTTCTCTACAGCTGCGGAAGAGACCATCGCTTGTGAATATACTGGTTCTCCGATGAACATCGGATTTAAATCGAGCTTCCTGATTGAAATTTTGAACAACGTCCCATCAACAGACATTTCCCTCGAACTCTCCGACCCATCCCGCGCAGGATTAATCATCCCTGCCGAAAATGAGGAGAACGAAGACCTGCTGATGTTGCTCATGCCTATGATGCTAAACGACTAAAGACAGAATTAAATACAAAATATACGGGCTTTATCATTCTTCTGATACTAAAAAATGGGGAATGATAAAGTTTTTTCTTAAAAGCTTATGGAATTAAACCTCAAAAACCCGCTCGTATTCTTTGACCTCGAAACCACAGGTACCGATACGGTAAAAGACCGGATAGTAGAAATATCGTATCTGAAAGTGTATCCTAACGGGAAACAGGAAGTCAAGACCAAAAGACTCAACCCCGAAATGCCTATACCTCCCGGGGCAACAGCAATACACGGCATATCGGATGAGGATGTAAAAGATTGTCCGACTTTCAAGCAAATAGCAAAATCTCTTGCCGATCAGATGGAGGGATGCGACCTGGCAGGGTTTAATTCAAGCCGCTTCGACATACCGCTTCTCGCAGAAGAGTTTCTGCGGGCAGGAGTAGATATCGACTTCAGCAAGCGGAAGATGATCGATGTACAAATCATCTTCCATAAAAAAGAACAACGGACACTTGAAGCTGCCTACAAATTCTATTGTGATAAGGAACTTACCGATGCGCACTCCGCCGAAGCCGATACATTAGCCACATTCGAAGTGCTGAAAGCCCAACTGGACAAATATCCCGATCTGGCAAACGATATGGAAAAACTGGCGGAAGAATTCTCCTTCTTCAACAACAATGTCGATCTGGCAGGACGCATCATTAAAGACGAAAATGGAATTGAGATTTTCAACTTCGGTAAGCACAAGGGAAAATCTGTAGCCGAAGTTTTGAAAAAAGAACCAAGTTTTTATGCCTGGATGATGGACGCAGACTTCCCTCTAAATACCAAACAGGTACTGACCAAAATAAAACTGAGGGAAATGCAGAGATAAACTCTGCGAAGAAAGAAGGGCTATGGAATGGGGAAAGAATATCATCGATTCATTGAAATGGTCGGATACCATTATCAATAAAGAAGGAAAAGAGAAGGTTGCGAAGGAGATCGCAGCTAAGATGAAAGATGGGCAGATAATCGGAGTTGGCTCAGGTTCTACCGTTTATCTGGCTCTGATCGCCATCGCCGAAAGAATAAAAAAAGACAGCCTACATATACAGGTTATCCCCTCTTCTCTGGAGATATCCATGACCTGCATCCAATTGGGAATTCCCCAAACTACACTTTTAGACAAAAAGCCCGACTGGACTTTCGACGGAGCAGATGAAGTCGACCCCGAACGGAACCTGATAAAAGGCAGAGGCGGAGCCATGTTTAAGGAAAAGCTATTAATCTGCAACAGTTCCGAAACTTATATCATCGTGGATGAATCCAAGTTCGTAACACAATTAGGTTCTAAATTCCCCGTTCCTGTCGAGGTATTTCCAATTTCACTGCTCTATGCGGAGAAAGAACTTGGAGCTTTAGGCGCACGCGAGATATCACTAAGAATGGCAAAAGGAAAAGACGGGCCTGTTATCACAGAAAACGGAAACTTTATCCTCGATGCATGGTTCGACTCAATAGAAAGTTCCCTGGAACGTGACATTAAATCAATAACGGGAGTTATCGAAAGCGGATTGTTCATAGGATATGATGTGAAGACTTTAAACATATAGAGATTAACGATTTACAACATAATTAATTAATACCATATTTTAAAATATTTTCGCTACATTGCGCTCAATATACCAGACCAATATACCATAAAAATGAAAGACTCTATTCATTTAAAATATTTGATAGTAAATGAAACGGACTTGCTATGGGGACTGACTGTAAACTCGGTAGGTTATCAGAGTATAGAACCTAATATGCCCTACCCTCCGGGCAATCATCCTACCAGATACTTGTTTTCTACAGACAGAGGCCGCATTTTAGATGAATATCAGCTTTTATATATCACCAAGGGGAAAGGCTCTTATATATCCGATATATCGGAAAAGAAAGAAACGCATCCGATAAACGAGGGTGATATGTTCCTCCTTTATCCGGGTGAATGGCACAATTATATGCCTGATAAACAAACAGGATGGGACGAATACTGGATAGGATTTAAGGGGATCAATATCGATAGCCGCGTAAATAACGGCTTCTTCAATAAAGAAAAACCTATATACAATGTAGGGCTGAATAATGAAGTTGTACAGTTATATAAACAGGCGATACAGATTGCAATTGAACAGAAATCAGGATTTCAGCAGATGCTTGCCGGAATTGTGAACCACTTGCTGGGCCTGGCATATTCTTTAGATAAAAACTATCTTTTCGAAAGTTCGGAATCTGTCAACCAAATCAATAAGGCTAAGATCATTATCCTTGAAAACTTTAAAAATATAAAACCCCAGGACATAGCCGACCAGCTGAATATGAGTTATTCCAACTTCCGGAAAATTTTTAAGGAGTATACGGGCTTCGCACCGTCACAATATATCCAGGAACTGAAAATACAGAAGTCGAAAGAGTTGCTTACAAACACAATGATACCTGTAAAAGAGATTGCCTACATGATGGGCTTCGAAAATCAGGAATACTTCTTCACTGCATTCAAAAAGAAGAATAATACAACCCCTGTCGAATACCGGAAATTCACGCAAGGCCCGCGAAATCAATAAGCAGGATATCATCAGGTTCTGTCATTTTTTATAATAGGTCTGTCAAATTGTAAATTTATATAGACAGATAAAACAGCTATCTTTGGCGGGTCCCATAAATTTTACCGTAGCCTGATAACGAAAAAAGTGATGAATCCGGATTAAGTTAACCAACAATGAAGAACATGCGAATAATATTAAGTCTGGCATTAGCTGCCTTATTTTTAGTAAGCGAGAATATCCCGGCCCAGCAATTACCTCTCCCATTTCAGGATGATACCAATATAAAAGTCAGGTCAACAAGTCTGGTATATAATTACCTTACTCCTGCCCGCATTGTCTGGACTTCAGATAACAATAGCGGAAAATATGTGATAAATGCGCGGTCTATCCTAAAACAAGGCACAGGACAAGCCGACCTGAATAGCGGAACTTATCTTAAACTAACCGGCGATGATACAAATAAAGGAGGGATCATCCTCGATTTCGGCAAAGAGATACAGGGTGGATTGGAAATAATAACATCCATAAATAATAAGAATCCGGTGGGAAAGGTGCGTATACGCTTCGGTGAATCCGTTGCAGAAACGATGAGCGATATCGGGGGTAAAGGCGGGGCGACGAACGACCATGCCATGCGTGATTTATAGTAACGCTGCCCTGGCTGGGACGGCTGACTGTTGGTGATTCCGGTTTCCGATTTGTCCGCATAGATGTTATGGACACGGATACCGAAGTTGAAATTAAAGAGATAAATGCTGCATTTGCATACAGGGACATACCCTATCTGGGTTCTTTCCGTTGTAACGATGAACGCCTGAACCGGATATGGCTTACCGGTGCCTATACTGTGCATCTGAATATGCAGGATTACCTGTGGGACGCTATAAAGCGCGATAGATTGGTATGGGTGGGCGACCTTCACCCCGAGGTAATGACAATCAATACTGTTTTCGGATATAACGATGTGGTACCCAAAAGCCTCGATCTGGCACGGGATATCACGCCTCTGCCTGCATGGATGAACGGTATCAGTTCGTATTCCATGTGGTGGATCATAATCCACCGTGACTGGTATCTGTATCAGGGCAATCTGGAATACCTGAAGGAACAGCAGGAATATATGTCCCGGCTACTTAAGCTATTAAGCGAAAAAACAGATAAAGACGGAAAAGAAATACTGGATGGAAACCGTTTCCTCGATTGGCCATCGAGTAAGAACCCCGAGGCTATCCATGCCGGCCTGCAATCGATGATGGTGATAACATTCGAAGCAGGAAAAGAAATAAGCAGAATCCTGGGCGACAAAGACACTGAAGCACTCTGTCAATCAACTTTAAAGAAGTTAAGAAAATACGTACCCGCCATAACCTCGTCCAAACAGGCGGCCTCTCTACTGGGCCTGTCCGGACTTATCGCACCGGAGAAAGCGAATGATGAGGTGTTGGCAAAAAACGGAGTACACGGCATGTCTACGTTTTACGGATACTATATGCTGAATGCCCGTGCAAAAGCCGGAGATTATAAAGGGGCGCTGGATAATATACGTGAATACTGGGGAGCTATGCTCGACCTGGGCGCGACGACATTCTGGGAAGATTTCGATATCGGCTGGATGAAAAATGCAGCACGTATAGATGAGGTTGTACCCGAAGACAAAATAGATGTTCATGCTTCTTATGGCGCATATTGCTACAAAGGATACCGCCATAGTTTCTGTCATGGTTGGGCATCCGGCCCCACCACATGGCTCAGCCGCTATGTGCTGGGTGTAGAACCTCTGGAGGCGGGATGCAAAAAAATACGGATCATGCCTAATCTGGGAGATCTAGAATGGGTGGAAGGGACTTTTCCTACTCCGTACGGGGTAATTGAGATAAAGCATACGAAACAAGCCGATGGAAAGATAAAATCAGAGATTAAAGCCCCTGAGGGAATAGTTGTGGTGAAATAAGGTCATTACCGCAATATAAAATTGTTCTATCCCTATTTATCACGCGCAACCAAAGATTGCCTGTATTATTTTTTCAGCTCCGCTTCACTCTGCCGGACGCTGTTTCCTAAACAAAAAGTAATCAAAAATACTTTAATTTCCGGCTACAATGGCCCATGCGTCCATGATACCGGCGGTGCAGGCTGACCAAGCCTTTTGGTTCGCCTTGCCTCGCCTTCGCTTCGGCGATTGCTCATTGGGCAATGCCCTAAGTACATGACAAAACAAACATTCTGACGACCAATCCACAAGAGTTCACAAAACTTTATGTTAAAAAAGACAATCATTTCCACCCACATTTATCTATACTGAAAATAATGGATGGATAATAACTTTTCTTATGCCATTCATAACTCATAATTTATATTTATAATTATTTAAAGCATATGGCAAAGTATAACGAAGGTGTAGCAGAGACGATTGTTTCGCTGATAGAAGACGATTTTTGTTCCGTAGCGGAAATTTGCAGGGTTACAGGTATCAGCCGAAAGACTTTTTACTGCTGGAAAGAGACGGTACCGGGTTTGGCAAAAGAGATATTCGACGCAGAATGCCGGCGCGAAGACAGGATACGGCAAATGTTGTATTCGTCCCTTAAAAAGCGGCTGGACGGGCATATGATGGTAGAAGAGAAAGAAACATACCTGCCGGACGAAGATGAACCGGAAAAACTGGTTCTACAATCGAAAATTATCCGCAGGAAATATTGCCTGCCCGATCTGAAGACAATTAAGCTGTTACTCGACAGGCAGGATAAAATTGAGAATTGCCAATCAACCCAAAAGGAGGAGGAAGATATCACAACCCGGAAAAATATAATAGTTAATGACGTAACTATTACAAAGGATATAGAAAATCAGATAGCTGAGCATATCGAGGAGGGCGGGAGTGTTCCGGCAGATGAAAAAGAAAGCCTCGTCGATGATCTTGAAGATGCGGAAACGGAGATAATGCCGGACAGAGCCATAGCTGAACGGAAAGGCATGATAAGAAGGAACAATAGCCATCCGGCAGGAAAGAGGAGAAAGAAGCGGAGAAAATAATTGAAAGTGAAAAACGAAAAGTGAAGAATATCATACGGGAATACAAAATGAATATCCGAGCTTCAGGATATTGTAGAAAATAACTTTTGATTTTCCATTAATTCTGTTACTTGTGTCACCTTTTTTTAACAATAAGTATAATATTAGCGGATGAAACACAAACTATTTTCGCTTCACACTATTTATCAATTGAGCCGCTAAATTAGTTATCGGCCAGTCCTGTATCTGTTCAGCATAAACTTTTTTTTCTAAAAAAATGTGTTTGCTATTGTATTTATGAAAATTATCAATACATTTGCGTGTACTATTATACTATTACACTGTTATATTTTTAATCTAATGAATATGATATCAATGCGTAACGTTACCTTCGGGTATAAGAAAAAGCTAATATTCAATGATTTTTCGATCTCGATAGAGAAAGGAAAAGTTTGCGGCTTGTTAGGAAAGAACGGAGCGGGTAAATCGACTATGTTGTACCTGCTTACAGGCCTCTTAAGTCCTGAAAAGGGTAAAGTAGAATATAAAGGCGAAGATGTGGCAAAGCGTATGCCTTCCACATTGCGGGATATGTTCATAGTGCCCGAAGAATTTGAGTTACCTAATATCCCATTGAAAAAGTATGTGGAGATCAATCGCCCGTTCTATCCCTCTTTCAGTCAGAAACAACTGGATGAAAATCTGGAATACTTCGAGATGGAAGCCAATGTGCATCTGAACGAACTTTCTTTGGGCCAAAAGAAGAAAGTCTTTATGAGCTTCGCTTTGGCCGCGAACACTCCCCTGTTGCTGATGGATGAGCCGACAAACGGACTTGATATCCCCGGTAAAAGCCAGTTCCGGAAATTTATAGCATCGGGAATGACCGATGAAAAAACGATTCTGATCTCGACGCATCAGGTACAGGATGTGGATAAGCTACTGGAGCAGGTGATTATCCTCGATAATAATAAAGTGCTGATGAATTCTTCCGTATCGAGGATTTGTGAGAAACTGCGCTTTATGGAAAGTTATAATGAAAAAGATGTGGAGAAAGCGTTGTACGCCTCACCATCTATACAAGGATACAAGCTAATCCTTGAGAACGAAAACAATGAGGAGACTTCCCTGAATCTGGAAACATTGTTCAACGCGACTTTAAGCAATACGGAAAAGATAACAGCAATACTACAATAAAACCTGATAAATTATGAACAATACATTTGATATAAACCGATTTGTCTTGCTGTTAAGGAAAGACATACAGGAAAACTGGAAAAAGTATCTGATCCGCATCCTTACAATTTACGGGGCACTCACCCTTGTGACTACATGGAGCGCTTTTCTGACATATTCCGAATTAGAACAGGGCATTAATCGTTTAAAATACCTGAACAGGGATTTGATAGTCTTCACTGCCTTCGTCTTTTTCATATTCGGCTGTATCAGCGCTTCCATGGCAATGGAACCTATCAACAGCAAAACAAAGCGGCTTGTGTATTTGATGAATCCTTCATCATCTTTTGAAAAATACTTTTCCCGTTGGTTTATCATGACAATCGGCTACATGGCGGTTTTCTTCATTCTATTCTGGTTGTCAGACGCTACCCGGGTACTGATCTGTTCTATCCGCTTCCCTGACATAGATGTGCAATTTATTCACTTCGATAAATTTATAGGAAAGGATAGTTACGACTATGTTTTTAATAACATGACAAGATTTACATTTTCAGTCGGCCTTTTCTCCTTTATTCAGTCCCTGTTTATCCTGGGATCGACATTTTGGCCGAAAAATTCGCTGGTAAAAACATTTTCGGCAGGCACTATCATCTTTATCACTTTCCTTCTGGTGTGCTGGTGTGTAATCTCTCTCCTTTTCGAAAACGGCATGGACAACTTTGGAAATGCGTTACAGCAGAAAACATTTGGTGTTCAGGATACTACTATAGTGGGATATATGGCAATTCTATGCATCATCTTCGCTGTGGTAAATTGGGTATTGGCTTTTTTCAGATTCAGGGAATCTGAAGTAATTAAACGACTCTAGCTTATGAATTTTAAAGAAAATAAAGCAATCTATTTGCAGATAGCCGACCGCATCTGTGACGAGATACTACTGGAAAAATATAAAGAGGAAGAAAGGGTTCCGTCTGTACGCGAATATGCCGCTATTGTGGAAGTGAATTTTAATACCGTCATGCGCACCTTCGATTACCTTCAATCGATGGAAATCATCTACAACAAAAGAGGAATCGGATATTTTGTAGCTCCGAAAGCAAAAAAACTGATACTCAAGCTGCGTAAAGATACCTTTATGAAAGAGGAGGCTGAGGACTTCTTCAAACAAATATACACACTGGATATTCCGATAGAGGATATCGTGGAAATGTATAAAGACTATATTAAGAAACAATAATAATAAATGATATGAGACTTACAACCAAAATAGTATTGGGTATCATAGCCGCGGTATTCTTAACTGCCACAGGCTATATATGCTATCTTTCGTTAAGTTATGACGGAGAGAAAAAGACAGGTGTTATACTAACGGACGAAACTGTCAGCATAGATATATCCGGACAAAAAATTATCGAGATATACGCGGATACAATACCGATGAAAAATGACGGGAAAGATAAGGATAAACATTATATTATCTTCGATGGACTCATCAATATACAGCCTGCTGCGAAGGAAGAAGATAAAGGTAAGATCTATATACCGGAACAATTGAAGGAATATCTGGAGATATCTGCATTACACGATAAGACCATGCTGCGTGTGAAAACCGCAGAATTATTAGCAGATCATTACAAAAACGAGATTCCGGACCCGGCAGCAATAAGGGGGATAAACTTTACTATATATGCGGATTCCTGTGTAGACATAAGAAGTAGAATAGGTGGGTTAAGAGCTAATATACAGGGATTAAAAGCAGAATCGATCAATATAGATATAATGCGTGGAGATCTGAATATAGAAAATTGTGAGGCTGATATAATCACACCTACAGTAAGGGGTTGGGGGCATTTTGTAATGAAGAACTCCAGGACAAAGGTATTTAATGCCGATCTCGACTATCTACAAAACTGGAGAATCGAACAATGTGATATAGATACTGAGAACCTGACTGGAAGCGGAAACCATAATGTAGAGGTACCGGCTACCGAATGCAGGATAATGAACTGGAATCCAAAAAATGAAAAGGCTTCCCTGAATGTAGCGTTAGGGTCTGATACGGCAAGGGTAGTATTTCCATAATGATAGTAAAAGGAAGAAGTTGCCCGGAGGCAGCCTCTTCCTTTGTTATTCTGATCTATGTTAAAACCGGCAGAAAGCCAGACTTTATCATTGTTTCAGTTTCTCTACTTCCTGGTTGTAAAGCCACTGGACCTGTCCGCTCAATAATGCTGTATTATAGAATTTAATCTCATCCATCATACCCTGGAAGTGATCCCATGATGTAGGAGTATCCCATCCCGACCAGTCCCAGGATGCTTTTGCCTCGGCATAGGTCGTTGCCGCCCCGATCATCAACGGCAGTTGGGTACCTAACGGGGATACATATGGCGCAGACTGGCTGCCTGCCAGGTTCGGTTTAGTGGTATTAGTCCACTCTTTTGTCAGTAATCCGTTTATATAGAACGACAATTTCGAGCTCTCAAGGTCAAGGACAACTACTACATGCTTCCAGCTGCCGGTAGAAACAGAAAGATCCGCTTCATTATCCGCATCGGTAAAACCTGCCTGCGATTTGATTGTGAAGAATGCTTTGCCTTGTTCCTGTATCTGGAATTTCCAGTTGTTCCAATAGTTCAGGGAAGCCACATAGTTACCACCTTTTATTACTTCAGGTTTTAACCATACGGCAATACTCAGTTTCTTGCCCAGGAAATCAGACGGGTTGTAATTCTCTACTTCGAGATGTGCCCCGTTCTTGAAATAAAGGGCTTTGTTTACTCCATCATCCACAAATTCCGGCAGTACGGACGTTGAGAAGATTTCAGAAGGCCCCGGTTTCAGAGTGGCGGTCAGAGCTTTTACCCCGTCACCAACGAGTGAGGTTCCTGTTCCTTCATCAAAACTCCATCCGGCTAACAGATTTTCTTCCGGTATGCCTGTCATTCTGGAATTAAGGAAACGGGTGAATGCCTCTCTGATATGGATGCTCATGTTAATAACGTCCTGTTGCGAAACATTTCCTTGCTCAACAATATTATTAACAATATCTACCTTACTTTTGAAGTCATTAATTGTCTCAGTAGTAAACTTATCGGGTGTAGCTACAGAAATAGAGTCATAGCATTCTTTCAATTCTTTCTTTAAATTAGTAGTATCTCCTGCCACAAATTCCTCCTTATCACTGTCACTACAACCGATAAATAGTGCAGAAGAAAGGATCAGGGCAAATATTAATAATATACTAAATATCTTATTCTCTTTCATAGTCAATGTTTTTAGTTGATTAAATACCATTGTTTGAATCCAATTCATTCTGCGGTATCGGGAAATAATAACGAGGCTCCTGCCATTTGAAATCAGAGCCTAAGGCCTGAGTTGCCGCATCTTTTCCCCAACGCATCAGGTCGAAGAACCGATGGAACTCGAATCCTAGTTCACGACGACGCTCCAGATAGATTACCGACCGCATCTGCTCCTGATTCACTGGCTTAGCATATGCAAGTCCGGCTCTGTCCCTTACCAGTTTAAGAGCTGCAGCAGCCTTATCCAGGTCGTTTGTTTCCGTATATGCCTCTGCTTTCATCAGCAAAATATCGGCATAACGCAGGTAAATATATGGAAGTCCGCCATCACCCTTTGTTCCGGCCGGTACTTCTGCCAATGGTTGATTGTGCTTTTTCACCAGATAACCGGTAATACTCCATGTCAGGTCAAATACATCGTCGTTCAGCCACTCTTTACCTGAACGGCCGATTGATGCATCGAGGCGGGGATCGGTCTGTCCTGTAGTTGTTTGTTCACTGAAACTCAGAACATAATTATTTGTCGGCGCATTGAAGTAATATCCTCCTTCCACAAGTGGTGCAAACCACTGGTTCAGAGAATTACCCAATCCGGGGTTTTGATTGCTTTCATGCAGAATTGCAAATACCGCCTCTTTACTGTCCTCCGCTCCTAATTTGAACAGGTCTTCATAATTAGTTTCAAGCCCATAAAGGCCCAGCGGTTCCAACTTGGTCGTAATGGTTGTTATACAATCGTCCCATTTCTTCTGATATAACTGGGCTTTAGCCAGCAAACCGTAAGCAGCGCCTTTGGTGATCCTCCCTTTGTCTGCTGTTTGCGTATAAGACGGAGGTAATACTCCCGCGGCATCATTCAGGTCTTGTTCTATTCTGACATATATCTGGGAAACCTCACTCAGTCCCATATTTACGTTTGAAGGAGTCACAGGTTCCACTCTCAGAGGCACTTTACCCCAGATATTCACCAGGTTGAAATAATAATATGCCCTGATAAATTTAGCCTGCGCAATCATCTGCTGCTTAACCCCATCATCAATAGCAGTACCATAGTCAGCATGGATCACATTGTTAGCGCGGTTAATCCCTTCATAGGCGAACTTCCAGTATGAAAGCAGAATCCCGTTGTCCGATTTGATATTAAACTCGTCAATCATACCTATCTCGGCCTGATCGGATGCGCTTCCGCCTTTCACTGCATCATCGGATGCGACATCTCCGAAAACCCAAATCATATTTGAAGAAGTGGTAAAGCTCAAGCTGTTATATACACCTGTCAGAGCCAGATTCGCCTCCTCTTCGGTATTGTATATATTGTCGGATGTATATTCACCGTCCAGTTCTTCATCCAGAAAATCGTTACACGAACTGAAGGAGAATATTCCTAATATAGTTAGTATTGTTATTATTTTTTTCATCTCAGGTAATTTTTAAAAGGTTATGTTTACTCCGAATGTAAAGGATTTAGAAACAGGATAAGTACCCCAGTCTATACCATTAGCCATATCACCTTCTCCTGCCGAATTGGAACTTACCGTCATTTCTGGGTCGAGCCCCTTGTATCCGGTAAAGGTGAGCAGGTTGGTAGCACTACCGAATGCCCTCAGACTGCTGATGTATTTCGATTTGATAGGGAAAGTATATCCCAGCTGAATATTCTTCAGTCTCAGGTATGACGCGTCTTCCAGAAAACGTGTAGATGCTATCACATTATTCGATTTAGCGCTCCATGACGGTCTCGAATATTCATTAGAGGTTCCTTCTCCCCTCCAGTAATTATCATACATATCTTTCGATACGGAGAAACCTCTGAAGAATCCTTCTGTTTCATTAGCCATCTGGTGATATATATCGTGACCGAAGGCGCCCTGAAAGAATATTGACAAATCCCAGTTCTTATAATTACCCTGAAGATTCAGTCCTAGCGTCTGTTTTGGGATAGAAGAGCCCACGTGCCCTCTGTCTTTTTCGTCAATTACACCATCGTTATTCAGGTCTTTATACTTGACATCCCCCGGTTTTACATTTGCTCCCTGATAAGCCGATTTCACGATTTCTTCTTCATTCTGGAATATTCCATCCATCTGATAAAGATAAAATGAACCGACAGAATATCCCTTCTCTATATATTTTGCAAAGACACCGTTATCCACACGTCCTGCCTGGATAGGCGCATCCAGTTCCAAGACTTCATTGTGCAGGTATCCCCAGTTCAATGAAGCGGAAAAGCCCATATCCTTGTATTGCTTGCGGACATACAACTCCACATCAACACCTTCATTCAATACTTTTCCGGCGTTCACCCAATAAGGGGAAGCATTACCGATAGACGGAGGCAATGGGGCACGCACGAGCATGTCACTCGATTTTTTATTATAATAATCCACGCTGAAGCCATATTCTCCTTTCGCGAAGGCCATATCCAATCCCAGGTTAAACTGGTTGCTGGTCTCCCATTTCAGTTTATCGTTACCCAATTGGCTTTGTATATATCCGACTGACGGATTTCCCCCGAAAGGGTAGTTTGCATATGGTGTATATTTGTCGGTATATGCATATAAAGCTATATTCTGATTACCTACAGCACCCCATCCGGCACGTAGTTTCAGCAGATTGATGGCTTTAATAGATTTCATGAAATCCTCCTCATGTATATCCCATCCCGCAGAGACTGAGTAAAATGTACCCCATCTGTTTCCTTCTGTAAAGCGTGAAGACCCATCCTGACGCACCAAAGCCGACAAATAGTATTTATAGTTATAATTATAATCGACCTTACCAAAGAACGAAAGCAAAGAATACGCCCAGTCACTTGAGTAAAAGGTATCACCATTCACAGATGAAGATGTATTCTTATCCGTACCGTTATAGCGGATAGCCTCCGCACCAGCCATTGCATTCAATGTATGCACATCGTTGAAAGTCTGAACTGTATTGAAGACAGAGTTTAGCGTCCATCCCAGGCTTTCATTATTCTGACCTAATAGGGAACTTGGATTATTTATCCTGTTATTTGTCCCCCATGTTTTATTATTGATATTATAATCACTTTTCCTATAGTCGATCCCGAAATTGGTATTCCATACGATATTATATGGCAGTTTGGCCTCTACATTGAACTTACCCAGAAAAGTATCTTCGTCCCGTACCCTGTCGGTCATATTCGCCAGTCCTACCGGATTATAACCGTCGCCGAAAAAGCTGTTGTATTCGGCCTGTCCGAAATATTCGCTCGGTAAATCCACATAATTTCCGTTTGCATCATAGGTCGGAATTGCCGGATTACGCATATACGCATACCGTACAACGCTACCGCCTTCATTGCTACCGTAACCATCTCCTGAACTTGGCACAACATGAGTCTTAGCCTTTCCTCCGTTCACATTCAGCCCCAGCTTCAGCCAGTTTGCAGCTTTATAATTGAGATTTACGCGTCCTGAGAATTTTTCATAATCGCTATTCTTGATAATACCCTCCTGATTGTAATAAGAAAACGATGCCAGATAGTCGAATTTATCTTTACCTCCGCTTACTGATAATTCATGCACATTCAGCAACGCGGTCCTGAAAATCTCATCCAAGTGATTGATGTTTGCAAAATCCTTAACCAGAGCACCCTCGATCAAAGTTCTTCCGTCATTTTTAGCAGCTACATTATAAATATCTATATATTCATTTGTATTTACCATTTTCGGAAGGCTTCCGTGAGTCTGCACTCCGAACTGGCCATTATAAGCAACTTTCACCTTACCATTCTGCCCTTTTTTAGTAGTTACCAACACAACCCCATTATTTGCGCGGGAACCGTATATGGCCGCAGAAGATGCATCTTTTAGTACCGAAATATTTTCAATATCGGAAGGAACAATAGAGTTCAGCCCGTTTTCGGAAGGAATACCGTCTATAATGTAGAGCGGATCGTTAGAAGAGTTTATAGAACCTGTTCCACGGACACGCACAGTGACACCCGCCCCCGGAGCACCCGTCGCGGAAGTGACCTGTACCCCGGCAACACGTCCCTGAAGGGCTTCAGACACCCCCGGAGCCGGAACCTGCGTAAGTTCCTTCGAATTTACCTTAGTTACGGCACCCAATACTTCCCTTTTCTTCATTGAGGTATAGCCTACTACGACTACCTCATCCAGTTCTGTATTAGGCACAAGCCTTACATTCATTTCAGTAGATTTGGATACTGTAATTTCCTGAGCGTTGAACCCGACATAGGAAACCGTGATTTTATCCCCCTTGATATTCAGGGTGAATTTGCCGTCAATATCGGTTACAGTGCCATTAGGAGTACCTGTTTCTACCACTGTAACACCGATTAACGCCTCTCCTGTAGATGAATCTGTCACCACACCGGAGATTGTTTTTACTTCCTGCGCAAATATATTCGCAAAGGCAAAAAGTAAAAAACAAGTGAAAAATAAACGTTTTAACATGGTTTTATTTATTATTGGTTTGTGAGATTTATTATTTGTATGCAATAGTGTATTTGCCGTCTGCAACTACTTTATTATTATCTGTAGTCAGTCTTGTTCCGGCAGGAAGTTCCACTATAATACGCGCATCACCGGCAGGCATTTCGAATGTGCCGTCAGACGATACATTTTTGGCGACATATTCTTTACTTATAATATCGAAGAGGTCTACAATACCCTTTGCCGGATATTTTACCGATTTACTTTCTTTATGAGGATTGTAATACAAATAAACAGGATAGTGACGCTCAGCGTAGAAATCCGTCGCATTACAATTCAATTGAAGGATACCCTCGACATTTGTCTCCTTTATTATAGCTCCGAAAATACCCATCGGCGAGGAACTATATACGCTGAACATACTTGCCGGAGGATTCCCTTTCGCCCATTTTGGACCATCGCCCAAAGCCACCGGAGTCTTTCCTTTGAGTGAAACCTTGCCGTAATCGTCTACACGGCGCAGTCCCTCGTAAGAAATGTTATCGTTCGTAATACTCTTCATTTCAGGGTCCCACTGATGTTCATCATCAATTTCCATCGGGAAGAACAGACGGCACGCGTTTGCATTGTTGAGCATCCATTTGCCGACCGCCTTAGCATATTGCGGTTCATACTTTACCATAGATACGAAAGGCCACGCCGGTTTTATACTATTCATCAGGAAGGCATAGCCTCCACCGTCGATAATACTGCCCTGGAGTCCATTAACTTCATAATCGCCCCATTTGCCCACAATAATGCCCCAGCCATTACGTCCTTCGGGGTTCTTACAGCCGTCGAAAGTCCAATCGAGTAACTTTTGTACATCGTAATTTGTACCCTCTGCCGCATTCAAATATGCAGCAGCATATACTCCCAATGGCAACAGTATTTCATAGAAACGGCTTTCTTTCTGAGAGAGTAATGCTTCTGTCGCGCTCTTGGCATGGGCCAGATAACGGGGATCACCAAACTTATTATAGGCACAAAGCAATACATAAGCATGTCCGCCCGCTGCATCCTGTTGCAATGGTATATGATTCACCATTCCGCGCATCCGTGCATAGTCGAAGTATGAATAATCGTAGTTCCCGGCCAAAACAGAGTCTGCTTTAACAAACTGCTCAGCAATAGAGCGTTGTATCTGCTCGGCTCCGTCTACATCTGGGAATACATCGCAAACTGCATAGTACAGCGCATTCGGAAACACATCGTACCACCAGTCACGTCCATATCCGCCGCCAAGCATGCCTACTTCGGGCGTTGTATTATTCATCACTATATTCCACCCGTTATCTTTGTTGAAATAGTTCTGAACCATTTTTACATAGTTATATCCATCCTGATTCGTTTTATCTATCCCTACCAGCCCCGCTCCTAAAAGCGCAGCCAATGAGTTCAGACTCTCATGGAATTCCCCGTTATTGGCATTTTTACCCTGACGGACATCTTTTACGGCTGTGTATAATCCGAATGTAGGTTGATCTATGTTCCTGCGGTTATCATCGAGCCATATCATCGAGCCTGCCTCACTCTTATTGTTCCAGTCGAAAACGAAGCTGTCAAAAGCCTTGGCCTTCGCTTCCCAATCCAACATTTTATAAGAGCCGGGCATATCGGGCATAGAATCGACCCGTGCAATCGAGACCTGCTCTACCTTGCTCCCGTATGAAATGTTCTTTTCGGAACAAGCCATAGATAGTAAGAGTACCAGACAAATTAAAAGTATTTTAACTTTGCTCATTTTCATTTATAGTATTCGTTTGTTTAATAATGTTCTTTGCTAAAGGATAAGCTATCAACTGGATAGCTCCCACCAGAATAAGGGCGTATTTCAGAGCGAAATCTTCCGAAACTCCGAAGGCCAGTATAATAAACAGGATCAATCCGGCCGCCCGTCCGATAAATAAGCCAAATTCGTGACTAAGGATATAAGTATACTCGTTGCGTCTCTCTATCTTCACAACGGCATCTATTGTCTGCATCATAATAGGAAAGTAAGCCAAATCGAATAATGGCTGGAAAATCACTTTACACAATACAAAAACAATCACACCTGTAGCTGTAAACAAAATCCCATTGAATAAGGTTCCTGCAAAGAATATAATTAACCCTGCCACAAATATTTTCAGTCTGTCTTTAGGTTGAGCTATACGTCCCAGAACATAGACAAGAATTGCCGTTAATGCTCCACTAATTCCCTGTATAAGGCCTAGTGCCCCCTCGTCACCTACAAGTTTAAGTACCAGAATTGCCGGAGCTGTAACCAGAAAGCCCTGAACCATGCCTTTCAGAGACGACAGGACTAACATCTTGCGCCAGAGAAGGCAAAAGCGGAAGTATATAAAATCTTTCTGTACGGGATTGGTAAATTTTCCTTTCCACAGTACAATACACGCGATAACCGTCAATATGATAACACCAATGGTTACCAGTTGGTAAGCCAGATTTATATTCACCACCATGCCAAACAATTCTTTACCGTCTATCTGACTCAGGAAAGCTCCTATCACCAGAGGAACGCTAATGGAAGCGATGGAGAAGAAGAATGATTCCAGTCCGAAGAAATAATTACGATTGTTGTCCGTTGTATTATTCAGAGTCAGCAGATACCTGTTTGTCCAGAAAAAACCTGACGCGGCACCCATTGCAAATCCTGCTATCCCCAGTTCTACAAAACCAAGCGATTTGACAGACATCATTGCAAACATTGATAACCCGCTTACCAGAATCCCCCCCGCATACAATGTCTTAACATTAACAAAGCGAAGCAAGTATCCGTTCAGGAATGAGGTTGCCACTATCCCTATATACATGAACAGTTGGTAGAACGCGACCGATATGGGGTCGCTGGTATTGCGCATAACATAGGCCCCCACAAATATTTCCACTACAGGGAGAACCAATGCATAGAGCATATTAGTCATCAGCAAGGTGCGCATATTCGGCTCTTGCTGTTTAAAGAACATATATTCTTTTTTCAGTTTATTCATTTCAGATTTTTAACCGGTTACTTATTTTAATGTATTAAGGATTTCTGCTATCGAAAACTCAGCTCCGCAAATAACTTCATCACTCGCGCCATAATACATTTTTATCGTATCGCCGTCTACCAGATGTCCGTTTGTAAATACCACATTACCGAAAAATCCGGTTTGCTCGTATGCTGCGATTGGCTCCATAATAGGCTCTATACTACGTGCCAGAACTTTAGACGGATCATTCAGGTCCAGCAAGAGAGCACCAAGGCAATAACGGTGATTGAAATCAGCGCCGTGATATATCTCCAGCCATCCTGCCTCCGTTCTGATAGGCGCTGCTCCTGCTCCTACACGGGCACAATCCCACATGCCGTCACGTGTGGTCGCAATACATTTGTGGTTACCCCAATGGAGACAGTCCGGCGATTCGGCTACCCAGATATAGTTTCCTCCCAATTCGGGACTGCTGGGGCGATGCAATGCAAAATATTTTCCATTTATCGTTTCTTCGAACAACGCACAATCTTTATTATGCGGAGGGAATATCATGCCATGACGTGTATAGTCCTTCCAGTTCCGGGTATGTATAAGCCCTACTCCTACTGCTACAGGCGACACTTCGGTAAAAGTTAAGAAAAAACCGTCTTTTGTCGTAGCCACCCTGCAATCCTCGATGCCAAACGATTCCAGCTCTCCGTCCCCAAAAACGGGAGGATATTCGCTTTCCTCTTTGAAGTAAATCCCGTCTTCGCTGGAAACCAGTCTAAGATATGACATTGTTGTCAGGTAATTCTTACCTTCGTATCCTATCACGCGCGGGTCGGATGCATCCAGTTTAGGATCTTTAGCGTCAAAAGACAGAACTTCTATTTTACCAGCTTTGTTATATACAGGGAAACTGATGATTCCTTCTTTTTGGGTAGGACGCTCGGCCACACGTAGCAGCAGCCAGATTTTTCCATCAAATCTGAAAACACCCGGATTCAGGAGGCAGGTTATTTCCATACCTTCGATTCCCGGTTTCAGGTCTGAAGGTTTTAATAATGGGTTTTGAGAAAATCTTTTTGCTATATCCATATTTTTCATGATTAAAAATTAGTATCATTACAATTCCGAATTCGCAACAAATCTATAACCCCGCATCTGGAAAGAGGTATACTATATTCTCAAAAGGGTATACACATGCTATACAACATATTTCGTTTAAATTTGCGATTCGATATGCTGATATCTTTGTAATATGAATTTATTCAAAACCACATATTCCATTATCTCCGGTATTATATTCTGTTTCTTTATAATACCCACGATTGCTTATTCCCAGAATACAGTTAAACAACTGTCGAATACCGACGGGCTGTCCAATAATTCTGTAAACTGTATTTTCGAGGATTCGGAACAAACAATATGGATAGGCACATGGGACGGCCTCAATTCGTATAACGGAAGAGATTTTAAAACCTATCGTTACAACCGGAATAACAAATCCTCGATAAGCAATAATGTAATCCGGCAAATTCTGGAATCAGACCCAAACTATCTCTGGATAGCGACGGATTACGGTGTGAACAGATGGGATAAACAGTCTCAGGGATTTACGAATTATTTTCTAGGGACAGAACATCAGATACCGAAGCAAGAGAGGTCTTTTCTCATTGGAATTACTTCCCGGAAAGATATTATATGTTATGTAAAGCAGCAAGGATTATTCCGTTTCGATGCCGTACAGCAGATGTTTATCCCTGTCAACCATTCCCTGATTGACGGTACTGTCAAGACCTTTGCGATTGATGGAAACGATAATATATATTTCTTATATGAAAACGGAAAATTGCAACAGTCTAAATTACTATATCAGGATAAAGAGATTAAATTATCCCAGCCCAGATATTTAGAGCAGGAAAAGCCTGTATCCAATATATTTATGCTACATAATAATATGCTGGTACTGAACTATCCGGGATATCTGAAAATAATAGATGACAAGAACCTTTATCCGAGTACCATTGACTTTGACAAGGACAAGACTATCTCCCAGGTTGTGTATTATAAGGATAACTTATTGATAAGTTATTACGAAGGAGGCTGTGAAACCTATAATCTGGATACGAAAGTATATCAGCCAATACAAAGTATTTCTCCCAGAATATCTATATTCTCGCTTTTTTCAGGCAGTCAGGATATACTTTGGATAGGAACAGACGGGCAAGGCATACTTAAGGTATATGAGTATGACTCTCCGTTCAAAACAGTTTATACGAACCATCCGGTAAGAAGCTTTTGTCAGTATAACCGGAATGAAATATTAGTGGGAACGAAGGGAGACGGGATCAAGATATTAGAAAAGGAAACAGGGAAATTATCCGACTTCTTAAATATCAATTCGGGATTAATATCAAATTCTGTATATACAATAAAAAAGAACCAATCGGGAGACATATTCATCGGTACTGAAGGTGAAGGTATCAACATATTATCGAAAGATAAGCAATTGTACAGATTAAGTATTCCGGCGAAGCATCCTGTCTTTAGAGCAGTTTACAGCATCCATTTTACAAATAATGACTCGTTGTTATGGCTAGGGACATCCGGCTACGGGCTGATAAAAATAGCATTGACAAAAAGAGCAAACCAATATGAAGTGCAGGGCATAGAACAATACACATCTGCCGACAAACATAATTCCCTTAATAACAATGTCATATACTCAATAACTTCGGGAGTGGATAAAAACCAGTTATGGCTGGGCACGCGTGGAGGAGGCATAAGCCGGTTTAATATAGAAGATAAATCATTTGAACGGATAGAAGATATAGACAATAATCTCTCCCTGACAAACAACGACGTTCTTTCCCTGACAAGGGATACAGAAAGCCTGTGGATTGGCACAAGCTATGGACTTAATCGCCTCAAATTGAATAATAATCCATCAGGAATACGGGAATATACAGAAAGGGAAGGACTGGCCAACAATACAATACACGGTATCCTTGAGGATGAAACAGGAGGTATATGGATCAGTACCAATCAGGGAATTTCCCACATTAATCTTTCTGACAATAGTGTTACAAACTATTCATCGAAGGACGGGCTTCAGAACGATGAATTCTCTGACGGAGCCTATTATAAGGATGAAGATAAGATTCTCTATTTCGGAGGGGTGAACGGATTCAACCATTTCAACCCGGAAAAAATACATCTGAGAGACTTTAACCCATCTATTGGGTTGAGTAATCTTAGAATATTCAACACGGCGCAAAATATAAATGAACGCATAAATGATAATACATTAAAACTGGCATATGACGAAGCATATGTAACATTTTCATTCATTGCGCATGATTTCATCAACAACGAAAATTGTGAATATGACTATCGTTTGCTCAACTTTTCCGATGAATGGATAAACAACGGCAACAACCCTAACATTGTATTCACAAAATTGCCTCCCGGAAAATACCGGTTGGAAGTAAAAGTGACAAACGGCGACAGGGTATGGGGTGATAATATATATACTTTAAGTATAGATGTGGCATATCCGTGGTGGCTGAGTACAGTTGCTTTTATTATATATACTATTCTGGCCCTTATCATCGTGTATATAGCATATTCCGTAATAAGAAACAGGATAAGGCTCAACAGGCAATTACTGCTCGAACATATCGAAAAGCAGAACCAGCAAAAAATGCACGAGTCGAAACTTAATTTCTTCACGAATGTCGCTCACGAATTCTTTACTCCGCTCACCCTTATATACGGACCTGCGCAGCATTTGCTCGAAAAAGCGGATCTCGACGGGTACACAAAACGGTATATACAGATAATAAAGAACAATGCCGACAGGATGCAAAAGCTGATCAACGAACTGATGGAGTTCCGGAAAGTAGAATCGGGACACGCACCTCTGCACCCGGAAAGTATTGATATAAAACTTTTAATAGAATATATCACGGATAACTATACGGAGATAGCGCAGGAAAACAAAATAGAATTCAGGGTGGAAACGGGTAGTATATCTGCTATTATTACCGACCGTAATTCATTGGAAAAAATTATATTCAATCTTATTTCTAATGCTTTCAAATATACCCCGGCGAATGGCTTCATACATATCAGCGTTACACAAAACAATAATCTGCATATAAGTATCAGGAATTCAGGGAAGGGACTAACGGACAGGCAGATGGCCGAAGTGTTTAACCGCTTTAAAATCCTGGAAACATCCAAGTTACAGAATTCGACAAGTACAGGCATCGGACTAGGACTGACTAAAAGCCTGACTGAAATGCTCGGCGGGGAGATCAGGGTATCCAGCAGACTGGGAGAATACGTCATGTTCGAAATAGATATTCCTCCGATGAAATCCAATCAGCTTATTTCTTCCATAGACAGCCAAGATGATGACCGGATAACTATAAGTCCGCAAATGTATGATAAGAAAGACATTTCTATCTTGATTGTCGAAGACGAAAAGAATATACGGGAACTGCTCAAAGACATATTAAGCCCTTACTATAATGTCAGTGAGGCGAGAGACGGGGAAGAGGCTTTGTCTATGATCGGACAGAATATGCCCGACATAATATTAAGTGATGTGCTGATGCCGAATATGGATGGAATAGGACTTATTGATAAACTCAAATCCGATCCGAAGACAGCGCATATCCCAATTATAAATGTATCGGCGAAAAGCTCTGTGGAAGACCATATCAACGCCTATCAACATGGAGCGGATCTGTATATTACCAAGCCTTTCCATCCGCGCCATGTATTGACTACCGTACAAAACCTGATCAATAAACGTTCCGTGCTGAAAGACTTTTTCAATTCAAGCCTTTCATCTATTACTGTAAAAGACGGTATAACAATTCATCAGGATGATGAACAGTTGTTGCAGGAGATAGTGTCATTCATTGAGAAGAATATGGACGACGAATCATTAAACCCGAATGCAATAGCCGACGCTCTTGGGTTGAGTAAAGCAACATTGTACCGGAAATTAAAGGACATGGCAGATAAGACCCCCAGCGAATTTGTAAGAACAATCCGGCTCAATTACGCATCACAGTTATTGGTAACAACGAAACTGACCGTATCCGAGATCATGTTCAAATCCGGATTTACCAATAAGTCATACTTCTACAGGGAATTCTCGAAGCAATATGACTTGTCGCCGAAAGAATACAGGCTATCCAAAACGAAAGAATAATGTCAGGATTTATCCCGCCTCTCCAGAAAATCGGATGGTAATACTCCATACTGTTTTTGGAAACATTTGGCAAAATACGACGGATTATTAAATCCGACCATATAGCAGACCTCGTTTACGCGGTACTTATTTTCATTCAATAATTCCGTCGCTCTTTTCAGCCTCACCATCAGCAGCAGTTTATTCGGGGTGATACCCGACAGGTTCTTTATCTTGGCAAATAAGCCGGAACTACTGATATGAAGCTCTTCGGCTAACTGTTCGATTGTGAAGTCTACATTTGCAATATTCCTTTCTATAACATCATTTACCTTTGTAAGGAACTCTTCGTCCCCTCTGTTCCCTGCAATGCTTCTTAAAGAAGCAAATGGTGTCTCCGTAAATTTCTTCAACAGGTTTCGTCTCGATTCGAGTAGATTTTTTATCTGTGCTGAAAGGAATGAGATCGAAAACGGTTTCTCTACATACGCGTCGGCTCCTGTTTCCAGAGCCTCGATCTTCGATGCAATATTGGTTTTAGCTGTCAGCATTATCAAAGGAATATGATTCCAGAGTAAACTGCTCTTTACCTTATTACAGAATTCTATTCCATCCATATTGGGCATCATAATGTCGCTTATAATCAGGTCGGTTTCCTCTCTTTCCAGCAATTTTATACCCTCTAAGCCGTCTTTTGCCAAAAGCACATTATATGTTGTAGCCATATTCTTTTTGATAAACTCCCGCATATCCGGGTTATCTTCTACAATCAGGATAGTCAGCCTATCTTCTTCCGACAGAGGCTCCTTTAAATTAATATCTGGTTGATAGGCATTTAAGTCATTTTTCAATACCTCTTCATGCGGCTCTCTTTCCTTATCAATCGTTTGTTCCATGTTTACAGTGTTTACCGGGAGTGTGACAGATACCGAAAGCCCTTTACCGGGTTCACTTTCAATATCAATACTCCCATTGCTGGCATCCACAATCGTTTTTACCAGATAGAGCCCCAAGCCCGTACCAGCCTTATGGTTACCGGATATCTGATAAAATGGCTTAAAAATATTCTCCTGTTCATTTTCAGATATACCTTCTCCATTGTCTTTTACAGATATCATATATTTATTGTTTCCAAGGTCAGAGCAAAGCATAAGTTCAATATAATCCTTCGTATATTTAGATGCGTTGTTCAGCAGATTACTAACCACCTTTGTCAGATTCTCTACATCTATCGCAGTACGAAAGTCTTTATTATCGTATGTATATACGAATTTAATATGCTTATGTTCCACATAAGATTTGAAGCGGTCATACATACTCAATAAAAATTCATATATATTCTGGTCCGACAAAGTTATCTGTATCGTTTCTCTTTCTATCTTCCTGAAGTCCAGCAATTGGTTTACCAAAGTAAGAAGCCTCTGGCTGTTACGGTCTATAATATTCAGATCGCCCTTTATATTTTCGGGCAATGTATCCGAAGTTTCTATAATTTGCTCCAATGGCCCTATTATAAGGCTCACAGGAGTGCGTATTTCATGGGCAATAGAAGTAAAGAAGTTAATTTTAGAGTTATAAGCCTCTTTTTCCTGTTCATTTTTTATTTTCTCTATCCTTTCCCTGTTTCTCTTTTCATCCCTGTTCCTCACATAAGTGAGGAAAGCTATCGATGCTGCCATAGCCAATAATATATAGAAGCTGACAGACCATTTATTCCACCAGAATGGGGGAGTAATCACGAGTTTAATCTTTAGTCCCGTATCATTCCAGATACCATCATTGTTTGATGCCTTAACCTTGAAGTAATATTCACCCGGAGGTATATTCGTATAAGCTGCCTTACGCACTTTGCCTACATAGTTCCAGTGCTTATCGAAACCTTCGAGCATAAAAGCATATTCATTTTTTTCGGGGGCAAAATAACTTAGAGCTGTGTACTCGAAACTAAAGCCATTCTTATTATACGGTAATGTTATCTGCCGGACGCTGTCCGCGCCATATGAGATGTAGTTATAAATATTCACTGACTTATTAAACAACTGGAAATCCGTAATCTCTATTAACGGAATAGAACGGTTTATTACAATCTGCTTAGAATAAAAGGCATTAAATCCGGTCGCTGTCCCCAAATAGATTCTTCCCGAAGAAGTTTTTATCCCGGATTTCCCTGTAAACTGATCGCTCAACAATCCGTCACCTTTTGTAAAAATACGGTATTGACTGGTTTTAGGATCGAAACTTAACAGCCCGCGGGTAGTAGCTATCCACAGGGAACCATTATCGCTGAATATACTGCAAATCGCATTGCTCTGAAAATTAACTGACATTTGTATAAAGCACTGTTTTTGTGCATCGTACCGGCATAAACCACTATTCGTTCCTATCCATAGCTGACCGGACTCATCGAGGCAAAAGCAAATAACATCGTTACTGATCAGAGAAGATTTATTCTCAGGGTCGAATTTATAGGCATGCCACTGTTTTGTATCCGTATTATAGATATGTATACCGTCTCCTATAGTGGCAACCCAGATCGTATTCCCTACCTCAAGTATATCTATAATCAATGTATTCAATTTTTTCATGCGAATAAAACTATCCGTTTTGCGGTCATATAGGTTTACGCCTGTTGTAGTCCCAATCCAGAGATTATTGCGTGAATCCTTATATAAAGCATATATATTATTGGCATCCAGAGAAGTAGAGTCTGACGGATTATTATAATAACACCTGAACTTCTTTGTTTTAAAATCCATTACATTCAGCCCGCCCGAATATGTTCCTATCCATAAGGCGTCATTATATATACAAAGGGAATGTACATTGTGATAAGAAAGGCTGTTTCTTCCTTTATCCGGTTTATAAGCGATGAAGTTCTCCGTCCTGGTATTGAAAAAATTCAGTCCCCCGTCATCCGTCCCTATCCATAAGTTGCCGGACGCGTCTTCGCAGAATGTACTCACCACATTACCACTAATCGAATTCTCATATCTGTCATACGTGTAACTTGTAAAATAATTTCTGTTAGGAGATGCATAATTGATACCACCATAATAAGTGCCTATCCAAAGCCCGCCTTCCCGGTCCTTATATATAGGATAAACAAAGCGGTTCGAGAGTACCGGTTCCTTGATATGGGACTCTCTCTTATTGCCGATGACAGGCGATACACTGAAAGAAGTCAATCCATCATTCGAGCCTATCAACAGCTTTCCCGGTTCGTATTCCGTCAAAGAATGAATGTGCAATATTTTATCTATATTCTCTGTATTCAGATAATTACCTTTAATTCCGGTTTTCTTATCTATTTCGAAAAGTCCATTAGTCCAGGTTCCGAGCCACAATGTCCCGAAAGTATCTTCAAGCATGCTGTATGAGCCAAGTTTATTTAAAAGCTCAGGTGCAGTATCGGGAAATGCAGGAACAAACTCATCTTTCTTCTTGTCTAATTTATATAACTGATATATTGTATTATTGGCTAATACCCATATCGTATTATCCCGGTCTTTGTAAATACAGGTCGTAAAAATCGGTTCCTGTTTGTTTTTTATATATTTATCAAAAGAATAAAATTTTAATACATCCGTGTGTCTGCTATAAAAAAATACTCCCTGCTTAAATGAACTTATCCATATATTTTCATTCTCATCGGATAAAATATTCTGTATCTTATCATTAATCGGAATGTTCTCCTTTGTTCTTTTCGTAAAAGGGCGGAAACGGTCGCTTTGATAGTCATAAATAGAAATCCCCGTTTCAGTCCCTACCCATAGTTTTTTGGTTACATCTTCATAAAGGCTGTATATGTAGTTATTCACAATAGATGTACTGTCTCTTGGTATATTCCTGTATGAATGAAAATTATATCCGTCGAAACGATTGAGTCCATCCTCTGTCCCTATCCATATATAACCTCTCGAATCCTGCTCAATAGCATATACCGTATTCGACGACAGCCCGTTTTCTACAAAATAATATTTAAAATTCAGTTCTATTCCTGTGAGTGGAAAAGTAAAAAGAAAAAAATATACTATCATCAGGAATGTCTTTAATATCCGTGTTTTCATATAGTATAAAGGTTTTAAGTGTAAATATCGCACTTTTTCCGATAACACAAAATTTCAAAAAGATAGCACAATCCTACAAAGACAAATATAAATTATTCATCTATAAATAATTAACCTTGATTTTCATAGCATAGTTAAAAAAGTAATTTGGATAATTCTTGCATTGTTCTGGAGATTCGTTGCATATGCGTTCAACATATTTTAACGTCTTTTGCAATAGAGGAATCACCCGCTTTAATTCCTCTATAATTACCGGAATCTAAAAGTCATTATATTATGAAAAGCATTATCACATCCTTTTTGTTAATAGGTATCTGTAATTTCTCTTTTGCCCAACAGGAATTCGGAAAACAAGACCAATCAGTCATTTCAGAATTTGACAAACTTGCCCAAACTCCACCAATGGGATGGAACAGCTGGAATAAATTCGGATGCAACGTCAGCGAAAAGCTTATTAGAGAGATGGCCGATGCCATTGTTTCATCAGGAATGAAAGACGCCGGCTACGGATATGTAGTGATTGACGATTGCTGGCAAACAGGACGCGATGAGAAAGGAAATATCATAGTAGATAAAGATCATTTTCCGAACGGAATGAAACCGGTTGCCGACTATGTCCATAGTTTAGGACTCAAATTCGGGATATACTCCTGTGCAGGAAGCAAAACCTGTCAGGGAAGACCGGGCAGCCGCGGATACCAGTTTCAGGATGCACACCAGTATGCCGGATGGGGTGTAGACTACCTTAAATACGACTGGTGCTACAATGAAGGACAAGATGCAAAAGCCGCCTACAAAACAATGAGCGACGCATTAAAGGCCTGTGGCAGGCCTATCGTATTCAGCATATGCGAATGGGGCGAAAACAAACCCTGGGAATGGGGTAAAGGCATCGGTCATCTATGGCGTATTACAGCCGATATACGCGACTGTTACGATTGCAAGTTCAACTGGGGAGGAGTAGGTGTCCTGCAAATATTAGACAAAGCCCTCACAATTAATCAATATGCCGGACCCGGACACTGGAACGATCTGGAAATGCTCGAAATCGGTAATGGAGGCCAAACAGAGCATGAGTACCGTTCGCACTTCGCTATCTGGAGTATGATGTCTGCTCCCCTGATGGCAGGCAATGATATCCGTAGTATGGATTCCCTCACCAAAGAAATTCTCCTGAACAAGGAAGCAATTGCTATCAATCAGGATAAACAGGGTAAACCTGCATTCCGCTTTGTAGAACTCAATGGGATCGACATCCTTGTAAAAGCCCTGTCTGATGGCGATGTAGCATTCTTATTTATCAACCGTAACAATTTTAAGGTAGACCTCAACTACAACTGGAATTTTGACACCGTATATGATGAAAGCCTCGAAAATGGCTCATTATACATGAAACGTGCACCACGAAAAATCAAAAATATATGGACGCAGCAAGATATGGGCACTACTGATAGCCCATTGAGCAAAGTATTGGAACCTCACGAAAGCCTATTCCTCAAACTCAGGAAGTAAACCAGAAGAAAAACACATTTAAACTAGTGGTTAGTAATTTATTAATTTGAAACTAATTAAATCTAAAGATGAAAACAAACCTCCTAAGAATCAAACACAGAACAGCTTGTTGCATGATACTGGCATGTGTTATGCTGAGCGGACTGACCCGCCCTCAGGTATCAATTGCCGGAAACAGTAAAGAAATACAACAATCGAAGACGACGGTTACCGGAACTGTGCTCGATACAAGCGGTGATGCCCTAATCGGTGTATCGGTGATAGAAAAGGGCACGACTAACGGAATAACGACAGATGCTGACGGCAAATTCTCTTTAAACGTGACAAATACAAATTGCATACTGGTTATATCCTTTGTTGGATACCAAAAACAGGAAATCGGACTTAACGGCCAGAAAAATATCAATATCACTCTGGAAGAAGACGTAACGATGCTGGAAGAAGTGATGATCGTGGCCTACGGTACAGCTAAAAAAGCATCATTTACAGGATCGGCCACTGTTATCGGTTCCGAGGTCTTTGAGAAAGTTCAGCCGGTAAATTTATCCCAGGGTTTACAAGGATTAAGCCCCGGATTACAGGTAATAAACAGTTCCGGTGCGCCGGGGGCGAATGCATCTATAATGATCCGTGGATTAGGTTCCATGACCGCAAGCAACGATCCGTTATACGTTGTGGACGGAATACCTTATTCCGGAGATTTAAATACCATTTCTCCTTCTGAGATAGAAAGCATAACCGTACTGAAAGATGCTGCGTCAACAACATTATACGGTTCCCGTGCCGGGAACGGAGTAGTCCTCATTACAACAAAAAAAGGGAAAACAGGCAAAACCAAAATAAATGTAAGGGCTAATTGGGGTACGAGTGATTTTGCTGTTGCCTTTCCGAAAAAAAGTAGCCCTCAAAGGCAATATGAACTTACCTTTGAAGGACTATATAACGATGCTATGGACTATATGACCATCAACGGACGTAAATACACAGATGCCGAAGCAAGGCAATATGCATACAACAATGTAACAGGCATATACTGGCTCGAATCGAATACTACACTAAAAGACGGAACAACAAGAAAATACCTGTCGGACTGGAATACGGATTATCCTGTAGGATTGGATGGAAAAATAAAACCTGAGGCACAGCGCCTATATGACTATGACGTATATGACGAATCGTTCAAACACCGTATAAAACAAGATTACAGCATCGACCTGAGCGGTGGATTAGGAGATAAGAATACATATTTTGCCACTGCATCGATGCTTGACGATAAAGGTATTTATGTAGGAGAACATTACAAGCGTTTCAATACCCGGTTCCAGTTATCATCAAAAGTAAAGAACTGGCTATCACTGGAAAATTCATTGGCATATATTACCAGCACAAACTATAACACATCCACTCCTTTCAGAGCTTTCAGAAATTTCCCTACGGTTTACTCGGCATACATCTGGGATCACAACACAAACGACTATGCTGTGAGCCCATATACTAAAAACAGAATACTCGACGTAGGCGAACAAAGCCGCAACTGGTGGATAGGTTGGAGTGCATTCGGATATCTGGTTGAACAAACCAAAAATAAAACGGACCAGGTATTTGCCAAGACTTCTGCAAATGTAACTGTTCTACCGTTCCTGTCTTACCGCATATCCTACGGCTACGACTATGTGCAAACGTTTAATTCGTGGAACCGTTCTCCGGAAAGGGGCACTGCTTTAAAACCAGGAGACGGACTTATTGATAGAAGCGGAAAAAGATATATTGCGCAAACATTCAATAATTTCCTGTCTTTCGAAAAGAAATTCGGATTACACACCGTTAATGCATTAGCAGGTGCCGAATCGTACCAATGGGTCGACAGTGAGTGGTATTCCAACCGCAGGGGATTGGCCATGGTAAACATGACGGAGCAGTCGTCGGCATCCGGTGCAGCAGTAGCAGATTCATGGAAAGATAAATACAGGCTGGTCAGTGTCTTGTCAAGGGCTGAATACGACTACGATAATAAATACTATGTCACTGGAAGTTACAGGACCGATGGATCGTCTCGTTTTCATCCGGATCATCGTTGGGGAAATTTCTGGTCGGTAGGCGCGTCGTGGAGAATCTCACAGGAAAGCTTTCTGCAATCTACATCCGACTGGTTATCAAACCTGAAGCTAAAATTCAGTCATGGCGAAGTAGGAAATGACAACGTTAACCTGTATGCTTATCAGGGACTTTACGGCACTTCCAATTATTTCGGAAACAGTGGGGTGACAGTAAGTAAACTGGCTACACCAGAAGTGAAATGGGAAACCAATGTTCAAACCAATCTCGGACTGGAATTCACTTTGTTCGATAAACTTGAAGTTACAGCCGAAATATACAAAAGAAAATCCAAAGACCTGTTGATGGAAAAACCACTGCCATATTCTATCGGTAAAACATCTTACCTGGCTAATATCGGGGATATGGAAAATACAGGATATGAAATCGACCTGAAATACCATGCATTAAAACTAAAAGATTTGGACTGGGCAATCGCCTTCAACGCAAGTGGATATAAAAACAAGATTACCAGTCTCCCTACAGGCGAAGACATTATTTATGACCATGCAGCCATGTATAAAAGAAAAGTAGGAGGTTCTATGTACGATCTGTATGCTCCCGTATGGGCAGGAGTGGACCCCGAGACCGGACGGAACACATGGTATAAATATTCTTTCGATGGCGATGGAAATATAACCGGACGTGAGGTTACAGCGAACCACACCGATGTTGTCCCTACCGAACAGTATATAAAAGCCGGAAGCGCGCTACCTAAAATATATGGAAGCCTTACCAATTCACTCAGATATAAGGATTTCGACCTTTCCTTCATGATCTATTACAGTTTTGGAGCCAAATACTATGACGCTCATTATGCCGAATCGTCCGGTGCTTTCAGATCCAATGCCAGTACCGAATTTACAGAAAAAAGATGGCAAAAACCGGGTGATATCACTTCTGTACCTAAAGTATATGCCGAACAAGGCGGAACAGCCTACAATGCGGCATACAGCACTCAGTATCTCTACAATAACGATTTCCTGCGGTTAAGGAATATCACTGTCGGATACAACTTCCCAAAAACTCTGATATCGAAATGGGGTATAGATGGTCTGCGTATATTTGTAATAGGAGAAAACCTCCTTACATCGGGGACTGCTAAAAATCATGGTACAGATCCCGAAAATGTAGGGTTGGGTGGAATCGTGGGCGACTATGCCGGACTACCTGTAAGGAAAACCTATAATTTTGGTATCAATTTTCAATTCTAATCTTTAAATCGATATTCTTATGAAAATCAAATATATATTACCAATAGCTCTGATAACCGGAGCCGTACTCTTTTCGGGTTGCGACGACTTTCTCACCACAAATCCGTCAGTAGAACTCAGCGATGATATTGTCCTTACAAGCCAGACTGGATTGGAAATGTTATTAACCGGAACATACAGGAAGATGAAAGATGGGAATGGTGATCTTCACGCATCCAGCCCCATTGGCATGAAATCTTATTCGACCGGTGTAGGCAGTATCGATATTGCCTCTTATCCGGCTGCCGGAAACGAGATTAACGGGGCTTACCGTTTCCTTCCATCATCATACTTATCGGATGGAAACTTTGCTTCCAGATTTTTCCAGAACTACTATGAGATTATAAACAATACTAATTTACTGATAGCGAACGCTCATAATGCTCCCACCCTCGAAAACCAGATAAAAGGGCAGGCTCTGATTATCAGAGCACGATGCTATTATAATCTGGTGCGCCTATATCAGCACACTTATATAATAGCGAAAAACAAACCGGGTGTACCTCTTTACATAGAACCGTCAGACGCGGCTACAGTACCGAAAGGAAGAGCAAGTGTAGAAGAAGTTTATTCCCGGATCGAAAATGACCTGAAAGACGCTATAGCACTTCTGGCGGACTTTAACCGCCCCGATTGGACCTACTATGACAAAGATGTTGCCTACTTCTTGCTGGCAGACATGTACCTGACCAAGAATATGTGGACAGAGGCCAGAGATGCGGCAATGCAAATCACTTCAAAATATCCGTTGATGAGTAATGCGCAGTACAAAAACGGGTTCTGCGAAAAAAATGACGAATGGATACTGGGATATAAACAGACTGACGATGATAACTGGTATTACAACTCTATCGGTTGTGTATGGTATTGGGAAACAGGGACCCAATGGAATGCCAAAATGTTTTATCCGACAACCAATTTTGTAGAAAACATTATTACCCCCTCCGATGCCAGATACCAATTCAGAAAAATCGCAGCCCAGCCCGACTGGTATATTAGCGACAAATTCAATGACAGGCGACTGGGCGGACAGCCTATATTATCTGATATGTGCGACCTGAGAGCAGCAGAAATGTATCTTGTTGAGGCCGAAGCCAGAGCACATCTCAACGACTCACAGGCATTGACCATATTGAACAATATCCAAACCCTTCGGGGCGGTAAGGTAACTACTACATCCGATAACCTGCGGGATGCGATCCTCCTGGAAAGAAGAAAGGAATTGTATGGGGAAGGTATTGACCTCTGGGATGTCAAGCGGCTACAGAAAGCTATCAAGAGAGATGAAGACAAGGCGCATGGCGGACATTACTATTCAGCGGATATCCCAGTCAATTCTAACAAGCTTATCTTACAAATACCAAAGTATGAAATGACAAACAATCCTAATATAGAACAAAACCCGGACCCGGAAAAAGTACCCGTATTCACCCCTTAATTGTACAAATCCGCCGTGCAGTCAAGCTTAATAGCCATTGCACGGCAAATATAACCTTGTATAATATTTAATCATGCAAATATATCTGAAATGAAAAAAATGACCCTCCTTTTGCTCCTGTCAGCCCTTCTGTTTTCAGGCTGCAAAGGTATTAAAGAAGAACCGGCAAATATACAGCTGGGCGAGATCAAAGAAGTTCCGTTCACGGATGTCCACTTTACAGATGAGTTCTGGCTGCCACGGATGGAGATCAACAGAACAGTATCCATTCCGTCTGCCTTCCACCAATGCGAAATCAACGGGAGGTTCGACAACTTTGCTCTGGCAGCAGGTTTGATAAAAGGTGAACACAAAGGAGATTTCTCCTTCGACGACACCGACCCTTATAAAATTATCGAAGGGGCATCCTATTCCCTTGCGGTAAAATACGATCCCAAGCTGGACGCATACCTCGATAGTGTAATCACTCTGATTGCAGCGGCCCAGGAGCCCGACGGCTATCTTACAACCTGCGTTACCAACAAGTGCACGCGTCTTTCGGGCTGGTGGGGCAACTCCCGCTGGGAGAAAATCAACAGCCATGAATTATACAACAGCGGCCACCTTTACGAAGCAGCTGTTGCCCATTATCAGGCAACCCAAAAAAGGACATTACTTGATGTGGCCATCAAGAATGCCGACCTTGTATGTCAGGTGTTCGGTCCAAATGAGGGACAGAAACATGTACCATCCGGTCATCCGATTGTAGAAATGGCACTAGTAAAGTTATACAATGTAACCAATAATAAAAAGTATCTGGATATGGCACGTTACTTTGTCGACGAAACAGGACGCGGTACGGACGGACACAGGCTCAGCCCATACAGTCAGGATCACATGCCGATACTCGAACAAAACGAGATTGTGGGACATGCCGTACGTGCCGGATATCTTTATTCGGGTGTTACGGACGTAGCATCTATGCAGCACGACCACAAGCTGTTCGATGCCGTAGACCGTGTATGGAACAATATGGCAAGCAAGAAACTGTATATCATCGGAGGTATTGGTTCCCGTGCACAGGGCGAAGGCTTCGGCCCGGACTACGAGCTGAACAATTTCAATAACTACTGTGAAACATGTGCATCCATTGCCAATGTGTACTGGAATCAGCGCATGTTTCTCGCTACGGGTGAATCCAAATATATAGATGTACTGGAAAGAGCGCTCTACAACGGGCTTATAGCAGGAGTTTCCCTGAGTGGTGACAAATTCTTCTATGGAAATCCGCTGGCGTCGGATGGAGGATTTGAGCGTGCACCATGGTTCGGCTGTGCATGCTGTCCGGGAAATGTAACCCGCTTCATGGCTTCTGTCCCGGGATATGCATATGCCGTGAATAAAAAAGATATCTTCGTAAATCTGTTTGTTGAAGGTAATTCTCAAGTAATGCTGGACAATAATGAAGTGGAATTGGTACAAAAAACCAAATATCCGTGGGAAGGCCATGTTGAAATAGAAGTTAACCCCTCCTCACCCGAAAAATTCTCCATGTTAGTCCGAATCCCCGGCTGGGCAAAAAACAAGCCCGTACCTTCCGACTTATACCACTATGTAGACGGAGCAAATGCTGATGTTAAGATACTGGTAAACGGACACGATGCAAAAAAGAGAATCAGGGGAGGATATGCCGTTATTGAACGTGAATGGAAGACCGGAGATAAAATCTCAATACATATGGATATGCCGGTAAGAAGAGTACAGGCACATAAAGATGTGAAATACGACGAAGGACTCTTATCCATGGAGCGTGGGCCTATCGTTTATGCATTGGAGAGTATAGACCAGAAGAAAGATTATCTCTTTGATGTGGTGATTCCACGCGATTCGAAAATAGAACCGCATTTCGAAAAAAGCCTGCTGAACGGTGTTATAGTACTCGAAGGAAATGCCTATTCGGTAGAAAAAGATTCTGTAAGTGGCAGCACGGTAGAAAAACCGTTTACGTTCAAGGCTATCCCTTACAGTACATGGAACAATCGCGGGCAGGGACAACTTATAGTATGGACACCCGAAACTTCTCAATACGCTATTCCAAAGCCCGAACCTACTCTTGCATCACAGGCATGGCAAATAGGGGGATGGGGCTATAATGACCAGTTCGAACCGAAATCCTCGGCAGATATCAACACTCCGTATCATTACTGGTGGCTAAAAGCCGGAACAGAAGAGTCTATCGGCTACAAATTCAAAAAGCCGGAAAAAATATCAAGCACTGAAGTTTACTGGCTGGCATTCGAACACTATGATGTAATCTACAAAGCGCCCGAATCATGGAAACTATTATACAAAGACGGCAATTCGTGGAAAGAAGTGAAAAACACATCTCCATATGGAACCGAACTGGATAAATATAATAAAGTAACATTCGAACCGGTAACCACAACGGAACTGAAGATGGTTGTACAACTGCAAAGGCCGGAACCTGAAAAAGCTTCGGATGAAAACGGGCCTCAGGTAGTAGATGCCGGCCGGAAGGGATATTCCGGCGGGGTTATAGAATGGAAGGTTAACCCATAGAATAATAAGCGATGATGAAAATAAGATTACTATATTCATTCTTTTCTATACTATTTATAATCTCAATTTATAGCTGCTCCGACAAAAAGGGGCAGCTTTCTCTGCATGAAGTGACGGTAACTGCTGTACCCGATACTTTAGGTCTCGACCCATTCTATAAGAAATATACGGATGCTGAAGGGATTCCCGTGGTATCGTCCGCCAATGTCAATGACAGCGCATTAATCAGGGCAAGCAAAGTGATTTCACAAATCTTATCCAAACGGGAAGATGTAAAGAAAGCAATGATAGCCAAAGGGTGCAAGGTGATGATTATAGGTGAAAAGGAGGAAGTATGCGACATTCCCGAATACAAGAGAATATGCGATACACCCGAAAATACTGCTTATTGGAACAAACGTGCCCGTGGTTTCGGTGGAGCTCCTGAACACGATTTCAGTGCCAGTTGCGGCGAAGAGAATGTAATTTGCCTTCCGGGGGACAGGTATAAAGGAGAAAGTATCCTTGTACATGAGTTTGCTCACATTATCCACATGATTGGTATTCTGGGTATAAACCCGGATTTCGACAACGAACTGGAGGCTCTGCGCCTGAAAGCCATCGGAAAGGGCTTATGGAAAGATACCTATGCCATCAGCAACAAAGAGGAATATTTTGCCGAAACGGTACAATCATTTTTCGACTGTAACAAATATTCCGCCGAACCAAACGGGGTGCATAACTCTATCAATACCAGAGTAAAACTAAAAGAATATGACCCTGATATGTATAATCTGTTATTGCAATATTTTCCCGAAATAGAATTGGATTTATGCTCTGATAACAGAACAAATCAGTAACAAATATGAAGAAAAGCATATTTTCCATATAATTTACGCTACTTTTAAGCTCATTGTACGGACAGGAAGTCAAACATAGGTGACTATGTAAACCGAGTCAAACAGAGGCCACGTTCTACCGGATACCTGCATTCGCTCAAATTCTTCGATACACCGTTAACTCAGGATGAAAACAACAAACAGATATAATTATGAAAAAATTAAGCTTAGTTATCCTTTTACTTACCTGCTACTGGCTGGCAGCCCGGGGATGCAACAATCCGGGGCATCATCATGCCCATCAGCAGAAAGGAGACAACAAGGACTACCCTATCCAGCCGGTAGCCTTTACTTCGGTCAAATTCTCGGACAAGTTCTGGGCGCCACGCATCCGCATCAATCAGGATGTAACAATACCGATTGCCCTCGGTCATTGCTACAATACAGGACGGGTAGATAATTTCAAGAAAGCGGGCAAACTGATGCCGGGTTATTTTGCTACTCAACTGACTTTCGACGATACGGATATCTACAAGATTATCGAAGGCGCGGCCTACTCTATCCAGATGTTCCCGAATAAAGAACTGGAAGCCCGCATGGATACATTGATCTATTACATCCAAAAGGCTCAGGAACCCGACGGATATCTATATACAGCACGTACTGCCGGAGAACCGGGAAAACTGCATGAGTGGGTAGGTGAAAAACGTTGGGAAAAAGACCCCGACCTCAGCCACGAGCTTTATAACTGTGGACATCTTTACGAAGCGGCAGTCGCTCATTATCAGGCGACAGGAAAACGCTCCCTGCTCGATGTGGCTATCAAAAATGCCGACCTGCTGGTAAAAGATTTCGGGCCGGGTAAACTGGCTTACGAACCCGGACACCAGATCGTAGAAATGGGACTGGCAAAGATGTACCGTGTAACGGGTAAAAAAGAATATCTCGACCTCGCCAAATATTTCCTCGATCTCAAAGGCTACGGACACAGCGGCGAATACAGCCAGACACACAAACCTGTCATCGAACAGGACGAAGCCGTAGGGCATGCCGTACGTGCTGCCTATATGTATTCGGGAATGGCCGATGTGGCTGCTTTGACAGGAAATGAGGCTTACCTGCATGCCATAGACAAGATTTGGGACAATGTAGTTACCAAGAAACTGTATATCACGGGGGGCATCGGAGCAACAGGACACGGCGAGGCTTTCGGCAAGAATTACGAACTGCCGAATATGTCGGCCTACTGCGAAACCTGCGCCGCTATCGCCAATGTGTACTGGAATCACAGATTGTTCCTGCTTCACGGCGATTCGAAATATTATGATGTGCTGGAACGTACTTTATACAATGGATTGATTTCGGGTATCAACCTCGACGGCAACCACTTCTTCTATCCTAATCCGCTGGAATCGGTGGGACAGCACGGACGCAGCGAATGGTTCGGCTGTGCATGCTGTCCGAGCAATGTATGCCGCTTTATGCCCTCGATACCGGGATATGTATATGCAAAGAAGGATGATAAGATATATGTGAGCTTGTTTGTAGAAAGCGAAGGTGAAATAGAATTGGGTAAGAATAAAATCAACCTGTCACAAAAGACCGGCTATCCGTGGGATGGTAATGTAACTATCAATGTAGATCCTGCAAAATCAGAAAAATTCGATGTACTGGTAAGAATACCGGGATGGGCATTGAATAAACCTGTACCAAGCGACCTTTACACTTACCTGAATCCGAAAAAGGAAGCTGTTAAGATAAAAGTGAACGGAAAAGATGTAGATTACACAATAGGAAGTAACGGTTACGTAACCCTTTCTCAAAAATGGAAAAAGGGAGATAAGATAGATTTATCGTTCCCTATGGACGTTCATAAAGATATCGCAAACGAAAAAGTAGAAGACGACAGGGGAAAAGTAGCTATCGAGCGCGGCCCTGTCGTATATTGCCTCGAATGGGTCGACAACAAAGACCGTGTACTGAATGCCGTGCTCGAAGATAATGTCGTATTTACAGAAGTTTTCCTATCCGACAAACTAAGCGGCATCATGCAACTGGAAGCAAATGCCAAAAGCGCATCGCGGGATAAAGACAATAATGTAATTATAGAAGACAAGCGCCTGACCGCCATTCCGTATTACGCATGGTCGAACCGTGGTTCGGGAGAAATGGCTGTATGGATACCGCGTACTGTGGAATCGACACGCCCATTGCCTCCTCCGACTTTCTGTACGAATGCGAAAGTATCCGCTTCTTCTCCTAACAAATCAATGAGCAGCGTTAACGACGGTTACTGGCCGAAGGACTCTAACGACAGGCATGTACCGTTCTTCACCTTGTGGCCGAAAAATAATTCACAGGAATGGATTGTTTACGATTTCGACAAACCTGAAACATTTTCTACTGCCTCGGTATTCTGGTACGACGACGGGCCTTGGGGCGGTTGCCGCATTCCTCTGTCGTGGGGAGTACAATACAAAAACGATAAGGGAGAATGGGTAGATGTGAGAGCCAAAACGCCGGCCAAACCGGAAAAGAATGCATTGAATACAATGGATTTCGAACCTGTAACAAGCCAGAGCGTACGCCTGCTATTCCAGTTGCCGGTACAAGAATCGGCAGGTGTTTATGAATTCGAAGTGAAATAGCACATGTAGATTAGGATAGAGGATATGCAGAAATGATTTGTAAAGTTTTAGTATGCATATCCTTCTGTTTTTTGATAAAAGTTTATCTATATGGTAAAGCTATTAGCCTTTAGCTTATAGCTCTTTGAAGAAATGGGAAGGATTTAAAGATTCAATGTTTAATAATTTAAAAAGTGGAAAAATGTATTACGTTTGTTACTTTTTGGAATTCGCAGGGGTGCCCCTTGTGGGTACCTGTTAATCGTAATACCGGACAGACACACAGGTCTGCCCCTACAAGTATAAAAAAAGTGGCAGTAAAAAAAACTTGGAAAAAGTGTCAGGTTTGTCAAGTTTTGAAATCGTAGAGTTGCTCTACACAGAATGCAAAAGGTGTTACCTTTGTCACTTTTTTACCACGGAGAACCAACGGTCGGCGGAGCAAAAAAAGAGTAACACAGAGTTTTTAATAAACGGGATGCTTCGCTCTGCTCAGCATGACAAGACACAGCACTGTTAACTGATGACTGTTAACTGTTCACCGATATTCCTGTTACTTTTGTTACTTTTTAACTATATATCGTTAATATATGTAAATAAATATACAATGAAAAAATTACTTATTTTTACTTTACTTATTTCTTCTTTTGCCTACGGGCAAACTATCGACAGCCTGTACAAACAAGCTGACAGGTTCAGAGATAAATATACTGACAAATATTATTACGGCTTGTCAGATATTAAGCCTGTAAACGAATCACATAGCTTCTGGTATCTGACCCGGACACCAAAAGGAAATGAATTTTTCCTGATAAATGCAGATAAAAAAGAGGTAAGTCCGGCCTTCGATCAGCAAAAGCTGGCTGCATCGCTGGCCAAGGTCATCAACAAGGAAACAGACCCGTATAAGCTACCGTTCAGGACATTACAATACAGTAAGAATATGGATTCTATCTATTTCTCTGTAGATGATACGAGATATATCTGTTTGCTGGCCGATTATACACTTATCAAAGATAAAGATCAAACTCCCCGTAATGATTATTATTGGGGTGGTATCTTTAAGGAAGACAGGAAAGATAAGGTTAAATCACCTGACGGAAAGAAAGAAGCTTACATTTCGGAAGGCAATCTCTGGGTGACTGATTTGGCTACAAAAGAAAATAAGAAGATAAGTATTGACGGCTCTGTTTCTGAATACTATTCGTCCAATATCTACTGGTCGCCCGATTCGAAAAAGATTGCCTGCTGCAAGTACCGTCCTGCCGAAACACGCAAATTATTACTCATTTCTTCTTCTCCAAAAGACCAGCTACAGCCAAGAACAGAAGAGTATGATTACCCGAAGCCCGGTGATGCACTTCCGATCAGGCGACCTGTAGCATTCCTTATAGATGAAGGAAAAGCCATTGAATATAAAGTCCCTGACGTGGAAGCGCAATTCAGTCTGGATAATATAAAATGGGATAAAGAGAGTCGCTACTTTACATTCAATTTCAATAAGCGGGGACATCAACAGTATGTTATTTATGCAGGAGATATCTCGACAGGTAAAGTGCGCCCCGTTGTAGATGAAAAAAGCAAGACCTTCGTTTATTACAATGCACTGTACCAACATTGGTTCGAAAACGGGAAAGAACTGCTATGGATATCCGAACGTGACGGCTGGCGGCATATCTATCTCTATGATGTATTTACAGGAATGGTGAAGAAACAATTGACAAAAGGCGAGTGGGTTGTAAAATCCGTTGTCAATGTGGATGAAAAGAAACGGACGCTGATATTCAAAGCATGTGGCATGGATAAAGGAGAAGACCCATATCTGGAAAAGTATTATTCATTAAACATAGACAATGGCAGGATACAGCCGCTTACACCGGAGAATGCCAACCATAACGTTACTTTCTCCTCCGATTATACTTACTTTGTCGACAGTTATTCGCGCGTCGATCTGCCTCCTACCCTTGTCGTACGGTCTGCCACAGACGGAAAGGTTATACTGAAACCTCAGCAACAACCAGATATATCAAAAGCTGTAGAAGCAGGATGGCGTATGCCGGAAGTATTCTCGGCAAAAGGTCGGGATGGGCAAACAGACATCTGGGGAGTAATTGTGCGCCCGTCAGACTTCGACCCGACAAAAAAATATCCCGTCATCGAATATATCTATGCAGGGCCGCACGATTCGCATGTACCAAAATCGTTTGCCATCAGCCAACGGTGCAGCGAACTGTCCGAACTGGGCTTTATAACGGTGATGATAGACGGTATGGGCACAGCCAACCGTTCGAAAGCATTCCACGATGTGTGCTGGAAAAACCTGAAAGATGCAGGTTTCCCCGACCGCATCGCATGGATGAAAGCCGTGGCAGCCAAATATCCCGAAATGGATATAGAGCGTGTCGGCATTTACGGAGCTTCGGCAGGAGGACAGAATGCAATGGGTGCATTGCTGTTCCATCCCGAATTTTATAAAGTGGGCGTAGCTGCCTGCGGTTGCCATGACAACAGGATGGATAAAATATGGTGGAACGAACAATGGATGGGCTATCCTGTAGGCAAAGAGTACGAAGAATGTTCGAATGTGGTGAATGCCAAATTGCTGCAAGGCAATCTGATGTTGATACTCGGCGAACTGGATAATAATGTAGATCCGTCGAGCACATTACAGGTGGTAGATGAACTGATAAAGCAGAATAAAGAATTTGAATTTGTGATGCTGCCGGGAGTTAGGCATACACTGGGAGAAAACTATGGAGAACGTAAGCGTCGTGACTTCTTTGTAAAGCACCTGCTTGGAATTGAAACCCCGAAATGGAACAAATAAAAGCAGAAATCCGTCTGTATTTTCAGAATACAGACGGATTTCTTAAAGCTTTAACTATTTATTTTGCAGGTTGTATCCTGAACGAATAGCTTAGATTCTGATTAGCAGGGATCATATATTCAGGCAGAGGCAGAGGCCCGCAGCTTGCATTACCAAGTCCCTGTTGGATGCAATCCAGACTGAGATAAGTCTCCGGTTTACGGATCTCATCCAGCTTGAAGTCATGTATAGCTTCCCATAAAGCCTGATCGGTAAAATGCAAAGCCGTGAATCCCAGTCTGTCTTTGGATGATATCTTCAATCCCTGGCCACTTTGGTTTGTAATGCTGACCCATCTTACATCATCACGGTTACCCATACTCTGGGCACGGACATAATGCTCTTCCTCCATGCCTTTTACAGTAGTAGCATACTGACCGAAGGATGCAGAGTGTTTTCTGTCCCAGTAATTCTCATGTGGGCCACGGCCATAGTAGCGGACATTTTCCATATCTTCAGGCAGTACAACCTGTAGTCCCAGACGGTGTATGATCCGTCCGTCTTGCGGAGAAGTGAAACTGGCGTCCACATCTATTGTACCATCGGCGTAGATTACATATTTCACCAGATACGGTACACGAACCGGTTTCTCGCTGTTGATGGTGGCCGTAGTGCTCGATATTACCGTAACCGACTTACCGTCAGTAGCCGTTTGATAAGTAAATATCGGCTTATCGTTTGTTGCCGGATAGTATTTCTGGTCGGCATATTTGTCGTTGTTCACACTGCGATACCAGTTCAGGTTAAAGCCGTTGTTATTGAATATCATCTCTTTGCCGCTATACTGCAATGAGGTCATAATTCCGGTCTGAATGTTGAATACAGCCTTGAAACCTGTGCCATCGATAGTAAGGTTGTCTCCCTGCGCATTAGCAGCGATATCCGGCATCACCGAAGTATTCACTGCCGCCAACGGGAGCCTTCTGTTCAGGGCAAATTGTTCAGCCGCAACTGTATGTCCGGCTTTCGCCCAGCTTGCATCCTTTCCCAAAGAGAAAGACAGATTGAGGAAATATTCACTGCCTGCATCCAGGTTCTTGCTGTAAGGGATTGTTATCACTGTCTTTTGGTTAGGAGCCAAGTCGACAGGGGCCATTTTGCCCGACTCCACTTTTACTCCGTCTTTGATAACTTCCCATGCGATATCAAACCCGTTCAGGTCGGTAAAGTCGTACTTGTTCTCAATCTCTACCTTTCCTGCACCCAACGAGAGGGCTTTGAACTTAATGTACTGGTAAACCTTCTTTACCTCCAACAGCTTGGCAGTAACCCGGCGGTCAGGGGTAGTGAGCCCGTTGTTTACAAAGTCGAAGTCATTCGGTTTATCCCCGAAGTCTCCACCCAGATAGTACTGGTTGGCAGGCTTTCCGTACATATTCAGCCCCTGGTCTACCCAGTCCCATACACATCCGCCAATCATACGCTGCGACTGATTCTCGATATAATCCCAGTATTCGGCGAGATTGCCCGGAGCATTCCCCATAGAGTGGGCATACTCGCAAAGGAAATACGGCTTGTCGGAATCTTGCTGGTCAAAAGCTGCCATCCGGGCCATATCCGGATACATGTGCGAATCGATGTCTGCCAGTTCATTCTTTCCTTCATAGTGTACCGGACGTGAAGGGTCGAGAGCCTTAGCCACTTTATACATTTCATCGAAGTTATCGCCACTTCCTCCTTCATTACCTAACGACCAGAAGATTACAGACGGGTGATTCCTGTCGCGTTTCACCATCCGGTCCATTCTGTCCTTATATGCAGGAGCCCAACTTGGCATACCGCTGATCGAATGATTACCATGATTTTCACAATCGGCCTCATCCATCACATACAACCCGTAATAATCATGCAGGGCATACATACGCGGGTCGTTCGGGTAATGGCTTGTGCGGATTGTATTCAGGTTGTGCTGCTTCATCAGCAGGATATCCTGTATCATAGATTCTACAGGAACGGCCTTACCGAACTGAGGATGAATGTCGTGACGGTTTGCTCCTTTGAAGAACACCTGCTCATTATTTACATATACACGCTTGTTCTTTATCTCTACCTTGCGGAAGCCGAATTTGGACGACATCGCTTCCACTACATTCCCGTTATTATCTTTCAGGGTGACAACAGCCGTATAAAGGTTCGGCTTTTCTGCCGACCATAGAGCAGGTTTGCTTATTGTAGCCTGCAGATCATAAACCTGTTCCTGCCCGCCCTTCAGAGCCTCTACCGGTTGAGAAAGGTTGGCCACCTCTTTACCCGCCATATCCAGCAATGATATATTCATGGTTGCAGGCTGAGATGCTTTTTTATCATAGTTCTTTACAGATGCATTGACTTTAAACGCGGCGCTACTGTAGTCATCCCCCTTAAACTCAGACTGGAGGAAGTAGTCACGCACATGCACTTTAGGAGTAGCGAACAGGAATACACTCCGGTGGATACCACTCAGGCGGAACATGTCCTGGTCTTCGATATAGCTACCGTCCGTCCAGCGATATACTTCCGCAGCAATTGTATTGTCTCCGGTTTTTACATAGCTTGTGATATTAAACTCGGCCACGTTGTTCGCGCCCTGGCTATAACCCACCTTTTTCCCATTTATCCATACATAAAGCCCGCTATATACTCCATCGAAATGGAGGAATATCTCCTTTCCGTCCCAATCGGCAGGGATTGAGAAATCGCGGCGATACGATCCAACAGGATTTACTTCTATCTCGTTCGTATATCCTTTCTGCGGTTGTATAAAAGGTGGATTATTTCTGAAAGGATATGTTATATTAGTATAAATAGGCGTCCCGTAACCGTGCATTTCCCAGTTGGAAGGGACAGGTATCTCTTTCCATGAAGAAACATCATAGCTCATCTTATAGAAATCGGAAGGACGCTCCGAAGGCTTTTTTACCCAATGGAACTTCCAGTTACCGTTCAAAGACTTATATAAAGAAGAAGCCGGCTCTTCCCAAGGTTTGTCAAAAGTCTTATCCGCTTTGAGGCTCTCTAAGGAAGGGAAAGTATAATAAGTGACATGTCCGGGCTCTTTATTGATGGCGAAAATGGTCTCATTTTCCCAATCGTATATACTTGGTTTCTGTTTCACTTCTTTCGGCGCTTTTATGTTGGTTGGTACTAATCGCCACACCTGAGACGATGCAGGCATCTGAAATACACGTGCACCTACAGCATCATCCCCGTTATAAGCTATTGTCATTCCGCTGCTCCTGTGCGAGATACTGTATGCTCCGGTTCCGGTAACCGTAAATTTCCATTGCTGGTTTCTGTTGGTCGGATTGGCATCCCATTGGATAACAGGGTTTCCGTTGCCTGCCGGCTCATTATCGTTATCAATGCTCTTATTGATAAACGGATTGGTAATAGTATAATAACCGCTGGACAGTTTAACTATTTTCCATACCTGTCCACGATTGTTCCTGGCATCTTTTGCCAGATACATATTTGCCGAATTGTCAGGGGCATCACGGTTATCGATAACCAGACCCGAAGGACTTACCAATTTGTATAAAATATCAGGATTGATTTCCTGCGGGGAAACTTTCGTGCTGATAAACAGCAGACTTATCACAAATAAAAGGTGATAGATTGTTCGTTTTTGCATGCAATTAATTTTTGATGGTTCTGGGTTTATAAGGTTCATTCTCTGTTGGAAAAACAAAGATAATTCTTTAACAATTGAAATTCAAAAACTTCTCACTTATTCTTATCAATTGATTATGAATTAAGCAGATTGTAAAATAAAGAGTGGTACAGGTGTTATTTTCATCAGAAATTTTATCTATAGGTATAAGCAGCATACAGATTACTCGCTTATCGTTCTTTGACGTATTGATTAAAGCAGTTACGAATTACATGCTGACTGATGACTGTTTACTGTTAACTGAAAAGTTACCTTTTATATAGTGTTCCTTCCTTAAACATTAAATTTCTAAATCCTAAAAATTTAAAAGGGTTAGAAGCCAGAAGCTATATGTTATAAATAAAGATATTTAAGAAAAATAAACCTGTTTTATATAATCATCCCGGGGCTGTAATTTCCCGGTCTGATAAATTCTTTCTAATTTTATTCCTCATAATAAAACAGTATGTTACGGGATTTTGCAGCAATAGATTTTGAAACAGCCAACGAACAACTGTCGAGTGTTTGCAGTGTGGGTATCGTCATCGTGCGGGACGGAATTATCTGTGACCGCTTCTATAGCCTTATACAGCCGGAGCCAAACTATTATACTTACGGAAACAGCAATGTGCATGGCCTTACATATGAAGATACTCTAAATGCCGAAGTTTTCTCAAAAGTATGGATGCAGATAGAACCTCTGGTTGGAGAACTGCCTCTGGTTGCTCATAATAAAGGCTTTGATGAAGCCTGCCTGAAAGCTGTATTTAAGACTTACCGGATGGACTATCCTGATTACAGATTCTATTGTACGCTGGCCGCGTCGAGGCGTCAGTTACGCCATCTGCCCAATCATCAATTACACACTGTAGCTGAAGATTGCGGATATATACTTACCAACCATCATAATGCACTTGCCGACGCGGAAGCCTGCGCAGAGATCGCGTTACAGTTATTATAAAACCATGCTTTCTGTGCACGACTATACCTCAAAGTGAAAGCCTGTAAATGTTTTTCATAGAAAGGCAAGCAATATTTTTTAAAAAACCGTATATTTGATAATAACTAACAATTGAATGTATGGTACCAAAATCAGATATGAAGCTGGCAGTCCTTATCGATGCCGATAATATACCCTACTCCAACATAAAAGGTATGCTTGATGAAATAACCAAATTCGGAATACCAACTATCAAACGCATTTATGGAGATTGGACTAAACCCTCGGTATCGGGATGGAAACAGCCCTTGCTCGAACATGCCATAACCCCGGTACAACAATACAGCTACACTACAGGAAAGAATGCAACAGACTCCGCCATGATCATCGATGCGATGGATATATTGCATAGCGACAAAGTAGACGGTTTTTGCCTTGTATCCAGCGACAGCGACTTCACCCGCCTGGCCGTGCGGTTGAGGGAATCCGGAATGTTTGTGCTCGGACTGGGGGAGAAGAAGACCCCTAATCCTTTTATTGTAGCCTGTGACAAATTCATTTACATAGAGATACTTGAGAATTCGGATAATCAGCAGAGCGCACAATCGCCCGGAGCATCCACAGAAACCAAGAGCCCTAATATTGAACCTGTAAACAAAAAACTTATCCAGTTACTCAAAAGTACCATCCGCGATGTGGCCGATGATGATGGCTGGGCATATCTCGGTGAGGTTGGTAACCTGATCATTAAGAAGCGTCCCGATTTTGATTCACGCAACTATGGTTTTCCCAAACTAACCCCTCTGATAAAATCACAGAAAAAGGTTTTTGAAATAGACGAACGGGATATTGACAAGAGCCGGACAAAGCTCATTTATGTGAAAGTGAAGGAATAGATATTCCTATAATTTTTTTAATTCAATAAACGGTAATATTTCTCTGACTATAGGTATATGAATGCCTATGGTCATTCCTCTTTCTTTGTCTCTCAAATGTTATAATACTATAAAATATGTAACAGGATCTTCAGTCAGGCCTCCTTACGGCAATATTTTCCGTATATTGTAAAGAATCAACAAAATATATCAAATTTTTAACATTAAGATGGACAGAGTATTAAAATCATATACTCTCCACAATTTCCTGACTATTCCTCAGATAACGTCATTATCGAAAGAAATGGTAAAGGATATCGAAGTTGTAGGAAGAGTATTACCATTTAAAACAAACAACTATGTGGTGGATGAACTGATAGATTGGGATAATCTTGACACCGACCCTATTTTTACATTGAACTTCCCGAGACGGGGTATGTTGGAGAAGAAGCACTACGCAGCAGTAGAAAGGCTTCTGAACGAGCACTCTGATGGAAAAGAACTAAATGAGAAAATACAGCAAATACGATTATCCCTCAACCCTCATCCGGCCGGGCAGGAACATAATGTTCCCTATCTGGGAGAAATAAAGCTGAAAGGTATTCAGCACAAATATCCCGAGACAGTCTTATTCTTCCCCAGTCAGGGACAAACCTGCCATGCATACTGCACATTCTGTTTCCGGTGGCCGCAGTTTTCAGGGATGAGCGGACTGAAATTTGCGATGAAAGAAGCCGACCTGCTCTTCAAATACCTGTGTCTGCACACAGAAGTCACCGATATACTGTTTACAGGCGGTGATCCCATGATAATGAACGCCTCTACACTGGAAGCCTATATAAAGCCTCTGTTGGAACCGGAATTCGACCATATCCGCACTATCCGTATCGGAACAAAGTCTCTGGCATACTGGCCATACAGGTATCTGAGCGATAAAGACAGCGATGACATTATCCGCCTGTTTGAACTCGTAAACCGTTCGGGTAAGAATCTTTCTCTCCAGGCTCACTTCAATCATCCGAGAGAATTGTCTACCGAGGCCGTTAAGCAAGCCATCGCCCGTATTCGTTCGACAGGTTCGCAGATACGCACCCAATCCCCTCTCCTGCGCAATATCAATGACAAACCCGAGCTATGGGCCAAAATGTGGCGCAAACAGGTCGATCTGGGATGCATCCCGTATTATATGTTCATTGCCCGCGATACAGGCTCGAAGCATTACTTCGAATTACCGCTGGAAAAATGCTGGAAAATATTCCGGCGTGCTTACCGGCAGGTCAGCGGCCTGTGCCGTACCGTCAGGGGGCCCAGCATGAGTGACCATGCAGGAAAGATACAAGTGTTGGGTGTGCAGGAAGTAAAAGGAGAGAAGATATTCGTTCTCCGTTTCATACAAGGACGGAACCCAAAATGGGTGGATATTCCTTTCTTTGCCGAATACGATCCTAAAGCAACATGGTTCAATCAGCTAAAGCCTGCTTTTGGTGAAGAGAAATTCTTCTTTGAGGAACAACGTACCAAATTGGATGCCACTAAACCATTCTTATTCGAATAGCGGCCGTCCTTTTTCTACAATATAAGGGAGCAGCTTCCGGTGACGATTCCGGAAACTGCTTTCTTTTATTTTGTTCTTACAGGATACCTGTTTCCTTTATAGCTTTTGAGCATAGCACGTGTGGAGCCGATATTCAGCTTCGAGTCGAGTCGTACCGGCATACGGTTATTATCGTTGGTTATATATACCTTCATAGCTTCTTTTCTATCACTGAAGGCATCATCCATAATACTTAGCGTCAGCTTCATACAGCTATATTCTTTATCATCGTTCGCTTCCACGATCTCTATTCCCTCATATTCTATCACCATATTCACTTTCTTCTTTCCCGAAATAAAGTCGACTTTAACAGTCTCCCCTTTTTTCATCCCGGAATAATTGAGGGTGCGGGCATAATATACAACACTCATCATATCATACATACAAGAATGAGACGTTAGTGTTTCGTTAAATTTAAAATCGCCGTTTTTATGTCTTATTGTATTTATGCTTATCTTATCTCCCGTATAGGTATATGTTACTCTTTCCTTTGTATAATCTTTACCTTCCGCCGCGTTCTTAATATAGGCAAGAGGCACTAAATCTTTTGTAAGATAACACGACAAAGTATCATTCAGGCTGAATATCTTCCTTGCAGTACCTGTCGACTGAGCCATCAGGGTCATTTTAAGAGCGTCAGTATTATTATACCTCTCAGCCACAGTCTTTAATGTAGATATTCCGGCTTTGGTATGGATGAGTCCGTATTTGAAATACAAATCGTAAGTCATTTCCTCACCTGCCTGAAAGTAGATGTTATTTATTTTACATTTACCCTGCGCCTGTGTTTGCATACTGACTAAAACCAATAACACCAGCGCTATTCCTGTAATTCTTTTAATCATACTCTTATAATTTTTATCCGATCGGCATTAGTATCCACTATTCATATTTTGACTATTGCTTCTCGCCCCATATTGGGAATTGTTATTTCTGTTCGAGTTCGGATCGGTTGAATTCCTCGATCTTTCTCTGTTTTGCTGATTCTCTTTTTCTTCTTTTTCTTCTAATTGCTTTCTCCTCGATTCTTTTTCCTGAGGTTTCTGTTTTGTAATTTCCAAAGGTTTCTGCTTGGCCAATGTAGCCGGGTCTATTAGCCAGGCTTCATCGTCATAAACCTCCGAATAAGCCCTTATTTTATATTCCTTAGGTGAATAACAAACCATTTCCGGCTGTAAACCTTTCTGGAAATCGCCTGTATCCCATATTCCGTTATTATTGCTGTCCAGTACAATGCGTACATAATATGACCCCGGGTCCAAATCTTTAAAGACTGCAATATTATCTATGACCCGAGTTTTGCGAATTGGTTTATCCGACTTATCTAAAAGTTCCATAAAAGAGGGAATACTATCTATACCTGCAACCCTGATGGCAAGCTGTCCGTACTGATCTTCAGCCTTTACTTTGAATTTCTGGTCGATCTTATTATTCCATAGCCCATATATACTATATATAGAAGCTGAGTCTATTTGTATACGGTATTCATTATTATAGCCCCATTTATTCCGGATAGTATATTTTCTCGGATTCACACTATCCACTTCCAACTGGAACGGGATATCATAATACACAGTATCTCTCAGCTGCTGCAACTTTATTTTGTTGGATAAAGTATCTGTAATAGGTTCCTCAAACAACAACGAAATACTTTTATGAGTATCCCATGTAGAAGAAAGATTATTTATTATGTTCAGGAAAGTAATTTCAGGTTCGTCACTTTCGCCATCCTTCTTCTTTTTCTTCTTATCGTCTTTTACCGGCTTCCGGGTTCTGTCCATAAAAGTCAGGGTATCAGTTACCGGCAGGGATTGGTTCAGTGTGTCTGTTTTCAGGTAAGTAAGCCTGATAGACAATGTATCTATTGCGGCCACCTCTTTATCCTTGATCCAATATGTTATAGTATCGTTTTTAGGAGTTCGTTCCATTATAAACCAGTCTTTGCTTCCATCGAAGTTCAACGGCTCTATCCGAGGCATCTCTGTGGGTGCTCCAAAGAAGAGCGACAGTTTATTCTGAGTACGCTCATGTTTTTGTAAAAACTGGCGCTGAAAGCCGGATTTGAAAGTGCGCAATACTATATTATCCGGTAAAAAGCGAGTATATTGTACCGCTACAACAGTATCTATCACTTTTTTTTCCTTGTCCACATAAGTGGTATCGAAGCGTGAAGCCCTTTCGGATGCAGGCTCTACAATAGTTTCCATAAAAGCAATGGCTTCTGACGGATTATCGTACATATAATCGCGGTTAGAGTCATCCAGTGCGTACAACCTATACTTGCCGGGAGCCACACCCCGGATGGTAAAGTCACCGGACTCGTTTGTACGCGAGATGCGTTCAAACTTTGTCTTGGTAAAAGCTGTATCGTTCAGATTGGAATGAAGGCCGACATAGATACCCTTTACAGGCTCCAGATTGTCCGACGTAAGTACTTTTCCAGACACGGCCATAGAGTCCACCACATCGCCTGTAGAGAAAGAAAAGGAGAAATTCTCTATCGGATTCTTCTCATTATTATCTACTATAGAATTCGTAAAGTCAATCGTATATGTCGTATTCGGCAATAAAGTGTCCCTAAGTTCCACATTTACTTTCCTGTTCACAGTATTGATAATCGGAAACGACTTCTGAGGCGGGGTAATGATTACATTTTCCGAAGGCCTTTCTATTGTAACATTTTCATCAAACTCGATAACTATCTTCCCTTTTTTTATCTGAGTCGCATTAAACCCGGGATTACTTCTTACCACTTTAGGCCCTTCCAGATCATAGGCACCTCCCGTTGGTGATGCCATATTAGCACAAGCGGCTGCAACTAAGGAGATTACACCTAAAATGAGCGAAAATAAGATATGCCTTTTCAAAAAATGTAACATCTGTTTTTCTAAGTTTTACGCAAAAATACAACGTTTTATACATAAATTTGCCATGAAGTACATAAAATAGCTTAAATCAGTTTCTAATCAGAAACTCCCTGGCCGCCGGAATGAGAAAATCTCTATAATCTACGTAATCTTCCTTGAGGATAAGGTTACAAAGTGTTGCCTTTTGATGATTTCCGGTATGTACAAAAATCAAATATTTTCATACATTTACTTTAAATATGCTCACTATCTATTTGGTCAAATAATTATTTAGTACTTATTTTACGTTATCTAATATCAATTTACATTATGACAAAAAATCTGACTTTTCTCATTTGTTTTTTTAGCGTTGCTATTTCTGTTTTGCATGCAGAAGTGAAGTTGCCCCGCATATTTTCGGATAATATGGTACTTCAACGCGATAAGGTTATAAAAGTATGGGGCTGGGCTGATAAGAATGAAACGGTAGAGGTAAGCTTCCTCAATCAGCTTAAAAAAGTAAAAGCCGATAAAAATGGGACCTGGAGTATCGAGTTGACATCTATGCCTTACGGCGGGCCATACACTATGCAGGTAAAAGGGAAGAATAACACCATAACTCTTAAAAATATCCTTATCGGAGAAGTTTGGCTTTGTTCCGGACAGTCGAATATGGAATGGCAGTTAAAAAACTCAATGAACGCGAAAGCTGAGGTCAGCAGCGCAGACTATCCCCGAATCCGGTCTTTCAATGTTGTGAAAGATTTGAATATGAAACCGAAATCAGATATCAAGGGTTCATGGGAAGTATGTTCACCTGAAACTGCTGGTGATTTTTCTGCTGTTGCATACTTCTTTGCACGCAAATTGTATCAGGAACTGAACGTTCCGGTTGGAATAATCAATTCATCGTGGGGAGGTACAGATATAGAAACATGGACTAGTCCGGAATCTTTCAGCAAGCTGGGCGATACCTTTAAAGAACGATATAAAGCTCTTAATATCACAGATTTTGATAAATTTGCTAAAGAAAGCGAAGAAGGGAAAAAAGCTTTTACTCAGGCTATGCTCAATGATCCCGGAATAGCGGAATCATGGTTCAATCCGTCTCTCAATACAAGCACATGGAAGAAAATACAGGTACCAAAACTTTGGGATGGAGAACTGTCCTCTGTAGATGGCATTTTATGGTTCAGATATACTCTTACACTTCCGGATAATGTTGAAGGAAAATCCGGAACAATACAGTTGGGTCCTATCGACGATAATGATATAACATGGATAAACGGGATTAAGATTGGTGAAACAAACGGATATAATATCAATCGTTTGTACACAGTTCCGGCAAATATCCTTAAAGCGGGGCAAAATATCATAACGGTGAAAATCGTGGACAATGCCAGCGGCGGTGGCCTATATGGGAAACCCGAAGCCCTTACCCTGGATGCTGGGGGAAAATCATATCCTTTGGCCGGAGACTGGTTGTACAAAGTAGCGGTAAGCAACAAGGCCTTCAACTATGTAGAGTTTTCTCCCAATACGTATTCATCCCTACTTTATAACGCCATGATAAATCCGATTATTCAATATGGTATTAAGGGTGCTATCTGGTATCAGGGAGAGAATAACGCAGGACAGGCTTATAATTACCGTACGCTCTTCCCGAATATGATTACAGACTGGCGAACAAAATGGGGTTACGAATTTCCATTCTATTGGGTGCAACTGGCCAACTTCATGGCAAAAGACGATTTACCTCAAGATAGTAACTGGGCTGAATTACGAGAAGCTCAAAGTATGACTTTATCTCTGCCGAAGACAGGTCAGGCGGTAATTACAGATATAGGGGAAGCTAACGACATCCATCCCCGTAATAAGCAGGATGTAGGACTTCGACTGGCCTTAAATGCTTTGAATAAAGATTATGGCAAAACGGACATAATCTATTCCGGCCCGACATTTAAGTCTATGGAAATAACTGGAGATAAGGCAATTATCAGCTTTAATAATATAGGAAAAGGACTGAAATCCACAAACAAATACGGCTACATAGAAGGGTTTGCCATTGCCAGGGCTGATAACAAGTTTGTGTGGGCTAAGGCTTATATTGAGGGAGATAAGGTTATTGTCTATTCCGAGAATGTATCCAGGCCTGTATCTGTTCGCTACAGCTGGTCGAATAATCCGGATGTGAACTTGTTCAATTCGGAAGGATTGCCGGCAGCCCCGTTCAGGACAGACAGCCTGAAAGGAATTACACAAAGGGATTGAAGATTCGGATTGTAAAGGATAAAGAACCCGCCCCAACTACAGCTTAGTATGGGGCGGTTATAATTTAAGAATAGTTATCCGACCTTATTTTGCTGCAACAAATACTGCATTTTCAATAGATTGACGGAAAGCAAGAACTCCATCCCTGGAAAGCTCCACCTTTTGTTCTTTTCCGTTTGGAAGATAAACGACAGCATTCTTTTCGTCCTCGAATTTAAGCACCTTGGTCGATTCGCCATTAGCGACTGCACTCCAGGTATTGGTGGCCTTGTCATAAACAAGTTCCATTTCCTGTCCTTCTTCATTCTTGATATTGTATCCGTTATCCAATGTTTCAACAGTATAAACCCCGTTTTCACCCTGAACCTTTTTCACAATTCCCGCTTCAACAGGATTTTCCCCCGACCAGAATTCAATAGAGTTGATAACAAGGATATCGGCCATCATACAAACCTCATACACAGGTACGATCCATAATGCAACGAATACAACCTCGTTAACGAACTTATTGTCTATGGTCTGATTCCACGCCAATACTTTCTTCGAAAGATTGAATGAACCAATACATGAACTGAATAGTAGTGTTCCTGCAAGAGCTATTGCAGCCACTGAAAAGAATCTCTTTTTCATAAAATCGTGTTTGTGATTAATTAAATATCTGAACAAAGATATAATAAAAATGCATTAACAAGCCCGAAGCATCATTTTTTGTTACGAGGATGGTGCTCTATTATTTCCTGACGAAGATACTCCCGGTCCATATGGGTATATATCTCGGTTGTCGTGATTTTCTCATGGCCCAGCATCAGCTGGATGGCCCGTATATTGGCTCCCCCTTCGAGCAAATGTGTGGCAAATGAATGCCGGAAAGTATGGGGACTAATCGTCTTTTTTATTCCGGCCTGATCTGCATATTGCTTTACGAAATGGAACACCATGATACGGGAAATCGCTGTACCTCTATTACTTAGGAATAGTACATCTTCCGACCCTTTCTTTATATCCATTTCCCTGCGATAGTACAGATATTTCTCGATTTCGTTTATTGCGGTATGGGAGACGGGTACGAGCCGTTGCTTGCTTCCTTTCCCCTCCACCTTTATAAAGCCTTCATCAAAAAACAGATCCGAAAATTTCAGCTTCGTAAGTTCCGATATACGCAAACCACAGCTATAGAGGACCTCCAGTATAGCCCTGTTGCGTTGTCCTTCTTTTGTGGAAAGGTCGATTACGGACATCAGCTTTTCTATTTCGTCGAGCGAAAGCACAGTCGGTAGCTTTAATCCTATCTTCGGCGTTTCCAGCAGTTCTGTGGGATCTGCCTGCATATAACCATCCAGTACCAGAAAATTATAGAACGATTTTATGCCGGAGATAATGCGGGCTACAGACCGGGCATTGATGCCCAAATCGTAAAGCTGGGCGATGAACTGCTGCAGATCGTCGAGCTTCACGTCTTCTGCTTTCAGTCCTTCGTCTCCCAGAAAACCGGAAAGCTTATCCAAGTCGGTCATATATGCATCTATCGAATTGGGGGAAAGAGACTTTTCCAGCAATAAATAGTTCCTGTATTTCTTTATTATGTTATCTTTTGTTTCCATCGATACCTGAATATAAGTACAAATATATATCTTTGCAATGTGAGTTTAATCAAACAGTATTGACTTAATCTCTTTTCAACTTATGGCTATTCTAAAATCAGCATTCAATTATCTTATCACCAGATATACAAAAGTACAATTGCTTATAATTCTGGCGATCATTGTGTTCGGCTTCTTTATAAGCGAGAGCAGTATCTTTGCCCGCTTTAGTTACGATGCCAAGATAATGGAACTTAACAGCCAGATCGAGCATTACCGTAATAAAACGATCGAAGATAAACAAAAATTACAGGAACTTCAATCGGATAAAGACCGCATTGAAAAGTTTGCCAGGGAAAATTACCTGATGAAGAAACCTGATGAGGACGTTTTCCTTGTAGAATAAATCAACTGATGAAAATAAATCCAAAACTAAATAACTCCATTTTCCAGATATCAGCCCTTCTCATTCTTCTTGCTGCTGTCATCTATTACTTCGATGCCACTATTGCCAAATATATAATGGTTATAGGTGTAATTGGCTTTGCGGCTACTACTGTTACCACTCCATATCCCGGCAAGAGCCTTCGCGGAAAACGGCTTTTCAACATCCAGATATTCGCCGTATTGCTTATGGTTGCGTCCACGGTCCTTTTGTTTATGAACATAAACGGGTGGGTAGTCACGATGCTTATTGCCGCTCTTCTTACATTATATGCTGCTATAGCCATGTCGATGGCACATAAGAAAGAGCAGGAGGACAATAAAAAGTAACAAAAGTAACAGGAATATCAGTCAACAGTCAACAGTTAGCAGTAAACAGTATTTCATGCAGAGAGGCTAAGGTGCAAAAAGACAACAACCAACGGTCACAGGAGCGTAGCGTATGTAAAGGTAACAAATATATCAGTTAGCAGTAAACAGTCATCAGTTAACAACTTGTATGTCGTATCTTGTTTACTTGTAACTCGTAACTGCCCGAAGGGCGAAGAAATAACATTCGCCGAAGCGAAGGCGAGGCAAACTCGTAACCGCTTTAATCAATACTTCAAAGAGCTATAAGCTAATAGCTAACGGCTAAAAGCTATGTATAGATAAAGTTTTCCCAATAATATTCATAAGAAAAGGGATTGCCTACGTTATAGACAGTCCCTTCCCAATCTTCATCTAACATGAACCCATCACCGTAAGTGAAGAACCTCATTTTATCTTATGGTTTCATACCCATTGCAAGGGTATATCCTTCATTCTTGGTACAGTTCTTGAACTTCATATTTTCCAGCAAGTCTGTCATTGCTTTCTTTACCAGTTCCTGGTCTGGCCTTACTCTGCGTATCTTCTCGAAAGTGCTTCTGTCTTGTTTGGTATATTCCGATATAAGATCCCAGTTTTCGGGTTTAGGGATGGTTACCATACAGCTGTTAGGTACCATTTTCTTATATGGCCAGTAGTGCCACCCTATGTTGTTACGTTCCATCAGGCGGGTCCATCCGGCTATCCACTCGTGTGTATTCTCGCCTGTTTCGCCCATATATATAGGCAGGTTGACACTGTCCCTGAATTGTACAAAGTCCTGAATATTGGCCTGTAATGTGTCGCACCAGTAACGGTGGCAGGTATACATCAGCTTGTCATCGAACTTAGAGTCTTTAAACATACTGAAATTGCCATTCCATTGCGCACCGCCAAGAAGGACGATATGGTTTTTGTCAACCGTACGGATTGCTTCCACACATCTTTTGTAAAGCGGTTCAAGTGAATCGTTCAGGTGTGCATTACCTTCCATAAAGTAGTGTGCAATAGGCTCGTTCAACAAGTCGTAGCCTAAAATTATTGTGTCGTTTGCATAGTGGGAAGCCACATCCTTCCATATATTGCAAAATTGGGCCTTGCTGCCTTCGTCGGTCATTAGCCATGGGAAGCCATAACTGTCGTCTATATTATCCCCGGTTTGTCCGCCCGGAGCGTCGTGCATATCCAGTATGACATACAGGTTTTGCCGGCGGCACCATTCTACCACCTGGTCGATAAGTTCGAATCCGTCGTGTGAAGAATCCAGTCCCATATAGTCCTCGTTGGTAAACAGCTTGTAGTGGAACGGTATCCTTATGGAGTTCATTCCTGTCTGTTTGATGTATTTTATATCATCTTCCGTGATATAGTTCTTTTTAAACTCTCTCCAGAAGCGGCTTGTAAAATCCGGACCAACCATTTCGCAGAAAGCCTCGTTGATCGTCCTGTAAGAGGCTGCCTCCGACCCGAAGAAAAACATATACCCTTCAGGATTGAGCCAGTTACCCAGATTAATCCCCTGTATAAGAAATTTCTCTCCATTTGGCTTTACCAGGTCAGGCCCCTTTACACGGAGAAATCGTCCTGCATTGTCCGGCGTGGCTTCTTTTGGTTGACAAGCTGCCAGTATAAGTGGCAGTAATAGTATGTAAATTAGTCTTTTCATAAAGTAAAGGTCTTTTGCTTTAATATTTTGTTATATCTCTTTATTCGTTCTGAAAATGAACGAATAAAATTTAAACAGGCTCTAAATTGTTAAAAAAAAGTGACATATGTAACACATTTTTCATTTTTCTACACCTGTTACTTTTGCCCGCTCTGTAATCTTCACTAAGGACAGAGCTTTTTATATCTTATAGATAAACTTTTCCGGTTTTAATGAAAGAAAAGGCATAGGATAAATGACTATGAAAAAATATATGTGTGTTCCTATGCCTTTTGTTAATCCACTTTATTCTGTCACAGAAAAAGTACTCTTAAGCGGGGCGTTACTGTCACCACCAATCCAAATATTAAAATCGCCCGCTTCCGTTCTTTTGATCAAATCGCGTCCATAGAACGACAGGTCGTCTGCCGATAATTTAAATTCTATTATTTTGCTTTCCCCTGCCTTTAGGGCGACACGCCGGAATCCTTTCAGTTCTCTTACCGGGCGCACCACAGAGCCTACAATATCCTGAACGTAAAGTTGGGCAACTTCCGTACCGTCTACATTGCTTGTATTTTTCAATGTCACTCTGGCCGTTAGTGTTCCGTTCATCGGGATAGAAGCCGAAGACAGCGTGAGTCCCGAATATTCGAACGTACTGTAAGAGAGTCCGAATCCGAACGGATAAAGGGGATCTTTACCCGAATCCAGATAGAAAGAGGTGTTTCCCAGAGAAGTCTGTCCTGCTTCCAGTTCTATTTCGTCCAAACCCATTACTTTTTCGGGAGCAGGTCGTCCTGTACTGTTGTGATTATAATACATCGGTATCTGTCCTACTTCTCGGACAAATGTAGCAGGAAGTTTGCCGCTGGGATTTGCCTTTCCAAACAAAAGATCGAAGATGGCAGGACCACCCATTGTTCCGGGATGGAAATTAAACAGCACGGCATCGGCGAAAGGCAGATCGCGTTCGATAGTCAAAGGGCGACCTGCCATGATAACCAAAACAACCGGTTTTCCAGTACTTTTTACCGCTTTTAATAGTTCTGATTGCACTCCTATGAGGTTTATATTTGAAAGAGAATGAGCCTCTCCTGACAAGATGGATTCTTCACCCAGAAAGACAACAGCTACATCGGCAGAAGCCGCAGCCTGCTTTGCTTTCTCAAAATTAGCAGTATTCTTCTCTCTCGAAAAATCCAGAGCCGGCTCATACACATACCTGATATGCTTGTAATCCCCTTTGAGGGCACCTATCGGTGTTACTGTATGATTCTTGTCTCCATCGAATATCCATGTTCCGAGTTGGTCGTGCGGAGCATTTGCCATAGGGCCGATAATCGCTATTTTCTTGCTTTCAGCCAACGGTAATGTATTATTATCGTTCTTCAGCAATATGGCAGATTCTACAGCAGCCTGTCTTGCGGCTTTCATATGGGCATCAGCATACATTACAGAAGCCTTGTTGGTGTCTACATATGGATTTTCGAATAATCCCATCCTGAACTTGATGCGTAAAATGTTGCGGACTGCATTATCGACCGTCGCTACCGCCACTTTACCTTCTTTTATCAGTTCGGGCAGGTATTTGAGATAAGCACCCGTTACCATTTCCATATCCAGACCGGCATTAGCCGATATTTCGGCAGCCTGTTTATCGTTCTTGGCAAACCCGTGAGCGATCATTTCGCCTATCGAAGCCCAGTCCGATACAACGAAACCATCGAATTTCCATTCGTCACGAAGGATGCTTTTCAGAATATAATCGTTCCCTGATGCCGGGATTCCGTCATTGTCGTTGAACGAGGTCATTAATGTGGCCGCACCCGCCTTGATGGAATTGTGGAAAGGAGGCAGATATATATTGCGCATCAGGTGCGGAGGTATATTCGTACTATTGTAGTCACGTCCGCCTTCGGCTGCACCGTAACCGATAAAATGCTTTACGCAGGCTGCGATAGCGTTAGGATCACCCAGATTACCGTTACCCTGAAAGCCTCTTACCATAGCTGCTCCCAGTTGTCCCCCCAGATAAGGGTCTTCTCCCAGACTCTCGGCAATACGTCCCCAACGGGCATCACGCGAGATGTCGAGCATAGGGGCAAAAGTCCAGTTTACACCTGTCGAACGGGCTTCTATGGCTGCTATGCGCGCGCCGTCTTCTACCAGTTGCGGATTGAATGAAGCAGCTTGTCCTAATGGTATAGGGAATATTGTCTTGAATCCATGTATGACATCACGCCCGATAATCATAGGTATCCCCAGGCGGCTCTCGTCCATCGCTGCCTTTTGCAGTCTATTCACCATCACCGGATCGGTAATATTCAGTAATGAGCCTATTTTCCCGTCCCTGATCGGCTGGGTGATATTGTTGTCCAGCATCTTGGCTGCTTCGGCCTTGATAAGGGCTATTTTCTCTGCTTTGGTCATTTCGGAAGGCTTCTTCTGTCCTTGCCCTCCGGCAATACCCATCCTGACGAGGAATGTATCCATATCATCGTCACTGTATTGAGCGATTGCTTTATCATCGACAGCGAAGAAGCTGACCTGATTCATTTGCCCTATTTTTTCCTCCAGCGTCATCTTGGATAACAGATCCTCGACCCGTTTTTCAACATTATTCTGGGCATAGCCCGCCGGGAATATTCCGGACAGGATAAATACGCCTAATAATCCTAGTTTCCTTACTTTCATAACTTATTATTTTTTACTGCAATTTATTATTCGGGATAGCCCGCAAGAGGCTCTATTTTGCCCAACGATAAGAGACTACACCTCTCGAAGGAACTTCGTAAGTAAACTTTTTAGCCCCACTGTTTACCGTAATCTTTTTGTTTCCGCTGGTATTGTTCATCAGTACCAAGGCATATGTACCATCGGTATTTTCGAAAGCCGAATAGATAATGCCCGATTCGGTATTACCTTCCGAACCTATCCGGGTAGCTCCCGGTTTCACTACTGAAGCCAGATGCCCGATGATATAATAATGTGAATTCCTTTTAATATCTTTGAAGTTACCCCTGAAAATGTCTACCGCGCCATAGCAGGTCTGGCAACCTCCGGGACGATTAGGACCTTTATCGCTGTCGAGCATCAGGTTCCATACAATCACGGCTTTGCACCAGCGGTTCACTGTACCCAGAGCCACATATTCCATATCTGCCATCAGGCGTACGGAGAGATCCTGCCCGTTGTTCCATGTTCCGATAGATGTTTCCGTAAAAATAAGTTCCTTGTCGGGGGCTTGCTCGTGAACGTAATTAAGCGCATCTATCTGCCCTCCGTAATCGTGGAACGCCGCTCCCGCCACAACGTCATTGTCTATTCCGCTTTTGTAAATATTGAGCGGATAATCGGCTACATCATAATTGTGATCGTACAGATAGACTTTTGTGCCTAATCCCGACGCCTTGATCTTGGGAGCCAGATGCAGGTTGACAAACTCACCCATTTCTTCCCAATCCATATGGAGAGATGCCGAATTGCCATCATTCAAAGGTTCGTTCTGCGGAGTAACTGATGTAATATTTATTCCCTGAGCCTTGAACGCCTGTATCCATTTGATGAAATAATCTGCATAGTCTCCGTAATACTCTTTTTTCAGGTGTCCGCCTGTCCATGGATTATCGTCTACCCGCTCTTTCATCCATATGGGGCAAGTCCAGGGAGATGCCAGTATCTTTATGGTGGGGTTGATAGCGATTATTTCCTTCAATACAGGAATGACATAATCGTTTTCTTCCGTGGTCAGCCCGAATCCGGCCTCCTCATCGTCCCAGCAGGTGTATTCACTCAGTGAAAAATCGGAACAACCGATGGCAACACGGATATAACTGTATCCCATTCCCTCCGTAGGTGAAAATGTCTCTGTCAGAAACTTTTTACGGTCCTCAGCCGTCATTTTCAATAGGTTGAATGCGCTGGAACCTGTCACGGCGGCCCCGAATCCGTCCATTGTCTGAAAACGTTCCACGGGTTTCAATGTGATAGACATCGCGGACTGCTCATTGCTGAAATCCACAGCCTGTTTCTTGAAATCCTGCGAGCGGTTGCCGGTAGTTACATACATTAAAACGTCGCCTTTCGGATCTTCAGCCGGCGGATTCTCGGAACTGTCGCTACATGCAAATAAGGAGGCGATGGTAAGAGACAGGATTGATATATTGATCATACATTTCATATAATTTATTTTGCTTTTTGATATACTCTGACATATTCTACTTCGTAGCGGGCAGGGAATATATCAGGGTCGATTCCTTCCAACCCTCCCCAGTTGCCGCCTATTGCCAGATTTAATTTCAGGTAAAATGGTTCATTGAACGGCCATGTGTTCTTATTGTTCGCATGATCATTGGCAAATGAAAAATATTCGACACCGTCGATATAGGCTGTTATCTTATCTTCTGTCCAGAGCAGCCCGTAAGTATAAAATTTGCGCTCGGCTCCCGGAGCTGTGCGTGTAGCTGTCTTTTCTGTACCTGCTACGTGGTTGTAATCCCTGGTGTGTACCGAGGCCTGTGTCACATCCGGACGATAGCCTACATATTCCATAATGTCGATTTCTCCGTCCAGAGGCCAGCTTTGAAAGTTTTTCGGCATCATCCAGAAGGCTGCCCATGTACCTTTTCCTCCGGGGACTTTAGCCCTCATTTCGAAGTAGCCGTATTTCCATGATTCTACTGTATTCATACGTGCCGAGATGATATCGGCCCCTTCGTGTGGTGTAGTCAGTTTATGAGCTGTGATGGTCAGCATTCCGTTGCGTACTTTAGCTACGGTATCATTTCCCAATACCCTGTCGATATAGTATTGGGGTTCGTTGTTTCCCCAGCCGTTATTGCCGGTCTCGAACCACCACTTATTATCCGGTAACCCGTTGGAAGTATTATCGAACTCATCGCTCCATACCAGGCTGTAGCCTTCAGGAGCATATCCATCGGGTTTCTCCGGTTCTTCTTCTCCATTGAAATTATCTTTAGCGCAAGCGGATAAAGAACATAGCAGGAGGGCTGATAGGAATATAAGGATATGTTTCATTATTATTGGGTTAAAGTTCTTCAGTAAGGCATTGAATGCCTTACTGAAGAATGATTTAGTTTTGTACTTATGGTAATACGATATTATCTACTTTCATCGATTTTGCATTCATATCAACTGTGATACGCAATGTGGCAGCCGGTAATTTTGCAAAAATATCCATATTGTTGTCTTCCGGAATGTCAAGGATTTCTGTAACTATACCGGTAGCAGTTCCTGTAATACCTCCTGCTTCGGAGAAGAATTTCGCACCTTTTTCATTTGCGGCTTCAGTAGATGTGGCGGTATAAACTTTGAATGAAGCATACGGTCCTTCTCCCCAATATTTTTTCTCGAAAGGTATCATTACAGTTGCCTGGTAGATGTTGTTATTTACTTTACGGAATAATATATATTCCATCACATTCGAGAATCCCCAATTTTCAAGGGTTGCTATTCCTTTATCGGAATAAACCGAACTGATGATAGCAGCAGATACTTTTGTAGGATAGCCTAGTCCTACTCCGGCGATGAATATGTAATCATTAGGCTGAGGTTCATCTACACTTACAATCACATTGTTACGGATAGGATTGTAGAGTAGTCGATAATCACCATCTTCTCCTAAGAACTTCAATTTGCCCCCGGCTACCTTTTCAAAGAAATCAACATTAAATAGAGCCTTCGCCAATCCTCCGTTAGGTGTATATTCATCTCCTTTTTTCAATGTGTAGTACATAGATAAGATCGCTTCACCTGCTATTTCCTGGCTTTTAGCATTTGCTATACTAAATATGCTGGATTCGACAGGAGCATCCGGGTCTATCTCTACATCTTCCAACACTTCACCCGTTGCACTCACTTTCTTGATATCTACGGCCTTCGTTGAAGAGTTCACTGTTATACGATAATAAGCGTTTTTATCAAGATTGCCATTAGGAACCCAGTCGTTTTCTTTCGTCTTATCAATTATGTCAGACCCTGTGAATGTGGCCGCTGCGGTTTTGATTTCGCCTGCCCATCCTGTATTGGAGAACGGTTTAAATGCAGCACCTTCATTAATACAGATAGTTGCCTGATATGTATTTTCTCCGGTACTACGCATTACAACGCGGCTGCGAATATTCTTACCCGGGTCCCATTCTGTCGTATAACGTCCGTCTCCCGCACCATAAGCAGCTTTAATATCCTCCGACGATACAGTAGTTGGATAGCCAATGCCAACACCAGTGAATACATAATAATCAGGAGCTTCTATTGCAGTAATAGGTTCAACAATAACATTTTTGCGCACAGGGTTCCAATAGATAGAATATACTCCGCTTTTACCAACAAACTTAGCTGTAGTTGTACTTTCCCTTACAAAGAAGTCGAGATTCACAATTGCATCATCATTGCCAATTGCGCCGGCAAGTGTAATAATACTGTTCTCCTCAATGTAAAGTTCATTCTTGTAGAATGTTTCCTGATGTGTAGCGTCAATACCATATTTTACGACTTCCGGCAGTACACTTTCGCTCAACGTTTCCAACAACAGGTTTTTAGCAACAGTGAATGGTATCTCGCGAGGCGTGCCTGTTCCTGCCCGTGTTATTGCAGCTACATAGAGGGTATATTCGCCGCTGCGGTATACCTTCTTTTTCAGAACGGTTGTACTGGCATCTTTTACAGTAAAATTAATTCCTGCTTCGGCAGAAGAGAATTGCACAGCCAGCACATCATCTCCATCTATTATGGTCATAGGATCGAAAGTGATAACTACTTCATTATCATTGTCAACTGCGGTTATCTTTACGTTTTGAGGTATCTCCACCTGTGAGCCTCCGAGTTTATAGCTGTCATCCTCCTGGGGAGAACAGGCCGTAAGCAGGAAGCACAAGGCTATGATCCCGGTGGTAATATTGCGTACCATATCTTTATATTTAATGTGGAAATTATTTAATGTTTTCATAATGATTCTCATTTTGAATAATTATTCCCATCCGGGATTTTGTTTTATTTCAAATTCTGTACCCTTGGTAACATCAATTTCGTTTTTAGGCAATGGCAGATATTTTTTTGTATCATCCCATGTACGGTTCATCTTGTATGTATCGTCGGTTACAGAAAGTACAGTATTTATATCACGTCCTTTTTCATCGCTTCCCCAACGTACAAGATCCCAGAAGCGGTTGCCCTCACCGAATAGTTCGCGGCGGCGTTCCAGTTTGATATTATTAAGGGTAGCAGGTATGCGATGATTCACATCTCCGAAGGCACGGTCGCGGATGGCATCCAGATAAGGTTTTGCCGCTCCTTCTCCTCCTGCATAGAAACTAAGTTCTGCTGCATTCAGGTAGGTTTCTGCCAAACGGTATATACGGGTATTATTCTCGAAATTGAGGTCTGCATCTCCGGTCGTATTTTGGTTATATCCCACACGGGCAGTATATTTGCGTAAGAACAGGCCGGTATTTTGGTAACCAGGTTCGTATGTACCACTCGGCCACTGGATAACGCTTGCATCTTTACGATAATCTCCAGATTCGTTGAAAATGGCATAGGCATCCGGTTGTACTGGACACCAGCCCCAGCCAAAGGCAAACATGCCTTTCGAATCTTTAAGAGAGCGTGCGGAAATTACCCTGGGCAGATAACTTCCATATCCAACCCAGGAGTTGCCCCATGTCTTACCTTCCGAAATCTGGTTACTTTCAAAAATAGATTCTTTGCAGAATTCGCCTTCACGGAGAAACATCCATTCTATCGGATTATCAGTGAGTTTTGTATCAGGACTTTTTTTGATCAGATCAAATTCTCCGCTACCAATGATCTTTTTCATATCTTCAAGCACCTGAGCATATTTCGTCTGGTCTTTCTGGTACATAACCACACGGGCTTTGGTCATCATAGCCATTGCTTTGTTGACACGTGATGCATTTGCCCCTGTAGTATTCATTGGCAACTCTTCTGTATTAATGGCGGCATCCAGGTCTGCGATGATCTTCTGATACACGTCGTCGGCAGAAAGTTGAGGAGCCAGATAAGGGGGCGCCAACGGGACATCATAATAAGGGATATTACCCCATGCTTTCCAAAGTAGGTGTACATAGTATGCCCGCAGCGTATGTGCTTCTGCTCTAAGCCGGCTTATTTCTGCGGCTGATCCGCTTATTGCATTGTCACAGGCTTGCAGTGTACTGTTGCAACGTTGTAGCCCTGTATAATAGATGCTCCACCATCCTGTAGGTATATCTACAGAGTTGCTTTTATATTGTGACATATAATAGTAAGCCGGCTGGTCGGTAGCATCACCTCCTCCTTTGTAGATGTCATCGGAACGGAAATCTCCGAAAATAGTCACGCTGGCAATGGACCCATTTGCATAGTTATCCATCAAAAGAATCTGATAAGAAGAAGTAAGCATTTGTTCAATCACGTCTTTTGTAGCAGGAGCACCTGCTGCAACCTGATTTGTAGGATAGACAGTAAGGAAGTCTTCGCCACAAGAGGGCAACGCCAGAAGGAGAGCACCTAGTCCCCATGTACAAATGCGTTGCATTGTATATTTGCCTTTTTTCGAAAATATATGTTTCATATTTGTAATTGTTTTCATGGTTCTTAATTAGAAGGAAATGCTGGCGCCTAATGTTATAGTACGTGCTTGTGGGTAGATGCCTTTGTCAACCCCCATATCTCCATCTCCGATTTCAGGGTCAAAACCATCATACTTGGTAAAGGTGAGCAGGTTCTCGGCCGCTACATATATACGAAGGCGGTCAATGCTGGCTTTTCGTGTAATGAATGCCGGAATTGTATATCCCAACTGTATATTTTTCAAACGGCAATATGCACCGTTTTTGATATACAGGTCGGATGCGCGCCAGTTGCGATTGTCTTCACCTGCAACAAGGCGAGGGATCTTGTTTGATGTACCCGGTCCGGTCCATCTGTCGAGCATCCATGCCGGTAGATTTTGTCGCGGAATATCCGAACGTTTTGATATATCGAAAATTTCATTTCCAGTAACTCCTTGGAAGAACGCATAGAAGTCGAGTCCTTTCCATTCTGCATTGAGAGTAAGACCAAATGTCCAGTCCGGATTTGGCTTACCGATCATATCTCTGTCTTCATCGTCGATTTTATCATCTCCATTGAGGTTTTTAAAGCGTACATCACCCGGTTTGGCATTCCCTCCGTATTTGAAGTTATATTCATCGGCTTCTTCCTGGGTCTGTAATATTCCATCGGTACGATATCCGTAGAAATACGGGCTAGGCATTCCGTTCTTTTGATAGATGAAGTTTTCAACACCGGCTGCGCCAACATTTCCCCATGAATTCTCTCCGCTGGCATTACCGTAATCCACCAATGTATTTTTCATATAAGATGCATTCGCTTTTACACCAAAGTTTACGTCTTGTATTTCGCCACGGTAACTCACGTCAAATTCCCAACCGGAATTATCCATTGTACCTGAATTGGCGAAAGGAGGTTTCAATCCTACGTAGCTGGGAGTTGGCTTTTCGCGAAGCATACCCACAGTGCGTTTCTTGTAATAGTCTACTGTCAGTGTAAGGGAATTTCTCAGGAAGCCTAGATCGAGTCCTATATCGGTTTGTTTGCTTTCTTCCCATTTTAAGTCGGGATTTGGAAGGCGGCCGCTGCTTATACCATAGTACATATTGTCTCCGAAATAGTAGTTTTGCCCACCATCCATAAGACTCATGTATGCATAGGCATCGATCCTCTGGTTACCATTGACACCCCAGCTGCCTCTCAGCTTCATATTGTGGAACCAGTCAGGAGTAATATCTTTCATAAACGGTTCGTTAAGTACATTCCAACCTACCGAAAAAGATGGGAATGTTCCCCATTTGTTGTTACTACCAAATTTGTCGGAGCCATCGCGGCGTACTGTTGCCTGAAGCATATAACGCTCGGCAAAGTTATAATCTAAACGCCCGAAATAAGAGGCCAGAGTTGTGCTGGATGCACTACCTCCACTGCGGCGGCCACCTTTTGTAGCATCGCCACGGGTGGCATCGATCACCATCATAGAAGGGTCGTAAGAAATATGCTCGTATCCGCTGCCGCTAAGTCCGCGTACGGAATATTCACGTGCCGATTGTCCTGCAAGGAGTGTAAAAAAATGGTCTTCGCCTATTTTGAAATTATAGTTCAATGTATTTTCGATCTGCCATGCAGCCCCACGGTTCATACTGGACCAGATTTCCGATTTTGCAGGATCTTCATTCGATGCAGCCGAGTTATCCGACAGATAATAAGGGAATCTGTAGCCATCATTGCCCCAGAACGCAAGGTCGAATCCGTAGCTGCTTTTGAATGTCAAGCCTTTATACAGATTTAATTCGCCCCAGAACGTTCCGATGAATTTGTCTTCATTATCGTAGCTCTTGTCGGGACGTAACATCAAACCAATCGGATTCCGGATCTCCTGGAAATAAGCGGGAGCCGGAGTTAATACACGTCCGTCTTTTGCTTTAACTGCATACGGATGTTTCTCGAGTAATGCTTTTCCATCATCTTCCGACAGATATACGCTCAGGTTAGGGGGCAGAGTCGTTGCACTACCCAATACTGTACCGAATACATCGTTTGTACCTATCCCTATTTTTTTGCCTCGGGAATAAGTCACGTTTGAACCTATTTTCAATTTATTAAGGAAGCTGCGCTCTTTTTCCGCGTTGTATACTTCGTAGGTATTGTTGCTGCGGACACTCCAGCGTTTGTAATTTGAAGCATTATAGTTGCCGCCGATAATACCCTCCTGATCGAAGTAACCGAAAGACAGATAATATGAAAGTTTATCATTTCCGCCAGAGATACTGATCTGATGATTTTGTACCGGAGCGTCTTTATTGAACACCTCTTCCTGCCAGTCGGTATTCGGAGTCAACCCTGCCCGTGCATCGGCAATGTCCTTAGATGAGTAGAGTAGAGCTTCCCCGTTGTTTAAATACAATTCATTAACCAATACCATGTACTGTTCCGAGTTGAGGACAGCTTTTTTCTTCCATGGATTTTGGAATCCATAACTCATGTCGTAGCTGATTTTAGGTTTTCCGGCTACTCCGCTTTTGGTTGTTACCAGAACAACACCATTGGCGGCACGTGAACCATATACGGCAGCCGAAGCACCGTCTTTCAATATTTCCACTGATGCGATATCGGAAGGATTGAGGTTAGTAATACCTCCATCTACGGCCATTCCGTCTATAATATACAGAGGATCACTGTTGCCTGTAGTACCTATACCACGTATGCGGACAGTGGAGCCGCTGCCCGGCTGTCCCGAGCCTTGTGTAACCTGTACTCCGGATACTTGTCCTTTCAGGACATTCTCTATGCGGGAAGGCGTCAGTTTTTCTATATCAGAAGATTTCACACTACTGATTGCGGCAGTAACCACACTCTTTTTCTGGACACCATAGCCGATAACCACTACTTCATCGAGCATTTGTTGTGTCAGGCTCAAAGCGACATTTATTGTACCTCCCGTAGCAGGTCTTTCCTGAGTTACATATCCGACATATGTAAATACCAAAGTAGCTCCGGATGGAACTTTAATAGAATACTGACCGTCGAGGTCGGTCATAGTGCCGTTTATGGTCCCCTTCTCGGAGACTGATACACCGATTAACGTTTCTCCTGTAGCTGCATCTGTTACAGTTCCTTTTATTTCAGACGTCTGTCCGAATACAGCCAGGGAAGAAAAAAGAAATAAAGGAAGAATAAATAACATTTTCCAAAAGATGGGTTCTCTCTTCATGATTGTTAATTTAAGGTTTGGTTTAATTTATGGTTTTTAGAGCCTTTTAAAAGAATCTGTTGCAAACATACTCCTGTTCTATTTTTTTTTATAATTTTTTAATACATCAAAAACTCAAAAATGAGTATAAATGAATACTACAACACTACTACATAGTTTTCATTTATGACTGATAAATAGACATTTATGTAAATAAATTCTTCTCATGTGTTTTTTTAACAATTAATATTGTATATTTGAATTCGCTACTATTCAGATAGTCGTTTAAGTAAATTTGTTTGAATAGCGAATAATTCAGATTATGACTATTTTAGACACTTCGGCCAGTCGTTGGCAGTCATAAGAATAAGATGTGTAACCAGGTATTATAGATAACGATTTATATATTAATGAGACAAAAATTGGATAATACATCATTTTATTTTACCATTTTACTTGCTGATAATTTGGTTATTAGGCACTTTTTGAGAGAGAGAGAGAGAGAGAATAAATACGTATTATCCGAAAATAGGAAACCTTATTCCAAATAGTTGAAAAAATTATTTGGAATAAGGTTTTTGTGCATATATCTTAAGTCAATATGAAATATATATATATTCTGATCATAGCTTTTCTTATACCGGCATATAGTTACTCAAACCCTATATGGAAAAGAAAAGTCATTAATTACGAACGGACCCAGTATGAGGCAGGACCTCAGAACTGGATGATAGACCAGTCTGAAAACGGGTGGATATATTGTGCGAATAATAACGGATTACTGGAATTTGACGGGGTTAACTGGTCCTTATATTCAATCAGAAACAGAATTTTACGTTCGTTAAAAATTGTCAATAACAGAATATTTGTAGGAGGAAGTTCGGAATTCGGTTACTTCTCCCCCAATGATATGGGGTTTCTGGAATACAGATCACTGTCCGAGAAAATCACCGGTTGGACCGGAGAAGTATGGAGAATATTGCAGAACGACAATATTATATATTTTGTCAGCGACATGCATATACATATGTACAAGGACGGATTGGGGATAAGAACTATAGCTATAGATAAAAAAATAGACTGTTCGGGTATAGTAGACGGAAAGCTATATGTAGGCACCACAGCCGGAGTCTATTTCCTTGATAAAGACAATAAAATGGAGTTTCTCTCCACATCATCTCCATTGCAGTCACATAAGCTTGTCAGCATCCTTCCGTATGAGAAACGATTATTGGTAACAACCGCCCAGTTCGGATTGTATCTGCTCGACAACAACGATATACAAAAGGTACATTCTGTCGCCGATGACTTCATCGCCACGAACCAGTTGTTCAGTACTTCTATTCTGGGCTCGGTCATTGCTCTGGGCTCGGTACAGAGCGGAATGCTGCTTTTCGATTTAAAGAATCCACGATTCAAAGAAATATACAATCTCGATAACGGATTAAAAAACAACACAATACTAAGTTCGTTTTTTGATAAAGACAATAATCTCTGGCTGGGACTCGACAAGGGTATCGGACTCATAGACCTGAACACTCCTGTAAGCCATCTTTATGCTACTGTATCTCCCATTGGAACCGGATATTGTTCGGCTCTTTATAAGAATGAATTTTATCTGGGAACTAATCAGGGATTATATAAATTAGCTCCGGATGGTAGTTGCGGGTTGATAAAGGGATCGGAGGGTCAAATCTGGTCAATAATGGAGTATGATAATTCACTCTTTTGCTCGGGTGATAATGGTATTATGGTTATAAGCACAGACAGGACATATAAAATAAATATTCCGGGTATTTGGGAAACCCACCCCCTGATACCGGATAAGGATAAACTGATAGCGGGAAGTTATTTCGGACTGGATATTATAAAGAAAAAAGACGGCAGGTGGATACCTTCGCACAGAGTAGAAAATTTTAACAATTCGAGCCGGGGATTTATCGAAGATGACGAAAATCCTTATAGCTTTTGGTTGGTAAATGATAAACAAAGGGTAGAAAAGATAACTTTTGATTCTGTATTCAACGCTATAACCAGCAGGAAAGAATATACACTTGGAAATTCCAGAACCAGTGAAAACCTGTTTTTCCGGAAAGTTGATAATAATCTTATTATTTGCGGGCTGGACGGTATTTACCAATATAGCCGTATCACCGATAGTTTCGACAAATATACACAACTCGAATCCATGCTTGAAGGTTCCCGGTATTATGAATTTCTTTATATAGATAAACTCAAGAATATCTGGTTTGTATCGGATAGCAAATTGAAATTCAGACAATATACCCCAGGCGGCTATACTGCTTCTATATACAATTGGGGATTATCCAACGAATTGATAATAAATCATGAAAATGTATATTTACCCGATACGAAATCCGCAATTATATCTGTAGACAATGCTTTCATAAAAATAGACTTAACCAAAGATATTCACAAGTTGAAGAATATAAAGACGTATATAAAGAGTCTTTCCAGTAGCCGGAATGATAGCGTTATCAGCACAGGTAAAGCCACGGCGCTTGTCTCTCTGCCCTATTCTTTAAATTCCATAAAAATAAATTTTGCTGCAACGGATTTCACTCAAACATCCGATATCCTTTATGTATACAGGCTCAAAGGCGTAGATGACGAATGGAGCCTGCCCTCACCTATCGCATCGAAAGAATATACAAACCTGTCAGAAGGCAGGTATGTATTTGAAGTAAAAGCGTTTGTAAACGGGAATGCGGATTCGACAAATACGGCCTCTATCAGCTTTATGATTTTGCCCCCATGGTATAGATCTTCATTGGCATATATATTGTATTTCCTGATAATTATTATTTTCTTATTTGTTCTATATAAAAAGACAATCAGTAAACAAAAGAAGATAATATACCAGAAAGGTGAAGAATTAATTGCGCAAACCAAGCGCCATAAAGAAGAAACCAAGCTGAAGGATCAGGAAATTTATGAACTTCAGAATGAGAACCTGAAGTCTGAATTGCGTTATAAGACACAGGAACTCAGCGGATATATGCTAAATGTAATCCGCAAGAATGAAATACTGGAAGATGTTAAAAAGAATGCGTTGAGTATCTCAAAATCTATTGACGAAGAAAAAGAAGTAAATATAATAAAACAAAGAGTAGTAAGGCTTATAAGCCAGATCAATAGCAATATAGAACATGATACTGATTTTGAAGTGTTCAAGTCCAATTTCGACCTTGTACATCAGGATTTCTTCAGACTACTGGATGAACGGTTTCCGGGATTGAGCAGGAATGATAAAATATTGTGTGCTTACCTGTATATGAACCTTTCAACTAAAGAGATCGCTCCTTTATTAAATATATCTACACGTGGGGTAGAGGTGAACAGATACAGATTACGAAAGAAAATGAATCTCGACAGGGATATAAATCTCTCGGAATACCTTCAAAACCTGAAATAGAAGAATCCTGACATTTTGATAGAAATAAAAGCCAATGATCTGTATCGTTGGCTTTTTTCATTGTTAAAACTTCTGGTATATTCTTTTATAAAATGAAATTTGTCTTTAAACATGCTTAGAAATATATCAAATATTTTCATTGGAAAAAATATAAATCTTATCTTCGAAAAATGCAATTAAGAAGAAGAAAGAATTTAATGATATAGATATACTATTTAAGTCTAACTCTCCGCTGCATTTAAACTTAACAAAGTAATAAATCGGTCTGCGACCTTAAGAACTCAATAATCATGGAAATCAGACTCAATAACCAGCTACCTGCATACCCGCCTTTCGTTGACGGAATACGCCGCGCTCCCGACCGGGGATATAAACTGACTCCTGCCCAAACAGAACTGGCTCTTAAAAATGCTTTGCGATATATACCTAACGAACTTCACGGAACTCTGGCCCCCGAATTCCTGGAAGAACTTAAAACCCGTGGCCGGATATATGGCTATCGTTACCGCCCACAGGGTGATATTTATCCGAAGCCGATAGATGAATATAAAGGAAACTGTATAGAGGGGAAGGCATTTCAGGTAATGATAGATAACAATCTGTGCTTCGATATAGCTCTTTATCCTTACGAACTGGTTACATATGGTGAAACCGGACAGGTTTGCCAAAACTGGATGCAGTACCGCCTGATAATACAATATCTGGAAGTAATGACCAGAGAGCAAACTCTCGTCATTGAATCGGGTCATCCTTTAGGTTTGTTCAGATCAAAACCGGATGCACCCCGTGTTATCATTACCAATTCGATGATGGTAGGTATGTTCGATAATCAGGCTGATTGGGAGATTGCCGCACAGATGGGCGTTGCCAATTATGGACAGATGACGGCCGGAGGATGGATGTACATAGGTCCTCAGGGAATTGTACATGGTACATTCAATACACTGCTGAATGCCGGACGGTTGAAACTGGGCATTTCACAGAACAAAAACCTGAATGGTTACTTGTTTGTTTCTTCCGGTCTCGGGGGTATGAGCGGCGCTCAGCCTAAAGCCGCCGATATAGCAGGTGCAGTGTCGATTACTGCCGAAGTAGATTATTCCAGAATAGAAACCCGTTATAATCAGGGTTGGGTACACCATATTGTTCCGGATGCAGGCGAAGCCTTTAGATTAGCCAAAGCGGCCAAAAGAAAAAGAAAGTCTTGCTCGATAGCCTATCTGGGTAATATTGTCGATCTGCTTGAATATGCGTACACAAATCAGATACACATCGATTTATTGTCAGATCAGACTTCATGCCATGCAGTATATGAAGGGGGATATTGCCCCGCCGGAATAACATTTGAGAAGCGTACCCGTTTATTGAAAGAAGACAGGATTGCATTTCGGAAGCTGGTAGATACCTCACTGAGACGCCATTTCGAAGTTATCCGCAAACTTGTAAACCGGGGAACTTACTTCTTCGACTATGGAAATTCATTTATGAAAGCTATATATGATGCCGGAGTGAAGGAGATATCTAAAAACGGGATAGATGAAAAAGACGGATTTATCTGGCCGTCGTATGTCGAGGATATTATGGGGCCTGAATTATTTGATTACGGGTACGGTCCGTTTCGCTGGGTATGTTTGAGTGGAAAACACGAAGACCTGATTAAAACCGACTATACGGCAATGGAATGTATAAACCCTGCACGCAGAGGACAGGATAAGGATAATTACGACTGGATTCGTGATGCCGGAAAAAACCAATTGGTAGTGGGCACACAGGCGCGCATACTGTATCAGGATGCTATGGGGCGTATGAATATTGCTTTGCGATTCAACAAGCTGGTACGCGACGGAGAAGTAGGTCCGATCATGCTTGGTCGCGATCACCACGATGTAAGCGGTACCGATTCTCCTTTTCGTGAAACGGCAAATATAAAAGACGGCAGTAATGTAATGGCTGATATGGCTGTACAATGTTTTGCCGGAAATGCCGCCCGGGGCATGAGTCTGATTGCCCTACACAACGGAGGAGGTGTCGGAATCGGCAAATCGGTAAACGGAGGATTCGGATTAGTTTGCGATGGAAGTGAACGAATCGACGATATTATTCGTTCATCTATGTTGTGGGATGTGATGGGAGGTGTTGCCCGTCGTTCGTGGGCAAGGAATGGAAATGCGATAGAGACCTGTGAATCATTCAACCAATCCCATAAAGAAGGATACCATATCACGATGCCTTATCTGGCAGATGATGAATATATAAAACAACTTTGTAAATAATGAAGAAACTGATAGTTCCTATATTATTGTTCCTTTCACTAAACTCTTTTTCCCAACTGGATTTGGCTAAAGTGGCCATAGATATCACTATAGAAGGAAAATACCTTTATCAGCTGGAAAAAACTGCTTGGAACGGAACGGATATATTCTCCAAAAGTTATAAAGAACCCCATCGGATAGGAGGCTACTTTTCCTTTATGGATGGTAATAAACCCAAGTGCCTGGTCTTTTCCAAAGGGAATAATCCGAAAGTTCTCGGTGTTGTGTCTTTTGGTGATATCAGTATAGTGGAAACGGCCACAATAGATTTTAAAGAAAGGGATTTCAAGGCCTCTGAAAAAGAACTATACACCATTCGTACAAAAGCTTTCGAAGAAGTGCAGCGGGATACATTATTTAAGGCTTATAACAATACCAGTCTGAACCTGATTCCGACAAATAAAGGAGGAGAAAAGATAGTATATGCCCTGACTGCTCCAAAATTAACGGGAACTGTCCTCTTTGGTAATGATTACCTGATGGCATTTGACAACGACAATAATATGATAGAAAAGGAGAAGCTTCATCGCAATCTGATTCCTATAAAATTTGATGAAGATGAAGACGCTGTTGCATCTGTACATTCCCATGCCACAGGTACAGACGAATTCATTACTGCGACCGATATATGCACGTTGATGCTTTATGCAAAATTTGCCGGCTGGAAGCAGCATATTGTAATGTCGCAGAATTATATAAGTATATGGGATTGTGAGAATGAATCGCTTGTTATAATGACAAGGGACGATTATGAGAAATTGGGGAAAGAATCTAAAGAATAAAAACAACATACCATGAGTTCAAACAAAATCGTAGAATGCGTGCCTAATTTCAGCGAAGGGCGCGACTTGGAAAAGGTAGAAAAGATAGCGAATGCTTTCCGTGCAAAAGAAGGCGTAAAGCTACTCGATTACAGTACAGATAAAGACCATAACCGCATGGTAGTAACAGTAGTAGGCGAACCGGAGCCTCTAAAAAAAGCTGTAATAGAAGCCATCAGCATTGCAGTGGATATTATCGACCTGAACCATCATGAAGGTCAGCATCCGCGTATGGGTGCGGTAGACGTGATACCGTTTATTCCTATTCGTAATGTATCGATGGAAGAAGCGATCAATCTGTCCAAAGAAGTGGCTGAAGAAGTAGTAGACAAATACAACCTGCCCGTTTATCTATATGAAAAAAGCGCGTCCGCCCCGCATCGCGAAAACCTCGCGGCCATCCGCAAGGGAGAGTTTGAAGGCTTGAAAGATAAAATGCAATTACCCGAATGGAAACCTGATTTTGGTCCTGCACAACCGCACCCGGCAGCAGGGGCTACAGTCATAGGCGCACGCATGCCGTTAGTGGCTTACAATGTGAACCTGAATACTGATAAGCTCGAAATAGCCGATGTTATTGCCAGGAAAGTACGTTTCCTCGGCGGTGGACTTCGCTTTTGTAAAGCTATGGGTGTGGAGCTTACCGACAGGGGTATTGTACAGGTATCGATGAACCTGACTGATTTTACGAAGACAGCTATCTACCGTGCCCACGAGTTGGTACGCGTCGAGGCTAACCGCTACGGGGTAAGTATTGTAGGAGCAGAAATTATCGGCCTTGTTCCCATGGATGCGCTGATAGATACGGCTGCCTATTACCTCGGGCTGGAAGGCTTTTCTACAAAGCAGGTATTGGAAACCCATCTGATGGAATAAAATAGGATTTAAAGATTTTAAATTTCAAAATTTAAAGATTCAGAATGAAACACGGGAATATCATCATAAAGAACGCAGCGCAACTGGTTACTTGTAGCGGGTTCTCAGCAAAGAAAGGAAGGGAGATGTCCAACCTTTCAGTAATAGAGAACGGAACGGTTATCGTTTCCGGTGGCATCATCACCTATGTGGGAAAGGATGCTAATTGCCCGCCGCTATCAGATTTTCCTAACCATGAAATTATCGATGCTACGGGTAAGGCTGTACTTCCTGGCTTTGTGGATTCCCATACCCATTTCATATTCGGAGGATACCGCGAAGAAGAATTCTCGTGGCGTATGCGTGGCGATAGTTATATGTCTATCATGGAGCGTGGAGGTGGTATTCACAACACGATGACCGCGACACGCAATGCTTCGTTCGACGAATTGAAAAATTCGGGCCGGAAACGTCTCAACAGCATGCTGGCAATGGGTGTTACTACCGTTGAAGGAAAGAGCGGATATGGCATGGATAAGGCAACCGAGTTGAAGCAACTCGAGGTTATGAAATCGTTGAATGAAGAACACGCCGTAGATATTGTCAGTACGTTTATGGGTGCGCACGCTACCCCTACGGAATATAAAGGGCGGGAGAACGACTTCCTTGACTATATGATTGAAAAAGTAATGCCCGAAGTAAAGGAAAAAAAACTTGCCGAATGCTGTGATATCTTTTGTGAGAAGAATGTATTCGATATCGAACAGTCGCGCAGGTATCTCACCGCTGCCCGTGATCTGGGTTTCAAATTGAAAATACATGCCGATGAGATTGTCACTCTGGGCGGTGCGGAACTCGGCGCCGAGTTGAAAGCCCTTTCTGCCGACCATCTGCTACAAGCCTCGGATAAGGGAATCGGGGATTTGGCAGAGAGCGGAGTAGTGGCAACATTGCTTCCATGTACCGCATTTTCTCTAAAAGAACATTATGCGCGGGGACGCTATATGATAGACTCCGGTTGTGCAGTGGCTTTGGCTACTGACCTGAATCCGGGGAGCAGCTTTACGAACTCTATTCCATTGCTGTTTGCCCTGGCCTGTATCTATATGCAGCTATCTCCCGAAGAAGCTTTGACAGCTTTAACCATAAACGGAGCGGCAGCAGTGGGAAAAGCAGATAAAATCGGTAGTATAGATATTGGAAAACAGGGCGATCTGGTTATTCTGGAATATCCGTCATATAAATTTCTGCCATATCATATAGGTATGAATATTGTGGAAAAGGTGATAAAAAAGGGACAGCTTATTTCAAGATTTCAAGTTTCAAGATTTCAAAATTAAAAGCATTAAAATGGCAAGGATAGAACGATTTGAAGACTTAGATGTTTGGAAACTGACTCGGGAATTTGCAAAAGATATTTATCAATTGACAAATGAAGGAGAGTTTGCTAAAGATTTTCGATTGAGAGACCAAATAAGAGGTTCTACCGGTTCAATCATGGATAATATAGCTGAAGGATTTGAACGTGATGGACGTAAAGAGTTTATTCAGTTCTTATATGTTGCCAAAGGTTCGTGCGGAGAAACTAGAAGCCAACTATATAGAGCGTTAGATGTAAATTATATAACTAAGGAATTTTTTGAGATTCATTACCAGAAAGCGATGATAATTTCCCAATCTCTATCCAACTTCATAAAATACTTGAAACAATCAGAAATTAACGGATTAAAAAACAAACAATTATAATAACCATAAGATTTCAGACTCAAAAATCCCAATCTTGAAATTTTGAAACCTGAAATCTTGAAATACCAAATATACCATGCTTGTAAATCTATCAGTTAAAGAATTCCTATCCCAAACAGCCGGCAATGATCCTGTTCCCGGGGGAGGTAGTATTGCCGCATTGAATGCCGCAATTTCGGCAGCCCTTGCCGAAATGGTTGCTAACCTTACCATTGGCAAGAAGAAATATGAAGATAAAGAAGAAATGATGAAGAAGATAGCAGCATCGGCAAACAACTATCGCGCACTCTTTATCCATGATATAGATGCCGATTCGGATGCATATGACAAAGTCTTTGCAGCATTCAAACTCCCGAAAGAAACAGACGAAGAAAAGACCGAGCGCAGCAAACAGATACAGGCTACTACTAAAATCGCTGCCGAAGTACCTATGGATGTCGCGCGTAAAGCTTTTGCCATAATGGAGGTCATAGAAGAAGTCGCCGAACATGGTAACCAGAATGCCATAACAGATGCTTGCGTAAGTATGATGGCTGCACGTACAGCTGTATTAGGCGCGATACTGAACGTGAAGATAAATCTCTCCGCATTAAAAGATGAAGAGTATGTCGCACGTATGAAAGAAGAATGCGGCCAGTTGGAAAAGGCAGCCGTGGCTAAAGAACAAGCTTTGCTGGAAAAGGTAAATAAAACACTATAACCTATGAAGAACGTCTATTATGTCGGTTCAGGTGAACTAACCTTCGGAATACTGGAGCAAATCATAAACAAGAATCTGAAACTGGAACTAGCTCCCGAAGCTAAAGATCGTATCCAGAAATGCCGCGATTACCTCGATGAAAAAATCAAGTCGCAGAAAACGCCTATGTACGGTATTACCACAGGGTTCGGTTCGCTCTGCAACAAGAACATATCTCCCGACGAACTTACCCGCTTGCAGGAGAATCTTGTGAAATCGCATGCCTGCAGTGTAGGCGAAGAGATATCTCCGGTCATTGTTAAGCTCATGATGTTGCTCAAAGCTCATGCCCTGTCTCTTGGATATAGCGGTGTACAGGTAATAACGGTTCAGCGTATCATCGACTTTTTCAACAATGATATTATTCCTATCGTTTGCGACCGTGGCTCACTTGGTGCATCGGGAGACCTGGCTCCACTCGCTAATCTATTCCTCCCTCTGATTGGGGCGGGAGATGTCTATTACCAGGGTAAAAAGCGTGAAGCAATGAGCGTACTGGATGAATTCGGCTGGAAACCTATCCGCCTGATGAGTAAGGAAGGGCTGGCATTGCTCAACGGTACACAGTTTATGAGTGCTAACGGTGTATTCGCCATGCTCCGCGCATTTGCCATATCAAAAAAAGCGGATTTGATAGCAGCCTTATCACTGGAAGCCTTCGATGGTTGCCTCGATCCGTTCTATGAAGGAATACAAAAGATGCGTCCGCATCAGGGGCAGATCGACACAGCAGCCAACTTCTGCAAACTACTTGAAGGCAGTGAACTTATTTCACGGGAAAAGGCACACGTACAAGACCCTTACTCTTTCCGCTGTATTCCGCAGGTCCACGGAGCCACAAAGGATGCGATGAACTATGTGGCATCAGTCCTGTTGACGGAGATAAACTCGGTGACCGACAACCCCACTATCTTCCCTGATGAGGACAAGATCGTATCGGGTGGAAACTTCCACGGGCAGCCATTGGCTCTCTCTTACGACTTTCTTGCTATTGCATTAGCAGAGCTGGGAAATATTTCCGAGCGGCGTGTGGCTCAATTGATTATGGGCCTTCGCGGATTGCCTGAATTTCTTGTCGCTAACCCCGGTGTCAACTCCGGCTTTATGATTCCGCAATATACATCCGCTTCGATGGTTAGCCAGAATAAGATGTACTGCTATGCGGCATCGAGCGATTCCATCGTATCGTCCAACGGACAGGAGGACCACGTGAGTATGGGAGCAAATGCAGCTGTCAAATTATTCAAGATAATGGATAACCTGAACCATATTCTTGCAATAGAGTTGATGAATGCAGCGCAGGGAATAGATTTCCGCCGTCCTGCAAAAACGTCGCCGATACTCGAGAATTTTCTTAAAGAATACAGGAAAGAAGTAGCTTTTATCAATGACGACATTGTGATGTACAAAGAGATACATAAAACAGTGGCGTTCCTCAACAGAGTTTCACTCGACTTCATCGATTGGCAATAATCTTTTCTATATATGAATATCTGGGCAGCTATAAGTTCTGCTCTATTATAAAAAAGAACTTGATATAAAAAGTAATAGAAGTAACACCTTTCCGGTTTTTCTTTTATTACTTTTTGTGCTGTTGATCTATATGGATTACCTCCACAAGAATCTCAAAAAGTTAATAATCAGCACTTAGCACAGATGTAACTTATTACTTATGTGAATTAGTAGTTATATTTTAAGGCTGGATTCTTATCAACTTCACTTCATTTCAATAGAATATCTCTTCTATGGAGGAATACAAGCAATCTTTGATTGCACCTAACAAAAAACAATCCAATATTTATGCTCAACAACAAATTAATATTATGTTCAAACAGCTCTGATAAACAACTGTTTACAAACTGTTGATAACCTGTTGATAAAATATTGTAAGTTGAACATACTCAATTCAATATACATGTTAATAACTTACAAACAGGGCTGTTGAAAACTTTTAGTCAATTTTAAGTGGGGAAAAGTGGGGAAAAGTGTATTATTTTCATACCTTTACGTCACATATTGTATATTGTTAAAATTCAAAGTGTTAATGATTCAGTTTTTGGGTAATATAGAGGCTAAAATCGATACAAAGGGGAGGGTCTTTGTTCCGGCAGCTTTTAGGAAGATACTTCAATCTTCTGCCCAGAACACATTGATACTCAGAAAAGATCTGTTTCAGGATTGTCTCGTACTCTATCCCGTGGAAGTATGGGAAGCAGAAGTGGCGAAATTACGTTCGCGCTTAAACAGGTGGGACGGAGAGCAGCAGGCTCTTTTCAGACAGTTTGTTGTCGATGCCGAACGTCTCGATATAGATGCAAACGGGCGCATCCTGATATCGAAGCGATATTGCCAGATGGTAAGTATCGTATCCGATGTAAGATTCCTGGGAGTGGATAATACAATTGAGATATGGGCAAAAGAAGGACTGGAGAAGACGCTTATTCCGGCAGACGATTTCAGTTCCCGCATTCAGGCATTAATGAACAACGACTCTCAAAACGGCTAATCATGACTGAAATATACCATACACCTGCACTACTCCACGAAAGTGTGGACGGTATGAATATACGTACCGACAGTATTTGTGTAGATGTAACATTCGGCGGTGGCGGACATTCAAAGGAAATTCTTTCCCGCCTTAATAAAAATGGGCATCTGTATGCTTTCGACCAGGATGAAGACGCTATCAATAATATACAGGAAGATAGTAAATTCACATTTATCCGAAGTAATTTCCGTTTTCTGAAAAACTTTATTAAATATCACGGCGTAGAAGAAGTGGATGCGATACTCGCCGATTTGGGTGTGTCATCACATCATTTCGATGCCGAAGGCCGTGGGTTTTCTTTCCGTTTCGAAGATAGTGATCTGGATATGCGCATGAATCAAAAAGCAGGGAAAACGGCAGCGCAGATCCTGAATACATATCCGGAAGAGCAGCTGGCTGACATTTTTTACTTGTATGGTGAGCTTAAGCAGTCGCGGCGCATTGCGTCTGCGATTGTAAAGACCCGGAAAGAAAAACCTTACAGAAAAGTAAGTGATTTGCTGGATACGCTGAATTCCTTTGTGGGAAGAGGCGAAAAAGAAAAGAAAGTATTGGCTCAGGCCTTTCAGGCACTCCGGATAGAGGTGAATGAGGAAATGGAAACCCTGAAAGAAATGCTTGAACAGGCTTTCGATATATTGAAGCCGGGTGGCCGTCTGGTTGTTATCACTTATCATTCTCTGGAAGACAGGCTTGTGAAGAATTTCTTTAAGACGGGTAACTTTGAAGGGAAGGTGGAAAAAGATTTCTTCGGCAACTTCGAAACACCATTCAGGCTGATAAACAATAAAGTAATTGTGCCTTCACGGGAAGAAGAGGAAAGGAACCCGCGTTCGAGAAGCGCTAAACTAAGGATAGCAGAGAAAATTTAAGTTGTAAATAAATTACATAGGACTTGTAATAGGAATGAAAGCGAAAGATATAAAAAAGAAAGTGATGTATATTCTGGGAGGGACAGTTCTCACAGAGGACTTCTTCTGGAAGAATGCACGTTTCATTATCACTGTTTTTGTTATTCTGGTCTTATACATAAGTAACAGATACAGTTGTATAGAGAAAAGGTCACAAATAGAGTCGTTGCAGCATGAACTGAAAGATGCGAAATTCGAATCATTGACTATTGCGGCGCAGTTGATGGGGGTGAGCCGGGAGTCGAAAGTCGAATCTTTGATTCAGCAGAACGGAGTAGACTTGCAGCAAACCAAGGAGCCGATTTATAAAATTAAGAAATAGAAGAGACTTTCTCGGAAAAAGGATATGGCAAAGAAATCAGAAGGAACAATGAAAAATGTAGCAGTCAGCCGTTACGGTTGGATTGTCTTTTTCATGTCTTTCGTGTTTATAGCAATCATTGTCTGCATTTTCAAAATCAAATATGCGGAAGGGCCCGAATGGCGCGAACTAGGCAAGCAGGAAACTGTGAAGAAAGACAGGGAGATACGTCCCAACCGCGGAAATATATATGCTGACGACGGCCGCCTGCTTGCAACCAGCGAACCTTTATATGGCGTATATGTCGATTTCATGTCGGAGGGTATAAAGAAAGATACGCTGATGAAGTACGTAACCCCTCTTTCTCAGGAGTTAGCTAAAAAATTTCCGGACAGAAATGCCGCCCAATATAAAAAGATAATATTAGATGGCTGGGCTCTTAGCCGCAAAGAACTGGACGAACTGGAGCGCAACCGGAAAAGTGGTTCCAACAAGAAGGTAAAAGTAAGAAGCCGTTATGTAAGAATTATTCGTCCCGATATAAACTATGTCGACCTGAAAGAATTGAAAACGTTTCCGTTCTTCAATCAGCGTAGTAACAGGAGCGGCCTTTTCACTGAAGAAAAAACCATGCGCCTGAAACCTTTCGGCCGATTGGCCGGACGAACCGTAGGCTCCATCTTTAAAGATTTTGAAGACGGGGGCGCCAGTGGCTTGGAGTTGAAATATGATTCGATACTCAAAGGTGTGCCCGGGTTGAAAACACGTGAGCGTGTACAGGGCCGATGGATAGATGTAGTGTTGGAAGAACCTACTGATGGTTGGGATATAAAGACCACTCTGAATGTGGATATCCAGGATATGGCCGAAAAAGCCCTTTACGGCAAATTGGCTGAAACAAAGGCTGAATCAGGTGTAGCTATTGTAATGGAAGTAGCTACCGGCGAAATAAAAGCGATAACCAATCTCGACAGGGTATCGGAAGGAGTGTACGCCGAAGGAAACCCGAACGCATTTTCCTGGATGTCCGAACCGGGTTCCACATTCAAGACCGTATCGGTGATGGTAGCCCTCGAAGACGGGGTCGTTACGCCGAATGACTCCGTGCGTGTCGGCAACGGGCTTTTCGAATATAAAGGACGGGTTGTCCGCGATCATTACTGGCGTACAGGCGGACGCAAAGAGTTTATGACTATTACCGAAGGTATGTATATCTCTTCGAATGTTGTTATGACTAAAATGATTCTGAAGGGTTATGAAAATAATCCTCAGAAATATGCGCAACATATCCGTGACTTAGGTATTACAAAGAAAATAGAATGGGACGTACCTCTGAAGGGTATAGAAGGAACATCCATAGTCCGTATGCCTGATGATAAGGCAAATCCGTGGTCAAAAACGACTCTGGCATGGATGTCGTTCGGTTATGAGACACAGATCCCGCCAATTTACATGCTGATGTTTTACAATGGCATCGCCAATAATGGGAAGATGATAAAGCCTTTCCTTACCAGGGCCTTCATGAAAGACGGGAAAGTGAAAGAAGAGTTCGAAACCGAAGTCATCAATCCGGCATTATGTTCCGAGAAAACATTAGGCCAGATAAAGGAAATGCTTCGGGGAGTAGTTTCCGATGGTCTGGGAAAAGCAGCCGGTTCTCCTCTTTTCCAGTCGGCAGGCAAGACGGGTACAGCTATGATTGCATCCAGGGGAGGATATGAAGGTTACTATGTTTCGTTCTGCGGATATTTCCCCGCAGAAGATCCTAAATACACATGTTTTGTAGGTATACGCAGGCCGCAGGGGTCTCCATCGGGAGGGCTTATGGCAGGAGCGGTATTCAAGTCTATAGCTGAAGGTATCTACACTAAGCATTTGGTTTCTACACCTCTGCCCGCACCAAAAGACACAGTAAACTCATTGATTCCCGTAGTTAAGGGAGGATTACTGAAGAATACTGAATTTGTATTGAAAAAACTGGACCAGAATTATACATTCTCAGGCGGTAATATCGATTGGATAAAAACGAAGAACGATTCTGTGTCAGGAGGTATCATATTGGAAGATAATGTTTCCGTAAAACAAGGCCTTGTTCCTAACGTTATAGGTATGGGGGCGCGTGATGCCGTATATTTATTGGAGAATGCCGGACTTAGAGTCAATCTGACAGGAGAGGGAAAAGTGAAGAGACAATCTGTCCCTGCCGGAAGCCGGATAGTAAAAGGCGGTGGCATTACAATAGAATTGAATTAATATAAAGATACAGATATGAAATTAAAGGATTTATTAAAAGGCATAGATGTAGTTGAAATAAAAGGAAATGAAAACCTTGAAATAACAGGTATTCAGACCGACTCACGTAAAGTAATCGCCGGTTCGGCCTTTATTGCCCTAAAAGGGGTACAGGTAGACGGACATCAATATATTAACAATGCTCTTGATTTAGGGGCTAAAGTTGTTATTCATCAGGAGAAGGTGGATACGTCAAAAGAGGAAATAACTTATGTAAAAGTAAAAGACAGCGCGGATGCGGCTGGTAAAATAGCCACCCTCTGGTATGGAGACCCTTCGGCCAAGTTAAAACTGGTGGGAGTTACGGGAACGAATGGTAAAACCACCACAGCCACATTGTTATATGAGATGTTCCGTAAGCTGGGGCATAAAGCCGGATTACTGTCCACAGTAGCTAATTATGTCGATGGCACGGTATATCATGCCACACATACTACGCCTGATCCGCTGTCGCTGAATGAGATGCTGGCAAAGATGGTAAATGCTGGCTGCGAATATGCTTTCATGGAAGTAAGCTCACATGCTATACATCAGAAGCGCATCAGCGGGTTGAAATTTGACGGAGGCATTTTTACCAATATCACACAGGATCATCTCGATTACCACAAAACGATGGCCGAGTACCTGAAAGCCAAAAAGATGTTTTTCGACAATCTACCCGAAACAGCTTTTGCCCTTACCAACGTCGACGATAAGAACGGATCGGTAATGCTCCAGAATACAAAAGCGAAGAAATATACTTATTCGGTAAAAACGCTGGCAGACTTCAAAGCCAAGATCATTGAGAAACATTTCGATGGTACAGCAGTCGAATTCAATAATAAGGAATTGCAGGTGCAGTTTGTTGGCGTGTTCAATGTGTACAATTTATTAGCAGTGTACGGGGCAACCGTATTATTGGGGCAGGACCCGGATGAAGCCTTACTCGTACTGAGTACATTAAAACCTGTATCGGGACGTTTTGAAACATTACGCTCTCCTGAGGGCTATACAGCGATTGTTGATTATGCTCATACACCGGATGCTTTAACGAATGTGTTGGAAGCCATCCATGAAGTACTGGAAGGCAACGGGCGTGTAATTACTGTAGTAGGCTGCGGAGGTAACAGGGATAAGACCAAACGGCCGATTATGGCGCGTGAAGCTGTACGCCTGAGCGACCAGGTGATACTTACATCTGACAATCCGCGGTTCGAAGAACCACAGGCCATTATCAACGATATGGCTGACGGGCTGAACAACCAGCAGCTGAAGAAAACGCTATTGATCGTCGAGCGTGAACAAGCGATTAAAACAGCTTGTACACTGGCCAAAGAGGGCGATGTAATCCTCATTGCCGGAAAAGGCCATGAAGATTATCAGGATGTGAAAGGAGTGAAACATCACTTCGATGACAGAGAAGTAGTAAGAAATATTTTTGGAGAATAATAAAATCAGAAGGAGCAAATGTTATATTATCTATTCGACTATTTAGACCAGCTAGATTTCCCGGGTGCGGGTATGTTCAGGTATGTCTCATTCCGTGCAGCTATGGCACTGGTATTATCACTGCTGATATCTACTATCATAGGGCGCCGTATCATCGACAAGCTGCAAAAACTGCAAATCGGGGAGATAGTCCGCAATCTCGGACTGGAAGGGCAATTGAGTAAAAAAGGAACGCCAACAATGGGTGGCATTATTATCATTATCTCCATACTTGTTCCTGTTTTGCTTTTGGCCCGTTTAGATAATATATATATTATCCTGATGCTTATTACAACCGTCTGGTTGGGAGTGCTCGGCTTTCTGGACGACTATATCAAAGTGTTCAAAAAGGATAAAGAAGGACTGCATGGTAAGTTTAAGATAATAGCCCAAATAGGTTTGGGACTGATTGTCGGCATGACACTCTATCTGAGCCCTGACGTTATTATCCGTGAAAATATAGAATTCCGTAACCAGGATAATGTCATAGAACGGGTGAGCTATACAGCCGAAGGAGCGAAGTCGACACAGACTACTATCCCTTTCATGAAGAATAATAACCTCGACTATGAAGATCTTGTCTCTTTCATGGGAGATTATGCGGAACCGGCAGCCTGGATACTGTTTGTTACAATTGTTATATTCATTGTAACGGCTGTATCGAACGGGGCTAACCTGACCGACGGGCTGGACGGGCTTGCGGCCGGCAGTTCGGCTATTATAGGAGTTACATTGGGGATACTTGCATATGTATCCGGGCACATTGAGTTTGCCTCCTATCTGAATATCATGTTTATTCCCGGCAGTCAGGAGCTCGTAATATTTGCTTCGGCATTTATCGGTGCAACAGTTGGTTTCTTATGGTACAATGCATTTCCCGCACAAGTATTTATGGGAGATACGGGCAGCTTAACGCTGGGGGGCATAATCGGGGTTTTCGCTGTGGTTATCCATAAAGAATTATTGCTGCCTATATTATGCGGTATCTTTATGGTGGAGAGCCTTTCGGTAATGATACAGGTGTTTTATTTTAAACTGACCAAGAAGAAATACGGTGAAGGACGCCGCGTATTTAAAATGACACCCCTGCATCATCACTTCCAGAAGGCCGGAAATTCAGGCATACAGGCTTTATTCCAAAAACCGATAGGAGCTGTGCCGGAATCAAAAATTGTGGTACGTTTCTGGATTATAGGAATTATTCTTGCAGTACTTACATTAGCAACATTGAAAATGCGATAATATGCAATTTCAAAATTTCAGGTTTCAAAATTTCAAGATTAAGTCTTGAATAAAAATCTTGAAACTTGAAATCTTGAAATCCTGAAATTAAAAAACATATGAATAAAATTATCATATTGGGAGGGGGCGAAAGCGGAGTTGGTTCGGCCATACTTGCGCAAGCGAAAGGATTCGATGTTTTTTTGTCGGATAACGGCCCTTTGCAGGACAAGTATAAAGCAGAACTGGAGCAATACGGTATTCCTTACGAAGAAAAAGGTCACACCGAAGAGCTGGTACTCGCCGCAACCGAAATCATAAAAAGTCCGGGTATTCCTAATTATGCTCCTCTTGTTCACAAAGCCATAGAAAAAGGTATTCCCGTTCTTTCCGAAATGGAATTCGCCAAACGTTATACGACTGCTAAAATGATTTGTATTACAGGCAGTAATGGTAAAACGACCACGACCAGCCTGATATATCATATACTGAAATCGGCGGGGCTGAATGTAGGATTGGGAGGAAATATCGGAAGAAGTTTCGCCCGTCAGGTCGCGGAAGAAAACTACGATTATTATGTATTGGAACTGAGTAGCTTCCAACTCGAAAATATGTATTCTTTCAAAGCTGATATTGCCATCCTGCTGAATATCACGCCGGACCATCTGGACAGGTATGACCACGATATACAGAAATACATAGACGCTAAGATGCGTATCGTACAGAACCAGACTGAAGCCGATGCATTCATATTCTGGGAGGAAGATCCTATTGTCAGTAAAGAAATTAAGAAACTGGTATCTAAAGGTAAACAATATACATTCGCCGAACATAAGGTCGGCAATGCAATCGCTTACCTTAATAACCATGAAATAGATATTAACACTCCTAATTCCGCATTTGTTATGGAACAGGATTTATTAGCTCTGGAAGGTACGCACAACCTGTATAACTCATTAGCATCGGGTATTGCGGCTAAATTACTGGATATAACCGATGAGAACCTTCGTCATTCGCTCAGCGACTTTCAGGGGGTAGAGCATCGTCTCGAAAAGGTAGCTAAGGTGAAGGGTGTCCAGTTTATAAATGATTCCAAGGCTACCAATGTGAATTCATGCTGGTATGCTTTGCAAAGCATGAAGACAAAAGTAATCCTGATACTTGGGGGTACAGACAAAGGAAATGATTATACCGAGATAGAACAGCTGGTAAAGGACAAAGTCCGCGCTCTTGTATTTCTTGGTGTGGATAATAGCAAACTCCATAAGTTCTTCGACGATAAAATAGAAAAGATAGAAGATACATCATCGATGAAAGATGCTGTAGAAAAGGCTTACGCATTGGCAGAGGAGGGAGATACGGTATTGTTATCGCCATGCTGTGCCAGTTTCGACCTCTTTAAAAATTATGAAGACAGGGGTGATCAATTTAAAGAATATGTAAGAAGATTATAATTTCAAAATTTGGCTTACGCCGATTTTTGAAATCTGAAATAATGATGTTATGGAATTCAATTTTTTAGGAAGGGCGTTTAAAGGAGATAAAGTTATATGGTGCATATTCATTGCATTGTGTATTATCTCTTTGCTTGAAGTATTTAGTGCTACAAGTACAATTGCCTACCGTCAGCAGAGTCACTGGGCGCCTATACTCCGTCATGCAGCATTCTTGCTGATCGGGTTTGCTGTGGTTATGTTCCTGCAAAGGGTACCTACCCGCTTCTTCTCCATCTTATTACTGGGACTGCCCATTTCGGCCATACTACTCATTTTCACTATGTTTATGGGGCAGGATGTAAATGGTGCGCAACGCTGGCTGGGAGTAGGAGCATTTACAATACAACCTTCTGAATTTGCAAAGATATCGGCTATTGGTTTTATCGCCTTTTTTCTGAGTAAGATGAAGCCTGAAAACGAAAGTTGGGTATTCAAGACACTAATAATCGCTATAATTATTATTTGCGCCCTCATTGCGCCTGAAAATCTTTCTACAGCATGCCTCCTCTTCGCTGTTTGTATGCTCATGTTATGGATCGGCCAGGTCAGTTTTGGGCGGCTATTCAAAGTAGCCCTGGGTGGAATTGTTATAGGTGGTGTATTATTCCTTAGTCTCACACTCTTGCCGGATAAGGTAGTCAAAGATTACCTGCCGGAACGTTTTACGACCTGGAAAAACCGTTTGGAAAGGCATTCGGGCGAACAGGAAGGGGGCTCCATCCATGATAGAAAAGAAGATGGAACAATTGCCTATAAGATCACAGACGACAACTATCAGGTATCACATGCTAAAATAGCAATTGCAAACGGTGGAGTTATCGGACTTCCGGGCAGCGGTGTAGAACGCGATTTTTTGCCGCAGGCGTATTCCGATTTTATTTTTGCAATCGTTCTCGAAGAAATGGGCTTGCTTGGCGGGTTGTTTGTGCTGCTTTTATATGTCGCATTAATGATCCGGTGCGGAGTATTGGCATCGAAATGCGAAAAGAAATTCCCCCGCTATCTCATCCTGGGGGCAGGACTTATACTTACAATACAGGCTTTGGCTAATATGGCCGTTGCAGTCAATCTCATACCCGTAACAGGGCAGCCATTACCATTGGTCAGCCGGGGAGGGACTTCTACAATCATTACTTGCGCCTATTTCGGGATCATTCTGGCATGTTCTTCAAAACTGAACGATTCGGACCATGAAGATGTAGACGAAAGTATTGCAAATGTGGATTTTGAAACTTTTGATGAAGCAAATAGAATATGAAACAGCTAAGAGTAATAATAAGCGGCGGAGGCACAGGAGGGCATATATTTCCTGCAATAGCTATTGCCAATACGATAAAAGAGCATTACCCCGATGCTGACATCCTCTTTGTAGGAGCTACCGGGCGTATGGAAATGGAGAAAGTTCCCGCGGCCGGATATGAAATCATCGGTCTGGAAATATCCGGGCTTAACAGGAAAAACATCTTTAAGAATATATCTACCCTATTGAAATTCCAAAAGAGTTTGATAAAAGCGAAACGGATACTCAGGGATTTCCGGCCCGATGTGGTAATAGGTGTAGGAGGCTATGCCAGTGGCCCGATGCTTTACAAAGCGAATGCGTTGAAAATCCCGACACTTATCCAGGAGCAGAATTCCTATGCCGGGGTTACAAATAAATTCTTGTCAAAGAAGGCTTCGGTAGTGTGTGTCGCATATGAAGGCATGGAACGTTTCTTTCCTAAAAGCAAAATAGTAATGACCGGCAATCCGTGCCGTCAGGAGTTACTATCCGCAACTATTACCAAACAAGAAGCATATGAGGAATTTAATCTCGATCCGGATAAAAAAACAATTCTTCTCATAGGTGGTAGCCTAGGCTCGAGAATGATGAATAAAAGTATTCTGGCGGGAATCGATGAACTGGCAAATTCCAATATTCAATTGCTTTGGCAATGTGGAAAGCTCTATTCGTTCGAAATGAATATGGATTTATCCGGTAAAGGCAGTCCTGAAAATATACATATCCATGAGTTTATATCACGTATGGATTTGGCTTATAAAGCGGCTGATCTGGTTATTTCCCGTGCGGGGGCAAGCTCTATTTCCGAACTTAGCCTGCTCGGCAAGCCTGTGATATTAATTCCGTCTCCAAATGTGTCGGAAGACCATCAAACAAAGAATGCGATGGCACTGGCAGATAAAAATGCAGCTATTCTGATCAGGGATGACGAAGCAATCGAAAAACTTGTACCTGAGGCATTAAACATAATACAGGATAAAGAGAAACTTGAGGTATTGTCAGCGAATATTCGGAAAATGGCACAACCCGACTCTGCCAATCGTATTGTGGATGAGGTTATTAAATTAGTAAAGAAAAATGGATAATATACAATCTATATATTTCATAGGGATTGGTGGTATAGGCATGAGCAATCTGGCCCGCTACTTTATATCGAAAGGCAAGAAGGTTGCCGGATACGACCGCACCGAAACGCCTCTTACAAAAGATCTGGTAACCGAAGGTGCCGAAATCCATTATACTGATGATATAAAACTTATACCGGGCTATTGTAAAGATAAAGAAAGTACACTTGTTGTATATACGCCTGCTGTTCCGGCTGAAAATGAAGAAGTCGCATATTTTCAGGGGAACGGATTTACTATACAGAAAAGGGCGCAGGTATTAGGCATAATTACAAAATCGGGTAAAGCTCTCTGTTGTGCAGGTACACATGGAAAGACTACGACATCCAGTATGCTGGCGCATATTCTTAAACAGTCGCATCTCGATTGCAATGCTTTTCTGGGCGGTATATTGAAAAATTACGGCAGCAATCTGATACTTTCCGATAAAAGCGAATTTACGGTAGTGGAAGCAGACGAGTACGACCGTTCTTTCCATTGGCTCCATCCTTATATGGCGCTGATAACTTCTGTTGACCCCGACCATCTGGATATTTATGGTACGGAGGAGGAATATCTGAAAAGCTTTGAGAAGTTTACAAGCCTTATTCAGCCTGGAGGGGCATTGGTGATAAAGCACAATATAAAGCTTTCGCCAAAGACAGGAAAAGATGTGCGGATATATATTTATTCGATGGATAAAGGAGATTTCCATGCACAGAATATAAAAATAGGAAATGGTGAGATTCGTTTCGATTTTGTCACACCGAAGGGAACGATTGATAACATACAGCTCGGTGTCCCGGTAAAAATAAATATAGAAAACGGCATTGGTTCTATGGCTATGGCCTGGCTTAACGGAGCTACTGCGGACGAATTACGACATGGCATGGCTACCTTCATGGGAGCAAAGCGCCGTTTCGATTTCTTGCTGAAAACAGATAAGATAGTGATGATAGATGATTATGCGCACCATCCTGAAGAACTGGCCGCAAGTATAGCATCTGTCAAGGAACTATATCCTGACCGCAAGCTGACCGGCATTTTTCAGCCGCATCTATATACACGGACACGGGATTTTGCATCTGAATTTGCGAAAAGCCTGTCTCTATTGGATGAATTGATACTGCTGGATATTTATCCGGCAAGGGAAAAACCGATAGAAGGTGTGACCTCGAAGATTATTTTCGATAAAGTCACCTGTCCTAAAACATTGTGTAACAAAGAGGAATTATTACCTTTATTGGAAAATAAGAATGATTTGGAGGTTCTTCTTACTGTAGGGGCAGGAGATATAGACCGGTTATTAAATCCGATAAAGGATATATTGGAACAAAAAATATGAAAAAAGCATTAGTCATCATCGGAATATGTTTGCTTGCAGGCTATCTCGTTTTCTCGGTTTTCTACTTTCAGGGAAAACCAAAGGATGGCATATGCTCCAAATTTGAGGTCGAGGTAAAGAATGCTTCAGATGATGAGCAGTTTGTAGATACGGAAGATATAACCCGGTATGTGAAAGAAAAGGGACTCGATCCTACGGGTAAGCAAATAAAGGATATAAATACAAATACTATAGAGGAGGCTATATTGACTAATCAATTGATAAAAAAGGCTGATGTATTTGTTACTAATAACGGGGCCATCAAAGCGTCTATAGAAGAGCGTAAACCGGTACTGAGAGTTATGTCCGGCGCAGGGGAAAATTACTATATCGACAACGAAGGACGCAAGATGCCCCTGTCAAGACGTTTCACCGCATATCTTCCTATTGCCACCGGAGCAATAAAAGAAGACTTCGCGAAGACCGACTTATACAAATTTGCACTATTTTTGCATAATGATAAGTTTTGGAACGCACAAATCGAACAAATTGTAGTCCTGCCTAATCAGGATATAAAATTAATACCCCGTGTGGGCGACCACCAGATTATTCTGGGAAACCTCTACGGGTATAAGGAAAGGCTGGATAAACTGCTGGCTTTTTATGAAAACGGGCTTAACGAAACGGGATGGAATAAGTATTCCGTTATTAATTTGAAATTTGACAAACAAGTTGTCTGTACAAAGCGTTAAAAGAGGAATAGATATACTGGCGGGTTTTATCCGGGCCGGTTTATAAAGATAGGAGTTATATGGAGCAATCAGGATTTATAGTAGGTATCGACTTAGGCACATCCAAGATAATCGGAGTACTGGGCCGCAAGAATGAGCAAGGGGTGATTTCCATCCTCGCATCGGAAAGTATTCCTTCCGATTCATGCGTAAAATACGGCGTAATATACAATATAGACGAAGCGGCGGGTAAGATCAAGAAACTTATCAACTTGCTCGAAAATAAAACAGGTAAGAAAATAGGAAAGGCGTATGTATCGGTTGCAGGAAAATCCCTTCGGGCAATAGAGCATAAGGAAACCAAATTATTGGATGGAACTACGCCTATCACCTTTGCCCTGTTGGACAATCTGGAGCAACAGGCAAAACTGAATAAGCCTGAGTTTTTCACCAATTACAGTGTCCTTGCCCCTGAATATTATCTGGACGGGAAATATGAAGAAGATCCTATAGATAAAATAGGTTCTACTCTAGAGGGACATTACCGGCTGGTTATAGGCCGTCCGAATATAAAGACTAACCTGACAAAAAGTATAACCGACAAAGCTCAGATAGAAATTGCAGGTTATATTGTGGGTCCTGTTGCTGCAGGGGCTTTAGTTCTCGACGAACATGACAGGCAGGCAGGATGCGCTCTTGTCGATTTTGGGGCGGGTACTACGACTTTGTCCATATATAAAGGGGGACTGTTGCGCTTCATGTCTGTCATACCTTTCGGCGGGCGCACCATAACCAAGGATGTACAGGAACTTGGTTTTGTTTTCGAATCGGCCGAAACGTATAAAATCCGTTACGGAAAATTAGGAAAAGATAAGAATAAGGCTGCGGCAGATGTTTCTCCCGATGTGGATTTGAGAGAATTAAACAAAGTCATACAACTCCGTCAGGATGAAATTATACTGAATGTCATCAATCAGATAAAATTATCGGGATATGCCGATGAACTGGATGCCGGCATTATCATGATAGGCGGAGCCTCTCAAATGAATGGCCTGGTCGATCACCTTGCTGAAAAATCACAGCTTCCGGTAAAACGTGCAGTAGCAAAGCGCGTATATATAAACAATGCTGCCGAGTTGCTTCAGAACCCGTTGTATACACAGGCTTTGAGCCTATTGCTTTTTGCAAATGAAAATTGTGAGAAGAAAGAAGTTGTGGCACCTAAGGTAGAAACAGTGGTTACCCCTACTCCACCGCCTCCTGCGGAAGAGGACGACGAGCCTGAGGAAGACACAAAGAAGAATAAAAAACAAAAGAAGCAAAAAGACGGTAAGCAAACAACCCTGTTTGGCTTTTTTGAAAAAATACAGAACTTCGGAGGAACAATGTTCAACGACGAAGAATAAAATAGTTGCAAGTAAAAAAATATAAGCTAACAGCTATACGCTAATAGCTAACAGCTAAATATTAAAAATATGGATGAGAAAATACTTGATTTCCAGTTTCCGAAGAAAACCCAGACCATAATAAAAGTAATTGGTGTAGGAGGTGGTGGTGGCAATGCCGTGAATCATATGTATAACGAAGGGATACACGATGTATCGTTCGCATTGTGCAATACCGATAACCAGGCCCTTTGTGAATCTCCTGTAGAGACCCGCGTCCAACTGGGACGGAAAACAACGGAAGGACTTGGGGCAGGTAACCGTCCGGAAGTGGCGAAAGCTGCTGCCGAAGAGAGCCGGGACGATCTGGAAAGACTGCTTAACGACGGAACCAGAATGGCCTTTATCACTGCAGGTATGGGAGGTGGTACAGGTACGGGCGCGGCACCTGTGGTAGCACGTATTGCCAAGGATATGGGTATCCTTACAGTTGGTATTGTAACTATTCCGTTTGTATTCGAAGGCCGTAAAAAAATAATACAGGCTCTGCGTGGTGTCGAAGATATAGCCAAGAATGTGGATGCATTGCTCGTTATCAACAATGAGCGGCTGATAGATATATATGCTGACCTTACTATCCCGAATGCCTTTGCAAAAGCTGATGATACATTGACTATCGCAGCAAAAGGTATTGCGGAAATAATCACGGTACATGGTCATATCAATCTTGACTTTGCCGATGTGAAGACAATTCTCAAAGACGGTGGGGTGGCCATTATGAGTAGCGGATACGGTGAAGGAGAAAGCCGTGTGGAAGATGCGATTGTAAACGCTCTGCACTCTCCGTTGTTGAATAACAATGATGTGTTCGATGCCAAGAAAATATTATTCAATATATATTCAAGCGACGAAACCCCGCTTATTGTTGAAGAAATGGAAGCTGTAGCTAACTTTATGAAGCGCTTCGGTCCCGAAATTGAAGTTATCTGGGGTACGGCTACCGATAAAAAACTGGGAGAGAAGGTGAAGATAACACTTCTTGCCACAGGATTCGGCATGTCCAGCATTCCGGGTATAGATGAGCATTACCGAGAAATGACCGAAGAAGAGGAAATGCTCGAAGAAGAACGTATCAGGACAGAGGAAGAGGAAAAACGCCGCATCAACGAAATGATAGAAAAGCATTACGGTAAAGACGGAGTGCAGACGATGGCCGTAAGAACTTCTTTTTTCAGCCCCAAACCAGTTATCTTATCGACAGAGGAACTGGATAACGACCGTATTGTAGATGCACTGGAAAATACACCTGTATTTAAGCGTGACGATAAATTCAATCCGAGTGAATATAAACCGGAAACAAAGAAACCGGGAGAACTTTTTTAAGGTCACAAACCTTTTATTATTTTTATATGTATGACAACAGCAGTTGGTTATAATTCAATATCGTCATATTAAACCATTTCTGTTACTTAATGAAACAATATAATAAAAACATATAACCATGAACTTATTCGACCAAGTCAGTGAAGGTATAAAAGATGCAATGCGTGCAAAAGATAAGATAAGGCTGGAAGCACTGCGTGGAATTAAAAAGGAATTTATAGAGGCGAAAACTGCAAAAGGGGCTAATGATGAGCTGACTGATGAGACAGCTATTCAGATACTTCAGAAGATGGCGAAGCAACGTCGCGACAGTGCAGCCATCTACACCACACAAAACCGTGCCGATCTTGCCGAAAATGAACTGGCAGAACTGGCTGTTATCGAAACATTCCTGCCGAAACAATTATCGCAAGATGAGCTGGACACTAAAATCAGCGAAATCATCGCTCAGGTTGGTGCAACTTCACCTGCCGATATGGGCAAGGTAATGGGTGTGGCTACAAAGGCATTGGCCGGAGTTGCAGCCGGTAAGGCTATTTCGGAGACAGTAAAGAAGTTATTAAGCAAATAAGCGTACAATCTATAACTTAAGAGCAGGGTATAATAAATATCCTGCTCTTTCTGTGTTTTACAGCTGTGTCACGTGAATCTTTCAGATGGTTTATCTCAAATAATAAAACAAATTACCAATTAAAAGATTATAGTACCGATAAAGATATCTTACCGGAACATCTTTTCTATCACATCATCTTCCAGTAATGAGATAATTGTCTTACCATCGGGAGTATGTTTATGTGCAGGCGATGCAAACAGTTGGTCTACAATTTTATTCATCTCCTCGTCGGATAATCTATGCCCGTAAGGTATAGATGCGGCATTAGCCATCGACAAGGCAAGGGATTCCTGTATTTCTTCCTTTACATCACTGCCGCTGTCCACACTCCGGCTTATCATATTATGTACAAGTTGTACAGGATCTACATTTGTGATTTCGGAAGGCGTTCCGTTTATAGCATAGGCATTGTTGCCAAGATGGCTCAAATCGAATCCTACAGCTTCCAAATCGTCCATCAGATAAGGAATCATTGCTGCTTCGGAAGGAGACAACTCTATTATATCGGGAAACAAGGCCCGTTGCGATATACCTCTCTTCTGGCGAATCTGCGCGATAAACTGGTCAAACAGGATACGGACATGTGCCCGGTGCTGGTCTATGAGCATCAGACCCGATTTTACAGATGTAAGTATATATTTGTTCTTGTATTGGTAATGAACAACCATCTCAGTGTTTACTGAAGGAATGGTTGTCTCCGTACCAGATGACTGGCTGAATATATTTACGTCCCTATCCGGTTCTATATCCATACCAGAGTTACCCCTGTCTTTTTCAAATCCTTCGTAAAACTTTTCCCAATCCAGAGTCTGACGTTGGTAGCCGGAACCAGAAGAAGGGCTTTTGAAAGGATTGTACGATGGATTTACATTCACACGTGGCTGGCTTACATTCTTCGATGGATCGTGAATCGGTATATCTATGGCATCCGTTGTATCAAAGTCGATGGTGGGCACCTCATTGAACTTGCCTAACGCTTCTTTTACTGCAGCCGATAATATTTGCCATATAGGCTGTTCGTTTTCGAACTTTATTTCGGTTTTTGTAGGATGTATATTCACATCGATAGTATCCGGCTCAACATCGAAATAGATAAAGTAATTCGGATTTTCGCCCGATGGGATTAACGGTTCGAACGCAGCGGTCACGGCCTTATTGAAATACGGATGACGCATATACCGCCCATTCACAAAGAAATATTGCAAGGCCCTTGTTTTGCGCGCCGATTCGGGTTTTCCCACAAATCCTCTTATCTTTACCAAAGAAGTATCTATATCGATGGATATCAGTTGCTGGTTGAAATTCTTCCCTACCACATTTACAATTCGCTGGCGCAGATTGCATGCAGGATACCGAAGAACTTCAATATCATTGTCGGTGAAGGAAAATTCTATTTCGGAATTTACCAGCACTATCCGTTCCAACTCGGTAAGTATATTCCTCCGTTCGGTATCGTTCGATTTAAGGAACTTGCGGCGGGCAGGGACATTGAAAAAGATGTTCTTTACCGAAAAATTACTTCCTTTAGGACAGGCGATACATTCCTGAGCTTCAACCCTCGATCCCGATATCTGGAGCAAAGTACCCAGCTCATCCTCTTCCCTGCGGGTCTTTACTTCTACCTGGGCAATAGCAGCGATAGAAGGCAATGCTTCCCCGCGAAATCCCATTGTATGCAGAGCGAACAGATCATCAGCCGACCTTATTTTCGAAGTTGCATGACGTTCAAAAGCCATGCGTACATCGGTAGCGGACATGCCTTTACCGTTGTCGATGACCTGAACTAATGTCCGTCCTGCATCTTTGACAATAAGTTGTATAGTGTCGGCTCCTGCATCAATAGCGTTTTCTACCAGTTCTTTCACTATGGATGAGGGTCGTTGAATGACCTCTCCCGCAGCAATCTGATTAGCTATGGAATCGGGTAAAAGATGTATTATATCACTCATTTATTGTATTTCAAGATTTAGAATTTCAAGATTTCAAAATTACTTGTATCTTGTCTACCTGACTTGTAACCGGATTATTCTTCCCTGTCAAAGACTGCCGGACGTTTAGGCCGTACATCCCCGGCTTTTTTCGGTGCTTTCCGGAATATATCGTCTTTGTCCAAAGGTCTTATATAATCGTACCAGTAAAAGTCCTTCAGTCTCAATTGCTCATTGGTTACCAAATGGAAAGGCGTTGTTTTGCCTACAGGCTTAGGCCAGACTACCAGCTTTTCGAACTGCCCGTCGTTCATAAAAATCTGCAGATAACTGCCTTCCAGCCAGTTGAGGACCCCGTTTAGTGTGCCGTCCCGTTCTTCCGGATAGGCGATTGTTTCTACGTTTCCTTCGGCCAACACTCTTTTTACTTTCTTATTTTCGAAGAAAATCTTCATCGAACGGCTTTTCAGCTGGTTGAAGTGTATAGAGTCTTTTTCTTCGATAGAGAAACTATACTGCTTTATATGCATCCGGTCGATGGTACTGTCATTCATGAATATATCTATCGTGTCACCCGACAGCTGCCTGTTGGTATTCCACAATATAGGGTCCCGGTACATGTGGATGATGGAATCCTTCGAGTTGAACTGCAGGGAATCACATACGCCTTGCATATCGGAACGGTAGAATCTTACCCCATAATAGGCTTTTATCAAACGAAACTCTTTCCTGGCAGTATCTACAGGCTGTTGTAGCGCAGACACCGTATAAAGCGGCATAGTATCCGCCGGAAGCCCCATATCTACCCGCGCCGAATCGTTTTGGAAACGGTCGATGATATGCAAAGAATCCCTTGCCAGAGAATCCAGGATCTGAGGTTCGGGTTTTATCAGAGAATCTACTGCAACAGGTTTTATCTTAGGGATATAACTGCTGTCTATAACTGTCAGTAATTTCAGTGTATCGGCATGTATATACAGGCTGTCTCCTTGTGAATACTCGATGCAATAAGCAGAATCGGTAGCTAATGCGGAATTGTTCAGTTCATTATAGTAGCCGTAATTGCCTATAAGGATTATTTTCTTTACAGTATCCTGTAAAAACATATTTCCGAATACTTCGCCATAGCCCAATGTCTTATAATAAAAAATGGAATCACCCCTGAGATAACGGTTTCCTTCTTTATTCATTACTGTAGACTGGTCCAGAAGGAGTGATCTTTCTGTTTCCGTATTGTACCACCCGTTGCTGGTGTATATGACTCCGCTATCAGATACTATTTCGGTGGGCGTGGTGAATATAGCGACTTTCTCGTTCGTATTGTATTTCAGCTTGTCCGAATAAAGTGTGAAATTCGGGTTCTTCAAGATTACGCTATCCTTGAATGTAGCAATACGGATATCAGGCTCGTATTGCCCCCAGAAAGAGGTCAATTCGTTGAGAGAATCGACAAGCATACCGCCATCGAAATAATAACCCAGATTCATAGTCCGGTCATAATTAAGACTGTCGGTAAACAATGTTATCGGGTTCCTTTTGCTTTTGGGTGAATGTTCGAGATTGACATTTTCACGGACTTTCACCAGCTTCGTATTCCCGTCATAATGCATATATCTTCCGTTCAGGAACAGTGTATCGCCTTGCTCCATACGGACATTGCTGAAAGCTTCGAATGAATTTTGCTTCTCATCGTAATAAGCGCTGTCGCAATAAAGGTAAGCTCCGTCGTGGAAGAATATGACACTGTCTTTTAGTACCTGCGGCTCGAAATCCGGCCGTCTTATCAGCCTTTTCGAATTGCGTAATTCAATTACTTTGACGCCACCTTTACTCGTTGCCGGCTTTTGTTTTACAGGATCTTGCGGCTTTTTGGGCACCTGTGTGATGTCCGGCCTTACCTGCGGCGACAGCATGGACTGGGCCGAAGCATAAAGGGCAATGAGGCACAGAATACTCACCAGAGGTATTCTATGCCTTTGCATCGCATATTTTATAAGTTTATTAAACACGTCTTATTTAGTAACTGTTTAAAATTTACCGAAATAATCTTTTATATAACTATTTTCTTTCTTTGGCTCTCTGTGTGTATTCTTTTGAGCGTAGAATCTATCTCAAAAACTCATGGGAGAAGACCAATAAAACAGTTACTTGATACAGGTTTATCTAACCTTGCCGGCAGTATCATCTTTGAGCCATCCCGAATACTGGAAGTCGCAATTCCGCCAATTTTCGTCTATAAAGACATATGTATCCTTAATTTTAGTTTGGAGCCATTTGCGAAGTATTTCCTCTTGCTTATGAGATTCTACTATTTCTTTCAGGGCCTGATAGTCATCAGATACATTAGCTACGTGTCCCTCGGTACGGCTTCTGAGCTTTACGATAGCTACTACTTCTTTACCGTTATCTGTCTTCATTCTGAACGGTGCCGATACCTCACCTACCTTCAATTTATCCACGGCGATGGCTACTGCCGGCGGAAGCTCTTCCTTCAGGAAGCGCGGGGTGCCATAATTGGTACTTTCCTTGCGGTTTACCATCAACCCGTTGTTTTTGCGGGTGTCTTTATCGAATGACAGTACGGTTGCGTCTTCGAATGTAAATTTGTTTTGCTTTATATCTTTGGTGATTGAATCCATCTTAGCGATTGCTTTTTCAAATTCCGCTTCCGGCACTTTCGGGCGAAGCAGGATATGACGCACGTTTATCAGGTCACCCCTGCGCTCTATCAGTTGAATAATGTGGAATCCGTATTCGGTTTCTACTATATTGGATACTTTTTTAGGATCATTAAGAGAAAATGCCATATTGGAAAACTCCGTAACCCAGCTTGCCCGTCCGCTGAATCCGGTTTCACCTCCGTTTTGGGCAGAACCGTCTTCGGAATACATAATTGCCAGTGTGGAGAAGCTTTCACCCGCATTTACCCTGTTGGTGAAATCCCTCAGGCGTTCTTTTACTTTATCTATTTCGGCCAAAGGAACTATCGGCTCGTTTGTAATTATCTGAACTTCTACGGTAGTAGGTATATATGGCAGGCTATCCTGAGGTAATTGAGCGTAATATCTTCTTACTTCCGATGGGGTCAGGCTGCTTTTTTTGCCTACCAGCTTTTTCTTTACTTCCGATACCAGATAGCCATTCCGGATTTCTTCCCTCCACTCTTCACGCAACTGGCTCATCGAAGCCTGGAGATACTCTTCAACTTTTTCTTTAGAACCCAGATTGGCAATAACCATGTTTTCCTGACGGGTCACTCCTCTGGACACTTCTGCCGTAGGTACGTCTATACTGTCTATCTTGGCCTGGTCGAGAAACAGTTTTTGTACAGCCAGTTGTTCGGGTATCAGGCAATATGGGTCACCTTCAATACGTTCGCCCCGTGACAGCATCATCTGCCGGGCTTTTTCCACATCCGACTTTAATATAGCCTCATCTCCTACTACCCAGATTATCTGGTCGATAATATTATCCTGAGCCTTACACAAAAGCCCCGAACTTAATAGTATTGCTAATAAAATAAATTTTCCGGCCTGTTTTACCATTTGTATGTTCAATTAAAAAATCGCGTAAATATAGTGATAATGTATTACTTTTTCTCTTAACGTAAAAAAAGAAGTTATATTCTATTTGTTATAAAACTTAATTTCTTCATCTGAAACGGCTTTGTCATACAAGTCTTTCTTCACTTGCTGCAAATAATCGGCTTTCTTTTGTTCCATATACATTTCGGACAGTTGTCCCTTTACATAGTCGTATGGAGCCTCGCTTCCCGCCAGTTCATATTCCCTGATATTCAATAGATAAACGAAGGAAGAATCGCGCAATTCCAGATTTTTATTCCTTTGCAGGAATATTTTCTCATCGGTGACAGCCGGAGGCATATTTTCCAGGACATCTGCCAGTCCTACCCATTTGTCATAAAAATATTCATAAGCCACCACATTCTGCAACGTGTTTTTTTCAATATTTTCTATCGCGGCATCGTTTCCCTGCCTGTACCACTTCTGAAAATTGGCTAATTGCTTTGAGTTAGCGGGGATTTTCAGATACAGGCCCTTGATGATATTGTCTTCCAGTTTAAATTTGTCTTTATTTTGTTCATAATACGTTTTAAGCTCATTCTCCGTAACGGATTTTGAAAAATGCTCTTTCAGCAGTTGCTCCTGATATGAACTTGTTATCAGCGACTTTTTGTAGTTTTCTACCAACTCGTCTATGTCCTTCTTGTTTATGATATTTTGCAGAGCCTTACTGTATATCAGTTGGTCATTTATCCACATGTCTATATAAGACTTGGCAGCTGCAATACTGTCTTCAGCAGATAAACCCATGGGCAGCATTTCATCTAGTTCGGCCTGATAGAGGGTTTTGTCTCCCACAGTGACAATCGGATTCAATGCCCGGTCAGCATCGGTTGTTCCGCTTCCACTGCAAGAAAACACAATGAAAGCCGTAAAAAACAGATATAAACAGATGAGGGTCTTTTTCATTGTTTCAAATTTAGTGCCGGCTTATTAATATCTACTTTGTACTTATTACGGAGATAAGTAATCCAGTCTTTTTCCAGTTTTTCCTGATAATCCAATTCTACCGCATAACGGACATCAGTATAATCCTCAGGGGCATTTATAAACTTTCCGGTTACGAAGAAATACGGATATCCTCTGAATGGAGCAGGGGCAACTCCTCCGTATATTTTATTGTCTACATATGGATTGCTTCCCTTTATCCATATTCCCGGCTCTATTTTGACTTGTAAAGAGTCCTTGTTCAGCGTACCATCTATCTCATTGATGAAAGCCTCGCGCGAAGTTGCCTTTTTAGCGCCTGCTTCGGCTTTCTTCAGGATATCTTCACTCTTGGCATATACCACCATACCTTTATATTTCTGACCATCCAGCGAGTACCTTGCCTTGTTTTTAGTAAAATAAGCTGTTAGCCCGCCCGCGTCGTTTTTTGAACGTTCCCATACATTTTTGTTCTGTACGTCATAATATAACAGACCGTCGGAAAATTCATTCATTGTACGGGCAAAGTCAGGGAATCTTTTGTCCAGAGTATCTTCTTCATAATCGGATAGCAGGACTGCCTGAAAACCTTCGAAATATTCGTTGAGTATATCCGACGATAAACTGTAAGGAGAGGCTTCTTCTACTTGCATAATTGAGATATCATCCGTATCTTTTATCCTTTCTTTCTGCCTGTAACTGATATACTTGGCAAATTCACGGACAGGATATGCCCTCTGCCCGTCGATACCGAACAGGATATCGTCACCGTTCTTTATCATCTTCAGGAACACAGAATCACGCGGTGATACCGTTTCTGTGATTTCATACAATCTGGAGAAGGCCTCTTTGTTGACTGTAACATTAAAGTTACTTTTCAGCCTGCGTCTTTTCTCATCGCTAAGCGCCTGAACTTTATCGCTTTTCAGTATTTTTTCCCTCAACTGATTTTTCATTACATCAAGGCTTTCTGTGGGTATTTTCCGTAATAACCTTATGATATGGTAACCATAGTTGGACATCACCGGCTTGCTTATATCACCGGCTTTTTCGAGATTGAAAGCTGCCATAGTAAAATCCATAGGCAAATTGGAGTCCAGCCTTATAATGCCGAAGTAGCATCCGTTGGCCTCCATTTTATGGGCTTTGGAAAATAAGTCACAGAGGGTCTGGTAATCTGCCGGAGACTTGATGTTTTCATATTCTCTCCACGCTACCTTTCCCACACTGTCTATCTGCTGTTGCGACGGAGGCAGATGTGAAAAATTGAATACTACTTGCTCTATCTCTACTGCTCCCATTGCAGGACGCCGGTTCAGTACCTGTATAATATGGTATCCTCTGGATGCGCGTATAGGCATACTTACCTCGTTTATTGGCAAGCTGTATATGGCATCTTCCACCTTGGCCGCAAACATAAAAGGTGATACCCAGCCTATATATCCGTTGCGAGACTCAGCACGGGTATAGAATGCAGTACCCGAGCGCGGGGTATTCGGTTCCGCTCCGGCGAATCCGTCTTTCAGTATTTTGACTCTGGCTTCCATCGCCTTCTTGTATATCCTCAGAGTATCGCCAGGGAGGACTATTTCTTCATTGTCGAATGGGAACATGACATGGTTGATCTCTACGTTTTCCTGCATCCGCTTATATATCTTCTCTATATATTCATCCTCATAGCCGGTATTATTCATATATTTATGAGCCATCTGCGACCTGTAGGATGAAAGCTGCCGCTGGAAAGACGCCGTTGTATCGAGATGCTGGGCCCTGGCCTCTGCTACATTCAGTTTGAAATCTATATATGAGTTTACAAAGTCGGCGAAGTTCTGTTTGGTTTCGGTATTGGCATTTCCTTTTTTGTAGGCGTATTCAACCTCGGACTTATACACGGGTGTCCCATCTATTGAGAACACGACAGTATCGTCCTGTTGTGCAAATGTACACAACGTAGCAAGTAGCGCAAAGATTAATAAAGAAAGCTTTTTTATCATATAATAAGCTATGTAAAAATAAACCAGACACAAAGATACAAGAAATATAGGCTCATAATGTTTTAAAATATTCTAAAATAAAAACTCTGTATATTTTTATCAACATACAGAGTCTTAATTTATTTCAGAATTTATGCGATCGGATCGTATTTATTCTCCGCGGCTATAATTCGGCGCTTCACTTGTTATTGCCACATCGTGTGGATGGCTTTCAGCTACTCCGGCATTTGTGATGCGTGTAAACTTAGCGTTATGGAGCGTTTCTATATTATTTGCCCCGCAATATCCCATACCTGCGCGCAAACCGCCTGTCATCTGGTAAACGACTTCGAACAATGAGCCTTTGAACGGTACACGGGCAGCGATACCTTCGGGTACAAGTTTCTTTATATCAGCCTCCATATCCTGGAAATAGCGGTCTTTCGAGCCTTTTTCCATCGCTTCGAGAGAGCCCATTCCACGATATGATTTGAATTTACGTCCGTTGAATATGATAGTTTCGCCGGGAGATTCTTCCACTCCGGCAAGTAATGAGCCCATCATTACCGAATAACCTCCTGCGGCCAGGGCCTTTACTATATCTCCCGAGTAGCGGAGGCCTCCGTCGGCTATCAATGGAATACCTGTTCCTTTCAGCGATTTTGCGACATCATAGATGGCTGACAGTTGCGGAACTCCGATTCCCGCTACTACACGTGTAGTACAGATAGAGCCCGGTCCGATACCTACTTTCACCGCATCGGCTCCTGCATCTACCAGATATCTGGCAGCTTCGCCTGTGGCGATGTTACCTACTACCACATCTATGCCGGGATAAGCAGCTTTTACTCTTTTCAGCATATCGGCTACCCCTTTCGAGTGACCGTGCGCTGTATCTATAACAATGGCGTCTACTCCTGCTTCGACCAAAGCGGCTACACGGTCCAGTGTATCATATGTCACGCCCACTCCGGCAGCGACACGCAAACGCCCGTGTTCGTCTTTGCATGCAAACGGTTTATCTTTAGCTTTGGTTATGTCTTTGTATGTAATGAGTCCGATCAATCTGTTTTCAGAATCTACTACGGGCAGTTTTTCTATTTTATGCTGTTGAAGGATGTCTGCCGCGGCTTCCAGATCGGTGCTCTGGCGTGTAGTGATAATCCTGTCTTTGGTCATCACATCGTCTATCAGCTGGTTCATATCGCGGCGGAAGCGCAGGTCGCGGTTGGTAACGATACCCACAAGATAGTTGTTGGTGTCAACAACAGGGATACCTCCGATTTTGAATTCTGCCATCATAGCCAGTGCCTGGCCTACCGTTTTGTCGCGAAGGATGCTTACAGGATTCGAGATCATACCGTTTTCGGCACGTTTTACGAACCTTACCTGTTGGGCCTGGGCTTCGATCGACATATTTTTATGTATAACGCCAATACCTCCTTCGCGGGCGATGGCAATAGCCAGTTTAGCTTCCGTGACTGTGTCCATAGCCGCCGAAACGATTGGGATATTTAATTTGATATTGCGTGAGAAACTTGTCGAGAGATCGACTTCGCGTGGGAGAACTTCTGAATAAGCGGGGATCAACAATACATCGTCGAATGTCAATCCATCCATGACTACTTTATCTGCAATAAAAGACATATATAAAAGAGCTTTTGAAATTTATTGCGTGCAAATATAGTCATTTTTTGGCAAACAGAGTTTCTTTTTGATTAAAAAAGATGAGGATTTGACAAAAGTTTTTAGAACCGGCTTCATTTTTTAACAATTAAGCATTAATTTAGTTTGATTTGTTAATCTGTCAATATTCTGGACGAATGCATCAATATGAAAAACTCTATTGTTTCATCTATCGATCTATCGGAGGTATAATCAGGCGCTTCGGCTTTTAGGCGGTCGAAAACCGTATGGTATTCTTCTGTATTTTTAAAAGACCGGTATTGCCTTTTCTTGAAGTTATTCAGTTCTTTCCTGCTTAGTTTCATTTCCTTGATTACAGTCCCGTCCTTAATTTCCAGAAGTATATAGTTTTTGGGAGAATCCCCGTTCTTGAAACCACCTTCGGGTACTTCCCCCGCAAGCATAAGGCCCGATACCCAATCTGCTTTTGCCCGGGTTGTGTTTGGAAATAGCGAACTGTATGCATTCTCTCTTTTTATTTGCAGATCCTCCATATAATATTTTTGTATTGCCGTTACATAAAGCTGATTGTCTTCGATCCGGAATGTGCCTATATAGCCTTGTCTGGGCGCAGTAGAGAGTATGATCTCTCCATCGGGGGTCATTTCGGTGTGATCTGCTTTGTCGATAAAAAAATGAGATAGGTATTTGCTGTCCACTATGCTGTATTCTTTTCCATTATATAGTAATTTATCGGGGGTGTACACACTGGCCGACAGGCTGAAATATACTGCCAGCAAGAGGATTAGTAAAAACTGTTTTTTCATAGAGGACCCGGTTGATAATAAAAATGTATGGCTTCAAAATTAGATATTTATTTCGAAATCATAGTGCAGGATACTTTATTTTTTATCGATTCAGAATTCATTTATTTATATGCAAAAGCCTGTAGCCTTTTATGAGTTACAGACTAAAGGACGGTTAAACAAAAAACCGTCCTTTAGTCTGTAATAAAAGAGATGTTGATTTACTCCACAGGTCCGGACTGTAAATCATCCCCGGTAGGCATATCAGGCAGGTTGTCTGATGTTTTCTGTTCTTTGGAAACTTCTTTTACCAAAGTATACTTCAACGAAGACTGATCTGCTGCTGGATGCTCTACTTCTTCAACTTTTACTTCCAGTACATATTCATATCCGGGTTCATAAATAAAGCCTTCTATGTTGCTATAAAAAAACTCCCATTCTGTCTGGCCATCTCTTTTTACCAAAAGGCATTTCATTGGAGCTACTCCCACACAATCACCCTGGCTGGATGCCACCGTCAATTTCTGAATATTCTCAGAACTGCCGCAAGAACCTAAAAATAAGGCCGCTGCGAGCAAGCTTAAAATTAATTTATACATAATTTATATTTTGAATAGATTAATATCTTATTTATAAACATATACCCTCTCTAAAAGGTTTATTTTTCAACTATATACTCTACTTCATGCGCTTCCGGCAGTTGTGGTATTTCAAGCTTCTGCAACATCTTGTCCAGTATATCTCCTGACAACTGAAACTCTCTGTTACGGTTCTGATTGCGCCACACATCATATGGTTTTTCCACATATACTATTTTAACTTTTGCCCCATACAAAGTGAACAGATCGACCAGTTGCTGACGCATCAGGCGTGTGATATTAGTAGCATTCCATACAAAATCCTGTTTCTTACGCAAATATACACGAGCCTGTTCTTTTGCTTCCTGTACTACCCGGCCGGTCGCTGACCTGTCCGCAGGGCTGTATTTATATTTCCGGCGGATAGCATCGAGGCTGATGACCGGCATATCCGGTTTAAGTGATTGTATATAATGGTCTTTGCCCATCCCCGGCAAACCTGATAGCAAAGTAACCTCACATTTGAAGTCATCGTACGGCACATAACCAATATAACCGTCTATCGTATTGAAATATTCGTACCGGGCACTTGCCGTCGGAAATTCCAAGGCTTTGTCCCAGCAGCCTTCATCTTTGCAAAACATCTCAAATAAGTCCAATGACTCGATTAACGCCCCTGCATCCTCACATATTCTTCCGCGGGCATCAGCCTCGGCCAACATTCTCAGATGGCGGGTATTAGCCCTTAATGATACAGCATGAATCTTTTTGGCCGGTTCCAATTTTTCCATCAGCCATAAAGGCAAGCCGTGAAAGCGTACCAGTGAAACGACTTTCTCCCGAATGTGGAACGGAGTCGGAATGTCTTTGAACAGAATATTTCGCGCAGTATATTCTCCTCTCCGGGCATGCCCGTTAGCAGAGATATTTCCATTGCCTTCATCCTGCGAAGTGGAGCATTTCTCTATATCATGCATGAGAGCCGCCGCCCACAATATCTCCTGTTCCTGTTCGGACAAAGTCTGATACCGCGGCATTTTCAATAATTCGTCCAGTACCATTTGTGTGTGGATGGCTACATTACCTTCAGCATGGTGAGTTTTGTGTTGCACCACATTTTTCATATCAGCGACCCACGAAAATTGTCTTTCGAGTGATTGCCAGTCTTTATTTTGTGTTAACTTCCAAGTCATAATCATATATTTTATTCGTTAATTATTTGCCTTTCCCAAACCAAACATGCACGTTTCCAGTTACGGGTCCAGTGTTCTCCTGTTTTTACATGCCCTTTACGGACATATTTGAATACATTGCGAGAGAAGGCACTGACAGGGTATTCTCCTGCATTACGGGTGACAACGCCTTCACGCGTACAATCTTCGCCGGTTTGCGTATCGGTAGAACCGAATACACTCGGGTGCTGTGCCCAAGCCAATACCTGCGGCTCGAGTGTATCGTGCGATAAATCTTTTACCTGCTCAATATCCAATTCAGGGACAGTAGGGAAATCGAATATGGCAGCATAGAATTTCACTTCTTCCCACGACAGCCATTTGTCGAGGCAACGCACTGCGAACACGTAGTAATAAGACTCTATCCGCTTGTATTCGATAGAGTGTATTGCATACAGGTTTTCCCCAAATAGTTCTATGTCGCCCAAGTCTCGCTTCATAAATTCCCAGCGTTCACGTATCCGGGAGGTCCAGGGCGAAGTGGTGGGCGCCGCATGTGAGCGGGCATAGACTCCAAACCGGTTGAGACAGTTATTCTCTCCATCCAGTTTCTCTGTATGCACAAGGGTTTCTATCAGTTGAATATCATCCCGGTATGTATGGTTTATCCGGTCATCGCTGGTAGTCCCGGGCGAGAACGGAAAATGATATGTACGTCCATATTTTTGTGATAACATAATGTAATTGTTTTTTAGTTCTTAGAATACAATAGCAGACAAGGCCCGTAAATTCACTTTACAGCCTTGAAAGATGCGGGAAGACTCCCGCTATGTATGCTAAACAATTACATGACATTCCGTATGAAATAGTTATAAATAATTTATACAAAGGTAATGACATTTATTAAGACGTCCAAATTTCAGGGTTTCTGCACCAGGGCAAATCCACGAAAATCATCCGTTATGCCCTCCAATATGATTTGCATTTATTAACTATAAATAGTTAAAACCTGACACATCTGACATATTTTTCACTGTTTTTATTCTGTCATTTTTACTTTTGTTAACAACATCTGGCTAAGAGACAATTTTTCCGTTACACTGAATACCACCGAGCGGGCGCTTAGGGACGCTGAAACCCCGCTAGCGCGGACTTCAAGTCCGTGTCTTGTTGACAGGGTAAAAATGTTTGCTACGCAGCACACAGACGTGACGTCTGCGCGAGCGGGGCAGGACTGTTAAGTTCTCCGCTTTATTCTGTTATTTTCTGCTGTCATCCTGAGTGGAACGAAGGATCTCATTCGATTTAGGAGATGTTTCACTCCGTTCAACATGATAACCAACGGTCACAAGAACGTAGCGTATGTAAACAGAAAGCAAAAATTACTTTTGATACACTCTCTTCCAAAAAGTAACAAAAGTGACAAATATATCAGTTAGCAGTAAACAGTCATCAGTTAACAACTTGTATGTCGTATCTTGTTTACTTGTAACTCGTAACTGCCCAAAGGGCGAAGAAATAACATTCGCCGAAGCGAAGGCGAGGCAAACTCGTAACTGCTTTAATCAATACTTCAAAGAACCATAAGCTAACAGCTAACGGCTAAAAGCTATATATAGATAAACTTTTTCAAAAAAATTACCCTTTTTCGGCACATAATCTACCCGGTGAAAATGGAAAGCGCATACCTAAGATTCAGGCATGCGCTTAACTATAATCAGATTATATATATTATTCTATATTGACAATTGTGGAGAATCCTCGTCCTCTTCTTCCTCCTCTTCCTCTTCTTCGTCGTCATCCGTCTCCTTAGGCGCCGGTTTTACCATAAACCGGCTCAACTCGAACAGGAAATATAGTGGTATAAAGACTACCGATAATGTGAATGGGTCACCCGAAGGTGTAATAACAGCCGACAGCACCAGAAGGCCTACTATAGCATGACGCCTGAACTTTTTAAAGAAGGACCTGTTCAACAATCCCAACTGAGACAATAACCACGATACAAGCGGTAGTTCAAAGACAATTCCCATAATAAATATCAGCATCAGAAAGTTATCCATATACGAGTCGAGCGAGATAGTATTCTCTATCATCTCACTCAGCTGATAAGTGGACAAGAAGCGGAAAGTCATCGGGAATACCAGAAAGTAACCGACAGAGCATCCTATGAAAAACATAATGGTACCGAACAGGAATACCCACCGGATACTTTTCTTCTCATTGGAATATAAAGCAGGGCTGACAAATCTCCATATCTCAAATATAAGATAAGGGAATGTAAGTATCAGCGCCAGCCAGAATGATGTGGTCATATGCCTGAAGAACTGTGATGTAAGATTATAATTTATAATCTTGATGTGAAATGTATCATCACAGAAGTCTGGCAGAAAAGGTACAGCCGACGTAACATAGCACAGATACTTATACAGGACAAAGTTGGCACGCGTAGGCCCCATTATCCATGTATCGTATATGTACGGCATAATAGCAAACCCAACTATTGCGAATACAAATAAAGCGATGATAGACCGTATTAAAGTCCATCGAAGTTCCTCCAAATGATCCCAAAAGGTCATTCCTTCATTGTTCTCTTCCATAGAAAAGTACTATCTCAATCTTTTTTAGTTGTATCGTTTCCTTCTATATCGTCTTCAATGCCTTTTACGCCCTCTTTGAAGTTTTTGATCCCTTTACCCAGACCCTTCATTAGTTCCGGTATTTTACGGCCACCAAAAAGTAACAATACGACTATAGCTATGATGATGATTTCTCCTGTCCCCAGGTTTCCTAAAAACAAAAGTGTTTTCATGTTTTCTAAGTTTAAATATTAATGTAAATATGGCTATATTCCATTCATCAGTAAAAATAACACAAATAATGTCTACTAGACGGGATGATATGGATATTTATTTCTTTTTTAACTATTCCCTGTTTCAAACCCCGGCCAACTTATGCCGGGATAAGATTTTCCTTTATACCGGGAGTATGATACATTTTGTATTGTCCCTCCTCATCGCAGATAAAAAGCGCATCCAGATCCGGAAACTTCTGTACCCATTCCAATGCCTTTTCAATACCCACTACCAGGAATGCCGTCGCAAATGCATCGGCTGTAATCGCGTCTCTGGCTATAACTGTTGTTGACAGCAAATTGTGAGTTACCGGATAACCGGTTGCCGGATTTATGGTATGTGTAACCTTTTGTCCATCCTGTATATAAAACTGGCGGTAATTACCGGATGTAGCTACTCCTCTGTCCGTAATCTGTAAGATAAGCTGCAAGTCCTGCCCCGGTATCGGATTGTCTTCTGCCGGACGGTCTATTCCAATTCTCCATGCTTCCCCGGCCGTATTCTCTCCTCTCATACGTATTTCACCACCTATTTCTACCAGATAATTCAGGCACCCGTGCCCGTCCAGAAAATCTGAGACTATATCAGCTGAATAACCTTTAGCTATGGCATTGGCATTTAATACTATATTCGGATTCGATTTTACAACACGCTTATTTTCTATCTTCATCTTATCCATCCCTACATATTCTTTAAGGGCATCTACCTTTTCTTTGTCGGGGATGTCTTTTTCGCGGGAGCTAAAGCCCCAGGCCCTGAATAATGGCTCGGCTGAAATATCGAATGCGCCTTCCGTTTGCCGGCTTATCTCTTTAGCCCTGTTAAAAATAGTTTCGAAGTAATAGTCTGTTTCTACATTCTCATTCCTGTTGATGCGGGAAATAAGGGATGTCTCATCATATACAGACATAGACTTTTCAAAACCGGCGAGTAAAGACTCTATTTCGGGCTGAAAGTCACGGTCTTCGCCGTCCTGATAAATAATATTGTAACTTGTACCTTCCGCTATTCCTTGTATATTGTAGTAGAAAGTACCGTTGTCGGCCATTACTGCATTCATGCTTATCCGGAAAATGAGCAGAGCTTTCCGCCCTGCTCATCTATAATTTATTTATCGTAACTTTTTTTTACCAACGGGCAATTCAGTAAATACTCCAAACTCTTTTTCACACTTTCGAAAGGAGTGAAGTTGTACTGTTCCACTTCCACAATCAGGTGTTTTGTTCCTGCTGCGTCTGTATTATTGAAGATAGCGTCAAATCCGACCATACCGCTCTGTCCAAGTTCCTTATTGTCCTTGATATGAAGCAAAGCGAAACGGTTCTTATATTTATTGAAATAATCCACAGGGCTTTTTCCGCCTCTTACTACCCAATATACATCCATTTCGAAGAATACGTATTCAGGATTTGTATTCTCAATCATATAGTCGTACATCACTTTGTCCTCTATTTTATTTCTAAGTTCAAAGTCATGATTATGATATCCGTACAACATGCCGTTTTCCTTACATTTCTTGCCTATTTCATTGTAGTATTCGCAATAGGTCTGTAAATCCTTCAATGTCTTGGGCGTTTCCATGGATGGGGTAACGATGTATTTCATTCCGGCAGCCTTATGCGCGGCAATACACTGATCCCACCATTTCATAGCTTCAGTGAAATCTTTTGACGCCAGTTCTTTCTCATTAAGTCCCCGGCCGGTATGGGAAGATAATACTTTCATTCCGGCAGCTTCGATGTCGGCTTTGAATTCTTCCGGCGTTTTTCCATAGAATTTACCATCGCCATAGTTCGCAGCCTCAACTGCCGTATATCCCATTTCCCCGGCTTTCTTTATTGTGCCGGCATAGTCTTTGGATATATCGTCCCTAAGGGAATATAATTGCAGGGCTATATCTTTCTTCGGAGGGGCCTGTTGAGTCACTGTTTCCGCTTTTGGAGAACAAGAGATCAGCAGAAGGGCAGCTATAAAAAACGTTGTTATTTTCATGCTAATTAAATAAGATATATTTAAAAGTCAAATCCATGAAGGATATGTTCCTCAATGGATTTGACATTATTATAATAGAAAAAATTAGTTGCCTGATTATTAATCAAGTATCTTAACTTTGATATTACGGAACCAAACATCATCTCCATGATCCTGGAATCCGATATAACCTTCTCTGTTAGTTCCGCCAAGATTGTTCAGCAATTCGAAAGCCAAAGGCCATTTTTCCTGGCTGAATTTACTTGCTTGCAACAATTCTGTCCATTGAGGAGTCCACAAATGGTACTCAACTACGTTTTCTCCGTTTTGTCCGTGAACAACAGTTCCTTTATATACCATAATCTTACCTGTGTTCCACTCTCCAAAAGGTTTAGAGTTTTGAGGTACTGCAGGGATCATATCATAAAGAGATGCTGACTGACGATTGTTGTCTTTACCCATTTTTGCATCAGGATGGTTGGCATTGTCCAGAACCTGGTATTCAGGGGATGAGATATAGATAGGTTCCATTCTCTTTTCACCCTTATCGTTTGTTGTTTCAATTTCCTGTGCAAGGAAGAAAACTCCGGAATTACTGCCTTTAGCTACTTTCCAATCGAAAGTCAACTCGAAGTTTTTGAATTTATGAGCAAAAATAATATCTCCGCCGTCTTTATCCTGAGCTTCACCGCCACCTGTTCCATTGAACTTGATAGCGCCCTGCTCGATAACCCATTTTCCAGGAACGGCATCTTTTCCATAACCGCGCCATCCTTCAAATGTTTTGCCATCGAAAATAGTAATAAATCCGTCTTTATCTTTCGCAAATTTAGAAAGATCTATCTGTGGTTTTTCCACTACAGTGTACTGAGGAGCAGCAGCTTCAGCTTTCTTTGTAGAGTCTGCATTTTCACCTGCATTTTGCGCATCTTTTTTGGCACCTCCGCAAGCAACCATTGCTCCTGCGATCATAAGGCATCCCAGACTGTAAATAATTTTCTTCATTTCTTTATACGGTTTAATTTAACAATTTTAATATTACGGCATATCCGGCAATTTCCAACCATCACGATAATTATGCTTGATCAGTTCCTGCGCAAATTCCTGTGCATTGATAGGATCTGTCCATATCTTGTTGAATTTTGGGTCGCCGTCGACAATCTTGAAGTCGTCTTTCTTCAGAATACGGATTTCTTCGTTAGGATTGATATTTGTAAATTTCATATTCTTTCCATCCCAAAGTAGCTCCTTATTCAGGTTCTGCAAGCGTACAGCAAGTACACCCATTACTACCATTTCGTTGAAAGGTCCTGCTTCGCTAAAGTCAGAAGCAGTCAGCACGCGGCTGGAAGCATCTTCTTTACATGCACGTACCCAGTCCATTTCATGAGAAGTTTCCACACGACGGCAAACTTTAGGCGCATTAGGTTTACGGCCCGAAAGCAACCATGGGTTCACACCATAACATCCGCAGATCAATGTATCTTTAGTTCCGTGGAAGATAACACCACCACCTGCATCATTCATGCTTTTGCCTTGTGGCCATCCGGCAGGCATATTTGGTTTCAAACCTCCATCATACCAGTGTACTTCGACTTCCGGCATAGATACCTTAGGCATATTGTCGCGGGCCGGGAATACAAGTTTTACATACTGGGCCTGAGGTGCGCAGTCCTGTAACAACATAGTGGAAGATCCCTGAGCACTTGTAGGATAACCTAATTTCAGGCCTTTAAATACAGGGTGAAGGATATGACAAGCCATATCTCCCAATGCTCCTGTACCATAATCCCACCAGCCACGCCAGTTCCAAGGAGTATACAGAGCATTGTAAGGACGCATTTTAGCCGGTCCTGTAAACAAGTCCCAATCTAATGTCTTTGGTATTTTATCTATTTTCTCAGGAGCATTCAACCCTTGTGGCCAGATCGGGCGGTCTGTAAAGGCTTCTACTTTTGTGATTTCACCTATTTCGCCATTCCATATCCATTCGCAAACAAGGTTTACTCCTTCGGCGGAAGATCCCTGATTACCCATTTGGGTCGCCACCTTATGCTTCTTGGCAAGATTGGTAAGCAAGCGGGATTCATATACTGTGTGAGTCAATGGTTTCTGGCAATAAACGTGTTTGCCCATTGTCATTGCATCAGCAGAAACAATAGCGTGTGTATGGTCGGCTGTAGCTACGATAACAGCGTCGATGGATTTACCCATTTCGTCATACATTTTGCGGAAATCCCAGTATTTTTTTGCATCGGGGAATCTGTCGAATACGCCTTTCGCATATCTCCAGTCCACGTCGCAAAGAGCTACGATGTTTTCTGTTTTTTCCACTTGCTTGATATTAGCATGTCCCATACCACCAATACCTATTGCGGCAATATTTAGTTTGTCGCTTGGTGCAACATGCCCGAAGTTTTTACCCAAAACGGTGCTTGGGATAATTGTCAGACCGATAGCAGCTTTAGCTCCGGTACTCAGGAATTTTCTCCTTGAAATGTCTGATGCCATAAGTTTTTCTGTTTTTAGGTTTAATAATTATTAATTATTATAGATTTAATGTCCTTTTAAAATTGATTATCAGCTGATTTCTCCTCTGACAATTTCTTCTTTGTCTTTGTCCCAGTACATAGTACGGCCTTCGAGATAAGCCCGTGTTCCCATATGCGCGGTTATCGCCTCTTCGAAGGCTGCATTTATATCACAAGACGGCTTATTATTCCGGTTACGGATGCATTCGACCCATTCTCTGACATGAAGGAATGTGGTATCGTAACGTTTTCCTCCCAGGTAAGAATATAATAGTCCGCGTTGGGCAAAATACATTTCGGTAGCTGAAGTTATCGCATCCACATTGTTTTTTCCGGGAACATATGTATAGAATGGCACATCGGGTTTGATGATACCTTTCTCAAGTTTTTCTTTATATCTGGTAGAACCGCTGTCTATTTTCACCGTCAGCGTATCTCCTACTTCCATCGATGCATCATGCCCCATGATGACTTTACCTCTGTTGCGGCTGCTTGCCAGGGTAGCACTGTACAGCATCGTCAGGTTCTTTTCAGGGAATTCGAATGTGGTTTGCAACACATCGGGGACAGTCCGTCCATCTTTGAAGAAGTACACGCCACCCGATGATGTAGCCGAATGAGGTATACCTACTCCCATCAATTGGTTGATGGCATCATACTCATGTGTGAGCAAATCCCCGCTAAGCCCGGTACTGTAATCCCACCAGCAGCGCCAGCGGAAGAAACGTTCGAGGCTGAATTTATCCCTTGCTTCAGGACCAACATATTTAAGCAGATTGTACTTGGTCATGTAATCCATGTATTCCTTAATCCGTTCCGGGTCTCCTTCATACTGTTTCCAGTCTATGGTCTGAGGATTGGCATCCGGATGGATATCATATACCCATGCACCGTTAGGATCATTCCTGTTAGTACATACTTCGATAAGGCTGATCGGGCCCAGCAGCCCTTTATCTATAATTTCCTTTGCCTTGCGGTAACTGTCGATCTGGCGCCCCTGATGTCCTAATTGGAAAACGATCCCTGTCTCTTTGACAATATCCCTCACCATATATGTTTCAGGCACTGTCCACGAAAGGGGTTTCTCTACATATACATGCTTTCCGGCTTTGGCTGCATCCATTACCATGGTGCTATGCCAATGGTCGGGAGTTGCAATAATAACAGCATCTATATCTTTATCGGCAAGCATTTCTTTATAGTGGCGGTATCGTTTTGGGGCAGGCCCCATTTTACCTCCGATACCTTCCCTGTGAATATTCGCTCCGGCAGCCATCCCTTCTTCTGCAAATGTATCGAAGATATCGCATATTCCGGCAAATACAATATTCAGGTCCTCCTGCTCCTTAAAGTCTTTGTAGCGGGTATCTTTCTTGTTCTTTTTGGCATCATCTATCCACCCCTGTAAATGTTTGGGAGTGGCAAATCCGGCAGCTCTGAGCAAATATTTTCCCCTGCCTCCATAACCGATAACGCCTATGCGGATTTGCTCTCCGTTGGGCTGCAGACCGGGTATCGACGGGGTTTCGGCACTCAGTTTGAATACATCGCTTACATCATTCAGTGTCTTGGTGTATTTTTGTTTTTGATATACACCATATGCCAAAGCGCCTAGAACCGGAGTTGTAGCCAATGCTTTGAGGGCATTACGCCTGCCTTGGGACTCCGGTAACGGATTATTTTCCGGAGTTTTTTTATCGTTCTTTTTATCTTTATCCTCAGGGACAATTCTGTCTTCGGGTGTCATAATATTATAGTATGTTAGCTTTATTTGCGTTTAAATAATTTACAGATATACCGGTCAAGGCCAATTATCCGGGAAGTAGGAAAATAAATGAGTACCATCAATGCTCCTATTTCAATTACGTTTTTATCTATCCAGAGGTAAGAGCCTTCTGTGGGCATCATATAAGCGGCTCCGATAAAAGGTGGGTGTGACAGGTAATATAGTGCAAGAAAAATGATACCTCCAATGGAAGCGATGCGTGAGAAACATCCCAATATTAGTCCTAATCCGATTAGTGTTAATCCATACACATTAATATAGTTGGATACTGCTAAAAAACCCGGGTCGGCGGCTAAATTATGAAAATATTCAGCAAAAAATCCCTGAGAATCCATCAGGTAAGGATAGGCTGACCAGCCTGAATTTAAAATTTTTACGATTCCCTCGTATAAGAAATGCCATCCGATTAGCAGCCGTAATATAACCAGCCAAAACGTTTGGGCGCGTGAGTAAGATGTCTGTTCATTCATGGATTAAGTTAATAAATAAATTGTTTCTTTTAATATTGTTTATTATTTGGGGTCTTATTTTCGCAATAAAATTTACATACTAATCTCCTGATGCAATAATAATCAAAGTATAACATGGTTTTATTTCTTCTTAAGGCTCTTGGTCACAGCAAGTTCAACTCCCCGTACAGGTAAATTCAACGATCCATGAAGTCTTACTTATTAAATGCGGAATAAAGCTATGAATATTTTGAGTGAATAATAATTTATTATTGTTAAAAAAAGTTTTCTAAAAAAATTAAAATCATATTAATCTGACTTTTACAAAAACAAATGCCAGATATTTGGCACAAATATATACTTATTTGTCATCAGCAGGATATATTACCCCTAACTGTTTCCTTATTTCATCTACTATTTCTATCGTTATAAGGGAGTTTTCATGACTATTGATATCCGACTCGCGTTTTCCGTCCTGTATCAAATTAATGAACTCGGCTACCTCGTAATAATATTCGTGCAACACATCCGGAGAACTTATTCCTTTTTCTTCCCCATTCCTGTATTTAAGTGTTACTTTACTGATAATATTTATCCGGTCCGAGGTTATTGTGCCTTCTTCTCCCTGTATCTCTGTAGGTAAGGCCGAGTCGGCAATTTTGGAGTAAAGCACAGTAGCACTCATTCCTTCATATTCGAAATTCACAGCTCCCTGCCCGTCTGCACCGGTAGATAATTTCAATCCTGTGGCGCTTATTTTCTGTGGACGGCCGAATAAAACCACCATCGGGTATATTGTATATACTCCTAAATCCATTACTGATCCGTTAGACAGCGCAGGATCAAAAGCATTCAGTACAGTCCCTTCTTTCAGCTTATCGTAACGTGATGAATACTGGCAGTAACACGAGAAATATCTCCTTACAATCCCTATTTCCCCCATATGATTTTTCAGTGCCTTGAAATTTGGTGTAAGACTGGGTTTCATGGCCTCCATCAAAGTGACATTATTTTCCCTCGACGCAGCTATCATGGCTTTTACCTCTTTGACATTGGAAGCAAAAGGTTTTTCACACAGAACATGTTTGCCGTGCCCCATAAACAAGATGCTCTGGGAAGCATGCAACGAATTAGGTGAGGCGATATACACGGCATCTATAAGCGGGCTCGCAGCCATTGCTTCCAATGATGTAAATGTATGCGGAACATTATGCTTACAGGCAAACTCATCGGCTTTCTCCTGTGTGCGGGAATATATTGCCGTTAATTCGAAACGGGAGTCGAAACTCGCTCCTTCCAAAACTTTATCTACAATGAAGTTAGTGCCTATCACTCCGAAACGGATTTTAGGCTGTGAGTTACTAAATGTCATAAATCAATTGGTTCTGTTGCTACAAATGTAAGTATAATGAAAGCGAAGAACAAAATATGTGAGCGAATTTAGATAATTTTATCTATAATGAGAAGCCGACAGTCTTTTGCTGTTAGCTTATAGTTCTTTGATATACTGGATTTAGAATTTGAAGATTTAACGTTTAATGATTTAAAGATTGATTAGAAAAAGTAATGAAAAATGTAACCTTTGATACCTTTTAAGATAGTTACGAGTTTGCCTCGCCTTCGCTTCGGCGAATGTTATTTCTTCGCCCTTCGGGCAGTTACGAGTTACAAGTTACAAGTTGTTTTACTGTTCACTGATATATCTGTTACTTTTGTTACCTTTTTGGAGAAAGACACGAGAGACAGGTTGTTAACTACTCCCTGACGAGATGCTTCGTTTCTCTCAGCATGACAAACCACGATACTGTTTACTGATGACTGTTTACTGTTAACTGAAACAAGTGTTACCTTTGTTACCTTTTAACAGTTACGGGTTACAAGATACTTTATTTTGTTTTACGCAAAGGCGCAAAGTTTTTACATCTTACGAGTTGATGACTGTTAACTATTAATTGTAAAGTAGCTTCGCGCTATTGACACATCGGCATATTAGTCAATCGGCACATTGATCTGTGTTACCTTTTAGCCTTCCAACTTCCCCAAAAAGGAGGTGTTTTTTTAAAGGGGCCCCCAAAGGGGGCCAAATACTCGTAACAGGTTAAAGCTATACCATGTTTTAGGTATATAAATACCACATAAAAGGGATTTCACACGCAACATAGTCGTTATACTTTTGTGATAAATATTATCTGTTTTTAACAACAAGATATTTATTGCATCTATAAAAATATTTGAATAAACTACAAAAACTATGTTAGGATTGAGAAAAATAAAATTATTACTATTGTTAAATGCCTTTACAATACTACTATTTGCCCAAACAGATCAAGAGTTTGTCATCAAAGGACGTGTTACCGATGCTACAGGCCTGGAACTTCCGGGAGTTACTGTTCAGATTAAAGGTAATCTTCGGACTGGCACACTGACCAACGAAGATGGTTATTATTCCATTTCCGCACAGAAAAATGAAACTTTAGTCTTCTCCTTTTTGGGATTCGAGACACATGAAGCAAAAGTATTGACGAATACATCTATAAATGTAGTTCTGAAAGAAAAGGCTACAGAACTGGACGAGGTGGTCATCACTTCATTAAACATTCCCCGTGAAAAGAAAGCGCTTGGATATGCTGTTCAGGGAGTATCAGGTGAGGCATTGGAAACAAGGCCGACCAATGCTTTGAGCGCATTGTCGGGCAAGATAGCAGGATTACAGGTTATTTCCAGTGGAGGAAATATGGGAGGATCGTCCAGAGTAACTTTACGAGGTATAAACTCTATTACGGGAAACAACCAGCCATTATACATAATAGATGGCGTTCCGTTGGACAATACAGATATGAATACATCTGCCACGATAAATGGTAGTGCAGGAAAAGATGTGGGTAGTACAATTCAGGACATCAACCCTGACGACATCGCAGACATTAGCGTACTGAAAGGTCCTTCTGCAGCCGCCTTATACGGTACACGTGCAGCTAACGGGGTAATCCTCATCACCACGAAAAAAGGAGATAGAAGAGATGACCGTATAGATATACAGGTAAATACCGGTATTGAGTTCGAAAAAGTAGTCCGCCTGCCTGAACGTCAGAAACTATATGGCGGGGGATACAGCACCACTTTTCAAAAGGCGACTATCGACGGAAAAGAATATAATATAGTGGATTACGCGGCTGACGAAAGCTGGGGCCCGAAACTGGACGGAACACCTGTATTGCACTGGTATAATCTCGATCCTGAATATACAGCCGATTATCTGAATCCTCAGCCATGGGTTTATCCGAAACACGATGTGGAAGACTTCTTCCGTACAGGCGTATCAAATACAAATAATATCGCCCTGTCCAAGAATACGGCAACAGGTACTTTTCGCGTATCATTTACAAACAAGAACGTAAAAGGGACTATCCCGAATTCATCTTTAGGGCGTAACTCCATAAATATATCAGGTAGCACCAAAGGCTCCCTTGTATCATTCTTCGGAAATGTGAACTATATAAATAACAAATCCACAGGCCGTCCGTGGACAGGAGCCTCGAACCGTAACATCATACTCGAGGCATACCAATGGGGACAAGTGCAGGTCGACTATCAAAAGTTGAAAGAATATAAAAGAGCCGACGGAACACCCCGCGCATGGAACAGGACAAGCTGGGAAAATACAGCTGCCGGAGAAAAGACCAAATACATCGATAACCCATACTGGTCGGCATATGAAAGTTACCTGAAAGAAAACAGGGACCGCTTTTATGGAAATGTAGGATTAACAGTAACCCCTACAACATGGCTTAGCCTGACCGGACGGATCAACGGAGATGTTTATCAATACAATTCTCAAGACCGAATTGCTTATTATTCACGTTCACAGTCCCAATATCAGGAGTATTCACAGAAATTCGATGAGTTTAACTATGAATTCCTGGCTACAACCAACAACCGTTGGGGAGATCACTCACTGGTAGCAAATGCCGGTGCGAACTACATGAGGCGCAACAGACGGGTAAGCGACATCCAAACTTCGGGAGGACTTGCCATCCCTGAATATTACAGTCTGAACAATGCTGCGTCTATTATTGTGAACCCATCGACCGGGTTGTACAAGAAAGCCATATCGTCAGTCTATGGTAGCTTCTCTTATGGATGGAAAAGCATGTTGTATGTAGACGGGACATTGCGTAACGACTGGTCATCAACATTACCGGAAGATAATAACTCATTCCTTTATCCATCTCTCACATCGTCTTTCATTCTGACCGAACTACCGGCGTTGAAAGAACAAAGCTGGCTGTCATTTGCTAAGATCCGTTTAGGCTGGGCACAGGTGGGTAACGATACAGACCCTTATCAATTATATAAGACTTATGAAGCCCTGAATTCATTCGATGGCAATATCGTTTATACACTTCCTGAGAAATTGAATAATCCGGAACTGAAGCCGGAAATAACATCTTCATGGGAAACCGGATTACAATTACAACTCTTCGATAATCTATTAGGGCTCGACGTCACCTATTATAATAACAACAGCCGCAACCAGATTATTTCACTGCCTACTTCCGATGCTTTCGGATATAGCTATAAGCTGATCAATGCCGGAAAGATAAATAATAAAGGCATAGAGGCTACATTGACAGTGAACCCTATCAGACAAAAAGACTGGGATTGGACAGCTATTGCAAACTTCTCTAAAAACAGCAATAAGATCATCACACTCTCTGAAGCTGTAAACACTCTCCAGCTAAGTAATACACTGGTATCTCTGGTGGCTAAAGAAGGGGATAGTTACGGACAGATAATGGGATATGACTTTGTATATGCACCTGACGGACAAAAGGTCGTGGATAAAGACGGTGTGTATATGCGTACAGATCAGTTTGTTCCGCTAGGCAGTGTGTTGCCCGACTTCTTGTGGAGTTTCCAGAATCAGTTAAGATATAAAGACTTCTCTTTCGGTTTCCTTATCGACTCACGGGTAGGAGGCAAGTTTTTCTCCCAGACCTATAAAGTGGGTATGTATTCCGGTATACTGAAATCAACTGCGGCTAATAATATCCGTGAAACAGGGACTGTGTTGGATGGCGTTACAGGAGATGTCGTATTCAATTCCGATGGTACATATACTGTAAGCAATACTGCTCAAAACACGAAGAATATAACCGCTCAGGCCTGGGCGCAGAACCAATATAATGGGCCGACAGCCTATACTGTATTCGATGCGACATTTATCAAGCTAAGAGAGCTGACATTCGGTTATACATTCAAACTGCCGAAATGGAAGATAGAAAGTGTCAGCGTTACTGCCTATGCCCGCAACCTATGGAATATTTACACAAAAAGTAAAGATATAGACCCGGAACTGACAAACAGCAGTGGCAATGTACAAGGTATAGAAGGAGGAAATATCCCTACTCCGGTAACATACGGATTAAACCTTGGGTTCAAATTTTAAAAGACAACAAAAAGATTATGAAAATAAATAAACTATATATACTAGGTGCTTTCACATCATTGTTATTATTCACATCATGCGTAGATGATATCAATGAAGATCCCAACCGCCCATCATCTGTACCTACTACATCTTTGATCACTTCTTCCGAGAAATTACTGGTAGATAACCTACGCAGCGAACAAGTATCATTAAGAGGCTCTATACTGTTTGTGCAATATTTTTCACAGAATACTTATACAACACAGTCCCGCTACGACATTCCGTTCAGCTACTCGGACGATTACTGGAAAGGGCTCTATAAGACATTGAATAATCTGGAGGAAATAATAAGGCTCAACACTGATCCTGCAACAAAAGATGTAGCCTCCGCCAATGGTATAGGGCGTAACTCAACTCAGATTGCCATCAGCCGGATATTGAAAACCTATACCTTTTATGCATTGACTGACGTGTTCGGAAATATCCCTTACCAGTCTTATGGCAATAAAGATGCAGATTTTCAGGCTCTGCAACAAAACCCCGAAAATATTACCCCGGCATATGCACCACAAGAAAAGATCTATGCCGATTTCCTGAATGAGCTAAAAGCCGCCAGTGATACACTCCTCAAATATCCGGATGACTCTACCTTTAATAAGGCGGATATCATTTACAGAGGAAAGCACCTGAAATGGGCCAAACTAGCTAATTCATTACGCTTGCGTTTTGCCACCCGCTTAAAGGAGAAGGACAGCGCATTATACAGACAACATTTCGAAGACGCATTAAGCAAAGGTGTGTTCACAAGCAATTCAGACAATGCCGCATTCAAATATTCCGGTACATCTCCAAATGAAGCTCCTCTTTACAGGGCCACCGTAACAGCCAACCGGAAAGACTTCGCCGTTTCTCACATCCTTGTCGATTTGCTAAAAGGCAGTAATCCGGCACTCCCTGTAGCCGACCCACGTTTATCCGCATATGCATTACCGGCAACAGCCACGAATACCTATATAGGCCTGCCATATGGCCTTGCAAACGATCAGGCCGGAAAATTCTCCGCCAATAACGTCAGTTTGCCGGGAGCGGCGATCAATGCGGCGAATTATGCGGAAATCCTGATGGAATACTCAGAAGTTGCATTCCTTATTTCCGAATACAACAACTGGAGCCAAAACGATTATCAGGCAGGAGTACGAGCCTCGCTTGAAAAATGGGGCGTCGCTGCCGACAAAGTTACAGACTACCTGTCCAAGCTGCCTGCGGCTAACCAGAAGAATGTCTTAACCCAGAAATACATCGCATTATATATGCAGGGGCTGGAAGCATGGAGTGAATATCGCCGCACCGGATTCCCCGATTTCCTCATAAAGGAAGGCGACATCATATTCGAAGGCGAAATAGAAGCCAACACTGTAACATATCGTTTCGACCCTCTCTTCGGAGACGGAGGTGTTCCCAGCCGGCTGTATTATCCTACCAAAGAGCAGAACGTGAATAGGGCAAACTATCAGCAGGCACTGTCGGCACAGGGTAGTGATAAAATAGAGACAAAGCCGTGGATATTTAAAAACTAGTATGTATTTTTGTCCTGATACATTCTTCGCCTGCTGCCCCGGAAATGTGGTGTAATTACTCCCATAAGATCTACCACAAACTATGGCAGGGCAAGAATGGTCAGGACTAATTTTTTAGCATATGAAAAAGTATATAATAGCAAGCCTGGCCGGGCTGATCTCTCTGGCCTCATGCAACAAGGAAGTAAATAACAGACTGGCCGATGGCAAATGGCGCGGCGAGTTCTCCGTCTCCGGTGAGAAATTCCCGTTCCTCTTCGATGTCGCAGATGCTGCGACAGACTCTGCCACGGTATATCTGATTAACGGAGCTGAACGCGTACCACTCAAAGGCATCCGCTATTCTACTGATACAGTAATCATTCCCATCGAAGCTTATGATGCTGAAATAAGAGGTGTCATCAGCAACGGAAAATTCGACGGACGATTTATAAAACTCTTTGTCGAAGGCGGCGATGAAGGCGTGCCTTTCTCCGCAGTGAAAACGGACGCACCCCGCTTCGAAAAAGCGGCAACTCCTGCGACAACATCTCTGGCCGGAAAATGGGACATTGATTTCATCAGCCCGAAAGGCGATACGGCACGCAATGTAGGCATATTCAATCAGGGCGGGGATATACTTACAGGCTCTATACTTACCAATGCCGGAGACCTTCGTTATCTTGAAGGTGCATTAACAAACGATGGCTTTCAATTCTCTGCCTTTGCCGGATTAAGTCCTTACCTGATTAAAGGCCGGTTTGCAGGGAGCGATAACTTTACGGGAGAGTTTTACACTACCAGGGGCGTAACTAAGCTCATTGGAAAACGTAATGCCGAAGCGGCACTCGCCGACCCTTACAGCCTTGCGTACATGAAAAAGGGTTTCGACCGTCTTGATTTTACCTTCCCAGATATCGAGGGCAATAAAGTATCGTTATCCGATCCTAAGTTCAAAGACAAGGTTGTGATTGTATCCATACTTGGCAGCTGGTGTCCTAATTGCCTCGACGAGATGGAATACTTATCGCCATGGTATAAAGAAAACAAAGATCGCGGCGTGGAAATCATAGGCCTCGCCTTTGAGCGTAAAGATGATCCTGAATATGTAAAGACAGTTCTTTCCCGTCTGGCGAAACGTTACGATACCACATATGATATCTTATTCGCGGGTAAGCTGGGCGATGATGCAACTGCCAAAGCTCTACCTCAGGTAAGCAAAATAATGGGATACCCCACTACTATTTTTATCGACAAGAAGGGTAAAGTCCGCAAGATACACACCGGCTTCAACGGTCCGGCGACAGGGTTGTTCTACGAAGAGTTTAAGCAAGACTTCAATAAAGTAATAGACGAACTCCTCGCAGAAAAATAAAAACCTGTTCTGTACATGGACAAACTCGGGAAAGCACATGTGTTTTACTTTTCGGGCACAGGCAACGCCCGGCGGGTGGCTATGTGGTTTTCCGGATTTGCTGTTAACAGCGGAATTGAATGTCAATTGACAGATATTTCAAAAATCAATTCCAAGACACAAGTACCGGAACACGGGACATTGATTGTTATCATCTCGCCTGTACACGGCTTTAACTACCCCAGGATAACTCTTGACTTTATCCGCCGCTTTCCAAAAGGGGAAAACAAGGTGGTGCTGATGAACACCAGAGCCGGACTCAGAATCGGTCGTTTCATTACTCCCGGCCTTACAGGGATTAGTTTCATGTTATCCGCATTCATCCTGAAGAAAAAGGGCTATCATATCACAGGACAAATCCCCTTCGACATGCCTTCAAACTGGATATCCATTCATCCGGCATTGAACGGCAAGTCGGTAAAATTCCTGCACCAGAAAAATTATGCACGTCTCGAAAAGCACTGCCAAAAGATATTATCCGGCAAACCTGACTTTGCCTCTGACAAGGACATCGTGCAGGATATTCTCATATCCCCTGTTGCTTTGGCCTATTACCTTGTCGGACGGTTTGCCCTCGCAAAATCTTTCTATGCTTCTCCCGATTGTGACAACTGCGGCTCATGTATAAAGCAATGTCCTGTGAAAGCAATCAGGGATACAGGCTCACGGCCATTCTGGACATACAAGTGCGAAAGCTGTATGAAATGCATGAACGAATGCCCAAAGAAAGCGATCGAAACCGCACACGGATTGTTTCTCACCGTCTCACTGACAGCATCATTTGCGTCATCCTGCTTTATACATCATTTTATCTCAAGCAATATTCAATCCGGCTTTATAAGATCAGCCATCTTCACATCCATCTTCATGCTATTGCTGTTCGCACTGTACAGGTTACAGCATCTCTTCCTCAAGACAAAATGGATTGGGAAGCTCATTTCATATTCATCATTAACCCATTACAAATTCTGGGGACGATACAGATCTATTCCCGATAATAAGTGGAAAGATAACAAATAGAGAATGTGTATAGCTATTATCCTATACTTACTCGTCGAAAAAAATTAACAACCAACGGTCCAAAGACCTATAAATTAATGCCGAACAGCTTATTATACAAATAAACTATTTTCCAAAAGCTCATAATCTTTCATTCACCGAACCAGCAAGCACTATCTGGCTTTCATTTCCCATATTGAACAATAGATCAATGATACTCATATTAGCAATGAATCCGAATTTCTGTTCGAAAACCTGATAATACGGTATGGGAGAGAAATCCGGGTCTAACGATTTCCAATCTTTTTTGGGATGAATCAGCTCTCTGAGATCGGACTCCGTATCTGCAAGTTCGGTCTTATAAGCTGCCGTATATTCTATCTGAGGCAGATTTATATCCAGTAACCGGAGAATCAGATCATTTAATTCTTTATTGTAGTCGAACAGGAAGGAATATTTTTTATGATAGAACGGATAAAAATCATCCTGATAGTATTCGAAAAAAGGTGTCGAATTATATGCCGACACAATAGCATTCCAGTGCATATGCTGCCAGTTACCATGTCCGGCAATCCTGATATCTTTCATCAATGTTTTGTCTTTCGAGGAGTGTTCGACAGGGATAGACAGGGATATTCCGCCATTTGCCGAGACAATAGTGCAACGGTTCCGGTATGTCTGCTTTATATAGTTATCATTTTGCTCTATAAAAATACGGTTGGCAAGAAGAAACTTTGTATAATACTGAACCGGGGCAAGGTATGCTGAAGAAAGGTATATATCATTTAATTTCATCTATCACTTATTTTATGGAAGAGAAACAACGTTCCGCCCTTGTACCGTTTTCGTCCGAACTATGCCAGATCAGGCATGCTTTACCAATAATACTACTGAACGGAATGAACCCGATGGAACGTGAATCTGTAGAATAAGTCCTGTTATCGGACAACATCCAGTAATAACTGTCTTCGAATGTATAGCCGGTCTGTTTTATACCATTTATCAACAGTTCACCGTCCTCAATTTTAGCATCTTGTCCTTCCAGTTCCTGCAAAATTATCTGCTTGTATACGACAAGGTTACTTTCGCTCAAATCTATTATCTTCCCTTTGAATGGAATCAGGAATGTGTGGCTTTGCAGAGTGTCCTTTTTGCAGGGAACAAGTGTCAGCGAATCCGACAAACTTTCATTCAGCACAAATGCGTCGTATTTACTCAATTGGGTGATTATACTATCCCCTTGCCCTATACCTAAAGGCATAGGTATATGCATTCCCTTTGCCACATCTTCCAATTCTTTTTTGGCCGATACCCTGAAATAATATTCTTCTATTGTACCAGGGCTGCTCAGATACGGCCTTCCGTTTATGATAAACAATCCACTCTCTATCCGGATAGAATCTCCGGGCAAGGCAATACAACGGCTAAGCAACAAGCTTCGCTTATCCAAAGGTTTATCTGTTTCCAGAGGATTATTGAAAAGCACGATGTCGTCTCTGTCCGCAGCGTGTGCAAAGAACCTTTTATAAGGCGCTTGCAGGGCTGTAGAGTATGCTTTCATGCCGAATATCTTGTCAAATGTAAATGGAATGCTCAATAAAGTTACCGGCATACGGATGCCATAGGCCGTTTTATTAATCAGTATCTTATCTCCTTTCAGCAATGTAGTCTCCATTTGGGCAGAGGAAACCGAGAATGATTCAAGAAAGAAGCTACGCACCAGTAAAACAATGAGCAAAGTAACAAGAATTACTTTGCCCAGATAAACGTATATATTTTTCTTTTTTGACGACATTGAATTAGTTACAGGTTACTTCGCCCTACGGGCAGTTACAAGTTACGGTCAACAAGTATTCATCCTTACCCTCCCTGCAAGGCCCCTCCGGGGGATTAGGGGACTGGCTCATTTTTTGTTCCCCGATGTAAATAATCTGTTCCAGCGAATCTTACCGCTAAACCATCCTTTATCCTTATCCAGAGACAACCATATAAACAACGGTTTGCCTACGACATGATCTTCGGGAACAAATCCCCAGGAACGGGAGTCGGCAGAATTATCGCGGTTATCACCCATCATGAAGTAATAGTCATATTTGAATGTATAAGAATCGGCTTGTTGCCCGTTGATATACACTTTGCCGTCACGATAGTCAAAATCATTATGTTCATAATTTTTGATACAGCGGATATAAGCCGCAACTTTATAATCCACATCCGTATCAAATTTTATAGTTTCGCCACGTTTAGGAATCCATATTTTAGGAAAGTCACCTGAATAGCAATCCTGAGTCCATGTAATAGGATATACATAGTCGCCATTATCAACATCACGCTTGATCCCTGCTTTTTTCTTAAACTCATTCATTGGAAAGACTGTCAGCACAAAAGGTTTTTCTTTTATTTTTTCAACCATTGCTTTTGTCAGAGGAATCTGATACGCGAGGCCGAAACTTCCATTATTATACTTAAATCCGAGACTGGCCAGCCTCAGACTGTCCGCGCCTTCTATACCCATGGGATTAAATGAATATACCATTTTTTGCCCCATACTGTTGGTATATAAATAGTCATCCTCACTGGCGCCTAATTCTTCAAATATCTTTGCAGCTATCTCAGTACCGTCTGTCTGGATAAAATACAATAGCTGCATGTTTTCGGGACTGGCAATCGGTTTATCATTTATGTAAACAATATCATTTATAAGTTCTATAGTTTCTCCGGGTAACCCGACACACCGCTTTACATAATTTTCCCGTCTGTCTACAGGCCTGTAGACTACATCCCCATATGTCCTTTTATCATTCCATACCACATCACGCCCAACCCTTTTAGCCAGCCCGTAATAATCCCCATTCTGATAATTAAGCGCTACCGTATCTCCGGACGGATAGTTGAACACGACTATATCGTTGCGTTCTATATGCCCTGTGCCTGCAAACCGTTTATATTCCAACTGCGGTTTTTCGAGATACGACTTAAATCCGCCAACAGGAAACGTATGTTGCATCAATGGCAGTGAGAATGGAGTCATCGGGGAACGCGCCCCATAACTAACCTTGCTTACACAAAGGAAATCTCCTACTAAGAGCGATTTTTCGAGAGATGAAGTCGGTATCTGGTAATTCTGGAAAAAGAATGTATTAATGATCCATACACCTACCAATGCGAAAACAATAGCATCTACCCAGTCGAGCACTTTCCTCATATGCGGATTCTTAGCATTGCGCCATGCTCCCCACGGGATAAATTTCGTAATATAGATATCTATAAAAACGGGAATGAGAATCAGGACTCCCCAGTATCCTGTCCAGATAACAAACAAGACACACAATATACATGCAAGAACGGCATATATCCATTGCCTTACGCCGGATTTGCGTTTTTGCTGCGCGCCATCTTTTTTAGTGTTATTTTCCATATTGTAAGTAAAAGTAGGTTTACGACCTTATTTTAAAATTTAAGCATATCATCCATTCCCAGGAAGCCTTTTTTACCTTTGGTAAATTCAGCGGCAATAACTGCTCCCAAAGCAAACCCTTTCCGGCTTTTCGCGTCATGCTTGATGCTGATAATATCGGCATCCGACTCATATATTATTTCGTGTATGCCGGGAACTTCTCCTTCACGGATACAATGGATAGCCAGATCTGATTGTTTTTCTTCAACTTCAAGATTCCAGCGTTCCTTGCGGCTGATATTTTCAATTACACCTTCTGCAAGCGTTATAGCTGTTCCGCTTGGAGCATCCAATTTATGAATATGATGTATCTCCTCCATCTTCACATCATAGTCCGGATAATTATTCATTATCCGTGCCAGATACTTATTTAACACAAAGAAGATATTTACTCCCAGGCTATAATTCGATGCATAGAAGAAAGTCTGTACGCCTTCCGAGCACGCTTTTTTCACTTCATCCATATGTTCGAGCCAACCTGTTGTTCCTGCAACTACAGGAACGTGTGCAGCAAAACATTTTCTGTAATTATCTATCGCACTGTCAGGCGTAGAAAATTCGATTGCCACATCAGCACTTTTGAACGCGGACGAACCGAAATCATCCGTATTATTTACATCTATGACAGATACAATATTGTGACCTCTCGAAACAGCTATCTTTTCTATTTCATGTCCCATTTTACCATATCCGATGAGAGCTATATTCATATTTGAGTATTTGTTAATTTAATTGATTAAAGCTTACAAATATACATAAAAACTTATTTCCAGAGGATTTCCCTTTTAATTAATCCTTGATTATAAGCTTTTTTAAGGACACGAGCCAACTCTTTGTATCAGTAAGTAAAACAACAAGAATAAGTTATAATAGGAAATGCATTATTAAATCCCGGCTATTATCTAATTAAGCAATAAAAGCCACCTACAAAAGGTTAGTCGCCCCCATTCCCGGTTTATTACATCCGGTTAGATATTCTTAACACTTTAGCCATCCCCTGCCTTCAGGAAGAAATGCTTATAAGCATCTCAATTGATGAATTCAAGTCTTTATTAGTTCAAAAAATCTTTATACCCAAATCCCTGATTTTCTTTATATCTTTCACACTTTTTTTACGAAAAACGAGTGCGGCAATGCAAATACCGATCGCCAGACAAAACAATAGCGAAGAGGTAAGAATAAAGTTATATGCGGTATCCTGCAGCAATGACGAACCTTTATTATCCATCCCCTCTTCGTATATCCTGATACAACCGAGCATCGTGCGGTATGCATATAAGCCGGGAATCATCGTAATGCAGGCAGGAAGCGTAAAAACGACAGGAGGCGTATGTATACGGTGGGCGCAATAAATTCCGGCAAGCCCGATAAATACAGTCCCGCAAAGTGTAGATGCGACCAAACCATAATCCAATTGCAACAGCACAAACCGGATACAATGCCCTACCCCTCCTAACAATCCTGCAATCAGCAAAGCTTTTCGGGGGGTCTCGAAAAGAAGCGCGAAGCCTATTGCTACAAAAAAGCTTAGAAAAGCATCTCTTAATATATCTATCATCATCTCTAAAAATTATTAATACCTATCAATGACATACTCATAAACATGCCGATCGCTATACATAACAAAATAAAGCCGCCGAATGCCCCACGCGCAATTCCCGTGGGTATATACCCCTCCAGCAAATCTATAATACAATTAATCAACGGGACCCCCGGTATAAGGAACAGGACAGCGGTTGCTACCGATATATCGGGCGATAAGCCACAACCGAACAATACATTCATGCCGGAGATCGTTGTAGTCGCAAAAGCAGAACATACAACGGCAACCATCAGATTGAAACCCTTTTTTACCATTTCCTGACGCACTGTAAGCCCCATGAGTGACGCTATAAAGGCAAAAGCTCCGTCCATCCAGTCGCCTCCGGCAAGCAAACATAAACAACCACATGCTACCCCGATAAAAACGCGTATCAGCCAAACAGGATGTTTAGGTGCGGCTTTTATCTCATTCAGGCAATTTTCCAGCTCACCCAACGAAATTTTATTCTCAAACAGCTTCCATGTTAACAAACTGGTATTTGTCAATACGCCGAAATGCGCACCATGATGCCTCACCCGCTTGTTTCCGGTTACTGTATTTTCGGGATTTTCACGATCTGTAACCGTTACCGATACAGCAGTAAAGGAGAGAAGCATCTCCACCTTAAAACAAGTCGTATCGGCAATACGTTGCACATTCCGGTTTATACGTTCACAGTGAGCGCCTGACTCTAACAGAATCGTACTGACCTCCAAAATCAGATCGGCAAATTTTGTAGCGGACATACCTTTGTCCTCCGGCAAAACATTTTCCATTTTGTTTGCTTTATAAAATTAATCTCCGGGAGAATAAGTGATTCTGTCGGCGGCTCTTGCAGGGATCTTAGTTATCATATATAACCAACACAATGCAACTTTGACTGTTGCACAAAACCAGCTTTATCCGAACATGAATTTTTACTTCTCCAACTTGCCTCTAATCCTCGAAAGACAAAATCATACTATTACTGGCAGGTCTTCTGACTCACTCTTGCTCCGTGCAGCCTTCCCGATAGACAGTTATCTGTCGACCAGTGGCATTGGGTATCGCTCGGAACAACATCAATGAATGTTAACTGATGACTGTTAACTGTTCACTGAAAAGAGGTTACAGCAGCGGGTCTGTTCAGGACTTGCACCTGATTCCCTTTTTCATTACTTATCCGAAGATGCGGACTTGTAACACCAATAATCAGATACAAAGTTGGAATAAAAAATCGAAATAATAACATTTTGAGAAAATATTTTTTTCTGTAGTTATCGGCAAATCATCCGGAATAAAGATAAATTAATATCGTAAATTATCCAATTTAGGAAACTTTTCAACAATATAAAAGTTTTATTTATCTAATATTGTATAACTTAGAATTTATTTCGGGAAACTTTGGCATTATTTTTCAATAAATAAATCTCATTTTTGAAAACCATATAAAAAAATAATCTACCTTTGTTACCATATACGGTTCTGAAATAAAATCAGATGAAAAGGGAATCAGGTGCAAGTCCTGAACTATCCCCGTAGCTGTAAATTTCAAGAAAAGGTTAGGCCCTCACGCCACTGATCGACAGTTACCGGTCATCAGTTTCAGTTATCATTTTGTTAACTGCTTACTGCTCACTGTTAACTGAACATTGGGAAGGCTCCTAACCGGGAAATAAGTCAGAAGACCTGCCGTGTATACATTCGTAGCTTTCGGGAGAAAAGCGATAGAATAGAATATGCGGTGACTTTACATCTTTAATCTCTCTTCGCCTATTTTGGTCTCTATCCCCGTCAGTTACATTGAAGCAATGTATCATTAATCAACAATTGACGACGCGAAAGCGGGTCGAATACTTTCTTTTACTCATAACATAATACAACCATGATTCAGACAGTCATAAAAAGAGACGGACGCATAGTCGGCTTCAATGAAGAAAAGATAATGGCAGCTATCCGCAAAGCCATGTTACACACCGAACAAGGAGAAGACTCTTCCCTGATAAGACGCATCACGGATTTTATCTCTTGCCAGGGTAACGAGCAAATGACCGTAGAGCAAATCCAGGATATGGTAGAAGTGGAACTGATGAAAAGCCCACGGAAAGAAGCAGCTAAAAAATATATCGCTTACCGCGACCAGCGCAGCATTGCCCGAAAGGCCAAAACACGGGACATGTTCCTCGAAATCATAGAGACCAAATCGAACGATATCACACGCGAAAATGCCAACATGAACGCTGATACTCCGGCAGGAATGATGATGAAATTCGCGAGTGAAACTACGAAGCCTTTTGTTGACGACTATCTGCTGCTGCCGGAAGTAAAAGAAGCCGTCCGCCAAAACTATTTACATATTCACGACAAGGACTATTATCCGACCAAAAGCCTCACTTGTGTACAGCACCCATTAGATAAGATACTTCAGCATGGATTCAATGCCGGACATGGAGAATCGCGTCCTGCCAAACGTATAGAAACAGCGAGCATGATTGGCTGCATATCCATGGAAACAGCCCAGAATGAAATGCATGGTGGCCAGTCCATCCCTGCTTTTGATTTTTATCTGGCACCTTTTGTCAGGCGTAGTTTTATTGAAGAAATAAAAGTGCTGGAACAGATAAACGGACTGGACTACAAACACCTTTACGAAACACCAATAGAGGATTACTTATCAAAAGACCTGACCGGATTACATGGTGACGAAAGAATTATCCAACATGCCATAAACCGTACAGTGAGCCGTGTACACCAGTCGATGGAAGCCTTCATCCATAACATGAACACCATACACTCCCGGGGAGGCAATCAGGTGGTATTCAGTTCTATTAATTATGGAACGGATACTTCTGCCGAAGGAAGATGCATCATGCGGGAACTGTTAATCAGCACAGATGAAGGCGTGGGCAACGGAGTAACAGCCATTTTCCCGATACAGATATGGAAAAAGAAGCGGGGAGTAAGCTATTTACCAACAGACCGGAATTACGATTTATACCAACTGGCATGCAAGGTGAGCGCACATCGTTTCTTCCCTAACTTTCTGAATCTGGACGCGACATTCAACCAACATGAAGAATGGAATGAGAACGATCCCCGCCGTTTTGAATATGAAGTGGCGACAATGGGCTGCCGTACCCGCGTATTTGAAAACCGTTTTGGAAAGAAAACATCGGTAGGCAGAGGCAATCTTTCTTTCTCTACACTCAATCTGGTACGCATTGCTCTGGAATGCAGAAACATAGAAAACGAGAAGGAACGGATCGACTGCTTTTACAGGAAACTGGATCAGATGCTCGGGCTGGCCGCCCTCCAATTGCATCGCCGCTTCGAGTTCCAAAAGACAGCCGCTCCCAAACAATTCCCGTTATTAATGTCGGTGCTATGGGAAGGTTGCGAGCAGCTGGCAGGTGAGGATACAATAGAGAAAGTTATCAATCAGGGCACACTTGGCATAGGGTTCATCGGGCTGGCCGAAGCCTTGGTTGCCCTTACCGGCAAGCACCACGGAGAAGACGAAACCGCCCAGAAACTAGGTCTGGAAATAATAACATATATGAGAGACCGGGTAAATGAATTTTCTGATAAATATCAGCACAACTATAGCGTACTGGCCACTCCCGCCGAAGGACTTGCCGGGCGGTTTACACGACGCGACAAAAAAGATTTCGGACTTATTGAAGGAATTACAGACCGGGAGTATTATACAAACTCAAATCATGTACCTGTATATTATTCATGCAGCGCACATCGGAAAGCTAAAATAGAGGCTCCCTATCACGATCTTACGCGTGGAGGACATATATTTTATGTCGAGATGGATGGCGACGCGACTCATAATCCAGAAGCTATTATGACTGTTGTAGATATGATGGATAAATATAATATCGGCTACGCCTCGGTGAACCATAACCGGAACCGTTGCCTGAAATGCGGATACGAAAATGCCGCTACACAAATAAATGAGTGCCCCCGTTGCGGAAGCATGCAGATAGACCGCCTGCAACGTATAACAGGCTATCTGGTAGGCACTACCGATAGATGGAATAGCGCAAAACTTGCTGAACTTAATGACCGTATTGTCCATGAATAGCAATATATCGATACTGGATATCGTACACGACACCACTGTAGATGGCCCCGGATTCCGGACTGCCATCTATGCCGCCGGGTGTGCACACCTTTGCAAAGGGTGCCACAATCCCCATTCGTGGGATATCGGGAATGGTAAAGCATACTCCATTGATAGCTTATTGGAGAAACTCAAGGAATCCGAGTTTTCCAATGTAACTTTTACGGGAGGCGATCCCTTTATGCAGGTAGAAGGGTTTACAGAACTAGCCCGAAGGATCAAATCCGAAACAGATAAAAACATCTGGTGCTACACGGGCTATATTTATGAACAAATCATAAGGTCGGAAAGGCTATCCCGGATACTTCCCTACATAGATGTACTTGTAGACGGGCGATATGTTGAATCATTAAAAGATGAATCCCTTATCTTCAGAGGTAGCAGCAATCAGCGGTTAATCGATGTCGGAAAATCATTAAAAAGTGCGGCGGTCGTCATCTGGAATAATAACCATTGCATGGAACTATCACATCTACACATACAAAATAAATTTTCTACTGCCAGTCATATAGCAATTTAAGATAAAATATCTACCTTTGTCATGGTTTTGGTGTCATCCTTTATGTTCTTAAAGGATGGTGAAAAGGGAACCGGGTGAGAATCCCGGGCAGACCCGCTGCTGTAAGCTCTTTTCAGTGAACGGTTAATACTAATCACTGATATTTTTTGAACAAAACTTATAGCCACTGATTAACAGCCATCAATCATCAGTTATTCGTTATCATTTTTGTTAACTGTTAACTGCTCACTGTTGACTGAATATTGGGAAGGCAATTCAAAAATGGAGTAAGCCAGAAGACAGCCTAAGAATTTAGAGATACATTGACTTTTCTACGAATAACAATCTGAAT